>JANSXS010000050.1 GCA_024742835.1 Paracoccaceae bacterium | reverse complement strand
CGAAGATCGTGGATTGGTACATGGACGGCAAGATCGAGATCGACCCGATGATCACCCACAAGCTGAGCCTCGACGAGATCAACGAGGGCTTCCACCTCATGCATGAGGGAAAGTCCATCAGAGCCGTGGTGGAGTTTTAAGACCTGTCGCAGGCCGGGCCTTGCCCGGCCTGCGATCCCGCCGAAAATTTGAAATTTTCGGGCAAAATTTTTTCCAAAAATTTCACCCCGGCACCGCGACGCGCGCAAAACCGGGCCGAAAGCCATACTGCCCGGCACGCGCAGGCTCGACATCCGCAAGCGCAAAAGCTACGCATTCTCCATGATGCCGTTCAAGCCCTGCTGATCTTGTGAAAAGCCTCAAACGCCTCGCCTGTCTGCCGCTGCTCGCCTTTCTCGCCGCCTGCGCCGCGCCCGTGCCGCAACAGGCCCCTGACGAGGTGGCCAGGCTTGCCCGTGGCATCGCCGCGCTTTCTGGGGAAATCGACCCGCAAGAAGCCCGGCGCGCCGCCGATATCGCCATCAATTACCCTATGGTGCTGCGCGCCCGTTATCAGGTGGAGGACCGGGCGCTGATTCACAACATGAAGGTCAATGCAGGGCGCAAACCGCGCGGCCTGTGCTGGCATTGGGCGCAGGATCTGCAAGACCGGCTCGCAGGAGAGGGGTTCCAGACGCTAACGCTGCACCGCGCCATTGCCAACGCCCATACTCGTCTGCTGATCGACCATTCCACGGTAATCATCTCCGCCCGCGGCGACACCATGGAACAGGGCATGGTGCTGGACCCGTGGCGCTTTGGCGGCGTGCTTTACTGGGCCCCCACGCGCGAGGACGAGAAATACGACTGGGTGCCCCGGCAAGAGGTTTTCGCCATGAAACGGGCCCGCAGCGCGGGCCGTGGTCACGATCCCTCGTCCGAGCCGCTGCCCGCAGCGCCGTAAGCGCACAGCCCGCTATGCGGCAACGCAGCTTGCCCGTACCGCCGCGACCTGTAGGTTGCGGTCAAAGACGTCAACCACAAGGAGATCAGATGACCGATCGAAGCTATACCCCGCCCAAGGTCTGGACATGGGACAAGGAAAACGGCGGTGCCTTCGCCTCTACCAACCGGCCCGTCGCCGGGGCGACCCATGACAAGGAATTGCCTGTGGGCAAGCATCCCTTCCAGCTTTACTCGTTGGCCACACCGAATGGGCAGAAGGTCACGATCCTGTTCGAGGAGTTGCTGGATGCCGGGCATGACGCGGAATACGACGCCTGGCTGATCAAGATCGGCGATGGCGACCAGTTCGGATCGGGCTTTACCAAGGTGAACCCGAATTCCAAGATCCCCGCGCTTATGGACCATACTGGCGACACGCCCGTGCGCGTGTTCGAATCCGGCTCCATACTGATGCATCTCGCCGACCGTTTCGGGGCGTTCCTGCCGTCCGATGGTCCAGAGCGCACCGAGGTGATCAACTGGCTGATGTGGCAGATGGGCTCTGCACCGTATCTGGGCGGTGGGTTCGGGCATTTCTATCACTATGCCCCCGAAAACCTGGAATACCCGATCGACCGCTTCGCGATGGAAACCAAGCGCCAGCTTGATGTGCTGGAGCGCGAACTTGCGGACAAGCGCTTTGTAGCCGGTGATGACTACACCATCGCCGATATCGCGATCTGGCCGTGGTACGGCAACCTTGTGCTTGGGCGTATATACGGTGACGCCGCCACATTTTTGTCGGTCGAGGCGGATTACCCCCGCGTCATGGACTGGGCCGAGCGGATCGACGCGCGCCCGGCCGTGACGCGTGGACGCATGGTCAACCAGATGTCCGGCCCGCCCGAGGGACAACTGCGCGAACGCCACGCGGCGGAGGATTTCCAGACCAAGACCCAGGACAAGATCGGCGGCGACGCAGACTGACCTTCTGGCCGGGGCGGGCATTGAGATGTTTCGCCCGCCCGGCCTTTGGGGCATACCGGGATCAAAGGAGATCGCCCATGCCCGAGAACCGAACCCGGCTGCTGGCCGTGCTGATCGATGCCGATAACGTGCCCGCAAAGTATGCCGATGCGATCCTGCAAGAGGTCACCAGCTATGGCGAGCCGGGCCTGCGGCGGGTCTATGGCGACTGGTCCAACCCGCAGCTTGCGGGCTGGACCGCCACGGCGCGCAAGTTGGGTCTGGTGCAGCATCAGGAAACCGCCAATACCAAGGGCAAGAACGCTTCGGATATCGGGCTGGTGATCGACGCGATGGACATCCTGCACGCGGGGCATTTCGACGGGTTCGTGCTGGTCTCGTCCGATAGCGACTTCACCCGGCTGGCCAGCCGTATCCGTGAACAGGGGCTGACGGTGATCGGCATCGGCGAGGCCAAGGCCCCCGATGCGCTCAAGAACGCCTGCAACCGTTTCGTCGCGATCGAGAATATCATGGGTGGCACCGACACGCCCGCGCCGGGCCGCGCCGCGCCCAGCCTGGACACACGCAAGGTCAGCGACGCTCGTTCGCTGATCATCACGGCGATGGAAAAAATCGATTCGGACGGGGAATGGTATCCGCTCGGCCGCGTCGGTCAGCAGATCCAGGCAGACAAGCCGGATTTCGACACGCGCAGCTATGGCAAGAAAAAACTGTCAGACCTTGTTGCGGAGCTGAAGATATTCGAACTCAAACCCGGTCCCGGCAACCAGATGCTGATGCGCCGCGTCGATTGAGCCGTCCGCACCGCACATGACACAGGTGCGGGAATATCCCGCATGGACGCCTCCGGCGGGAGTATTTTCGCCAAGAAGAAGACCGGGGCATTCGGCGCGGTATCGGCAGGGTCAGCGCAGTTTCGGCGGGCGGGCAGGATCGAGGCCGGGATTGGCGCCGGGTGTGGTGGTCGTGTCCGGTTTAGGCAAGTCGAAACGCAGGCCGACCAGCGCCATGCGCGCCGCCGCCGGATCGGAGGCCGGGAAAAAGCCCACGTCTAGCATCGCCGCCTCAAGCCCCGAAAAGCGCAGCACGTCCGAAACCGCGCGCGCCAGTGCAGGCTCGGCCCCCGGCACGGCGTCGATGATACCCAGCATATGCCCGCGCGCACCGTTCTCGTAGACGACGCCTACAAGATAGGCCATGTCGGCCATGCTCCCGGCTGTGGCCAGCCGCGCGTCGAGCGCGTGCAGGAGCGTTTCGGGCAGGCCCTTGGGCGGTTGGAATTCGCTGACCCGTGTTTCCACCTCTTCGGGCGGGTCGGCGAGCGTATCGTCAAGCCAGCGTACCGCCTCGGGCGGCAACAATATTGCGGAAGGCCCCTGTTCGAGGTTGAGACCCAGCCCAAGTTCCGCTTCGGCCAGCATTTCCGCCAGTGCCCGCCCCGACAAGCCGACATAGGCCGCCTCGCGTCCGGCGAAACCGGCAAGACGCTCTTCGGTGTCGAAGGCAAGCACGAAATTCCTGCCTTCCACAGTGAAGGCCTGTGGCACGATCTGATCTTCTTGCGCCTCTGCCTCCAGCAGCAGGAAAAGCTCGGTTGCGGCAAGGGTTTCGTAAAAGCGCAGGCGCGCGGCCTCGTCGCCCGCCTCCATGGCGGCATGGGCCCGGTCCAGATGGGTTGGTTCAGTCATTCAGCACCTCTTTCACCCTTGCCCGCAAAGCCGGCAGCACGTCTTGCGCGAACCACGCGTTTCGCTTGAGCCACGCGGTATTGCGCCAGGACGGATGTGGCAAGGGAAAGGCGCGGGGCGCATGGTCGCGCCATGCGCGGACCGTTTCGGTAACACCGGCCTTGCTGTGGAGGTGATATTTCTGGGCATAGCCGCCCACGATCACCGAAAGGCGTATACCCGCCAGCTCTTGCATCACCAGATCGTGCCATGTGCTGCGGCAGACAGGCGGCGGTGGCAGGTCGGCGCCCTTGGCATTATAGCCGGGAAAACAAAAGGCCATCGGCACGATTGCAACGCGCGATGTGTCATGGAATTGCGCCGCGCTCAGCCCCAGCCACTCGCGCAAGCGCTCGCCCGAGGGATCGTCGAATGGCTTGCCAGAGGCATGGACCCGCGCGCCGGGGGCCTGTCCGGCAATGAGGATCCTGGCGGTGGGCCGGAACCAGACCACCGGGCGTGGCGCATGGGCCGTGCCCGTTTGCGCGAATCGGTCCGCACAGATCCGGCAGCTCGCGATGCGTGTCGCAAGTGACATGGCGTCAGGTGATCCGCACCCCGGCGGCGCACATGCCGTCCATCGCCTGCGTCAGCGATCCGTCAAGGTCGATGGCGCGGCACAGGCCGGTATCCACGGTGACAGCATAGCCCAGCCGTGCCGCGTCCACCGCCGAGAAATTCACGCAGAAATCCGTGGCCAGCCCGACCAGGGTCAGCCGGTCGATGCCGAGGGTTTGCAGATAGCCATGCAGCCCTGTCGGGGTCTGGTGGTCATTCTCGAAAAAGGCGGAATAGCTGTCGATGGCCTGGTGGTTCCCCTTGCGCAGGATCAATTGCGCCCGGTCCACGGCGAGGGCGGGATGAAAGGCCGCGCCATCACTGCCCTGCACGCAGTGATCGGGCCAAAGCACCTGTGGGCCGTAGGGCATCTGCGTCACCTCAAAAGGGGCCTTGCCGGGATGCTGCGACGCAAAAGAGGAATGCCCCGCCGGGTGCCAGTCCTGGGTCAGGATCACCGTGGTGTCCGCGGTCATGCGGGCGTTGATGGCTGGCACGATCTTATCCCCGTCAGCAACGGCAAGCGCGCCTCCCGGACAGAAATCGTTCTGGACGTCGATGACAAGAAGGGCGTGGGTCATGGGTGTCTCCTATGATGTTTGTCCAGCGGTTTGGCTGGAGTTTTTGATCTTGAAGGCTGTGAAGTCTTCGAAGACCCATTTGTTTTTCAATGTGTTGTAGATGATGGTCAGGAGCTTTCGCGCGGTGGCGATGATGGCTTTTCCT
>JANSXS010000018.1 GCA_024742835.1 Paracoccaceae bacterium | reverse complement strand
TGGAGGCGAGTACCGGAATCGAACCGGTGTACACGGATTTGCAATCCGCTGCGTAACCACTCCGCCAACTCGCCGTTCCGTGGTTGCCCCTGCGGGGTCAGACTTTGCTCTTAAATTCTTGTCGCAGGCTTGTCCAGCCCCGGTGACTTGCGCCGCTTGTCTTTTCATCTGCCGTCGGTGACTTGTGGGCAGGTGGTCTTGCGATGGGCATTGCCGGGTGCGGGGCTTTGTGGCAAAAGCGAACCACGCACACCGAGAACAAAAGAGTTTTTCCTCATGACGGACTACGCCAAGCGCCGCACGATGATGGTGGACACGCAGATCCGCCCGTCGGACGTGACCAAGTTTCCGATCATCGACGCGATGCTGTCGGTTCCCCGAGAGGCATTTGTGCCGCGCAACCTGCGCGAAGCGGCCTA
The DNA here is from genome assembly GCA_024742835.1 of Paracoccaceae bacterium. Taxonomy (GTDB): domain Bacteria; phylum Pseudomonadota; class Alphaproteobacteria; order Rhodobacterales; family Rhodobacteraceae; genus Roseovarius. The sequence goes on along the minus strand of JANSXS010000018.1, from coordinate 52,564 downwards.
TATGGGAGAAAACCTGGATCTGGGCGGCGGGCGTGTGATGCTCGATCCGCGCAGTTTGGCCAAGATGCTGGATGCGCTTGATGTTCAGGCAAACGAGCTTGTTCTGGATCTGGGCTGTGGCCTTGGGTATTCGGCGGCCGTGATCGCCCGCATGGCAGAAGCCGTCGTCGCGGTTGAGGATCAGGATACGCTGTTCAGCGAGGCGCAGTCGATTCTTGCCGAGCAGGGGGCCGACAATGTTATCCTGCACCATGGCGAGCTTGCGGAGGGCGCGGCCGAGCATGGCCCATTTGACGTCATCCTGATCGAGGGTGCGGTGGAACATGTGCCTGACGAGATCACGGCTCAGTTGAAGGAAGGCGGCCGCATGGCCTGTCTCTTTGCCGAGGGTGCGTTGGGCGTGGTGCGGATCGGCTACAAGGTCGATGGACAGGTGAGCTGGCGCTTTGCCTTCAATGCCGGCGCACCGGTACTGTCGGGATTTCAGCGGCTGCCGGCCTTTACATTTTAAACGGTTCAAGCGGGAGATCTGGGATGTTCGAAACGATGACAAGGTGGGTCGGTGCCGCGATGTTGGGTGGCCTGCTTGTCGTGTTGCCGTCCGGGTCCAAGGCTGAAACACTCTCTCAAACGCTTGTCAGTGCCTATGAAAACAGCGGCCTGCTGGAACAGAACCGCGCGCTGTTGCGCGCCGCTGATGAGGATGTGGCCGCAATCGTTTCCGAATTGCGGCCGATCCTGAACTGGTCCGCCGATATGAGCCGCAATTTTGGGCGCACCCGAACAAACGGGGTCATCCGCCCGGCCACCAATAGCGATCTGGGCGTGGCCCTGACACTTGATCTTCTGCTTTATGATTTCGGGCGCACGGGCTACCGGATCGACGCGGCCAAGGAATCCGTGCTGGCGACACGGCAATTGCTGCGCAACATCGAACAGCAAGTGCTGCTGCGGGCGGTGAATGCCTTTCTTGATGTGCGCCGTAATGGCGAATTCGTGCAGCTTCGGGAAAACAACTTGCGGCTTTTGCGCCAGGAATTGCGCGCAGCCCGTGATCGTTTCGAGGTCGGAGAGGTCACGCGCACCGATGTAGCGCAGGCGGAGGCGCGTCTTGCAGAGGCCCGCAGCGGGCTGGCGGCGGCGCAGGGCAACCTTCAGCAGGCGATCGAGGAATTCCGGGCGGCGGTCGGGCGGGCTCCGGGCGCGCTTCAGCGGCCGCGCAACCTGCCAACGCTTTCGGGCACGGTCGCGGAGTCGCGTGCCACGGCGCTGCGCAATCACCCCAGGATCCGCGAGGCCCAGCATCAGGTCGCCGCGTCCGAGCTGACGATTCGTGCCGCTGACGCGGCGATGAAACCCACCGTCAGCCTGTCCGGACGCACCGGCCTGCGCGAGGATTTTGACAGCAGCGATTTTTCCCGCACCGGCAGCGTGGGTGTGAATGTCACCGGCCCCATCTACCAGGGGGGGCTGCTCAGTTCGGCCAAGCGCCGGGCCATGGCGCAGCGCGATTCGCAGCGCGGCAGCCTGCACGAGGTGAGCCTTGGTATCAGCCAGGATGTGGGCAACGCCTATGCCAACCTGCGCGCGGCGCGTGCCGTGCAGAAATCCAGTGGTGAGCAGGTCAGTGCGGCGCGGGTGGCCTTTGAAGGGGTACGCGAAGAAGCCAAGCTTGGCGCGCGGACGACGCTGGATGTTCTCAACGCGGAACAGTCGCTTCTGGATGCGCAGACCAACCTGATTTCGGCGGAAACGGATGTCTATATCGCAGCTTACACCGTTTTGGCCGCAATCGGCCAACTGACGGTCAAGGATCTTAACCTTGGCGTTCAAACCTATGATCCGTCGGCTTATTACAACCTTGTCAAGGACGCTCCGGTGCCCATCAGCCCGCAGGGTGAAAAGCTGGATCGCGTGTTGCGGGCAATCGGAAAAGACTGAAGCGTTTCGCGAAAAACCTGCCGCGTGGATTTTCGAGAAACGCAGCACTACGCCCCATCGTTGCACGTGTTCCACCTTTAGATGATGTCTTGGGTTAACGGTGGAACGCTTTAACGTGTTGTACGATTGACGGTGCGGCGATACAGTTTGCGCTGAGGTAGATTGGTAATTGAGCATGTCAGATCCCGTATCGAACAGGGAAATCGAGGACGTCCTGTCGTCCATCCGGCGGCTTGTTTCCGTCGATAAGCGCGAGCCGGATCAAGACGGCACGCAACCTGTGTCGCCTGCCCACGAGCCGATGCTGACAGAAAATACCGTTTCCGATGCCGTCAGCAGTACCGATGAGGGAAAGCTGGTTCTTTCGCCGTCTTTTCGCGTGGCAGAGGGGGACGATCACACGTGCGCGCAAGCGGCCGACGTTGTTGATGCGGATCACGGGGATGATAGTCTGTCTTTGGAACAGTGGCAGATCCATCCGTCAGAGCAGGACGAGACAGCATCCGAGGATGGTGCCGCCGACCACGACGACGCCGCTGAACATGAAGACGATGATCGCGGTGATCCGTCCACCACGGACAGCGAGCTGGAAGCCCGGATTGCAGAGGTCGAGGCCGCTGTTGCGGCGCGCGAGGATGAATGGGAACCCGATGACGATGTCGGCGACGATTATTTCGCGCGCAACGTAAAGCCTTTGCCTTGGGAAGATTATACCGCGGAAGATATCGCAGAGCCTAGCGCCGAATACGGGCCTGACGAGGAACCGGCGATGTCGGACTCCGCGCAAGATGACACGCCAGAGGGGCCGACACCCGAGCCGGAACAGGCGTCACAGTCCGAAGACGAAGAACCGCTTGATTTCGTCTCCCGGCGTGACGAACGGACACCGCAGGGTAGCGGGGAACCTGATCAGACCGCGCAGGCATCACAGCAAGAGCGCGAAAGATCGCCATCAGACCGATCGCAGGATTGGTACAGCGACGATGCGGTTTTGGATGAAGATGCGCTGCGTGATCTGGTGGCCGATATCGTGCGTCAGGAACTGCAAGGCGCGCTTGGCGAACGCATCACCCGCAATGTGCGCAAACTTGTCCGCCGCGAGATTCATCGCGCGATGATGGGTCAGGATCTCGACTGACCGCGTTCAGGCGGATGGTCGCTGCGCCAATCGCAACAGCAAATCAAGATCCATATGCGTCTCCAGATGGCCTGCCAACCGGTCGAGGGTGTCTTCAACCTGATCGTCAAAGGCGATCTCCGATGGCGCGCCAAGTTCCGCAAGATACGCTGCACGAAACCTGTCTGACGCGAACAGCCCGTGCAGATAGCAGCCCCGCACGCGCCCTGTGGCATTCGCGGCACCTTCCGCCCGGTCCCCGATCCGCAGCCAAGCGCGCGCTTTGTCCGGCCCGTCCGTATCGCCCAAATGGATCTCATAGCCGGTCACGGCATCGCCGGTGGGCAAATAGGCCGCTTCTGTAAGCGACAGGTGTTTTTCCGGACGCATGACGGTTGTCACATCCAGATGGCCCAGTCCCGGTACGGAGCCGGGCGCGCCTTCCAGCCCGTCAGGATCCGCGATTTCGCGCCCCAGCATCTGGTACCCGCCACAAATGCCCAACACATGCCCGCCGCGCCGGATGTGAGCGGCAAGGTCGATATCCCATCCATTGGCGCGAAACCCGGCCAGATCGGCGATGGTGGATTTGCTGCCCGGAATCAGCACCATGTCGGCGTCGCCGGGCAGGGGGCGGCCCGGCTCTATGATGTCCACGCTCAGGCCGGGCTCCGCGCTCAGCGGGTCAAGATCGTCGAAATTCGCGATCCGCCCAAGCCGGGGCACGGCGATCCTGAAGCCCGCGCGCGGGGTTGAACGGATGTCCATCACATCCTCGGCGGGCAGGCGCCACGCGTCGGGAAACCACGGGATGACACCCAGAGACGGCCAGCCGGTGCGATCGGTGATCGCCGTCACGCCCTCGTCGAACAGGCGCACGTCGCCGCGGAACTTGTTGACGGCAAACCCCTTGATCCACCCTGCATCATTTGGCGGCAGGATGGTCTGCGTGCCCACAAGCTGCGCGATCACGCCGCCCCGGTCGATATCGCCGACAAGGATCACGGGCACGCCTGCCGCCTCGGCAAAGCCCATGTTGGCAATATCCCCGGCGCGCAGATTGATTTCCGCGGGGCTGCCCGCCCCCTCGACCAGCACCAGATCGGCGGTCTGGCTCAGCCGGGCAAAGCTTTGCAACACCGCGCCCATCAGTTCCGGTTTGGCCTTGGCGTAGTCGCGTGCGCGCAAAGTCGCAAAGCGTTTGCCCTGCACGATGACCTGCGCGCCGGTATCGGTTTCGGGTTTGAGCAGCACAGGGTTCATGTCTGTATGCGCCGCGCGCTCGGCGGCCAGTGCCTGCAAGGCTTGCGCGCGCCCAATCTCGCCGCCATCCACCGTCACGGCGGCGTTGTTGGACATGTTTTGCGGTTTGAACGGGGCAACGGACAGGCCGCGCCGCGTGAACGCACGCGCAAGGCCCGCGACGATCATCGACTTGCCAACGTTAGAGCCCGCACCCTGGATCATGATGGACCGTGCCACGTGTCGCCCCCCTTGTTTTCTAAAAGCGTTTCGCTCACTCGTTGCGCGCGTTGTGGAAAACGCCTGCCCCACGAAAAAGCCCCGCCACAAGGGGCAGGGCCATTTCTGATCGTATAGTTCACGTATGCCGGGCGCGCGTCAGGCGGCTTCGGCCTGTGCGGCGGCATGACGACGCTCGCTTTCTTCGCGCGACAGCGCGACGGAGGTCCGCACGCCTTTGCCCACGAAATCCATCAGGCCGGTGACAACGCGCTCATTCGGGTCGATGCCGGCACAGGACAGCACTTCGCGACCATCGCGGGAGCGCGCCCAACGGGCGATCTGTTCCGGGCCGTTGCCATACTTCTTGTCGTCGGCGATGGCGTCGTCCAGTGCAGCCAGTACAACAGCCGCGAAAAGTTTACGCGCACGGTTGCCCTGTTCGGCATTGAAGGCCGTGCCGTCAACGAAATCCTTCATGATTCGTCCTTGTTTTTATTGCTCTTGCGTTTGGGGCGTGGCGATGGTTATGGCTGAACTCGAATGATTCGGATAGCCCTGTCGTGCATAGCATTGTTGCAAAATTTGCATAGCTTGCTCTGTGTCGAGCACGATATCTCGCTGTCTTGCCCTTCATCTCTACGCTAGATATAGGATCGGACCAAATCCTATCAAGTTTTTGTCAAGGTTTCGCCACAATGCCCAAGATCAATGGAAACGAGATCCGCCCCGGTAACGTGCTGGAGCATAACAACGGCCTCTGGAGCGCGGTCAAGGTGGACCATGTGAAGCCCGGAAAAGGCGGTGCCTTTGCGCAGGTCGAGATGCGCAACCTGCGCAACGGCTCCAAGCTCAATGAACGCTTTCGCAGTGCCGACAAGGTTGAACGTGTCCGTCTGGAGCAGAAGGACCAGCAGTTCCTGTACGAGCAGGACGGGATGCTTGTTTTCATGGATTCAGAGACTTACGAGCAAATCGAACTGCCCGCCGACATCCTTGGAGAGCGCCGCGCATTTCTTCAGGATGGCATGACCATCACGGTTGAATTCTATGGCGACGAGGCGCTGCACGCGACCCTGCCGCAGAAAGTGACCTGCCGCATCGCCGAGACAGAACCGGTGGTAAAGGGACAGACCGCCGCCAACAGTTTCAAACCGGCGATTCTGGACAATGGTGTCAAGGTGATGGTGCCGCCCTTCGTGGGGCAGGACGAGGATATCGTCGTGAACACCGAAACGATGGAGTATGCCGAGCGCGCGTGAGCGCCGCCCGCGCGCCCAATTCCCAACATCAGGTCCGGCTGCGCCCGATGTGGCGATGACGCCACGTCATCCGCTGCATGGTGCGCGCGTTCATCATCTTGTCATGATTTTCCGCCATGCGCCGCAGTCGTGCTGTCAGGGTGCCTTATACGTCACCGTCGCGTCACCCGCCTGCATCGGCCCCTTTGCCCGGTCAAACCGCAGATAGGCGATGGCCCGGTTGCCAGACTGGGTGAACAGCGTTCCCGCGGGCTTGCCGCCTACCGTGATCTCGGTGCCCGGCGGGGCGTTGCCCTTGATCTCGACCGTGGCAAGCCCCTTGCGCAGCTCAGTCTTGTGTTTCATCCGCGCGGTCACTTCCTGGCCAACGTAACACCCCTTGCGGAAATCCACGCCGCTGAGCCGTTCGAACCCGACCTCCAGAATGAAACTGTCCGGGCTGAGTTCGATCCCCGTCTCGGGGATGCAATGCGCCACGCGGATCGCGTCGAAATCGGTGCCGTCGTTGCCCGCCGTCTCACCGTAAAGCCGCCAGCCCATATCGGGGTGGCGCGGGTCGATCACCGCACCCGCGGGGGCAGGGCCGGTGCCGCGCGCAACCTTGAGCGCGGTTTCCTCGATCTGCACATCGGCGCGCAGCTTGTACATGTTGAGCCGCTGCACAAGTGACCCGGCAAGCGCGGCATCGACATCCAGCAGCACCGCATCGCCCTGCGCCAAAAGAAAGAAATCGGCGATATATTTGCCCTGTGGGGTCAGCATCGCCGCATAGAGCGGCCCATTGTCCAAACGGGACACATCATTGGTCACAAGCCCTTGCAGAAAGTCCCGCGTCTCTGGTCCGGTGAGTTTCAGAATGCTGCGCGTCATGGTCACCTCTTTTCTTTTCCGTCATATAGGCGCGAAAGCCGTGTGCAAACAGGGGTCGCGACCATGCCTGCCAAACTCTCGGTCATCATGCCGACATTGAACGCCGAATCCGGGCTGCGCCACGCGTTGCCCCCGCTGGCCGCGGGGTTGGAGACCGGGTTGATCCGGGAACTGGTGATAAGCGATGGCGGCTCGGAGGATGCCACGTTGCGCATCGCCGATGCTGCCGGGGCCGAGATCGTGACCGGCCCGCCCTCGCGGGGTGGGCAGTTGCGGCGCGGTGCGACGGCGGCGCGCGGCGAGTGGTTTCTGTTTCTGCACGCCGACAGCATCCTGCCGCCCGGTTGGCCCGATATGGTCGCGGCGCATATGGCGCGCGGCGGCCCGGCGGCCTTTGTCTTGCGGTTCGATGCGGGCGGCATGGCCGGGGCCATGGTCGCGGGTTGGGCGAATATGCGCTCGCGCCTGTTTTCATTGCCCTATGGCGATCAGGGGCTTTTGGTCAGCCGCGCGGATTACGAGGCGGCGGGCGGGTATCCGGATATCCCGTTGATGGAGGATGTGGCAATTTCCCGCGCGCTGCCGCGTATCACGCTGCTGCCGGGCAAGGTCACGACTAGCGCCGAGCGGTACCGGCGTGATGGCTGGATTCGCCGGGGGGCGGGGAACCTTTGGCGATTGCTGCGCTATCTGGCGGGGGCCGATCCCGAAAATCTGGCCCGGCGATACTGACCCCGGATCAGAACCACGGGCGACGATGGGCAAGGTAATCAGCCTGCATCGCGCGGTATTCATATTCCTGACGCACCCAATCCTCGAACGGAATCGGGTCGCGGGCATTCCGGGCCTCATAGACGTCAAGGATATGATCCAGAACGCCGGTCTTGGATTGTTTCACATGCAGGTATTTCAGCCCCAACATGCGCCGCGCCTCTGCCATGGGGCGGCCCTCGATCGCCAGAAGATAAAGCGCCGAGGCAAACCCGGCGCGATCGGCGCCCGATTTGCAATGCATGACAAAGGGTTTTTCCAGCGTCCGAAAGGCTTCGATCATCGCAAGGATCTCTTCGCCCGGCGGCGCGTGACGCGCCTGCATGCTGATACTGACAAGGGTCAGGCCAAGCTCGTCGCAGATTTCCTTTTCGGTCAGGTAATGCGCGGCCCCATGACTGCCGCGCAGGTTCAGCACCGATTTGACGCCCGTCGCCTTCATGCTGGCAAAGCGTTTGGGCGTGGGATGGTTGGAGCGGTACACCCCCGGCGCGATCTGAAAGAAATTCGTCCAGATCCCGCGCAGGATCGCATGATCGAACCACAGGTTGTAGATATGTGCCCGCCTGCGGTTTTCCGGCGTGGACAGGTCGGTGTTGTAGGACGCGCGCAATCCCCTTTCCCAGTCGGAAATCCGTTTGAAAAGTTTCATCTGCCGCGCTTTGCCCAAATTGTTGAACGGCTCATGTAGGGGCACCCGGCGCGTAACACAAGCCGTACAAGATTGACGTGGCCCGCGCTGGCGGATACCCCGTCGCGACACTTGCAGGAGAATACCCCATGTCCGGTTCCGGCGGTCGCCCGCATCTGGCCATTCCCGGCCCCTCGATCATGCCCGACCGGGTGCTGCGCGCGATGAACCGCGCCGCGCCAAATATCTATGCGGGAGAGTTGCCCGACATGATGCCGGACCTCATCTCAGACCTTTGCAAGGTCGCGTGCACCAAGGGCCGCGCGGCGATCTATATCGCCAACGGGCATGGCGTATGGGAGGCCGCGTTGGCCAATACCGTCGCACCGGGCGACAGCGTGCTGGCGCTTGCAACGGGCCGCTTTGGCCATGGCTGGGCAGAGGTGGCTGCCGCGCGCGGCCTGACCGTCGAGACACTGGATTTCGGGCGGCGCAGCGCGGTGGACGCAGCCCGCATCGAAGCGACGCTGCGCGCCGACAAAGCGCACAAGATCAAGGCGGTGTTGGCCACCCATGTGGATACGTCGACCTCTGTTCTGAACGATATCGCCGCCATTCGCGCGGCCATCGACGCCGCCGGGCACCCGGCGCTTCTGATGGCCGATTGCATCGCCTCGCTGGCCTGCGACCGGTTCGAGATGGACGCATGGGGCGTCGATGTGATGATCGCGGCAAGCCAGAAGGGGCTGATGACGCCACCGGGGCTTGGTTTTGTGTTTTTCAATGCGCGCGCGGCCAAGGCCCGCGCCGCGCTTGACCGCGTTTCCAAATATTGGGACTGGACCCCCCGCGCAGAGCCGGAACTGTTCTATCAATATTTCGGCGGTACCGCGCCCACGCATCATATCTATGGCCTGCGCGCGGCGCTGGATATGCTTCTGGAAGAGGGATTGGAAAATGTCTGGTCCCGGCACGATATGTTGGCCCGCGCCATCTGGACGGCTTGCGAGGTGTGGGGCGCGGATGGTCCCTTGCGGCTGAATGTCAGTGACGTGGCGCGGCGCAGCCGGGCCGTGACCGCGCTCAGCCTGCGCGCGCCCGATGGCCAGCGCCTGCGCGACTGGCTGGAGGCCGAGATGGGCGTGACGCTCGGTATCGGGCTTGGCATGGCCACGGAGGACGACCCCGACGCGACCGGGTTTTTCCGCATCGGTCATATGGGGCACCTGAACGCGCATGGCCTGCTTGGGGTGCTTGGCAGTATCGAGGCCGGTCTTCTGGCCCTGGATATCCCGCATGGGCTGGGGGCCGTCGGCATGGCGGCGCGCAGTATTGCCAAGCAACGTTAAAGCGTTTCGCGAACAACCTGAATCACAGATTTTCGAGAAACGCAGTACTCCGTTTAGTCGTAGCACGCGTTCCGCCTTTCGCGGATGTCGCAGGTTAAAGGCGGAACGCTTTAGGTTAAAGGCGGAACGCTTTAGGCGCGGCGCAGGCGCAGCCAGCTTATCAGGCGATTGAGCGCCAGCGCGGTGAGCAACACCACGTGAAAGCCAAAGGCAGCCCAAAGCGCGATGAAGATCCAGACGAGGTTCACCACGCCCATCACCAGGGCGGCATTGGTGTAATTCGGCGCTTCGGGCAACATTCCGCGTTTCATGAGGAAATGTTAGCTCAGATTTTGCCAAGGTGCGGTAAAATTTTCTCGATAAACCCTATCGCGCGCGGGCGTCCGCCAAGGCTTTGGGCATAGCCTTTGCCAGAACGTCCAGTTCCTCGGGCCGTCCGGCGCTGATCCGGATGCAGCGATCGAGCGGCGCGACGCCCGGCATCCGCACGAACACCCCTTGTGTCACAAGCGATTGCAGAACGGCGCGGGCAAAATCGCCATCCGCGCCGCAATCGACGGTCACGAAATTGGTGGCCGAGGGCAGGGGCCTCAGCCCGTTCTCGCGTGCGATCCCGGCGATGCGCTCGCGCGCAGTGGCGGTGCGTGTGACCACCTCTGCCAGATAGGCCTGATCGCGCATCGCGGCCTCCGCGCCCCTCTGGGCGCTGCGGTTCATGCCGAAATGGTTTCGGATCTTGTCGAAGGATTTGATCAGCTCCGCGGCCCCGATGGCATAGCCAACACGTGCGCCCGCCATGCCGTAAGCCTTTGAAAAAGTGCGCATCCGGATCACGCGCGGGTCGTCCGCATTCAGTGGTGCCGCGGTGCCTTCGGGGGCGAATTCCACATAGGCCTCGTCCAGCACGAACAGGCAGCCCTCGGGCAGATCGTCCATCGCGGTGACGATATCGGTGCCCTTGTACCAACTGCCCATCGGGTTGTCGGGATTCGACAGGTAAACCAGCTTGGCATTCACCTCCCGCGCCTTGGCAAAGAGGGCGGCCGGGTCTTCATGATCGCTGTTGTAGGGTACCTTGTGCAACGCGCCGCCAAAGCCCACCACATGGTAATTGAAGGTGGGATACGCCCCGTCCGAGGTCACGACCGCATCGCCGGGCGCGACAAGCATCCGCACCAGGTAACCCAGAATCCCGTCGATCCCTTCGCCCACAAGGATGTTCTCGGGCGCAATCGCATGGGTTTCCGCGATGGCACGGCGCAAGCCGTGGCTTGTGGAATCGGGGTATTTCCAGATCTCGGCTGCACTGTCACGCATTGCCTCGATCGCCTTGGGGGAGGGGCCGAAATTCTGTTCATTCGCCCCCAAGCGCGCACCGAACGCGCGGCCGCGCTCGCGCTCCTGCTCCTCTGGGCCGACAAAGGGCACGGTGGCAGGAAGCGTGCGAAGAAGGTCTGTATAGCGAGGATAGGTCATGGAACCAAGTGATAGCGGCAGCGTACGGGCGGGTGCAAGGGGGCGCGCCCGCACACCTGCCCGTCAGAACGGGATCACCCCAGTTCCGCCAACCGATCCAGCGCGCCGCGCAGCTTGGCTTCCTCGTCTTCCCTTGCGGCGAGTTGCTCGCGCGTGTCCTCGACCACCTCTCGGGGCGCGCTTTCCACGAATTTGGGGTTCTTGAGCCGCCCGCGCAGCCCGCCCAATTCCTTTTCCAGCTTGCCAAGGGTCTTTTCCAGCCGCGCCTTTTCCTCGGCCACGTCGATGATATCGGCCACGGGCAGGCCAAACTCGCCGCCCTCCACCGCGATGGTGATGCAGCCCTTGGGGAAGCCATCGGTTTCGGTGATCCCCTCGATGCGGGCAAGCCGCTTGATCATCGTCTCGTTATTGTCCCACGCGGCGCGGGCGGCCCCGCTCAGGCCGGTGACCAACAGCGGCGTATAAAGCCCAACGGGCACATGCACCTGCGCGCGCGCGGACCTCACCGCATCAATCAGGGTGATGACCCAGTTCATTTCCGTGTCCGCCTGCGCGTCGATCAGATCCGCGCCATAGGTCGGCCAATCGGCATGGACGAGCATCTTGTCGCGCTCACCCAGAGTGCCCCAAAGCTCCTCGGTGATGAAGGGCATGATCGGATGCAACAGGATCAGGCACTGGTCGATGACCCAAGCCATCGTCTCCTGCGTCTCGGTCTTCACCTCGCCCTCGCCATCCAGCAAAAGCGGCTTGGAAAACTCCACGTACCAGTCACAGACCTTGCCCCATACAAAGACATAAAGCGCATTGGCCGCATCGTTGAAGCGGTACTGCGACAGCGCGTTGTCCACCTCTTGCCGTACACGGGCGGTTTCCCCGATAATCCAGCGGTTTACGGTCTCTTTCGCATGTGGTGCATGAGCCTTGCCGCCGGTCGCGCCGTTCATCTCGGCAAAGCGCGCGGCATTCCAAAGCTTGGTGCCGAAATTCCGATATCCGGCAATACGTTGCGGGCTGAGCTTAAGGTCGCGCCCCATCGCGGCCATCGCCGTCAGGGTAAAGCGCACCGCATCTGCCCCGTACTCGTCGATCAGCTCCAGCGGATCAAGCACGTTGCCAAGCGATTTGGACATCTTCTTGCCCTTCTCGTCGCGCACCAGCGCGTGCACATAGACATCCGAGAACGGTTTTTGCCCCACCACGGCATATTGCATCATCATCATCCGGGCAACCCAGAAAAAGATGATGTCAAAGCCGGTGATCAGGACCGAGGTGGGGAAATATTTCTGCAATTCCTGGGTGTCGTCGGGCCAGCCTAATGTGCCGATGGGCCAGAGGCCGGACGAGAACCATGTGTCGAGCACGTCTTCGTCACGGGTGAGGTCCTTGCCATCTGCCAGACGTTGCGCCTCTTCCTCGGTTGCGGCGCAATACTGATTTCCGTCGGCATCGTACCACACCGGAATTTGGTGCCCCCACCAAAGCTGGCGCGAGATGCACCACGGCTCGATATTCTCCAGCCAGTGAAAATAGACCTTGCGATCCGCCTCGGGCAGGATGCGCACCTCGCCCGATTTCACGGCATTTATGGCGGGCTTCACGATCTTGGTGGTGTCCACGAACCATTGGTCGGTCAGCATCGGCTCGATCACCACCTTGGAGCGGTCGCCGAAGGGCTGCATGATCGGTTTGGCCTCGACAAAAGGCACCAGCATATCGTCGCGCGCTTCGCCGCCTTCCTCGGGCGCGGTGGGCTTCTTCGCCGCCGTGCCAAGACGCGGATCGCTTTCGGGCACCATCACGGCCAGCCCCTCGGCGGTGATTTCCTCCACCACCTTTTCGCGCGCCTTGAGCCGGTCCAGCCCGCGCAGGTGGTCGGGAACAAGGTTCAGCCCGTCGACCTCGGCCTCGGAAAACGCAGCCCCCCCCGCGATCTCCTGCGCGCGTGCCGCTGTCTCGGCATAGGGTGCGCCATCGCCGCGCAGATGCCCGCGCGTGTCCATCAGGCGGTACATCGGGATGTTGCCGCGCTGTGCCACGGCGTAGTCGTTGAAATCATGCGCGCCGGTGATCTTGACCGCGCCCGAGCCGAAATCGGGATCGGGATACTCATCGGTGATGATCGGAATCAGGCGACGATGCTCTTTCGGCCCAACGGGAATTTCACAGAGTTTCCCGACGATTGGCGCGTACCGTTCATCCGATGGATGAACCGCGACCGCGCCGTCGCCCAGCATGGTTTCGGGCCGGGTCGTGGCGATTGAGATATAATCGCGCTCTTCCTCGAACAGCACGGTGCCATCCTCGTCGCGTTCCACAAAGGTATAGGTCTGGCCGCCCGCCAGCGGATACTTGAAATGCCACATATGGCCCGGCACCTCGACATTCTCGACCTCCAGATCGGAAATCGCCGTCTCGAAATGCGGGTCCCAGTTCACCAGCCGCTTGCCGCGATAGATCAGCCCCTTGTTGTACATCTCCACGAAGACCTTGATCACGGCATCGTGGAAATTGCCCTCTTCGCCCGCGGGCGCGCCCGGTGCGCCTGACATGGTAAAGGCGTTGCGCGACCAGTCGCAGGAGGCGCCAAGCCGCTTGAGCTGGTTGATGATGGTGCCGCCGGATTGCGTCTTCCATTCCCAGACCTTCTCCAGAAACGCCTCGCGCCCCATCTCGCGGCGGCCGGGCTGCCCTTCGGCGGCCAGCTTGCGCTCCACCACCATCTGCGTGGCGATGCCCGCATGGTCCTGTCCGGGTTGCCACAGAGTGTCAAAGCCGCGCATCCGGTGCCAGCGCACCAGAATGTCCTGAAGCGTGTTGTTGAACGCATGACCCATATGCAGGCTGCCCGTCACGTTGGGCGGCGGGATCATGATGCAGAAGCTTTCCTCGCGGCTGGCATTGGCACCGGCGTCGAAACAGCCCGCCTTTTCCCAACCCGCATAAATCCGCGCCTCGGCGGAAGTTGCATCGAATGTCTTGTCCATCGCCATCTGCTGCGCCCCAAACTGATCAGTTCTCCCGGATCGTCTACCCAATGCCGCCCCAGAGGAAAAGGCCCGACGGCCCCTGTCTTCATCTGGCGTCAAATACCTCGGGGTGAGCGTTGAAATTCTTGGAATTTCAACGCGAGGGGCAGAGCCCCTCATTTCCACCGATGCGGATGGCGGCACAATTCTGCCCGGTCTTGCCCCTTGCGGCGCGTCGGGCGCGGGCGTATACGCGCGGCCTTGAGGACCAAGGAGCGAAACGCCATGCCCGGCAGTGCCAATCTCAACATCATGCTGAAAGCCGCCCGCAAGGCGGGCCGGTCGCTGGTCAAGGATTTCCGCGAGGTGGAAAACCTTCAGGTCAGCATGAAGGGGGCCGGCGATTTCGTGAGCCGGGCCGATCTGGCCGCCGAACAGATCCTCAAGGAGGAACTGATGGGCGCGCGCCCGACCTATGGCTGGCTGGCCGAGGAGGGCGGTGGCGAGGACGGACAGGATCCGACCCGGCGCTGGATCGTCGATCCGCTGGACGGCACGACGAATTTCCTGCACGGGCTGCCCCATTGGGCGATCAGCATCGCGCTTGAGCACAAGGGCAACGTGGTGGCCGGGGTCATCTACGACGCGGCCAAGGACGAAATGTATTTCGCCGAGCGTGGCGAGGGTGCGTTCATGAACGACATGCGTTTGCGTGTGTCGGGGCGCTCCAAGATGATCGAATCGATCTTTGCCACAGGCCTGCCCTTTGGCGGGCGCAGCGATCTGCCCGCGACGTTGCAGGATCTGGCGCGGCTGATGCCGGTCTGCGCGGGTGTGCGGCGCTGGGGATCAGCGGCGCTCGATCTGGCCTATGTGGCGGCAGGCCGCTACGAGGGGTTCTGGGAACGTCGGCTGAAGCCGTGGGATCTGGCGGCCGGTGTGATCCTCGTGCGCGAGGCTGGCGGGTTCATCGAGCCGCTGCACGTGGGCAACAGCATCATCGAAGATGGGGATGTTGTCTGCGCGAACGAGGCCGTATTCGACCGCTTTGCCAAGATCATCCGAGACGTTTGACGCGCCGAACAAGTTTTCGCTCAAAACGATATAAGTCTGTGAACAGTCGGTGCGCACCCCACGTAGCCTTGGCGCGTGCGCGCGACGGCAGCCCTTATTTGCGTGGCACTTGTGGGATATGGCTGCGCACATAGCGGTACTTGGCCTCTGGGTGGGGCGGATGCCCGTCAGTGCGCGACCAATACCGCGCCGCCCCCCGGCGCAGGAACAGCGGCAGGGTCAGCACGATCCCGGCGACGAACCCGCCGGCATGGGCCCAATAGGCGACGCCGCCCTCGTCCGGATTGGTGCCTGCGCCGCCAAAGACCTGCAAGCTGAACCAAAGCCCCAGCATGATCCAGGCGGGAATGGTGATGATCCGCACGATGACGATGAAAAACAGTAGGATATCCACCCGCGCCTTTGGAAAAAGCAACAGGTAGCCGCCCATCACGCCCGCGATCGCCCCCGAGGCCCCCACTGTGGGCACTGGAGAATAGGGGGCGGCGATGTAATGCGCCAGACCGGCGCAAAGCCCCCCGGCCAGATAGAAGAGCAGATAGCCCACATGGCCCATCTCTTCTTCCATGTTGTCGCCGAAGATCCACAAAAACAGCATGTTGCCCGCCAGATGCATCAAGCCACCATGCAGGAACATGGAACTGACAAGCGTGCCATAGGCACTATCCTGGCTGACCACCGCCGGGATCATTGCCCATTCGTAAAAGAACAGGTTGAGCGCGCGCGGATCGTTGAACAACGGCCAATAGCTCAGGAAAATCCCGATATTCAGCGCCATCAGCGCGTAGGTTACATAGGGCGTGCGCCCCGAGGGGTTGTGGTCTCTGATCGGGATCATGTGGGCAAAGTGGGGCTGGGCTGGTCCGGGGTCAAGCGGCCATGCACCCTTTCGCCCTCATGCAGGGACATCCGCGACAGGCACAGCGCCTGCAAACTTTCAATCCGGGGGCTTTTTGTAAAATGCGCTCTTGTGATTTGATTTTTGTCGCTCGTGGCGCATGTTTGGGTGATGAAACATGCCCTGCTTGCCCCCGTCTTCGCCTGTCTGTTTGCCGCGCCGACGATCGCCGATGGCTGCCCATCCGTGCCGGATCACGCCACGGCGCTCAGCGACCTGATCGCTCAGGCCCGCGCGGCGCAGTCCGAGGCCGAAGGGCGGGCGCTGTCGGACCGGATGTGGCAGCTTTGGACGGATGCACCGGACGCACATGCGCAAGGGTTGCTCGACAAGGGCATGGAACGGCGCGAGGTTTTTGATTTTGCCGGCGCGTTGGAGTCCTTTGATGCGCTGGTCGCCTATTGCCCGGACTATGCCGAAGGCTATAACCAGCGCGCTTTCGTGCATTTCCTGCGCGAGGCATATGAAACCGCGTTGCCGGATCTTGCGCGCACGCTTGATTTGTCGCCGCGCCATGTAGGCGCGCTGAGCGGGCAGGCGCTGACCTTTCACGCTTTGGGGCGCGATGCCCAAGCGGCGCTGTCGCTGCGCGCGGCGCTTGAGCTGAACCCATGGCTGAGCGAACGCCATCTGCTGACCCATCTGGAGCGTCTCGAAGACGCGCTTTGAACTGGCAACGGCATGGCGCACTCCCCGCTTGCCTTGGCGTTGCGCCTGTCTTATGCGGCATCCCGGAGCGGCTGACATACGAACCTTGACATCCCGGCCTTTTGTTAAGCAAGCGCAGCTTAGAGAGATAGGGATTTTTGCAGGCTTGATGTCGGCCACGAATGCGCCGTGCGGGCGTGGTGGAACGGTAGACACAAGCGACTTAAAATCGCTAGAGCATAGCTCGTGCGGGTTCGAATCCCGCCGCCCGCACCAATTGCTTCGTGTTATCAGTTTCTTACAAGTGTATCTACTGCGCACCGTTGCGGCTGTGTTGAGGCCGTCAGGAGGGGGCATCCACGCCATCGACAGAGCCGCCACGGTGCGCAGAAGCCTTCACTTGCAAAGCTTTGGCCCGCATCCGAGTCATGCGCAGGCCGATGCGGTCATAACGGCCGTACACGCCAGCGTCTGATCCGTGCCCGTGCTGCTACGCGGCCTGTAATCGCGTTGTTTTCCTTGCGTGGCGTGGCTATTTGAGAAAGCGGGCACGGCAAGTCACGCGCGACAGCGCGCCAGCGGTCGAAGGAAAGCAGCATGTCGGAAGATCTCAGGGAAGCGGACACCGCGACACCCCGCGAGGACGAGCGCGGCGATGACGCCTATACGCTTGGGTCCAAGGTGGTGGCACGGGTCATCTATGCGGTGGATGTCGAGGATCAGGCGCTTTTGCTGCAAGAGCTGGAGCCCTATCATGCCGCCGACATCGCCGACCTGCTGGAGCAGATCAACGCCTTTGACCGGCGTCGGCTGATCGAGCTTTACGGGCGGGAATTCGACGGTGACATCCTGTCGGAGCTTGACGAGTCGATCCGCGAGGAGGTGATGGGCACGCTGCATCCCGAGGTGCTGGCCGATGCGGTGCGCGATCTGGATTCCGACGATGTGGTGGACCTTGTCGAGGATCTGGAGGACGCGCAGCAGGCCGCGATCCTGGACGTGCTGGAGGACAGTGACCGGATCGCCGTGCAGCAATCGCTGACCTATCCGGACTATTCCGCTGGCCGTCTGATGCAGCGCGAGGTGGTGATGGCCCCCGAGCACTGGAACGTGGGCGAAGCGATAGATTTTCTGCGCAATCAAGAGGATCTGCCGGATCAGTTCTATCATATCGTGCTGGTCGATCCGCGCCTGCGCCCGGTGGGCAACGTGACGCTTGGCAAGCTGATGGCGTCGCGTCGCGAAGTGATGCTGACCTCGCTGGTCGAGGAGACGTTTCACGTCATCCCCGCGACCCGTGACGAAGGCGACGTGGCCTATGCGTTCAACCAGTATCACCTAATTTCGGCCCCCGTGGTGGATGAAAACGAGCGGCTTGTGGGTGTGATCACGATAGACGACGCCATGGCGGTGCTGGACGAGGAACATGAAGAGGATATCCTGAGACTGGCCGGTGTCGGCGACGAGGGCGGCTTTTCGGGACGCCTTGTCGAGACGATCCGCGACCGGTCGGTTTGGCTGTTCGTGAATTTGCTGACGGCGATCCTGGCCTCGATGGTGATCGACCAGTTCGCCGAGACGATAGACCAGATGGTGGCGCTTGCGGTGCTGATGCCGATTGTCGCGTCGATGGGCGGCAATGCCGGTACTCAAACGATGACGGTGGCGGTGCGCGCGCTTGCCACGCGCGATCTGACGCGGCGCAACGCGCTGCGGGTCGTGATGCGTGAGATTGCCGTCGGCAGTGTGAACGGCGTGATTTTCGGGGTGATCATGGCCGGGGTTGTCGGGTTCTGGTTCGGGGTGCCGCTTTTGGCCGGTGTTATCGCGGCGGCGATGCTGTTGACGCTGGTGGCGGCGGCGCTTGGTGGTATCGTGATCCCGATGGCGCTGGAGCAGTTGGGCATTGACCCGGCGCTTGCATCGGGGCCATTCGTGACGACGATCACCGATGTGGTCGCCTTTTTCGCTTTCCTTGGCCTGGCGGCGGTGGTGTTGCTATGAGTGACCTGACAGACATAAAGGCGGCGGCGCGCAAGGCCGCTTTCGCGCGGCGCAAGGCGGCGCATGAGGCCGCAAACGGCGTGGGCTCGTCGCTCCTGTCGGAGCGTCTCGCCGAGTTCCGGGGTGCGCCGCTGGCGGGATACATGCCGATCCGCACCGAAATAGACCCGCTGCCCGCCATGGCTGAGGCTGCGGCCGATGGTCCGGTCGGCGTGCCGGTGATCGAGGGCGCGGCTCGACCGCTGAAATTTTCCCGGTGGAGGCCGGGCGCGGCGCTGAAAGACGGGCCATTCGGGGCCAGGATCCCCGAGGTTGACGATTTTTTCGAGCCAGAGATCCTGATTGTGCCGCTGGTGGCCTTTGACCGGTCGGGCGGGCGGCTTGGCTATGGCGGCGGTTTTTACGACCGTACGCTGGAGCTGTTGCGCGCCAAGCGCACAACGCTGGCCATCGGCTTTGCCTACGCCGCGCAGGAGGCGGACAACCTGCCGCTGGAGCCCACCGATCAGCCGCTGGACATGGTGATCACCGAGGCGGAGGTGATCACGTTCTGAGATGTGGGTCGGCATGGCCTGATGGAACCTTGCGGCGCGGTGCCCCGTTGATCCGGGACATCACGCAAAGGATCAAAGAGGTCGCAATGAAACACCCCATCACAGCCCTTGTCATCCCGCTTTTGATTTCCACGGTGACGGGCAGTGTCGCGGCGCAGGACGCCAAAAGCTGCGATGAAAGATTCCAGGCGGTTTCGGCGGCTTGGGCCGAGACGAAAGAACAGAGGAACGAGAACGCCGAGGTTGTCGTCGACACCGATGACGGGCGCGAGGAGGTGGTTGCCAAGGATGCCGAGCCGACCGAAAACTGGTTTGGCAAACCCCCGAAGGCCGAAACGGTGGACAGCTACCTGGCAGAGGCGGAACGCGCCATGCAGGCGGGCGACACAAAGGCTTGCATGGCACATCTGGTAAATGTCCAGGCCGCGATCAATCATGGCGTGAAACCTGGAATTGCCGAGTGACGCGGTGCCGCGCGATATCGCCGCGACAATGACCGGAACGACCGTACTGGCGGCCAAGGTGGTTCGCATTTGATCCAACGCACCCGCGCAAGCCGACCCCGTGCAGCGCCTGAATGTCGTGCTGCGTTTCGTGAAAAAGCGTGGTGAAAATTTTCCGCAAAACTTTGCGTTTTTCCCTACTGACCGGCGCCGTTTGCGAACAATGGCCGCAGCATCGTGCTTGCCCTTTTCGCGTCAGCGCCCTACCACCGTCATATGAGACTTTTGTTCCTTGGCGATGTCATGGGGCGGGCCGGACGGCAAGCCGTGGCAGAGGCCCTGCCGAAATTGCGAAACGAGTGGAAGCTCGATTTCATCGTCGTGAATGGCGAGAACGCCTCGGGCGGGATGGGCCTTACCGGGGCCCATGCCAAGCTGTTCCTTGAGGCCGGTGCGGATTGCGTGACGCTTGGCGATCACGCGTTTGATCAGCGCGACATGCTGCAATTCATCGAAAGCGAGCCGCGCGTCATACGCCCGCTGAACTTTGCCAAGGACGCCCCGGGGCGCGGGCACCGGGTGTTTCAGGACGGGCGCGGGCGCAAGGTTCTGGTGGCCCAGGTGCTGGGGCAGGTGTTCATGAAGCGGGCGTTTGACGATCCGTTCTCGGCCATCGACACGGTGTTGCGCACTCATACGCGCGGCGGCGGGGTACAGGCCTCTCTTGTGGACATGCATTGCGAGGCCACGAGCGAAAAGATGGCGATGGGCCATTTCTGCGACGGGCGCGCCAGTGTCGTTGTGGGCACGCATACCCATGTACCCACCGGCGACTCCCAGATTCTGCCCGGCGGCACCGCCTTTCAGACGGATGCGGGCATGTGCGGCGATTACCTGAGCGTGATCGGCATGGACAAGGCAGAGCCGATGCGCCGCTTCGTGACCGGCATGGGCAAGGAACGGTTCACCCCCGCAATGGGCGCTGTCACGCTGTCGGGGCTTTACGTTGAAACCGACGATGCCACGGGCCGGGCGCAACGTGTAGAGATGGTGCGACAGGGTGGACGGCTGCCGCCGGCGGGTCCGGAGATTGGGTGACCGGCTATTCCTGAGCGGGATTCTGATCGCCATGGGTGCGGGCTGGGGCCTGTGCATCCCGCTGGCGAAGATCGCGGTGTCCACCGGCTATGGGCCGCTTGGCCTGATCTTTTGGCAGGTGACCATCGTGGCGGTACTCATGCTGGGGCTGAACGCCTTGCGCGGCAAGCCATTCCCTCCCATTCGCCATGCGTGGCGCCTGCTGGTCGCGGTGGCGCTTCTGGGGGCGGTGATCCCGGATGTGGCCTATTACACCGCCGCCCGGCATCTGCCCGGCGGGGTCTTGTCCATCCTGATTTCCAGCGTGCCGATCTTTGCCTTTCCGCTGGCGCTGATCCTGGGAAACGACCGGTTTCTTGCCGTGCGCATCCTTGGGCTTTTGTTCGGTTTTGGCGGAATCCTTCTGTTGCTTGTGCCACAAGCAGACCTGCCTGCGGGGCTGGCGCTGGTATTCGTGCCGGTGGCGCTTATCGCGCCCTTTTGCTACGCGAGCGAGGTCAATCTGGTGGCGCGGTTCGGCACCTATGGGCTGGACCCGATCCAGGTGCTTGCGCTGGCCTCCATGCTGGCCATGGCGGTAACGCTGCCGCTGGCGCTTTGGTCCGGCCAGTGGATCAATCCCTTGCCGCCCTATGATCTGGCGGATCTTGCGCTTGTTCTGAATTCGATTGTTCATGCGATGGTTTACGCGACCTATGTCTGGCTTGCCGGGCGGGCGGGGTCGGTTTTTACCGCGCAGGTGGCGTATCTTGTGACAGGTTTTGGCGTGATCTGGTCCATGGCGCTGTTGCAAGAGAGCTATTCGGGCATTCTTTGGGCATCCTTGGCGTTGATGATGGCAGGTATTTTTCTTGTGCAGCCAAAGCCGGCCATGCACCTTGCGAGAGCGCCTGACATGAAGAATGATGCAGGAACCGGTATCGGGGACAGGTAGGGTCAATGAATATTATCGCGCTTTCGCAAACCAGCGAAGCCGTGCTCGCGTTGATTATTGTGGCGGGCATGTTCATCTTTTTCATCAAGGAAATTTATCCGACAGAGGTGGTGGCCATTTCCGGGGCCGCGCTTTTGCTGGCCTTGGGCATTCTGCCTTATGACGCGGCGCTGACCGTGCTGGCCAATCCGGCGCCATGGACGATTGCCGCGATGTTCATCGTGATGGGGGCGCTGGTGCGCACGGGCGCGCTTGATGCGTTTACCTCTGTGGCGGATAAACAGGCAAAGACCCGGCCCGCAGTCGCCATCGTCATGTTGTTGCTCTTTGTTGTTGTCGCCTCGGCGTTCATGAACAACACGCCTGTAGTTGTGGTGATGATCCCGATTTTCGTGCAACTGGCGCGCACATTTGGGGTCAGCGCGTCCAAGCTGCTGATGCCGCTCAGTTACGCTGCGATCCTTGGCGGGACGCTGACATTGATCGGCACATCGACGAACCTGTTGGTCGATGGCGTGGCCCGCGCGCAGGGCATGGAGCCGTTCACCATTTTCGAGGTGACACCGCTGGCCCTCTGCCTGGTGGCCTGGGGCGCGATCTATTTCTATTTCATCGGTCAAAGGCTGCTGCCCGAGCGGGAAAGCATGGCGGATATGTTGTCGGACCGCTCCAAGATGAAATTCTTTACCGAAGCGGTGATCCCACCCGAAAGCAACCTGATCGGGCGCGAGGTGACAGGCGTGCAGCTTTTCAAGCGCGAGGGCGTGCGGCTGATCGACGTAGTGCGCGGGGACGTGTCGTTGCGGCGCAACCTCAAGGGGGTGGAGCTTCAGGTCGGGGACCGGGTCGTGCTGCGTACCCAGATGACCGAGCTTTTGAGCCTGCAAAGCAACAAGAGCCTCAAGCGGGTCGATCAGGTTTCAGCTGTGGAAACCACCACGGTCGAGGTGCTGATCACGCCGGGATGCAAGATGGTTGGCCGGTCTTTGGGATCGTTGCGGCTGCGGCGGCGCTATGGCGTCTATCCGCTGGCGGTGCATCGCCGGAACCAGAATATCGGGCGTCAGCTTGACGATCTGATTGTGCGGGTCGGCGACACGCTGTTGCTGGAGGGCGCACCGGAAGACATCAAGCGGCTGGCCACCGAAATGGAACTGGTTGACGTTTCGCACCCGTCCGCGCGCGCGTTCCGGCGCGGTCACGCGCCGGTTGCGGTGGCCGCGTTGTCGGCCATCGTCATCCTTGCCGGGTTGGGCATGGCGCCGATCCTGGCGCTGGCCGTGATTGCTGTGGCGGTGGTTCTGTTGGCACGCTGTATAGACGCGGATGAGGCGTTTTCCTTTATAGAGGGGCGCTTGCTGGCGCTGATCTTTGGGATGCTCGCCGTGGGTGCCGCGCTTGAGGCGTCGGGCGCGGTGCGCCTGATCGTTGACGCGTTGGCCCCGGCTATGTCTGCCCTGCCACCGGCGATGATCATCTGGAGCATCTATCTTATCACCTCGGTTTTGACCGAGCTGATCAGCAACAATGCGGTGGCGGTCGTTGTCACGCCCATTGCCATCGGTCTGGCGGATGCAATGGGCATTGATGCGCGCCCACTGGTCGTTGCGGTGATGGTTGCGGCCTCGGCCAGTTTCGCCACGCCGATCGGCTATCAGACGAATACACTTGTTTACGGCCCCGGTGGATACCGCTTTACCGATTTCATGAAGGTAGGCATACCGCTCAACCTCAGTATCGGCTTGCTGTCGAGCGCACTGATCCCGCTGATCTGGCCGCTCTGAGGACGCGGCGCAAACAGCTACGATGTGTCAGGCAGCTTGCGTGCGGTGGACATTGGAAAAAAGGCAGCTCACCGATGCGACAGATCTTGATTATGGTTCTGATGGCCGTGACGCTGGCGGGGTGTTCGCCGCAGCCCGCGCCAAGGGCTGTGGCAGAGCCGCCGCTTTACCCCAACGAGACGGCGGAGTTGCGGGGGCTGATCAACCGTTATGCGGATATCCACGAGGTGCCGCGCCCGCTTGTCCACAAGGTCATCCAGCGTGAAAGCGATTACCGCCCCGGCGCGCGCAACGGGCCCTATTACGGCTTGATGCAGATATTGCCCGCCACCGCGCGCGGAATGGGGTTTGCGGGTCAGCCCATGGATCTGCTGGATGCAGAAACGAACCTGAACTGGGCGGTGAAATACCTGCGCGGCGCGTGGCTTGTCTCGGACCGGGATATGAACCGGGCGGTGATGTGGTACGCGCGCGGCTATTACTACGAGGCGCGGGACCGCTGCATGTTGATTGTCACGGGCCTGCGCGAAAGAGAGATCGCCCGCCACTGTAGGTGACGGGCGCTTGTCCTAGTCGGGAACGCGGCCTCGAACGCCTTACGCGTCCGCCTCGGCCTTGGTTTCATGCTCGGTGCCCGGCGCGTGTTCGGGGGGCGAATATGTGGTATAAAGCTTCAGCGGTCCTGTGCCCGTATTGGCGAAATTGTGGTAGGTGCCAGACGGAACGAAGCTTAGATCGCCTTCGCCGACCTCTGTCTCGGCGTCGCCGATCCGCGCCTTGCCGGTGCCTTGGACGAAGATCAGGATCTGGTCGTGGCCGTCATGGATCTCGCCGCCGATTTCGCCACCCTCGGGCACGGACATCAGCACCAGTTGCGTTTTGTCGCCCGTGAAGATCACCTCGCGGAATTGCGTGTTTTCCCTGGCCATTTGCACAATTGGCAGCGTGGTTTTCGTCGTCTCTGACATTGGATCACCTTATCATTCGTTGGGTTCGCGGTGCCAACGCTGCACCTTGTGCGCTGTTCCGTTACAGCGGCCAGAAAACCAGGATTGCCGGGATCGAGACGCTGACGACCAGCATTTCCAGCGGCAGGCCCATGCGCCAGTAATCGCCGAACTGGTAGCCCCCCGCGCCCATGATGAGCGTGTTGTTCTTGTGTCCGATGGGCGTCAGGAATGCGCAGGAGGCCGCAACCGCGACGGCCATGAGGAACGGATCGGGTGACACGTCAAGCGCGCGGGCCATCTCGATGCCCACCGGTGCGGCAACGATGCTTGTCGCGGTATTGTTGAGCACGTCCGACAGCATCATGGTGACCACCATCAGCGCGGTCAGCATGGCCCATGCCGGTATACCCTCGCTGACCGCCAGCAATTGTGATGCCATAAGCTCGGTGCCGCCCGTATCCTTGAGCGCGGTCCCAAGCGGGATGAGAGAGCCCAGAAGCACCACGACCGGCCACTCGATCTTGTGATAGATGTCCCCCGCGGGCAGGATACCCGCCAGAACATAGGCCACGACGACACAGCCCAGTCCGATGGGCAGGGACACGATCCCGAAGGTGGCTGCGAAAACGGCGGCGGCGAAAAAACCGATGGCCATCCAGACCTTTTCGCGCTGAATGACAAACAGACCGCGTTCGGCCAGAGGCAGGCAGCCCAGCCAATCGGTCACCGTGCGCGCATTGTCCTTGGCGGTCAGTAACAACAGGATATCGCCGGGCTCTACCTTTACGCGGCGCAGGTGATGACGGATCTGGCGGCCCTGCCGCGAGATGCCGACAACGTAGGTCCGGTACCGCCAGTGCAGGCCGATCACCTGTGCTGTCTTGCCGGCGATGCGCGCATCGCGTGGCACCACCAGTTCCAGAAGCTCAAGCCCGTCCGTGTTCTCCTTCGTCGCGTCGGTTTGGTCAGCGTCGGTGTAGTCCAGTTTGTGCTCCGAGCGGAAATCCTCCAGCGCTTCGGCTGTCGCCTCCAGCAACAGGATGTCACCGGCCTTTACGCTCGTGTCCCGCGCGCTGCCGAAACGGCGTTTGCCATTTCGCATAAGGCCAAGGATATCAACATCTTCGCTGTCGGCCTCGTCGTAAAGTTCTTTGACGGTCATACCTATGACCGGGTTGTCCTCCGGCACTGAAAGTTCGGCGACATAGACCGACGTGTCACGCAGCTTGGCACTGATGTCATGCTTGGCCACGCGGGCGGGCATCAGGCGCCAGCCGATCAGCGCGACAAAGGCCACTCCCGCCAGGGCGGTCAGCGCGCCCACCGGGGCAAAGTCGAACATGGCAAAGCTTTCGCCCAGTTCCTCTTCGCGGATCGAGGCTATGATGATGTTGGGTGGCGTGCCGATCAGCGTGACCATGCCGCCCAGAATCGTCGCGTATGACAGTGGCATCAGCGTCAGGCCCGGTGCCCGTTTGGCCTTGCGCGCGGTTTCCACATCGACCGGCATCAGTAGCGCCAACGCTGCGACATTGTTGATAAATCCAGACAATGTGGCGCCGATCCCGCTCATCATTACAATATGGGATTGCACGCTGCGGCCATTGTCGATGAGCGTTTGGGTGATCAGTTGCACTGCGCCGGCATGGACCAGACCCGAAGAGACGACCAGCACAAGGGCCACGATGATCGTGGCATGATGGCCAAAGCCGGAAAAAGCTTCTTGCGCCGGGACAAGGCCTAGCAGCACGGCGCATAACAGTGCCGAGAAGGCCACGAGATCGAACCGGATGCGGCCCCAGATCATAAAACCGAACAGAAGCGCGAAAATCGAGAAAAGCAAAATCTGATCGAGCGTCAAGAAACCTCTCCTTCGCGTGACCGGGTCGGTTGGGCAACGCGTCACGGCGTAAGCGGGTTGCAGCAAACCCCAAGCCTGACATATAGAGTGCCAGATCGTCACCAGATTTTCCGGAGGTCACCATGGCGGGCCATTCCAAATGGGCCAATATCCAGCACCGCAAAGGGCGTCAGGACGCTCAGCGTGCCAAACTTTTCTCTAAGTTTTCCAAAGAGATAACCGTTGCCGCCAAGATGGGCGACCCCGATCCGGACAAAAACCCGCGCCTGCGTCTGGCCATCAAGGTGGCCAAGGGGCAATCCATGCCCAACGACAATATCGACCGCGCGATCAAGAAGGCTTCGGGCGGGGATGCCGAAGATTATGAAGAAATCCGCTACGAAGGGTACGGTCCCAATGGCGTGGCGGTGATCGTCGAGGCGATGACCGACAACCGCAACCGCACCGCCAGCACTGTGCGGTCCACCTTTACCAAGCATGGCGGCAACCTGGGCGAGACCGGCTCGGTGGGCTTCATGTTCGAGCGCAAGGGCGCGGTCAGCTATCCGGCGGATGTGGGCGATGCCGACACGGTGATGATGGCCGCGATCGAGGCGGGGGCAGAAGATGTGGAATCCGGTGACGAGGGCCACATCATCTGGTGTGCGGATTCGGATCTCAACGATGTGTCCACCGCGCTGGAAGCGGAACTGGGCGAGAGCCAGGAGACCAAATTGCTGTGGCGTCCGACCACCACGACCGAGCTTGACCTAGAGGCGATGCAAAAGCTGATGAAGCTGATCGACGCGCTGGAAGACGATGACGACGTGCAGACCGTCACCACGAATTTCGAGGCGTCCGACGAGGTGATGGCGCAGCTTGCCGCCGAGTGAGGCGGGGGCGGTTTTGTACAAAATGCAGCAGGTTGAAGCGGGGCCTTGTATGACATGTACAAGGCCCCGCTTCGTGTAGGGTGGGCAGATTGCCCACCCTACCAAGCATGACAGGCGGCAGGGACAAGTGAGGGCGGTCGATGCAGGCGGTTGTGGCGGGATTCGGGCTTGGGTTTTCGCTGATCCTTGCCATCGGGGCGCAGAATGCCTTCGTTCTGCGTCAGGGGTTGCGGCGGGCGCATGTGCTGGCGGTGGTGCTGACCTGTGCGGTCAGCGACGCGATCCTGATCGCGGCGGGTGTGGCCGGGTTCGGCGCGCTGGCCCTTGCGGTGCCGGGGCTGGAGACGGTGATGCGCTATGGCGGGGCGGCGTTCCTGATCTGGTACGGGGCGCGGGCGCTGCTGGCGGCGTGGCGCGGCGGTGCGGCGCTGGAAGCCGGGGCAGGGGCGGGCAGCCTGCGGGGGGCGTTGCTGACCTGTCTGGCGCTGACATGGCTCAACCCGCATGTCTATCTGGATACGGTGGTGCTGCTTGGCTCGATCAGCGCGCAATATGATGACAGGCTTGGATTCGCGCTGGGCGCGATGACGGCGAGTTTCGTCTTTTTCTTTGCGCTGGGCTATGGCGCGCGGGCGCTGGCACCGGTGTTCGCTCGGCCCAATGCGTGGCGCTGGCTGGATGCGCTGGTGGGGGCCGTGATGTGGGCGATTGCGGGTAAGCTGTTGTGGGTGTGACCCCTGTTCATTCTGCGGGCAGAAAGCCGGTGATCAGTTGCCGCAGGCCAAGCGCCGCACCTGCGAAGATGGCCAGGAACGTGACCGGGGCAGAGAAGGCCAGCACCGAAAACGCCGACAGTCCCTGACCGACGGTGCAGCCGAGCGCGATCACCGCGCCTGCGCCCATCAGGCCGCCGCCCAGCATCTGGCGGCGCAGCTCGCGCGGGTCTTCGCAGGCTTCCCAGCGGAAATGCCCCTTGAACAGCGACCCGGCCAGCGCCCCGAGCGCCACACCCGCGACAGAGCCGACCGCGAAGGAGGGCGCGCGCACCGAGCCGGTCATGGCGTATATAAGCGTTTCGCCCACCGGCGCGGAAAAGCTGTGCGACACGACGGGCATGGCGGTAAAGCCGTGGGTGGCCACCCAGTAGCTGCCCGCCCAGCCGGTGACGATGGCCAGTCCGACAATGAGCGACCAGAAAATCGCGGCGGGGTCTGTCAGAAAGCTGCGCGAGGCCAGCGCGCCCAGCGTCACGACCGCACCGATGGCGATGCCGAGCGGGGCGATGGACAGGCCGGTGCCCCCGGCGATCATGTGGACAAGGCCGGGGGGCGCGTCCGTGACCTCGATCTGGGGGAAGGCCATGTTGCGAAGCCCGGCCAGCGGGCCGAACAGCACCATGTAGGCCGCCACGCCCATGACCAGCATCACCACGAAGGCGCGCAGGTCGCCGCCGCCTAGCCGGGCGAGCATCCCGTAGCCGCAATTGCCCGCCAGCGCCATGCCGTAACCGAACATCAGCCCACCAAGAATGGAGGCCAGCGGCATCCAGCGAATCGACAGATAGAAGCTTTGCGTCGGGTCCAGCAGGCCCATACCGGTCAGGGCGAAACTGCCAGTGATGGCGACGCCAATGGCGAGAATCCACATGCGCATTCGCATACTGGACCCGCCGTAAAGCAGATCCTCAATCGCGCCCAATGTGCAGAAACGTCCCAGTCGCGCCGCCAATCCCAAGAGAAGGCCGGAAGCGAGACCGATGCACGCCACGAGCGTGGCGTCACTGATCCAGTTATACATGTCATCCTCCCGTTGCGCGCGGGGAGGTCCGTCAGATTTCGCGCGGTCCCGAATCCTGCGCGCAGAACAGATCATACACGACTTCGAGGATTCGGCGAGGACGTTCATCCGAAAGGCTGTAATAGATCGTCTTTCCCTCGCGTCGCGGTGTCACCAGACCCTCTAGCCGCAGGCGGGAAAGCTGTTGGGAAACAGCGGCTTGCCGTGCCGACAGGAGCTCTTCAAGCTCGGTGACGGATTTTTCGCCGGACACAAGGTGACACAGGATCATCAGCCGCCCCTCATGGCTGATCGCCTTGAGAAAATTGGCCGCCGTGGTCGCATTCGTCATCATGCGGTCCATTTCCGCATCGTCGAGCGTCTTGTCGAAAACCGGAAGTCCCATGACTATGTCTCGTGTCCTCGGAATGTCGGGCGGTGCCGCGTTATGGTTCAATTTGTTGCCGCCGGAGCGGAATAGTCCGTGCTGCGGATCAGCATCCGTTCAAGCAGGGGCCAGAAGAAGTCTTCGCCCGGATAGCCTTCGAGGCGGTCAATTTCGTGACCGTCCTCGATCAGTATGAAGGTGGGCGTAAACACAACGCGCCCCTTGAGATCCGCATCCGCCGTGTCGGTGGCGGCGATATCCACAATACGTAGCGGTGCATACTTGCCTTCGGGGGTCTTGGGATAGATGGGGCCGAGCGTTTCTTTCCACTCGATGCAATAATGACAGCCTTGTTGTTCGACCATCAACAATTCTGCGGCGCGCGCGGGCACAAGTGCCAGCGCGATCAGGGCTGTCGACAGGATCAGGGCCGGTATGCGCGGCATTGGGTTTCTCACATTGTCGTTGTCATACAATGTAATTTGAATATGTTCGGAGTTCAACAGAAGGAAGGCGCACATGTTCGATGTTTCGCTCCTGGGTGCGTTTTTGGGCGGTCTTGTGGTGTTTTTTTCGCCCTGCATCCTGCCAATCGTGCCGTTTTACCTTGGATATATGGCCGGTTCGGGCCTTGGGGCGCTGAACGAGGCAGGCGAGTTGCCAGCGGATATCCGCCGCCGCGCTGTGCTGTCTGCGATTCTGTTCTCATTGGGTATCATCACCGTGTTCGTGCTTTTGGGGGCGGCCGCGTTTTCGCTGAGCCAGGCATTCCGCGCCTATCAGGCGGAGTTCCGCTGGGTGGCGGCGGGGATCATCTTTGTCATGGGGCTGCATTTTCTGGGGGTGTTTCGGATCGGGTTTCTGGACCGGCAATTTCAGGTGCAGGCGGGCGATACCGCGAACATGTCGATCATGGGATCCTATGTGGTGGGGCTTGCCTTTGCCGCCGGGTGGACGCCCTGCGTGGGCGGGGTGCTGACGGCGGTGGTGATGACGGCAAGTTTCGAGGACACCGCGTGGCAGGGGCTTGGCCTGCTGTTGATTTTTGGAATCGGGCTGACGCTGCCTTTCGTGGTGGCGGCGCTTTTCATCAAGCCGTTCCTGCGCTTTGCGCAGAAATTCCGCCGGCATCTGGGTAAGGTGGAAAAGGTCATGGGCGTTCTGTTGATCGTTTTTGCCGGGCTGCTGGTGACCAACAGGATCAATGAAATCGCGTTCTGGATGCTGGAGACGTTTCCGTCCTTCGGCAACCTGTGACGCGGCGCAATCGGGAGGTTGAAACATGAAGAGATGGATGATCACGCTGGCGGCGATGCTGATGGCGGTGCCGGTTTGGGCGGCGGAACTAGGGGATGACGGGCTGCACAAGACCGCGTGGATGCGCGAGACGTTTCTCGACATGCAAGAAGATCTGGCCGAGGCCAATGCAGAGGGCAAGCGGCTGGTGCTGATGGTGGAGCAGCGCGGCTGCATCTACTGCGAGAAGATGCACGAGGAGGTTTTCCCAGATCCGGCGGTGTCGGAGTATATTTCCGAGAACTTCTTTGTGGTGCAGCTGAACCTGCATGGCGACCGTGAAATCGTCGATTTCGACGGCGAGGAGATGGCCGAGAAACAGGCGGCGCGCAAGTGGGGGATTCTGTTCACCCCGTCAATCCTGTTCTTGCCAGAAGAGGTTCCAGAGGGGCAATCCGCGGCTCAGGCACAGGTCGCGCTGATGCCCGGTGCCTTTGCCAAGGGGACCACGCTAGACCTGTTCACATGGGTGAGCGAAAAGCGCTATGATATTGAAAACGGAGAAGATTTTCAGCGCTACCACGCAAGGCGAATTCAGGAACGCGCGGCTGAAAAAGAGTAAATGGGTCAAAGCGACGCAATAAAAAATTCAAAAGTGTGAATTTGTAGTTGCGTCATCGCGGGGCTGTGAACTACCGTATACAGAGCTATCCAAGAGAGACAGGTAGCCACGGGAGGACCTATGAAGATTACACTCACCACTTTGGCGGCGGCCCTTGTCGCGACGCCCCTGATTGCCGGCGAAGTTGCGCCGGCCTCTGTCACCTTCGGCGAGTACGGCGAGATCGAGCAATCCCTCACGGGTCAGCCCGGCGATCCGGAAAACGGCGGTTTGGTGATGAAGAACAAGTCGATCGGCAATTGCATTGCCTGCCATCAGGTATCGGCGCTGAGCGATCAGCCGTTCCATGGCGAGATCGGCCCGTCACTGGACGGGGCTGGCGATCGTTGGGAAGAGGCTGACCTGCGCGGGATCGTGGCGAATGCCAAGCAGATGTTCCCGGGCACGATCATGCCCGCCTATTACAAGACCGAGGGCTTCACCCGCCCCGGCAATGCCTATACCGGCAAGGCCCCCGAGGGCGATCTGGACCCGCTTTTGACGGCGCAGCAGATCGAGGACGTTGTGGCCTTTCTTGTAGCCCAGAAAGAAGAGTGACCGGGGCGGTTTGTGCCCTGGAATCGAGAGAAAAGGAGATGACAATGGAACTGACCAGACGTGAAACGCTGGCGGTCGGCGGCGCGGCCCTTTTGGTGGCTGGCCTGCCGATGCCCGCCATGGCCTCTGCCGTGGATGACCAGATCAATGCCTTCACCGGCGGTGCTGACGTGGCTGAGGGCGGGATCGACCTGATCGCGCCGGAAATCGCCGAGAACGGCAACACCGTGCCGATCGAAGTCAGCGCCGATGGCGCGGCGTCGATCCTGGTTCTGGCCGCTGGCAACCCGACACCGGGTGTGGGCACGTTCAATTTCGGCCCGATGGCAGGCGAAAGCCGCGCCAAGACACGCATCCGTCTTGCGGGTACGCAGGACGTGGTCGCGGTGGCGAAGATGGCGGATGGCAGCTTTGCCCGCACATCCAAGAACGTGAAAGTCACAATCGGCGGCTGCGGCGGCTAAGCGAGAGGAGATAGAGACATGGCATCAGGTGTACGCCCCCGCGTGAAAGTCCCCAAGTCGGCATCGGCTGGCGACGTGATCACGATCAAGTGCCTTATCAGCCACCCGATGGAATCGGGTCAGCGCAAGGACAGCGACGGCAACGTTATCCCGCAGTCGATCATCAACAATTTCACTTGCTCGTTCAACGGCGAGACAGTGGTCAATATCGAGATGAAAGCGGCGATTTCGACCAATCCCTATTTCGAATTCGACGCCATGGTGCCCGAAGCGGGCGAGTTTGAATTCGTCTGGGACGATGACGACGGATCGACCTACACGGATACGAAGGCGATCAGCATCGGCTGAGCCAGCGACACTGCGCCCCGCGTCGGGAATGTCCGATGCGGGGTTGTTCCAGGGAGGAAGGACAACACATGAAATTCAAAGCACTCACAGCCATAGCGGCTTTGGTGGTTGCGCCCGGACTGGCACTCGCCCAGGCGGATGATGACAATCTGGTGATCAATGGCGAGATCGAGGCGGTGACAAAGACCGCGGCGCCGGCCCACATGGAAGATACCGGTGTCGACACGATCATGTCGGGCTGGCATTTCCGCTCTGACGAGACGCAGGCCCTGCAAATGGATGATTTCGACAATCCCGGCATGATCTTTGTCGATCTCGGGATTGAGCAGTGGAACAAGGTGGAAGGCGAGGCGGGCAACTCCTGCGCAAGCTGCCACGAGGGCCCCGAAAGCATGGAGGGCGTCCGCGCTGTTTATCCCAAGTGGAATGAGGACGCTGGTGAAGTGCGCACATTGGCGCATCAGATCAACGCCTGCCGCACCGAGAACATGGAGGCCGAGCCTTACAAGTACACGGGTGGACAGATGGCCAACATGGAAGCGTTGATTTCGTCCAAGTCGCGCGGGATGCCCGTGAACGTGGCGATCGACGGCCCGGTGGCCGAGGTCTGGGAACGGGGCAAGGAACTGTACTACACCCGCACCGGCCAGCTTGAGCTGAGCTGTGCGAATTGTCATGAGGACAATTATGGCAACATGATCCGCGCCGACCACCTGAGCCAGGGCCAGATCAACGGGTTTCCGACCTACCGTCTCAAGAACGCCAAGCTGAACACGTCTCATGCGCGTTTCAAGGGCTGCGTGCGCGACACCCGTGCCGAGACCTTTACGCCTGGTGGGCCCGAGTTCATCGCGCTTGAGCTTTATGTCGCAAGCCGCGGCAACGGTCTGTCGGTCGAGGGGCCCTCGGTCCGAAACTAAGAACGCTGGATTACCCCGTGCCTGTAATGGGTTACGGGGTTTTCTTTGAGCACATATATTCAAGTTCCCGCATGTAATGGCGGGTGATGGAAAGGCAACTTACATGATCTCTCGCCGCGATTTTCTGCAAGTGAGCATGGCCGCATCGGCGCTGGTGGGCGCAAGCGGGTTCGGTAACTGGGCCAAGCTGGCCGCACAGCAGGCGCTGACGCAGGATCAGCTTCTGGAATTCGACACATTCGGCAATGTCAGCCTGATTCACATCACCGACATTCACGCGCAGCTCAAGCCGGTCTATTTCCGCGAGCCGGAGATCAATATCGGCGTAGGTGCGAACAAGGGCAAGGTGCCGCATATCACCGGCGCGGATTTCCGCAAAGCTTATGGTATCGAAGATGGCAGCCCGCTTGATTACGCGCTGACCTACGAGGATTTCTCGTCGCTGGCGAAGGAATACGGTCGTGTTGGCGGGCTTGACCGGGTCGCCACGGTGGTGAACGCGATCCGCGCGGACCGGCCCGATGCGATCTTGCTGGATGGTGGGGATACGTGGCACGGCTCTTACACCTGCTATCACACCGAAGGGCAGGACATGGTCAACGTGATGAACGCGCTGAAGCCTGACGCGATGACATTCCACTGGGAATTCACGCTGGGTCAGGACCGCGTGCGCGAGCTGGTCGGGGGGCTGCCCTTTGCCGCGCTTGGCCAGAACATCTTTGACGCGGAATGGGACGAGCCGAGCGAAGAATTCGCCGATTACCAGTTCTTCGAGCGCGGCGGTGCCAAGATCGCGGTGATCGGGCAGGCCTTCCCCTATATGCCCATCGCCAATCCGGGCTGGATGTTCCCGGATTTCAGCTTTGGTATTCGTGACGAGCGGATGCAGGAAGTGGTCAATGAGGTGCGCGGCCAGGGAGCCGACCTTGTGGTGATCCTGAGCCATAACGGTTTTGACGTGGACAAGCAGATGGCATCGCGGGTCGAGGGGATCGACGTGATCCTGTCGGGCCACACCCATGACGCGGTGCCCGAACCGGTTCTGGTGGGCGAGACGATCATCGTTGCCAGCGGATCGAACGGCAAGTTCGTCAGCCGCGTGGATCTGGACGTGCGCGACGGGCGGATGATGGGCTTTCGGCACAAGCTGATCCCGATCTTCTCTGACGTGATCGAGCCGGACAAGGACATGACCGCCCTGATCGACGCACAGCGCGCGCCTTACGAGGACGCGATGGCAGAGGTGATTGGTACGACGCAGGACACGCTGTACCGGCGTGGCAATTTCAACGGCACGTGGGATGACGTCATCTGTGACGCGCTGCTGAGTGAGCGAGACGCCGAGATCGCGATGAGCCCCGGTGTGCGCTGGGGGCCGAGCCTGATTCCCGGTCAGGACATCACGCGGGAAGATATCTGGAACGTGACCTCGATGAGCTATCCCGAGGTGTACCGCAATGAAATGACGGGTGAATTCCTGAAAGTGATCCTGGAAGACGTGGCCGACAACATCTTTAATCCCAACCCCTATTACCAACAGGGCGGGGACATGGTGCGGATCGGCGGCATGGGCTTTGCGGTGGATGTATCCAAGCCGCAGGGCGAGCGGATTTCCGAGATGACGCTGCTGAGCACGGGCGAACCGATCGACGCGGCGCGCAATTACGTGGTGGCCGGTTGGGCCAGCGTGAACGAGGGCACCGAGGGCCCGCCGGTCTGGGATGTGTTGGAAAACCACATCCGCAAAATGGGCACGGTGACGGCTCCGGGCCATGACAATGTGAAAGTGACCGGTGTCTGAGGCGCCGGGCGGAACAAACGATCTGGAGGAGGTCAAGGATATGACTGCCGATAACAGCAAGAAGGGTGCTTCGCGCCGCGCGTTCCTGAGGGGCGCGGTGGCGGCGGGCGGGGCCGTGGCCGGGGGTGCGATGGCACGCGCGGCGGACGGGCCGGAGCCGTTGATCACCGAGGTACAGGACTGGGCCAGCGGTTTTGGCGACCCGGTAGATGCGGCACCGTATGGTATGCCCATCGAGTACGAGAGCGACGTGGTGCGCCGCAACGTGGAATGGCTGACCGCCGACACGACAAGCTCGATCAACTTCACGCCGATCCACGCGCTGGATGGCACGATCACGCCGCAGGGCTGCGCCTTTGAGCGGCACCATTCGGGCGCGATCGAACTCAAGAAGGAAGATTACCGGTTGATGATCAACGGGCTGGTGGACCAGCCGCTGGTCTTTAGCTATGCCGACCTGGAGCGGTTCCCGCGTGAAAACCACGTCTATTTCTGCGAATGCGCGGCGAACACCGGCATGGAATGGGCCGGCGCACAGTTGAATGGTGCCCAGTTCACGCATGGGATGATCCATAACATGGAGTATTCCGGCGTTACCCTGCGGACCCTGCTGGAAGAGGCGGGCCTGGAGGCCGCGGGCGACCTGAGCGACAAGTGGATCTATGTCGAGGGCGCGGACGCGTCTTCGAATGGTCGCTCGATCCCGATGGAAAAGGCGCTGGACGATTGTTTGGTGGCGTTCAAGGCCAATGGCGAGGCGCTGCGCAAGGAGCATGGCTATCCTGTGCGTCTGGTCGTGCCGGGTTGGGAAGGCAACATGTGGGTCAAGTGGCTGCGCCGCGTCGAGGTCAAGGATGGCCCGACCGAAAGCCGCGAGGAAACCTCCAAGTATACCGATACGCTTGCGGATGGAACAAGCCGCAAGTGGACATGGGAGATGGATGCGAAATCTGTGGTGACTTCTCCCTCGCCACAATCCCCCATCACCCATGGCCCCGGACCGCTTGTCATCACCGGACTGGCGTGGTCGGGCCGGGGCGCCATTACCCGCGTGGACGTGTCCACCGATGGCGGCGTGAGCTGGACGCAGGCGCGGCTGGCCAAGGAAGGCGACACCAAGGCGCTGTCGCGGTTCTATCTCGATATCGAGTGGGACGGGAGCGAAATGCTGTTGCAAAGCCGCGCCCATGACGACACCGGCTATGTGCAGCCCACCAAGGCGCAGCTGCGCGAGGTGCGCGGCGAGAACTCGATCTATCACAACAATTGCATCCAGACATGGTGGGTGAAGGAAAACGGGGAGGCAGAGAATGTCGAAGTCTCTTAATCTGTACGCGGTGGCGATTGTCGGCGTCGGTGTGACGCTGGTGGGGGCCGCGAATTTCGCGGACCGCTTTGTCACGCCATTGCCCGCCGAAGCGCCGAAAATGACGGACGCGCCGAATTCGGTTTACGGCATGTTGATCGCGGCGGCGAATGCCAAGCCCGGCCCCTCGGAAGGGCCGATGGGGATCGGGCGCAAGGCGCTGCCCGAAGAGATCGCGGCATGGGATCTGGAAATAAGCCCCAACGCATCGGAACTGCCCGCAGGGTCGGGATCGGTTGCGGATGGCGAGATGCTGTTTTCCAACGCCTGCGCCGTGTGCCACGGTGAATTCGCGGAGGGCGTCGATAACTGGCCCAAGCTGTCCGGGGGCGATGGTACCCTGGCGGACGAGGATCCGCTGAAGACGGTGGGCAGCTACTGGCCCTACCTGTCGACGGCGTGGGATTATGTGCATCGCTCCATGCCCTATGGCGGGGCGCAGACGCTGAGCGTTGACGACACCTATGCGATCACGGCGTACATCCTGTATTCCAACTATCTGGTGGAGGATGATTTCGTTCTGTCGAACGAGAATTTCCTTGAGGTGGAAATGCCCAATGCCGACGGGTTCATTGTGGATGACCGCGAAGAAACCGAGGCACATTTCTGGGATGTGGAGCCTTGCATGGAAAACTGCAAGGACAGTGTCGAGATCACGATGCGCGCCGCCGTTCTGGACGTGACACCCGAAGAAGCCGACGCCGAGGAAGAGGCCGCCGCAGCCAAGGTCGAACTGGCCGCGGCAGAACCCGCGACAGCCGAGCCCGCTGTGGAGGCAGCCGTACAGACTGCGGCGCTGAACGCGGATCTGGTGGCCGATGGTGAAAAAGTGTTCCGCAAGTGCCAAGCCTGCCACATGGTGGGTGATGGGGCCAAGAACCGGGTCGGTCCGCATCTGAACGATGTGATGGGCCGGGCCATCGGTGGTTTGGACGATTTCAAGTATTCCAAGGTTCTGGCCGAGATGGGCGAGGCCGGGACGACCTGGACCGAAGCTGAAATGATCGCATTCCTTGCGGATCCCAAGGGCTATGCCAAAGGCACCAAGATGTCCTTTGCAGGACTGCGCAAAGAGGACGATCAAGCCGCGATCGTTGAATATCTAAAGTCGTATTCCCAGTAATATGACAAGGCGGGGCCGGATATCACCGGCCTCGCTTGCATTTTGTGTGCTCCGTGGCACACTCGGCCATGATCCATGGGAGGTGTGATCATGCTTAACATTCACAGATGTGCCGCGCGCAGGACGTGCGGTGGCCTGTTGAAAACCCGTACCAGCGTTCGGCCATGGCCGTGCGCGGGGCGGGTTTTTCCTTTTGCGGAACGCTTTTTGCGAAAGGTTGACAGCGGCTGAGGCCGCGAACGGATAGTCGGGAGAGGCGTTTGAGGAGGAGCGAACCCCAATGAAGATCACAAGCCTGACAGCGGCTCTGGCCGCGGTTCTGGTCGGAAGCGCGGCTGTGGCCGACGAGATCGGCGAT
This sequence comes from Paracoccaceae bacterium, assembly GCA_024742835.1. GTDB lineage: Bacteria > Pseudomonadota > Alphaproteobacteria > Rhodobacterales > Rhodobacteraceae > Roseovarius. The sequence goes on along the minus strand of JANSXS010000018.1, from coordinate 14,595 downwards.
GCCGAACGCGGTGCCGAGATCTATGATTATTGTGCGGCCTGCCACGAGGTGGGACGTGGTGCCGAGAACGGCATCGGGCCGCATCTGAACGGTTTGTTCGGGCGGCGCGCGGCCTCTGTCGGGGATGGCTATGCCTATTCCGATAGTCTGCGGCGGGCCGGGGCCGATGGTCTGGAATGGCATTTGCGCACGCTGGATGCCTATATCGAGAACCCCAAGGCGCTGGTGAGCGGCACGCGAATGAATTTTGACGGGCTGGAAGACGCGCAAGAGCGTGCCGATCTGCTGGCATATCTGCGGCGTTTTTCGGATAATCCCCGCGACATCCCCGAGGCGGACCCGACGGCGCGCGCGCCCGAGGTGGATCTGCCGCCCGAGATCCTGGCGATTGTGGGCGACCCGGCCTATGGCGAATATCTGTCGAGCGAATGTTCGACCTGTCATCAACGGGATGGTAACGATGACGGTATACCGTCCATCAACAACTGGCCATCAGAGGATTTTGTCGTTGCAATGCACGCTTATAAACAGAAGCTTCGACCGCATCCGGTGATGCAGATGATGGCCGGCAGGCTGAGCGATGAGGAGATCGCGGCGCTGGCGGCCTATTTCAAGACGATCGACTAAAGCGTTCCGCCTTTAAGCTAAAACATCAGCGAAAGGCGGAACGCGTGCAACGACTGAACAGAGTACTGCGTTTCTCGAAAATCTGCGCGGCAGGTTTTTCGCGAAACGCTTTAAGCCGCAACATAAGCGGTGCAACACTGGTCCATTTAGGGAGGAGACCTGCATGACACTGAATAGAAGAGCCTTTATTGGCACGGGAGCCGCGGCGGCGGTGGCGCTTTCGGCTCCGATGGTCCGGGCTGCGGGCCATGGCAAGGCGCGTGTGGTGGTGATCGGCGGCGGCGCGGGTGGCGCGACGGCCGCGCGCTATCTGGCCAAGGATGGCGCGGGCGAGATCGACGTGACCCTGGTAGAGCCGACACGGCAATACTACACCTGTTTTTTCTCGAACCTGTATATCGGCGGGTTCCGCGATATCAGCTCGATCGGGCACAGCTATGGGACGCTGGCCACCGATTACGGCGTCAATGTGGTGCATGACTGGGCCGTGGGCGTGGACAATACCGCAAAGACGGTGACGCTGGCGGGTGGGGCGGTGTTGCCCTATGACCGGCTGATCCTGAGTCCGGGGATTGATTTCGTTGAAGATGCGGTGCCGGGCTGGAGCGTGGCCGCGCAGAACAAGATGCCTCATGCCTACAAAGCGGGCAGCCAGACAGAGCTGTTGAAAGCCCAGATCGAGGCGATGCCGGAAGGCGGGCTGTTTGCGATGGTCGCGCCGCCGAACCCGTTCCGCTGCCCGCCCGGCCCCTATGAGCGTGTGAGCATGGTGGCGCATCTGCTGAGCGAGATAAACCCGACCGCGAAGATACTGGTGGCCGATCCCAAGCCCAAATTCTCGAAAATGGCGCTGTTCCAGGAAGGCTGGCAAAAGCACTATAGCGGTATGGTCGACTGGCTTGGCCCGGATTTCGGTGGCGGCAACGTCACTGTGAATCCAGACGAGATGACGGTGAGCATCGACGGCGTGGTGGAAAAGGTCGATGCCTGCAACGTGATCCCGGCGCAAAAGGCGGGGCGGATCTGTGAGATGGCGGGCGTGATGGAGGGCAACTGGGCCCCGGTCGTGCCGCATACCATGCAGTCGCGTATGGACGAGAACATCCATATACTGGGCGATGCCACCAACCAGGGCGATATGCCGAAATCGGGCTATTCGGCCAACAGCCAGGCCAAGGTTGCGGCGATGGCGGTGCGTGGTGCATTGCTGGGATCACGGGTGTTCCCGGCGAAATTCTCGAACACCTGCTGGAGCCTTATTGATACGGATGATGGCGTGAAAGTGGGCGCTTCCTACCAGGCGACGGATGAGAAGATCGCCAAGGTGGATGGGTTCATCAGCCAAACCGGCGAGGACAGCGCGCTGCGCAAGGCGACCTATAATGAAAGCCTTGGCTGGTATGCGGGCATTACCGAGGACATGTTCGGATAAGACCTGAAGGGCGCGGCCCCTTTGACGGTCGCGCCCACCCGCCCGCCCCGCGCCCGTCAAAGGGGCCGCGCGCCATACCAGCCGACGGGCGAATAGGGATTGCGTATTTCGCCAAGAACAAGATGGGGGCGTGCGGCTTTGGCCGGTGTGCCTTTTTCTGTTAAGTGCATGTCCTTGTGCGAAAATACATGGTTCTGATTTTTTTTCATGAAACGCTTTGAAGCGTGGTTTGTTCAATCGAATTTAGCGGACGCCGCGAACGCGTTGTGCTTCGCAAACGCTGCCTCGCACGGTTCGATGAATACCCGTGCGCAGTTAGAGCATTTCGCCTTTCCCCTGAGACATCAATTGAAGGTGAAACGCGTGCAACGCTGGTCTGTTGCGTGCATTTACGAAAAGCTGTGATTCAGGTTTTTCGCAAAACGCTTTGAATGCGATACGCTTTCGCATCGCCGAGCTGAAGTGGCAGGGGCAGCGCGGCGGGCGGCCTGAACGGATGATGCATTGAATTGAAGATGGTCCTGCCCGGCTGTGTGCGGGCAAAAAAAACGGCGACGCCAGGGAGGAGGAGAGGCGCCGCCGTTGGTCACGTCAGGCCCCAGGGAGGAGGAGAGGGACCTTTCGCGTCTCGCAGGATCCTTGCGGATCCGGTATTTAAGGCGGCTTCCCCTTTGGGAGGAGAGCGGGGTTGCCGCCGTCACAGGTGCCAAGGGAGGAGGAGTGACACCCGATCTTTTGTTCGTTCTGGTACGTTGAAGATAAGCAAATGCTGCACTTGCACAATAGCCCTCTGCGCATTTCTGCCATGCAGAAAATGCATAAGGGTTTCTGACCTGTTCTCAGGCGGTTGGATTGAAAAACAGGCGCAGTTGAAACGGAAATTCGGGCTGGCCGTGAAGGTCATTTCCTGTTTGAAACAGGATGTGACGGATAGACGGGCAAACGCGGAGAAATCGGGCGATGAGCGATATCCTTGAGCAGATCCGGAATGAGCTGGGCAAGCTGGACTTGCCCGATGGCGGCACGTTGATCAGCCGCGACATGGTGCGGGCACTGCGAATCGAGGCTGGGGAGGTGTCCTTCGTGATCGAGGCCCCCGACGCGGCGGTCGCGCGTATGATGGAGCCGCTGCGCGCAGCCGCCGAGCGGGCCGCGATGTCCGTGCGTGGTGTTACGATGGCGCGTGTGGCGTTGACTGCGCCGACCCCGGAAAAACCCGCGCCGCAACTGAAGGTCGGGGGGCATCCCAAGGGCGGGCAAAGCTCGATCCGGCCCGCCGATGTGCAATCCGTGCTTGCGGTGGCCAGTGGCAAGGGCGGGGTTGGCAAATCCACGGTCGCGGCAAATCTTGCGGTTGCGCTGGCGCGGGCAGGGCGGCGCGTGGGGCTGCTTGACGGGGATATTCACGGGCCGAGCCTGCCGCGCATGATGGGGCTGGAAGCACGGGTTTCCAGCCCCGATGGCGAGACGATCGAGCCGATGCGGGCGCATGGGGTCACGGTGATGTCGATCGGCCTGATGATGGAGACGGGCAAGGCGGTGATCTGGCGCGGGCCGATGCTGATGGGGGCCTTGCAGCAAATGATGAGCCAGGTGCGCTGGGGCGCGTTGGACGTGCTGATCGTCGATCTGCCGCCGGGCACCGGGGATGTGCAGCTGACGCTGTGTCAGCGGGCTGCGCCCACCGGCGCGCTGGTGGTGTCGACGCCACAGGATGTGGCGTTGCTCGATGCGCGCAAGGCGATGGACATGTTCCGGACGATGAAGACGCCGATCCTGGGCCTGATCGAGAACATGTCGATGTTTCACTGTCCCGAATGCGGGCATGAGGCGCATATCTTTGGTCATGGCGGCGTCACTGCCGAAGCCGAGGCGCTTGGCCTGCCTTTGCTCGCGGCCCTGCCGATTGATCTGGAGACTCGCATCGGCGGTGATGAAGGCCGACCCGTGGCCATGGGTGACGGCCCGGTGGCCGAAGCCTATGCCCGGCTGGCGGACCGGCTGGTGCAGGGTGGCATGGCCTGAAGCGCAGAAAAGAGGCCGATCTTACAGCGTGTTGCGCTATGTTTGAAACACCGGCCATGTCGGCGGGCAACGCCCATCGTCACGGTGCTCTCTGACCCTGTTAAGACCTTGCAGGATATGTCCCTTGTCCATCGGGCGCGGCGCAGTTTTCCGCGCCTGTCGGATGGCAATTCGTGATGCCAGGGCGGCAGCGCCCGGCGTGGAAAGGGAAATTCATGAACAAGGCAATCACCGATGGCATCGTCTTTGCGCCGCCAGCTTTTGCGCAGGGCCTTGAGATGTGGTCGAGCGGCGACGGCACGCCGGGGTCGGACAGCTATGAGAACGCGCTCAATGCAGCTTTCGTGCCGGCGGATCAGGATTTCGGCGGAGCGCTAGAGATCCAGAAGACCGACAGCGTGCAAAAACTGCGCTACATGGGCGAGACGCCGATCCTGCCGGGATGTTACCTGCGGGTGCGGGCGCGGATCAAGGCCGTTGCGGGCAATCTGCCGAGCGTGCGCATCGCCGGTTGGGCGGGCGGCGCGGGCGGCGCGGCGGTGACGGGCGTCACGATGACCGGGCCGCAGGTGGCGCTAAACGCTTATGGGCAGGTCGTTGAGGTCAGCGCGATCGTGGGCAGCGGCAATCGCGCGGGTGTCGATATGGTCTGGGGGGCGACCGCGCTTTACGGGCATTTCGGTCTGGATCTGATCGGGGCGAACGGTGGCGTGGTACGCATCGACGATATCGAGATCGAGGATGTGACCAACGTCTTTCTGCGCGATTACGTGAGCATTGTGGATGTGCGCGATTACGGCGCTGTCGGGGACGGGACGACGGACGATCATGCCGCCTTCGAGGCTGCCGACGCGGCGGCGCAGGGGCGCGAGGTGCTGATCCCGTCGGGCACGTATTTCCTGGGGGAAAGCGTGACGTTTCAGTCGCCGGTACGGTTCGAGGGCGATGTGACCATACCCACGGACAAGATCCTGTCGCTGACCAAGAATTTCGATCTGCCGACCTATTCCGACGCGTTTGGCGGGAACACCGAGATGGCCTTCAAGAAGGCCTATCAGGCGCTTTTGAACAACCCCGACCATGTCGAGCTGGACATGTGCGGGCGCAAGGTGGAACTGCGCGCGCCGATCGACATGCAGGCGGCGGTGGCGAACCGGACCACCTACGGGATGCGGCATGTGATCAAGGATGGGCAGATCTCGATTGTGCCGACAGCGAATTTCGACGTGGATGTGGTGACCTCGCAGGCCACCTATGCGCCTGGCGATCCCAAGCAGCTGACCGGCGTGGTCAACGTGGCCAATATAGAGATCGGATCGCTGGTACAGGGCAACGGTGTGGGCCGCGAAATTTATGTGCGCGACAAGAACGAGGCGGCGCAGACGATCACGCTGAGCCATCCGCTATATGACGCTGCGGGCACCCAGACATTCACCTTCCGCCGGTTCAAATACATGCTGGATTTCAGCCGGTTCGGCCGGATTTCCCGGTGCTTGTTCCAGAATATCGAGTTCCAGTGCAGCGGCGATTGCAGTGCCGTGATGCTGCCGCCGACGGGCAAGGGATTCATGTTTCAGGATTGTTTCTTTACCCGTGCGCGCGAGCGGTGCATCACCTCCCCGGGTGAGGGCGATCAGGGCATGATGATCGACCGCTGTCAGTTCATTTCCAACGAGGGCAGCAAGCTGGCGACCGAGCGCACGAGCATCGCGCTCAACACCAATGCCAATGACGTCAAGATCCGCAATTGCCGGATCACGCTGTTCCGGCATTTCGCCATCATCGGCGGGTCGAGCACGATCTTTTCCGGCAACCACCTGTTCCAGGGCGACAGCGCCAATCCCGGCCCGCGTCTTGCCGGGATCGTGCTGACCCGGACCAACAATCGCGCGACGATCACGGGCAATTACATCGACAACTGCGCGATCGAATGGTCGAACGAGTATGACCACGAGCCGGAGTTCGCCAGCGAGTTTTCGTTTTCGTCGCTGTCGATCACCGGCAATATCTTTTTGTGCAGCAGCGCCGCGCCGTGGTTCACCTTTCTCACGGTGAAACCGCACGGGCCGGGGCATTTTGTCAGCGGGCTGGCCGTGACCGGCAACACGATCAGGGTGATCGATGGGGAACTGGACAAGTTCGAAAGCGTCGATACTACCTTTGCGACGGTCAATTATGAGCGATTCAACAATATCCGGTTCAGCGACAACATCTTTCACAATGTGCGCAACCCGGTGCAGAATCCGCTGGTGATGGAGCATACCGAATCCAGCGTGCAGCGCGCCTGGACCATCGCGCCCAAGCCCAAGCTGCCCTTCAACGCGTGGCTGCAACATGTGGAATCGCTGATCCCGTCGGGGCCGATCCGCGATGAGAACGGCGACCCGCATTACGGTATGCCCTATTATGACAGCAAGCAGGGACCGGATAATGACGAGGTCGTGTTCCGCTGGGAAAAACCGGTGCGCGGCTCGGTCGTGGTGCGGGTGCGGATCGACGATCTGTTGTGACACGCTTAAAAACTGTGCCAGAGGCCGAGCTTGATCTTGACCTCTGACGCGGCGACAATCCCGGCCGTCATGCCGATTTCCAGATGACGGCCGGGAGAAATCTCGAAAACGTAAGAGGGCGCGATGCTGGCGCGGGTGTCGCGCTCTGTCGGGGCAGAGGTCTGCACTTGCATGATCAGCATGTGATCGGGGCGCGGTTTCAGCCCGAGCGTGAGATCGGTTTCCAGCACCCCGTCCAAGTCGTCGAAGATCAGCGCGCGGCTGTCCACGGCCAGCCAGGCAGGCGTCCGGCCAAGGCTCAGCCCGCGCCCATAGGACAGGCCGGGCCGGAGCGCAAACGCGCCATCGGCAAGGCCAAGGCCGAATTCCATTGCCCAGACATCCGCGCCACCGCCCACGCCCATCGGCCAGCGCAGAAAGCCGATGGCCTTGGCAAGGTCGGTCTTGTGCCCGCCGACATCCAGCCCCAGCGTCAGGTCACGGGCAAGGCCGCGTTCAAGATAAACCGTGGCATAGCCGCCGCTGCCATCGGTGATCCCGCTTTCGAGATCGCTTTCGACCGCAAAGCTGAGAAAGGTCTCGCCTTCGGCGCGCGGCCACGCGCCGGCCTGCGCCTGCGCGGCGCTCAGCAAAAGGATCAGGGCCACTCGGATCAAGGCAAACCTCCGGCGTCCAGCCTTGGGTAACCTTGGTTAACAAAACTTTAAGCAAGCCGAAGAAATCCGCGGTCCCTGATCCGCCATCGGGCGAGGCAGGGGCCTATAGCGCGTCACGCGGGACGGCGATCAGCCCCAATTGCCGCGCGGCGGCGACCGACAGGATCCCCGAATCAAGCCCTTGGGCCTTTTGATAGGCGCGGATCGCGGCGCGGGTGCGGGCATCGAGCTTTCCGTTCACTGGCCCTGTATAGTGCCCCCGCGCCTTGAGCGCCCGTTGCAGCGATGCGTTGAATTCAGGCGTCAGATCGGCGGGGCAGGGGGTTTCAAACCATGTTTCCTGCCGTTCCCGGACGATTCGCTGATGGGTTTCGGTCTTGTAGATGGCCGGTTGCGCGATGCTGCCATCCGTCAGGATTTCGGCGGGTTGCAGCATGATTTGCTCTGTCACGGTCTCGACCACCGCGGGGCTGATATCCTTGCCCCAGCATTTGCCGGGCGGCGCCCCCGGCGGCGCGGTGCCCAGCCGTTGCACCAATTCGGGTTCGGACGGCAGCGTTGCCGCGCAGCCCGACAGGATCGACGCTGTCAGCGCCAGACAGGCCAAGGGCGCGATGAAAGGACGGTTCGGCATCTGCTCGGGCCTCGATTGGGCTGGCCTCATGGCTCTGGACGCAGATTATCCGGTTTCGGGGGCGTGCGAAAGACTTGTCTTGACGGTCAGCAACCGGTCCAGAAGGGGCGAGATATCCTCGATCTTTTCGGCCACCACATGCACCACGCCCACCTCCCGCTGGATGCGCCCGGTGACGCGCAAAAGCCGACCGGCGATGACCGCGCGGCGATAGGTTTCGTAAAGAGTGCGCCAGACCACCACATTCACCACGCCGCTCTCATCCTCAAGCGTAAGAAAGATCACCCCTTTGGCGGTGCCGGGCCGTTGGCGCAGCAGGACCAACCCGGCCACGGTTATGCGCGCGCCCTCGGGCGGTTCATCCAGCCGCGCGGCCACAAGTGCGGCGGGCGGGCGCGGCCAGCTCGTGGACTGGGGGCGTGAAGCCGAGGGCGCGACGATCTGCATGAGAACGAAGATAGAACAAATTGCGTGCCCCGCAACTCTTTTTCCCTTGTCATTGGAATTGGGACTGGCGTAGCGCAGGCCGCTTCGCTACATCCCCTTGGACGTTTCGAGGCGAGAGGACGCAAATCATGGCGAAAATCACCTATATCGAACATAACGGCACCCGGCACGAGGTCGAGGTGGCGAACGGCCTGACCGTGATGGAAGGTGCGCGCGACAACAACATCCCCGGTATCGAGGCGGATTGCGGCGGGGCCTGCGCCTGTTCCACCTGTCACGTCTATGTCGATCCGACATGGGTGGAAAAGCTGCCCGGCAAAGAGGACATGGAAGAGGACATGCTCGACTTCGCCTACCAGCCCGATCCCGAACGCTCGCGCCTGACCTGCCAGCTCAAGGTGACCGATGCGCTGGACGGGCTTGTGGTGCAGATGCCTGAAAAGCAGATCTGAACACGGCCTCAAGGGCGCGGCGCCTGCCGTTGTGCTCTGGCCCCTTCATCTGGCCTGAAATACCTCGGGGAGCGCGAGGGGCCTGGCCCCTCGCTCCGGTCGGATCGCACGGCGATCCGATCCGGATGGATCAAAGCGCCCGCCAGCCGATATCGCGCCGGTAGATCCCGTCCGGCCAGTCGATCCTGTCTACCATGGCGTAACAGCGCGCCGCCGCCTCACCAAGGCTCTCGCCGCGTGCCGTCACGTTCAGAACCCGCCCCCCGCTGGCCAGAATCCGGCCCGCCTCCTCGCGTGTTCCGGCATGAAACACCATCTGGAAACTGTCCTCGGGGCATGTCTCCAACCCTTTGATCTCGGTGCCTTTTTCATATGATCCGGGATAACCGGCCGCGGCCATCACCACGGTCATCGCGTGATCGTTGGCCCAGTTCACCCGCGCCTCGTGCAGCCGCGCTTCGGCGGCGGCCTGCATCAGGTCCAGCACCTGCGCCCCCAGCCGCATCATCAGCACCTGCGCCTCCGGGTCGCCGAAACGCACATTGTATTCCACCAGACGCGGCGCGCCGTCCTTGATCATCAACCCGGCATACAGCACGCCGGTGTAGGGCGTGCCGCGCGCGGCCATCTCGCGCAGGGTGGGGCGGATGATCTCGTCCAGCGCCTTTTCGGCCACGGCGTCGGTCAGCACCGGCGCGGGTGAATAGGCCCCCATGCCGCCGGTATTGGGGCCGGTGTCGCCCTCTCCGGCGCGTTTGTGGTCCTGCGCGGTGCCGATGGGCAGGGCCGTCTCGCCATCGCACAGCACAAAGAACGACGCCTCCTCGCCGGTCATGAATTCCTCGACCACCACCTCTGCGCCTGCCTCGCCAAAGGCGCCGCCGAACATGTCGTCGATGGCGGCCTCGGCCTCGGCCACTGTTTCGGCGATGATCACGCCCTTGCCCGCGGCCAGCCCGTCGGCCTTGACCACGATCGGCGCGCCCACCGCGCGGATATGGGCCTTGGCGGCGGCGGCATCGGTGAAGTGGCCATAGCTGGCCGTGGGTGCACCGGCGGCGTCGCAGATTTCCTTGGTGAAATGCTTGGAGGCCTCAAGCCGGGCTGCCGCCTGTGACGGGCCGAAGACCAGAAAGCCCGCGTCGCGCAGCTTGTCGGCCACCCCAGCCGCAAGCGGCGCTTCGGGGCCGATGATGATGAAATCCATCGCGGTTGCCTCGCAAAAGGCCACCACCTCGCGCCCGTTCTCGATATCGAGCGTCGCGCATTCCGCGATCTGTGCGATGCCCGCGTTGCCCGGTGCCACGATCAGCTTGTCGCATTTCGGGTTCTGCATCACCGCCCAGGCCAGGCTGTGTTCGCGCCCGCCGCCGCCAAGAATGAGAATGTTCATCGCTGCCCTTTCGATCTGCGCATAGCACCCGCCGCGACCGCTTTAGCCGGGCATCCCGGTGCTGACAAGCCGCAGGTGCCAAGGCGGTTTCCCCCGGCGCGCGCTTGCCCTAGACTGTGATCGCAGGCAGCAGGCGAGGCAGGCATGGACCTTCTGGACGACGAACCGGGCAACGCGCCGGAATTTTCCGTCTCGGAACTTTCGGGCGCGATCAAGCGGGTGATCGAGGGCGAATTCGGCCATGTGCGCGTCAAGGGCGAGGTTGGCCGCGTGTCGCGGCCCCGATCAGGGCATCTTTACCTTGATCTCAAGGATGACCGCTCGGTGCTGGCCAGCATCATCTGGAAGGGCGTCGCGGGCCGTCTGAGCGTGCAGCCCGAAGAGGGGATGGAGGTTGTTGCCACCGGCCGGCTGACCACCTTTGCCGGGCAATCGCGCTACCAGTTGGTGATCGAGGATATCAAGCCCGCGGGCATGGGCGCGCTGATGGCCATGCTGGAAAAGCGCCGCACCGCGCTGGCCGCAGAGGGGCTTTTCGCGCCCGAACGCAAACGCCGCCCGCCCTTTCTGCCAGAGGTGATCGGGGTGGTGACTTCGCCCTCGGGCGCGGTGATTCGCGATATCCTGCACCGGCTGCGCGACCGGTTTCCGCGCAAGGTGTTGATCTGGCCCGTGGCCGTTCAGGGCGAGCGTTGCGCGCCCGAGGTCACCCGCGCCATCGAGGGTTTCAACCGGATGACGCCGGGGGGCGCGTTGCCGCGTCCCGATCTGATCATCGTGGCGCGGGGTGGCGGCTCGATCGAGGATCTGTGGGGCTTCAACGAGGAGGCCGTGGTGCGCGCCGCTGCGGCCTCTGACATCCCGCTGATTTCGGCGGTGGGCCATGAAACCGACACCACGCTGATCGACCACGCAGCCGATCTGCGCGCGCCCACGCCGACGGCGGCGGCGGAACTGGCGGTGCCGGTGCGGCTTGACCTGCTCAACTGGTTCGACGGGCAGGGCGCGCGGCTGTTGCAGGCGCTGTCGGGTCAGGTGCGCGCCCGCGATCAGCGGTTGCGCGATCTGGCGCGCGCGCTGCCCCGGCCCGAAACCCTGACCGAGGGCGCGCGACAGAGGCTGGACACCGTGGGTGACAGGCTTCCGTTTGCGTTGCGCACGCTTGTGCGTCAGCGCGAGCTGCAACTGACGCGCAGCGCGGGCGTGTTGCGCCCGGCGCTGTTGCGCGCCGGGCTGGAGGGAGAGCGGCGGCGGCTGGCGGGCATGGCCGCGCGGCTCAATATCCGGGCGCTGGGGCGCGACATGTTGCACAAACGCACCGAATATGAGCGGCTTGCGCTGCGGCTTTCGCGCGCTGGCGAGGGGCAGATCGCAGGTTGGCGCAAGCAAATCGACGCCCTTGCGCGGCTACAGGATACGCTGAGCCACAAGGCGACGCTGGCGCGGGGCTACGCGGTGGTGCGTGGCGACGGTGCCGTAGTGACGACCTTCGCGGCGGCGAGGAGCGCCACGGCGCTGGAGATCGAATTCAGCGATGGGCACCTGGCCGTGGCCGGTGGCAGCGGCGGCGGGGCGTCGCCCGCGAAACCGGCCAGGCGCACAAGCGCAAAAGCAAAGCCGCCCGAGCAGGGCAGCCTGTTCTGAGGCCATGGGTCAGACCCCGATCTCTGGGCCAAGGCACATCAACGGTTCGTCAGAGGTTTCCACCTCGTAAAGGGTGGCCTCGGCGGCGTCGTTGCGGAATTGCGCGATCAGCCCGCTGGTGCCGCGGCGAAAGCTCCAGCATTGGGGATCTGGTTTGTTTTCATAGACAAAACAGATCAGCCCGTCCTCTTCGTACCAGTGGCCGTCCTGACATTTTCCATCCAGAAACGACCAGCGCACGCGGCGATCGTCGAGATATTCCTCTGCCCCGTAAGGCGCGCCATTGGCCCCGAAGTAAAATGTCTTGCCACGGGTATAGGCATCGAATTCCTCTGCCCCCATGGGGGATTGGGCAAAGGCGGGGGGCAAGCCTAAAAGGCAGGCGGCGAACAGGGCAAAGAGACGGGTCATGCGGGCATAGTGTCAGAGGGACCGGGCCGTGATCAATGGATCATTCACCCGGTGTGGCGATTGCGCCTGTCGCAGGGGGCGTGACGGGGGCGTTTTGCCATTGCAAAAGCCGCCGGTGCATCACCTTGCGCCAGAGCGGTGGGAACAGGGCCAAGCTGGCCATGAAGGGCAGCGGATAGGGCAGCACCGGCATCACCCCTGCGTCGAGTTGCAAGGCGGGGTAGGGGCGCGCTGGCGTGACGTGATGGTCAGAGTGGCGCGGCGCATTGAGCATCAGGGCCGAGGAAAACCAGTGCGGCGCGTTCCACGAATGCTGCGGGCCGACAGGCTCTATCCGGCCATTCGGCAGGGTGCGGCGGCGCAGGCCGTAATGCTGCACGTAATCCGACATCAGGATCTGCGTCTGGGCGTATAATGCGATGAACACGAACGCGCTCAGCCCCGGCCATCCGCCCCAAAGCGCCACCGCGAGCGGCAGCGCCAGCCCGCCTGCGACATAAAGCGTGTAGGGGTGACGCCAAAGGCTGCGGGCCTGCCCCGCGCGCAGCCGGTTTTCGGCGCGCAGACCGGCACGAAAGGATTGCACGGTCGCGCGCAGCGCGTAGCGGTAAAAGCCTTCGCCGGCGCGCGCGCTGTTGGGATCTGCGCTGGTGCCGACATGGGCGTGATGCACGCGCAGATGCGCGCTGGCATGGTGCCCGACCATAAGCGAGGTGTAGATCAGCCGCCCAAGCAGGCGCTTGGCGCGGGCATCGCGGTGGATCAGCTCATGCGCGACGGGCTGCGAGATCTGGCCAAAGACAAGCCCGGCGGCGATCGCGGTCAGCGCCGCCTCGATCGTGCTGAGCGTGCTTGATCCCGCCACCGCCCAAAGCGCCAGCGCCAGAAGCCCGAAATGCAGCAGGCCAAGCCCCACGAGAAGGGTATCGGCGGCCGGAAACTCTGCCGCCGGGTCGGCGTTGCGGGCTTCCACGGCGATCAGGCGATCCAGCGCGAAGACCAGCACCGTGAGATAGATCACCGCCACCCAGGGCCATATACCGCCCAGCCAGACCGCCAGCGCGAGCAGCGCGGCGGGCGTCAAGGTGGCAAGGGTGAACAGGCGCATTCTGGATATCCCGGTCGGTCTGGGGGCAACGGTGGAGCACAAGACGATTCGCTCAAGATAAGGCGGCGAGGTTAAGGCAGGTTTGATCCGGGTCGTGGCCCCCAAGTCGCCGTTTTATATCCAGCATTGTTTTAAGGGGAGGGGGTGCAATCATGGCGTGCTCCGGCCGCGGTCGAACCACGGCATCCCGTCCGGGTCTGTGTAGGCGATGCCGGGGGCAGACGGGGCAGGAAAAATCGCAATATGTGGCGCGAGATGCCGCTCGTGCCCGGCAAAGGGCGCTGTCAATGGCGTCTTTTCTTCCGGGCCGTGGCGGTTTATTCCGTCAAAAGCAGAAATCTGGGGGGGCCATGTCCTTTTTCCGCAAGCTCAAAGACAAGTTGACGCGCTCATCCTCCAAGCTCGAAGAGGGGCTGGATGCGATTGTCGAGGAGGGGGGCGCGCCCGACGATGCCCCGGCACCGGCCCCGTCGAAAGAGCCGCAGGCGACACCATCGCCAGAGCCGGAACAGATCCCCGATCCCGGCCCGGCGCCGGACACCACGCCCGCGCCATTGCCCGAAGACACCGCGCCGCATGATCCGGCGCAGGTGCCGCCCCTCACGTCGCCGGAACTGCCGCCGCAGCCCGCTCCGGCCCCGCCGCGCCCGGCCGATCCCGCACCCAAGCCCGCGCCGATCGGCATCCCCGAACCCGAGGCCACCCCGGCCGCGCCAGACGACACCGGCGACAAGCCGGGGCTTTTGGGCCGGCTTTTCGGGCGTGGGGCGCGGTCCGGGCAGGGCCCCGTCACGCGGCGGGTGCTGGATGACGACATGCTCGAACAGCTTGAAGAGCTGTTGATCACGTCCGATATGGGCGTGGATACCGCGCTGCGCGTGACCGCCAACATGGCCGAGGGGCGCATGGGCCGCAAACTGTCCACGCAAGAGATCAAGGCGCTTCTGGCCGCCGAGATCGCCCGGATCATGGAGCCTGTCGCCAAGCCGATGCCGATCTACCCCAAGCGCCCGCAGGTGGTGCTTGTGGTTGGCGTCAACGGGTCCGGCAAGACCACCACCATCGGCAAGCTGGCCAGCCAGTTCAAGGCGGCGGGCAAATCGGTTGTGATCGCCGCCGGTGACACGTTTCGTGCCGCGGCGGTGGAGCAGTTGCAGATCTGGGGCGAGCGCGCGGGCGTGCCGGTGCTGACCGCGCCCGAGGGCAGCGACCCGGCCAGCCTTGCCTTTGACGCGATGGACCGCGCCGAGCGCGAT
>JANSXS010000015.1 GCA_024742835.1 Paracoccaceae bacterium | reverse complement strand
GATCGAGGATTGCGCGCATACGATGGGGGCTGCGTGGAACGGGCACCCGTCGGGCCGGTTCGGGAAGGTGGGCTGCTATTCGACGCAGACCTACAAGCATATGAATTCCGGCGAGGGCGGCTTTCTGATTACCGATGACGATGAGGTGATGGCGCGCGCGATCCTGCTGTCGGGCTCTTACATGCTTTATGGTCGCCATGGCACGGTCCCGCCCGAGGCAATCTTTGAGCGGGTCAAGTATGACACGCCCAACGTGTCGGGCCGGATGGACCATTTGCGCGCAGCGATCCTGCGCCCGCAACTGCGCCGACTGGACCGGCAATGCGCCGCGTGGAACGAGCGTTATCGCGTGCTGGAGGATGGCCTGCGAGAGACATCGGGACTGAGGGTCGTTGAACGGCCAGAGGCGGAGCGGTTTGTCGGGTCGTCTATCCAGGTGCTGCTGCTTGACTGGGCGGCAGAGCGGGTGGAAGAGGTGGTCGTGCGATGTGCGCGGCGCGGCGTCGAACTCAAATGGTTCGGCGGGGCGGAACCGGCGGGCTTTACCAGCCGCTACGACAGCTGGCGCTATGCGCCAAGCGCGCCCTTGCCCGCGTCGGACCGGATCCTGCGCGGTATCCTCGACATGCGCTTGCCGCTGACCTTCAGCCTTGAGGATTGTGCGTTGATCGCACGGATCATCCGGGCGGAAGTGGGGGCGGTGTATCAGGCGGGGCGCGCCTGAGGCAGGCGGCGTTTCGGGGGACGCTGTCCCCCACGTTGAAATTTGCAATTTCAACGCCCCCCTGAGGTATTTCTGGCCAGATGAAGCCGGGACGCAAGGTGGCCGCGCAATGCGCGTGACCCATATTGCGTTCTTGAGACTGGACGGGAGGTCGGTGTCGTGATGTTGGGACAGGATGAGCCATGCGCGGTGCGGCCGTGATGCCGCGCGGGATCATGGCGTTCCCCTTGCTTGCGGTGGCGCTGGGCGGGGTGGCGCTGGCATTGTTGTTGGGCGGGCGCGCGGTGACCACGACCGAGACGGAGGTGATCGAGCGCGTGGCGGCGCGCTATATGGCCGAGGGCGGCGCGGCGCGATCCGATTGTCACGCGCGGCCGGCGCAGTCCGACGGGTTGTGGCTGGTGGTGATCTGCGAGGCGGGCGACGGCGGCGGCATGGAATATTTCATCGACCGATTCGGCCGGGTGGCCGATGTGCGGCGCGTCGGGGGCCTTTGAAAAAGACCTTTGCCGACGCGACCTGCGCCACTGCCTGTTGCGGGACGCCTGCGAATATATGCAAACGGAAAAGGGCCGGCGCAGGGGCCGACCCAGTTGGGGAGAACCGGAAGGGTTTCAGAACTTCATCACGTAGGAGACGCCGAAAACAATCGGGTCGATCTTGACCTTGCCGAACTGTGTCGCCCCGGAACTGGCATCTGTCTCGATGTCGATATACCGGACGTCTGTGCGGATTGCGGCTTTTTCACTGATGGCGACATCAAGGCCCGCGTGCAGAGCGAAGCCCCAACTGTCGTCAAGCTTGAGAGGTGCGCCGCTGTTCAACCGGTCATCCCAGAACCTGGTGTAGTTGACACCGGCACCGATAAAGGGCGTCACACTTGACGTATTGCTGAAATGGTACTGCAACGAGACTGTCGGCGGCAGATGTTTTGTTTTGCCGATGTCACCCGTGCCCTGGAGTTGGATGTCATGTTCAAATGGCGTGGCGGCCAGAACCTCCAATCCGATATTGTCCGCTATGAAATATTCGAAAGTCAGGGTCGGTCGGGCGTTATCGTCGGCACGAAGATTGTTGCCTGAACCACTATAGCTGTCCGTGGGCATGACATAGCCGACGCCGATCCCCAAGAGAATGTCGCCCTGCGACTGGGCGAGGGCGGGGGCGGCGGCGGCAGAGGCCAGGGCGGCGGCGAGCGTCAGGGCGATGCGTGTGGTCATGGTCTTTCCAATCGGTAACTGATGCATCGCAATTTGCGTGGGCGGGGCGAATATGACCTTGATTCAGGTCAAAACGGATCGTGGGTCCGCGAATGTTGCAGATTCGTGACAGGCTTTGCGCGCTGTGGTGTAGTGCGCTGGCGTCAGGTGGCGCTGACCGGGTTTCGCCCCGGTTGCCATCCTTTACTGGACAGAGTGCGATGCCGCTGTATCTGCACCTCGTAAGTCGTCTCGCGGCGGGGGCGTTTTGTCGTCACGTTTGGTTGACCCGACCGTGGGGCGGGGGTAAACCCAAGCGAGTGAACCTGCCAGCCTGCCAGCCTGCGTGCCGACGGGCGCGCGCGAAAGGAGCCACACCTTGGAAGAGATGTTGAGGGAATACCTTCCCGTTCTCGTTCTTCTGGGCATAGCCATCGGTCTTGGTCTTGCCCTGATACTTGCGGCGGTCGTTCTTGCGGTCCGCAATCCCGACCCCGAAAAGGTCAGCGCCTATGAATGCGGCTTCAATGCATTTGACGATGCGCGCATGAAATTCGACGTCCGGTTTTACCTGGTATCGATCCTGTTCATCATTTTCGATCTGGAAATCGCCTTGCTGTTCCCGTGGGCCGTGGCTTTTGGGGATCTGAGCATGACGGCGTTCTGGTCGATGATGGTTTTCCTTGCGGTTTTGACCGCCGGTTTTGCCTATGAATGGCGCAAAGGGGCGATGGAATGGCAGTAAAGCAGACATCCGACGAGGCAGTGGTCACGCAGGTGCAAAGCGAGGGCGCGCAAACTCCGCGTGTGAAAAGTGGCCCGTCCAGCCAGGTGCCGCTGGAGGCCTACGCGCCCGATTTTCAGCGCGACAGCGCCACGCAGGTGTTGAACCGCGAGTTGCAGGACAAGGGTTTTCTTGTCACCTCGACCGAGGATATCATCAACTGGGCACGCACCGGCAGCCTGCACTGGATGACGTTCGGTCTGGCCTGTTGCGCGGTCGAGATGATGCATTCGTCGATGCCGCGCTATGATCTGGAACGGTTCGGCGTCGCGCCGCGCGCCAGCCCGCGCCAGTCCGACCTGATGATCGTGGCGGGTACGTTGACCAACAAGATGGCGCCCGCATTGCGCAAGGTCTATGACCAGATGCCAGAGCCGCGCTACGTGATTTCGATGGGAAGCTGCGCCAATGGCGGCGGCTATTACCATTACAGCTATTCAGTGGTGCGCGGCTGTGACCGGATCGTGCCGGTGGATATCTACGTGCCGGGCTGCCCGCCAACCGCAGAGGCGCTGGTGTACGGAATCATGCAACTGCAACGCAAGATCCGGCGGACGGGCACGATTGTCCGGTGACGGGCCGGCAGCGTGGGA
Source organism: Paracoccaceae bacterium (assembly GCA_024742835.1). Classification (GTDB taxonomy): domain Bacteria; phylum Pseudomonadota; class Alphaproteobacteria; order Rhodobacterales; family Rhodobacteraceae; genus Roseovarius. Next base: position 61,032 of record JANSXS010000015.1, on the reverse strand, counting down.
AAGGGTGACATGAGCGACGCATTGAAAGAACTGGGCGAGCATATCACGTTGAAGCGGCCCGATTGCGTGCTGTCCTTCGAGGTGGCGCAGGGCGAGTTGAACGTGGATGTGGCGCTGGCCAATATCGACGGGCTGGTCGAGTTCCTGAAGAAAGACGCGACCTGCCGGTTTTCGACGCTGGTGGATATCACGGCCGTGGATTACCCCGAGCGGGCCAAGCGGTTCGACGTGGTGTATCATTTGCTGAGCATGTACCAGAACCACCGCATCCGCCTGCGGGTGGCCGCGCGCGAGGAAGACATGGTGCCGTCAATCACCGGGGTGCATCCAAGCGCCAACTGGTTCGAGCGGGAGGTGTTCGACATGTTCGGCATCCTGTTTGCCGGGCATCCCGACCTGCGCCGCATCCTGACGGATTACGGCTTTCGCGGCTTTCCGCTGCGCAAGGATTTCCCGACCACGGGCTATACCGAGGTACGTTACGACGAAGAGCAGAAGCGCGTCGTCTACGAGCCGGTGAAGCTGGTGCAGGAATACCGGCAGTTCGACTTCATGTCGCCTTGGGAGGGCGCGGAATATGTGCTGCCGGGCGATGAAAAGACCGAAGAGAAGGCGAAATGAAAGCGGCAGAGAGGGCGCGGGGAGATGACATGGTCTGGATCGTAGTTTTCATGGCTGCCTTCGTGATCCCGTTCTGGAAGCTTCTTCCCGGCTACGGGATAGCCAGCCCATGGGCGCTGGTTGCGGTGTTTCCGCTTGGCGCGCTTGCCCTTTTATACCTGATGGCCTTCGCCGGCCCCCGTAAAGGAGACCACGCATGATGGACGGCTCCAAAGGATTTGACGACGCCCTGACCGGCGAGCAGAAGATCCGCAATTTCAACATCAATTTCGGCCCACAGCATCCGGCGGCGCATGGCGTGTTGCGGCTGGTGCTGGAGCTGGACGGCGAGATCGTGGAACGCTGCGATCCGCATATCGGCCTTTTGCATCGTGGTACCGAAAAGCTGATGGAAAGCCGCACGTATCTGCAAAACCTGCCCTATTTCGACCGGCTTGATTACGTGGCCCCGATGAACCAGGAACACGCTTGGTGCCTGGCCATCGAGCGGCTGTGCGAGATCGAGGTGCCGCGCCGGGCCAGTCTCATCCGGGTGCTGTATTCCGAGATTGGCCGCATCCTGAGCCACCTGCTCAACGTGACCACGCAGGCGATGGATGTGGGCGCGCTGACCCCGCCGCTTTGGGGCTTTGAAGAGCGTGAAGAGCTGATGATCTTCTACGAGCGGGCCTGCGGCGCGCGGCTGCACGCGGCCTATTTCCGGCCCGGCGGCGTGCATCAGGATCTGCCGCCCGAACTGCTGGACGATATAGAAGCCTGGGCGAAAAAGTTCCCCGGTTTCATGGCGGATCTTGACGGGCTTCTGACAGAAAACCGGATCTTCAAGCAGCGCAACGCCGATATCGGGGTTGTCAGCCAGCAAGAGGCGCTGGATTGGGGCTTTTCCGGCGTTATGGTGCGCGGGTCGGGCATGGCATGGGATTTGCGCCGCGCGCAGCCTTATGAATGCTATGACGAGTTTGATTTCCAGATCCCCGTCGGCAAGAATGGCGATTGCTATGACCGTTACCTCTGCCGGATGGAGGAGATGCGCCAATCCACCTCGATCATCCTTCAGGCCATAGAAAAACTGCGTGCGCCAGAAGGGCAGGGCGATATCCTGGCCCGTGGCAAGGTCACGCCGCCCAAGCGGGGCGAGATGAAAACCTCGATGGAGGCGCTGATTCATCACTTCAAGCTTTATACCGAAGGGTTCCGCGTGCCCGAGGGCGAGGTCTACGCCTGTGTCGAGGCGCCCAAGGGCGAATTCGGTGTCTATCTTGTGGCCGATGGCACCAACAAACCCTATCGCGCCAAGCTGCGTGCGCCGGGGTATCTGCATCTTCAGGCGATGGATCACGTGGCCAGCGGGCACCAGCTTGCGGATGTGGCGGCGATCATCGGCACGATGGATGTCGTATTTGGTGAAATCGACCGGTAATGCGGGCTTTGTCCTTTCTGGAGACATAAAGACATGAAGACACGTTTTCACATCGGGTTCGGGGCCGCATCAGCGCTGTGCCTCGTGCTGGCGGGCTGTGACGTGCCGCCCGAGGGCACTTCGGTCGAGGATGTGTCGGCCTTTGAGGCCGCCGCGGCCAGCATCGGCTGTGACCTCGTGGGCGAATCCGATTATCTTCCGGTCGAACTTCAGACCGGGCTGACCCGTGAACAATCCACCGGCATGGCCAGTTACCTGGTCGCGACGGACCGGGCCGTGCGCCTGTCCACCGGCGGTATTCGAGTGACGACAGGAGCCTGCGCCTAGATGCTACGCCGCCTTCACCCCGACCAACCCGAAAACTTTGCCTTCACGCCCGACAATCAGGCGTGGGCAGAGGCACAGATTTCCAAGTATCCCGAAGGCCGTCAGGCCAGCGCGGTCATCCCGCTGTTGTGGCGCGCGCAGGAACAGGAAGGCTGGCTGTCAAAGCCCGCGATAGAGACTGTCGCCGACATGCTGGGCATGGCCTATATGCGCGCCCTTGAGGTGGCCAGTTTCTATTTCATGTTCCAGATGCAGCCGGTGGGGCAGGTGGCCCATATCCAGATCTGCGGCACCACGTCCTGCATGATTTGCGGCGCAGAGGATCTGATCGGTGTCTGCAAGGACAAGATCGCGCCGAACCCGCACGAGCTTTCGGCGGATGGCAAGCTCAGCTGGGAAGAGGTGGAATGTCTCGGTGCCTGCGCCAACGCGCCCATGGCACAGATCGGCAAGGATTATTTCGAGGATCTGACCACGGAACGCTTTGCCGAGATCCTGGATGAATTGACCGCTGGCAAGGTGCCGGTGCCCGGCCCGCAAAATGGGCGTTTCGCGTCGGAACCCGGCGCTGGACTGACCACGCTGAAAGATTTCGAGTCCGCCCATGTGCAGCACAATGCGTCTGTGCATCTGGCCACATCGCTTGGCGATACGGTCAAGCGGATCGACGGCACCGAGGTGCCGCTGATCGCACCGTGGCGCAACAAGGGTGCAAACCACAAGCCCGCAGCACCGGGTGCGGCCACGGCTGACGATCCGCAGGCATCGGCCGCCAAGGCCGCGCCAAAGCCACGCGTGGAGAAGCCGGTCGACGAGACCGGTGCAAGCAAGCCCGAAGCCCGCGCCAAGACAAAGGCCCGGCCTGCGCCAGAGCCGGTCGCCAAGCCGGTGAAAGCGCCCGCGCCGGTGGCCGATCAGAACGAGGACGAAGGCACCCGCCCCGCGGCTCTGTCCGCCCCGCGCGATGGTGCGGCGGATGATCTGAAGATGATAAAGGGCGTCGGTCCCAAGCTGGAAAATCTGCTACACGATCTTGGGTTCTACCATTTCGACCAGATCGCGAACTGGTCCGCTGCCGAGGTGGTGTGGGTCGATCAGAATCTGAAAGGGTTCAAGGGTCGTGTCAGCCGTGACAACTGGGTGCAACAGGCCAAGACACTTGCATCCGGCGGAGTCACGGATTTTTCCAAAAAGGTCAAGAAGGGGGACGTCTACTAGGGCGATCCCGCAAGAGTTTCACGGGGGGTGTAAAAGATGTTTGGACAGAATTTTGTGACACAGTGCCGGTTGGGCTGTATGGGGGCCTCGGCCGGGGCGGGTCTTCTGGCGGTGATCGTCCTGAGTTCTCAGGCGAATTTTTTCGCCGCCCTTCTTGTCGGTATCGCCTTGGCGGTTCTGATGGCGCAGGTTCTGATCCAACTTTTTTGCTGGGACGATGAAGAGGACGACGACGAGGAAGAGGACGCGACGACGCCCACGGAGGTGGTGACCGACAGCCCGGCGGCGGCGATGGCCGCGGCGGGCGCGGGGGCAGCAAGCGCGGGTGGTGCGGCAACGGCGAAACCCTCGCAGGCGGTCAAGACTGGCACGCTGTTGAAAGGCGAGCAGGAGATCGCCGAAAGCAAGGGAAGCTGGACATACACCAAAGAGGATGACGCAACGCAAGCCGCGACGAAAAAGCCCGCGGATCTGGACAGCATGGCGGACTCTTCCAATCTGTTTGCTTCGGAGGCGGCGGATGCCGAGGCCGGAGCGCAGGTGATGCCCGATTTCCACAAGGACGGTGGCGACGACGACGAAACCGAAGGCACCCAACCCGAGGGGCTGAGCGCGGCGCGGCACGGCAAACCGGATAACCTGAAGGAAATCAAGGGTGTCGGGCCGAAACTTGAGACGATGCTGAACGAACTGGGCTTTTATCACTTTGACCAGATCGCCAATTGGTCCCCCGCCGAGATCGCTTGGGTCGACGCCAATCTCAAGGGGTTCAAGGGCCGGGCGACGCGGGATGACTGGATCGCACAGGCCAAGGTTCTGGCCAGCGGCGGAGACACGGAATTTTCCAAGCGCGTCGACAAGGGCGACGTGTATTGAATGAGCAGGATGGATGAGCAACAGCGACACAGACGCCAAGAAGGGACGCCGCGCCGCGATGGTGATCGTGGGCACCGGCCTGTTCTGGGTACTGATCACGATGATCGGCGAAAAGGAGGGGTTCAGCCAACAGCTGCGCCTTTTGTTCGATCTGGTCGCGCTGGCTGGCTTTGTCTTTGCGATCTGGCTCATCTATCAAATCTGGCGCGATCGTCAGGACAAGCAGAGGTAACGGGATGCTGAAAGACGAAGATCGTATCTTTACCAATCTCTACGGTATGCATGACCGTAGCCTGAAAGGCGCGAAAGCGCGCGGGCATTGGGACGGCACGGCCAAATTTCTCGCCAACGGGCGCGACTGGATCGTGGAGCAGGTCAAAGGCAGCGGGCTGCGCGGGCGCGGTGGCGCGGGCTTTCCCACCGGACTGAAATGGTCCTTCATGCCCAAGGAAAGCGATGGCCGTCCGTCATATCTTGTCGTGAATGCCGACGAAAGCGAGCCGGGCACCTGCAAGGACCGCGAGATCATGCGCCACGATCCGCATACGCTGATCGAGGGCTGCCTGATCGCCAGCTTCGGCATGGGCGCACATGCCTGCTATATCTACATTCGCGGCGAATATATCCGCGAGAAAGAGGCGCTTCAGATCGCCATCGACGAAGCCTACGAAGACGGGCTGGTGGGCAGGAACGCCTGTGGCTCTGGTTGGGATTTTGACATTTACCTCGTGCATGGGGCCGGGGCCTATATCTGTGGCGAGGAAACCGCGCTTCTGGAAAGCCTTGAGGGCAAGAAGGGGATGCCGCGCATGAAGCCGCCCTTCCCGGCGGGCGCGGGGCTTTATGGCTGCCCGACCACGGTGAACAACGTGGAGTCGATTGCGGTTGTGCCGACGATCCTGCGGCGAGGGCCGGAATGGTTTGCGGGCTTTGGCCGACCCAACAACGCGGGAACCAAGATTTTTGCCATCTCGGGCCATGTGAACAACCCCTGTGTCGTCGAGGAATCCATGTCGATCTCCTTTGAAGAGCTGATCGACAAGCATTGCGGCGGCATTCGCGGCGGCTGGAACAATCTCAAGGCGGTGATCCCCGGCGGGTCGTCTGTTCCTTGTGTGCGCGGCGAGAAGATGAAAGACGCCGTGATGGATTTCGACGCCCTCAAGGAGGTCGGATCCAGCCTTGGCACGGCGGCGGTGATCGTGATGGACAACGACACGGACATCATCAAGGCGATCTGGCGGCTGTCGAAATTCTACAAGCACGAAAGCTGCGGCCAATGCACGCCCTGCCGCGAGGGTACGGGCTGGATGATGCGGGTGATGGACCGGCTGGTGCGCGGCGAGGCTGAGGTCGAGGAAATCGACATGCTTTTTGACGTGACCAAGCAGGTCGAGGGGCACACGATCTGTGCTCTTGGCGATGCGGCAGCCTGGCCCATTCAGGGCCTGATCCGCAATTTCCGCGACGAGATCGAAGACCGCATCAAGGCGCAGAAAACCGGCCGTGTCAGCGCGGTTGCGGCAGAATGAACGGTGGGGCCGGGCCTGTCGGCCCCTCTGACGGAGTTGGAAGGTAAATGCACGTGGCGGATCGCAAACTTGACGGACAGCGCGGCGGCCTGCGGCTTGGGCTGGTGGCGGTCTGCGCCGTGATTGCCTTGGCGGGCTGCACCAACAACAAGAACCGCGTTCTGTTTGATGGCGAGTATTTCCGGACCAAGGCGAAATCCGCCTCCGATGATCGCCGCAGCTTTGTGGTGAGGGTGCCGCGGGCGGATCGTAGCCCCGACGGTGCCCGCGCGGCAGGGGCCTATGAGGGCGCGCGCTACTGCATGGAGAGTTTCGGAACCTCGGAAATCGACTGGGTGCAGGCGCCGGAGGGCGACGACGGCACGCCGGTGATCGAGGGCAATACCCTGACCCTGACGGGACGTTGCGTGCTGTGGTAAATTCGGGGCGCATATCAGGTATGATACCCGCCGATATTGCATATCAGCCGGGGCCAAGCCCAGCTTCCTTGCAGAAAAGGGGGGCTGTCACCCGTGCCCGCCCTTGTGCAATAGGAGTGTTCCCATGCGTTTGATCCCCGCCCTTACCCTGAGCGCCGCAATCGTGGCCAGCGGTGCCAATGCCAGCGCCGATAGCGGCCTTGCCGCCGAGCGTGACATCAACCAGGGCCTGCTGGTGATCGCCGCGGCCGACAAGATCCGCCGCGCGTGCAATAGCATTGGCGGCAAGCTGTTCACCGCGCAATCCTATGCCAACCAGCTAAAGAAGCTGGCCGCGGAGCGCGGTTATGACGACAGCGAAATCGACGCCTATATCAACGACGACGCGGAAAAGGCCGCGATGCGCGAACGGCGCAACGCCTATTTCGCCTCCAAAGGCGCCAGCAATCTAGATTCTGAAAGCCTGTGTGTTCTGGGGCGCGACGAGATCGCCAAGGGTACCCGGATCGGACAGCTCCTGAGAGCAAAGTGAGAAGACATGTCTGACCTTCGCAAGATCATCATCGACGATCAGGAAGTGGAAGTGGACGGGGCGATGACCCTGATCCAGGCTTGTGAACAGGCCGGGGTCGAGATCCCGCGCTTTTGCTATCACGAGCGGTTGTCCATCGCGGGCAATTGCCGGATGTGCCTTGTCGAGGTGGTGGGCGGCCCGCCGAAACCGGCGGCGTCCTGCGCGATGCAGGTGCGCGATCTGCGCCCCGGTCCCGAAGGTCAGGCCCCGCGCGTTCGCACCAATTCGCCGATGGTCAAAAAGGCCCGCGAGGGCGTGATGGAATTCCTGCTGATCAACCACCCGCTTGATTGCCCGATCTGCGATCAGGGTGGCGAATGCGACTTGCAGGATCAGGCGATGGCCTATGGTGTGGATTTCAGCCGCTACCGCGAACCCAAGCGCGCGACAGAGGATCTGGATCTTGGCCCGCTGGTCGAAACCCACATGACGCGTTGCATTTCCTGCACCCGCTGCGTGCGCTTCACCACCGAGGTGGCGGGCATCAGTCAGATGGGCCAGACCGGCCGCGGCGAGGATGCGGAAATCACTTCTTATCTGGGCGAGACGCTGGACAGCAACTTGCAGGGCAACATCATCGACCTGTGCCCGGTGGGCGCTCTGGTGTCGAAACCCTACGCCTTTACCGCCCGCCCTTGGGAGCTGACCAAGACCGAAACCATCGACGTGATGGATGCGCTCGGCTCGTCGATCCGGGTGGATACGAAGGGCCGCGAGGTCATGCGTATCCTGCCGCGCAACCATGATGGCACGAACGAGGAATGGATTTCCGACAAAACCCGCTTTGTCTGGGACGGTCTGCGCCGTCAGCGGCTGGATCGGCCCTATATCCGCGAGAATGGCAAGCTGCGCCCCGCTGACTGGGGGGAGGCGCTGCAAAAGGCGGCTGCCGCCATGAAGGGCAAGACCGTGGCCGGGCTTGTGGGTGATCTGGCCCCGGTCGAGGCCGCATTCGCACTCAAGCAACTGATCGAGGGGCAGGGCGGGCGCGTCGAATGCCGCACCGATGGCGCTTTCCTGCCGCCGGACAACCGCTCTGGCTATGTGGGAACCGCGCGGATCGAGGATATTGACGAGGCCAAGGCGATCTATCTGATCGGCACCGACCCGTCGATCGAGGCGCCGGTCCTGAATGCGCGCATCCGCAAGGCGTGGCTGAAGGGCGCGGAGGTGATTCACGCCGGGCAGCCCGCCGAGCTGACCTATGACGCGACTCAGCTGGGGCCACGCAACAAGGTGGTCAAGCGGCTGGCCGACACGGTGGAAAAGACCGAAAACGCCATTGTCATCATCGGGCAGGGCGCGTTGATGGGCGATCAGGGCAAGCAGGTGCTGGCGCTGGCGATGCAACTGACCGAAAAGCTGGGCGCGGGGATGCTTGTGCTGCACAGTGCCGCGTCGCGCGTGGGTGCGCTGGATGCGGGCTGTGTCACCAAGGGCGGTCTGGAGGCGGCTCTGGACGGGGCCGACGTGGTGTACAACCTTGGCGCAGACGAAATGACGATCGAAGACGGTCCTTTCGTGATCTACCAGGGCAGCCATGGTGACCGGGGCGCGCATCGCGCTGACATCATCCTGCCCGCCGCCGCCTACACCGAGGAACAGGGCCTGTTCGTCAATACCGAAGGCCGCCCGCAACTGGCCTTGCGTGCGGGGCATCCGCCGGGCGAGGCCAAGGAAAACTGGGCGATCCTGCGCGCCTTGTCGGGCGAGATGGGGGGCGTTCTGCCTTATGACAGCCTGCCGCAACTGCGCCGCGCGCTGGTCGATGCGGTGCCGCATCTGGCCAAGATCGACAGCGTGCCGGAAAACACCTGGCAGCGCGTCGAAGCCAGCGAGCTTGGAGCAGGGGCGCTTGGTTCCGCGCTGGAGGATTTTTATCTGACCAATCCGATCGCGCGTGCCAGCGAATTGATGGCGGAGCTTTCAGCCACCGCCAAGGCCCGACGCCAACAACCCGTCGCCGCTGAATGATGCGGGCGCATATGCCAATAACAGCCCTGGCGCTCGCCAGTCTGACCGGGCTGGCCGCCTGTGCCGAACCCAAGGCCAGTGATTCGGCGGGTTTTTCCCCTGTTTACAAAGGGGTAGAGACGCGGCTTCTGGATGGCGACCTGGTGAATTTCCGGGTTGCCATGGCCGGCGCGCGCTCTGCGCAGGACGTGACGCGCTACGCACGCTGCGCGGCATCGCAATACACATTGATCCGCGGATACGGATTTGCGCGTCATGTGCGGACAAATGTTGTCGAAGAGGGTGGCATCTGGACCGGCGATGCGGTTTATACGATCTCGGCGGCGCTGCCGGGCGGGATCAAGACGCTCGACGCCGAAATCATCGCCGCGGACTGCGCGGAAAACGACATACCGATGGTGTGAGGGGCAAAGGCCATGGCAGAATTCTTGACGACACCGCTGGGAACACTGGTGCTTATCGTGGCGCAATGTCTTGCGGTTGTGGGCTTTGTCATGGTGTCGCTGTTGTTCCTTGTCTACGGCGACCGCAAGATCTGGGCTGCGGTGCAGATGCGGCGCGGGCCGAACGTGGTGGGCGCGTATGGCCTGCTGCAAACCGTGGCGGATGCGCTGAAATACGTGGTCAAGGAAGTGGTGGTGCCCGCTGGCGCGGACAAGACTGTTTTCATGCTGGCCCCGATGACCTCCTTCGTGCTGGCGGTTCTGGCCTGGGCCGTGATCCCGATGAACGAAGGCTGGGTGCTGTCGGATATCAACGTCGCCGTGCTGTTTGTCTTCGCCGTTTCCTCGCTTGAGGTCTATGGCGTGATCATGGGCGGGTGGGCGTCGAACTCCAAGTATCCGTTCCTTGGCTCGCTTCGCTCTGCCGCGCAGATGATTTCCTACGAGGTCAGCATCGGCCTGATCATCATCGGCGTCATCATCTCGACCGGCTCGCTGAATTTCGGGTCCATCGTCGCGGCGCAGGATACGGCGTATGGGTTCTTTGGCTGGTACTGGCTGCCGCATCTGCCGATGGTGTTTTTGTTCTTCATCTCCGCGCTGGCGGAAACAAACCGCCCGCCATTCGATTTGCCCGAGGCGGAATCGGAACTGGTTGCGGGCTATCAGGTGGAATATTCCTCGACCCCGTTCCTGCTGTTCATGGCGGGCGAGTATATTGCCATTTTCCTGATGTGCGCGCTGACATCGCTGCTGTTCTTCGGTGGCTGGCTGTCGCCCAGTCCGGGCCTGCCCGACGGCGTGCTGTGGATGATCGGCAAGATGGCGTTCTTCTTCTTCCTCTTCGCGATGGTGAAGGCCGTCACGCCGCGCTACCGCTATGACCAACTCATGCGGATCGGCTGGAAGGTGTTCCTGCCGCTGTCGCTGGCATGGGTCGTGGTCGTGGCGTTCCTTGCAAAATTCGAAGTGTTCGGTGCCTTCTGGGCCCGCTACACGATGGGAGGCTGACGCATGACCCAAATCGACTATAACCGCGCCGCGGGGTATTTCCTGCTCAAGGATGTGTTCAACGGTCTGAAACTGGGGATGAAGTATTTCTTTGCCCCCAAGGCCACGCTGAACTACCCGCATGAAAAAGGCCCGCTGTCGCCCCGGTTCCGGGGCGAACACGCGCTGCGCCGCTATCCCAATGGCGAGGAACGCTGCATCGCGTGCAAACTGTGCGAGGCGATCTGCCCCGCGCAGGCGATCACCATCGACGCAGAGCCGCGCGATGATGGCAGTCGGCGGACCACCCGCTATGACATCGACATGACCAAATGCATCTATTGCGGTTTCTGCCAGGAGGCCTGTCCGGTGGATGCGATTGTCGAGGGTCCGAATTTCGAATTCGCCACCGAAACCCGCGAAGAGCTGTTCTATGACAAGCAGAAGCTGCTTGAGAACGGCGACCGCTGGGAGGCCGAAATCGCCCGCAACCTTGAAATGGACGCCCCCTACAGATGAGCGATGCCAGCAACCCCTTTGAGCTTTGGATGAAGCAGGCGACCGACATGGCGAAATCCGTGAATCCGGCGCTAGAGACGTTTTCGCCCAAGGGCTTTGAACAGCTTTGGCCGACAATGCCCAAGGAATTCATGGAGATGTCCTTTGGCAAGGGGTTGAACCAGGAGGGGCTCGATGCAAAGACGCGCCTGCTGATCACGCTGGCAGGATTGACCATGCTGGGGGCACAAAGCGATACGCAGATGCGCGTCACCGTGCGCCACGCGCTGGAGGCGGGAGCCACCGGCGACGAAATAGCCGAGACCATTGCGATGATGTCCGTTTTCGCGGGTATCCCGTCGATGAACCGGGCGATGGAGTTCGCCCGCGAGGTTCTGGACCAGGCACAGGACAAGGATGAAACCTCATGACAGTTGCCGTTTTCTCCTTTTACCTTTTCGCGATCTCACTGCTCACAGGTGGGCTTTTCACGGTGATCGCGCGCAACCCGGTGCATTCGGTGCTGTGGCTGATCCTGTCCTTCATCAGCGCGGCGGGGCTTTTCGTGCTGCTTGGCGCGGAATTCGTGGCGATGTTGCTGATCATCGTCTATGTGGGCGCGGTCGCGGTACTGTTCTTGTTCGTCGTCATGATGCTGGACGTGAATTTCGCGGAACTGAAGGCGGAAATGGCGAAATACATGCCGCTGGCGCTGTTGATCGGGATCATCCTGCTGATGCAGTTCGGTCTGGCGTTTGGCAATTGGCACATGGCCGACGGAGCGGAAAATGCCCGCGCCGCCGTGACCCCCACCGAGATGGACAACACCAAGGCGTTGGGGATGCTTTTGTATGACAAGTATTTCCTGATTTTCCAGATGTCGGGGCTGATCCTGCTGGTGGCGATGATCGGGGCCATCGTGCTGACTCTGCGGCACCGGACGGATGTGAAACGGCAGGATGTGCTGGCGCAGATGTACCGTGACCCGGCCAAGGCGATGGACCTGAAAGACGTGCGGCCCGGACAGGGTTTGTAACAACGGACGACGCGCCCCGGACGTGATCCGGGGCCTTCCGGCTGCGGGGCCGGGACAAAAGACCACGAGATTCCGGGTCAGGCCCGGGATGCGTAGATAACAGAACGAACGGGGTAACCCGGAGGGACATTGATGATCGGACTTGAACATTACCTCACGGTGGCGGCGGCGTTGTTCGTCATCGGCATCTTCGGGCTTTTCCTCAACCGCAAGAACGTCATCATCCTGTTGATGTCGATCGAACTTATGCTGTTGTCGGTCAACATCAACCTTGTCGCCTTTTCGTCCTTCCTTGGCGATCTGGTGGGGCAGGTCTTTACCCTCTTCGTGCTGACCGTGGCCGCCGCCGAGGCCGCCATCGGCCTTGCCATCCTCGTCTGCTTCTTCCGCACCCGTGGCACGATCGCGGTGGAAGACATCAACGTGATGAAGGGCTGAGGGTATGGAACAGATCATCCTTTTCGCCCCGCTTCTGGGCGCGCTTATCGCGGGGTTCGGCTGGCGCATCATCGGCGACGCGGGCGCGCAATGGGTCACAACGGGCCTGTTGTTCCTGTCTGCGCTGCTAAGCTGGGTCGTTTTCCTTGGCCATGACGGCACGACGCAATCCATTCATATCCTTGACTGGATCCAGTCGGGCACGCTGGACACGGCATGGTCTATCCGGCTGGACCGGCTGACCGCGATCATGCTCATCGTGATCACGACCGTTTCGGCGCTCGTGCATCTTTATTCGATGGGCTACATGGCCCATGACGAGAATTTCCGCGAGAACGAAAGCTATCGCCCCCGGTTCTTCGCGTATCTGTCGCTCTTTACCTTCGCGATGCTGATGCTGGTCACGGCCGACAACCTTGCGCAGATGTTCTTCGGCTGGGAGGGCGTGGGCCTTGCCTCGTACCTGCTGATCGGTTTCTATTACCGCAAGCCAAGCGCCAACGGCGCCGCGATCAAGGCGTTCGTGGTCAACCGCGTAGGCGATTTCGGCTTCGCGCTTGGCATCTTCGCGCTGTACTTCTTGACAGACTCGATCAAGTTCGACGATATCTTTGCCGCAGCGCCGGAACTGGCGGAAACGCAGCTGACCTTTCTGTGGGCGGAGTGGAACGCGGCAAATCTTGTTGCCTTCTTGCTGTTCATCGGTGCGATGGGCAAATCGGCGCAGCTTTTCCTGCACACATGGTTGCCCGACGCGATGGAAGGCCCGACGCCGGTATCCGCGCTGATCCACGCCGCGACGATGGTGACGGCGGGGGTATTTCTTGTCTGCCGCATGTCGCCGATCATGGAATTCGCACCAGAAGCGATGGCCTTTGTCACCGTTCTTGGTGCCATGACCGCGTTTTTCGCGGCCACGGTCGGCCTGGTGCAGACCGATATCAAGCGCGTCATCGCCTATTCGACCTGCTCGCAGCTTGGCTACATGTTCGTGGCGGCGGGCGTGGGCGTGTACAGCGTTGCGATGTTCCACCTTTTCACACACGCGTTCTTCAAGGCGATGCTGTTTCTGGGCGCCGGTTCTGTCATCCACGGGATGCATCACGAGCAGGACATGCGCAACTACGGCGGGCTGCGCAAAAAGATGCCCTATACGTTCTGGGCGATGCTGATCGGTACGCTGGCCATCACCGGGGTGGGTATCCCGCTCACAGGCTGGATCGGCTTTGCCGGTTTCGCCTCCAAGGATGCGGTGATCGAAAGCGCCTTTGCGGGCACGGCGGGCGGCTTTCCGTTCTGGGCGCTTGTGATCGCGGCGCTGTTCACCAGCTTCTATAGCTGGCGGCTTATGTTCCTTACCTTCTTTGGGGAGGCGCGGGGCGACAAGCATACGCATGAACATGCCCATGAAAGCCCGACGGTCATGCTGGTGCCGCTTGGCGTTCTGGCGCTTGGCGCGGTCTTTGCCGGGGCGATCTGGTACGGCAGCTTCTTCGGCAAGACCAACGAGGTGGTCAAGTTCTTTGGCGGCGAATATACCGCGCCCTCGCAGGACTTGGTCGAAACGGTCGCCGATCGCAGCCCCAAAGCCTCTGAACTGGCCTATGTCATGGACAGCGCACCGGGCGAGGCGGCCATCTACATGAGGCCCGAAAACACCATCCTGCACGAGGCGCATTACGTGCCCACATGGGTCAAGCTGTCGCCGTTCATCGCCATGGTGATCGGCCTGCTGATGGCGGTGTGGTTCTACATCGTAAACCCCGAGCTGCCCAAACGGCTGGCAGAGAACCAGCGCCCGCTGTATCTGTTCCTGCTCAACAAGTGGTATTTCGACGAGATTTTCGACTTCCTGATCGTGAAACCCGCCAGATCGCTTGGCAATCTGCTTTGGAAAAAGGGCGACGGGGACGTGATCGACGGCTCTATAAACGGGGTGGCGATGGGGATCATTCCCTTCTTCACCCGGCTCGCGGGGCGGGCGCAATCCGGCTATATCTTCACCTATGCCTTCGCCATGGTGATCGGCATCGTGGTGCTGGTAACGTGGATGACCTTCATCGGAGGGGCCGAATAATGGATAACCTGCTGTCCATCACCACGTTCATCCCGGCCATCGCGGCGGCGATCCTGGCTATCTTCCTGCGCGGAGAGGACGAGACCGCACAGCGCAATGCCAAATGGGTGGCGTTGATCGCGACCTCGCTGACCTTTTTCGTGTCGCTGTTCATTCTGTTCCAGTTCGATCCCGCTGATACCGGCTTTCAGTTCGTGGAAGAGCGCGACTGGTTGCTGGGGCTGAAATACAAGGTCGGCGTTGACGGGATCAGCGTGCTGTTCGTGCTGCTGACCACATTCATCATGCCGCTGACCATCGCCGCATCCTGGGGCGTGACCAACCGGGTCAAGGAATACATGATCGCGTTCCTGATCCTTGAAACGCTCATGATCGGCGTGTTCGTGGCGCTGGACCTGGTGCTTTTCTACCTCTTCTTCGAGGCCGGTCTGATCCCGATGTTCCTGATCATCGGCATCTGGGGCGGCAAGGCGCGGATCTATGCGTCGTTCAAGTTCTTCCTTTACACGTTCCTCGGCTCGGTTCTGATGCTGGTGGCGATGGTCGCCATGTTCGCGGAGGCGGGCACGACCGATATTCCCACGCTGATGAAGCATGAATTCGCGTTCGAGACATTCTCGGTCCTCGGGGTCCAGATCGTGGGGGGTATGCAGACGCTGCTGTTCCTGGCCTTCTTTGCAAGTTTCGCGGTCAAGATGCCGATGTGGCCCGTGCATACATGGCTGCCCGATGCCCATGTGCAGGCCCCGACGGCAGGCTCTGTGGTGCTGGCCGCGATCCTGCTGAAAATGGGCGGGTACGGGTTTCTGCGGTTCAGCCTCCCGATGTTCCCGGTGGGTGCGGATGTACTGACGCCCCTGGTGCTGTGGATGTCGGCCATCGCCATCGTCTACACCTCGTTGGTGGCGCTGGTGCAGACCGATATGAAAAAGCTGATCGCCTATTCGTCTGTCGCCCATATGGGGTTCGTGACAATGGGTATTTTCGCGGCCAACCAGCAGGGGATCGACGGCGCGATCTTTCAGATGATCAGCCACGGCTTCATCTCTGGCGCGCTCTTCCTGTGCGTCGGCGTGATCTATGACCGGATGCACACCCGAGAGATCGAGGCCTATGGCGGGCTCGTGATCCGGATGCCGGCCTATGCGCTGATCTTCATGCTGTTCACCATGGCGAATGTGGGCCTGCCGGGTACCTCTGGCTTTGTCGGTGAATTCCTGACGCTGTTGGGGGCCTTTCAAGTCAATACATGGGTGGCGGCGGTGGCGACCACGGGTGTCATCCTTTCGGCGGCCTATGCGCTCTGGCTGTATCGCCGGGTGGTTCTGGGCGACCTGATCAAGGAAAGCCTGAAGTCGATCACCGACATGACCCGCCGAGAAAAGGCGATCTTTGCGCCCTTCGTGGTGATGACCCTGCTTCTGGGGGTCTATCCCAGCCTTGTGACAGATATCATCGGCCCCTCGGTCGAGGCGCTGATTTCAAACTATGACACGGCACTGGCCGAGGCGGAAACCTCGTCCAGATTCGCCGCGGCATCGCAGTGACGGAGACCCATCATGCAGGCTGACCTGAATGTAATCCTGCCCGAGATCGTGCTTTCGGTCTACGCGATCGTGGCTCTTCTGGGTGCGGCCTATACCGGCAAGGACCGCATGGCGGGGATGCTGATCTGGCTGACCGCCGCGTTGATGACGGTGCTGGCCATCTGGATCGGGACAACGGGTGACAGCACGCGCACCGCCTTCGACGGAATGTTCAACGATGACGGCTTCGCCCGTTTTGCCAAGGTAACGATCCTGCTATCGGCGGCGGCGGTGCTGGTCCTGGGTCAGGAATACATGGCCCGGCGTGACCTGCTCCGGTTCGAATATCCGCTGCTGATCGCACTTGCCGCCGTGGGCATGATGATGATGGTCAGCGCGGGCGACCTGATGGCGCTCTATATGGGGTTGGAACTGCAATCGCTGGCGCTTTACGTGGTGGCGTCGCTGCGGCGCGACAGTGCGAAATCGACCGAGGCGGGGCTGAAATATTTTGTTCTTGGCGCGCTAAGCTCGGGCTTGCTGCTCTACGGCGCGTCGCTGACCTATGGCTATGCGGGCACCACGCTGTTTTCCGGAATCATCGAAGCGGCGGACGGTCGCGCGCCCATCGGCCTTTTGATCGGTCTGGTTTTCGTGCTGGCGGGCCTGGCGTTCAAGGTGTCCGCCGTGCCGTTCCACATGTGGACCCCTGATGTCTACGAGGGGGCACCCACACCGATCACCGCCTTTTTCGCCACCGCGCCAAAGGTGGCCGCGATGGGTCTGTTCGCGCGTGTCGTGCATGATGCGTTCGGCGGTGTCGTGGCGGATTGGCAGCAGGTGATCGCGGTGCTGTCGCTTCTGTCAATGTTCCTTGGCGCAATCGCCGCGATCGGGCAGACCGATATCAAACGGCTGATGGCCTATTCGTCTATCGCGCATATGGGCTATGCGCTGATGGGGCTGGCATCCGGTACGGTGTTCGGTGTGCAAGCGATGCTGATCTACATGGCAATCTACGTGACGATGAATATCGGTACCTTTGCCTTTATCCTGTCGATGGAGCGGGACAACCGACCCGTGACGGATATTGCAAGTCTGAACATGTATTCACGTGCCCATCCGGGGCGGGCGCTTGCCATGCTGATCCTGATGTTCAGCCTTGCAGGCGTGCCGCCTCTGCTGGGTTTCTTCGGCAAGCTTTACGTGCTGCGCGCCGCCTATGAGGGTGGGCTGGCATGGCTTGCGGTGGCGGGTGTGATCGCATCCGTGATCGGGGCGTTCTATTACCTTCGGATCGTGTTCTACATGTATTTCGGAGAAGAGCGCGAGCCGCTGGAAACCGGGCGTTCGCCGGTGCAATGGGGCTTCCTGATGGCGTCGGCGGCAATCATGCTGTTGGGGATCATCAACATGTTTGGCGTCGAGACGATGGCACAGGCGGCGGCGGCCACCCTTGTCAACTGAGCCACCGCCGGTGGACCCCACCGGCGCCACACCAGCCTGGCCCGATAGCTATGGCCGGGTCATCCTTGACGAGATCGACAGCACCATGCGCGAGGCCGCGCGCCGCGCGCCGCATCTGACTGGCCCGACATGGATCATGGCGCGCCACCAGACAGCGGCCCATGGGCGGCGCGGGCGGCCATGGCAAAGCCCGGCAGGCAATTTTGCCGCCACGCTGCTTTTGCGCCCCGATGATCCGCCGGGCAGGGCGGCGCTGCGCAGCTTTTCCAGTGCCGTTGCGGTGTATCAGGCGCTGTCCACCTGCATCGCGGCAGAGCGGCTATCGTTGAAATGGCCCAACGATGTGCTGCTGGATGGCGGCAAGGTGGCCGGCATCCTTCTGGAAAGCTCGGGCTACGGGACGCGGCTGAACTGGCTGGCAATCGGCATCGGCGTCAACCTTGTCGCGGCGCCCGACATCGCCGCTGTCGAGCCGCGCGCGCTGCCCCCGGTCAGCCTGAAAGGGCAGGGGGCGCAGGCGCTTGACGCCGAAGATCTGCTGTACCGGCTGGCCGTATGTTTCGCGGCGCAGGAAAAGACGTTTCGCGATTTCGGCTTTGATCCGATCCGCCGCCTTTGGTTGCGCCATGCCAGCCATCTGGGGCAGGTCATCACCGCGCGCACCGCGCGGGAGGAGATAACCGGTACGTTCGAGACGGTGGACGAGGCAGGCAACCTTGTACTAGTAACCCCCGAATCTCGGCAGGCCATACCGGCGGCCGAGGTGTTTTTCTGAAGGTTGGATGCGATGCTTCTGGCGATTGACTGTGGTAACACGAATACTGTCTTCTCGATCTGGGACGGCACAGAATTCCTGTGTACCTTGCGCACATCGACCCATCACGCGCGCACGGCGGATGCCTATTTCACCTGGTTTTCCACATTGGTGAAACATTACGGGATCGACACGGATATCACCGATGTCATCATATCGTCGACGGTGCCGCGGGTGGTGTTCAACCTGCGCGTCTTTGCCGACCGGTTTTTCGGCTGTCGTCCCGTGGTTGTGGGCAAGCCGGAATGCGCGCTGCCGGTGCAGCCGCGCGTTGACGAGGGAACCCAGGTCGGGCCGGACAGGTTGGTGAACACGGCTGGTGCCTATGACCTGCACGGGGGCGACCTGATCGTTGTGGATTTCGGCACCGCCACAACGTTCGACGTGGTGGCGCGTGATGGCGCCTATGTGGGGGGCGTGATCGCGCCGGGTGTGAACCTGTCGCTGGAGGCGCTGCACATGGCCGCCGCCGCGCTGCCGCATGTGGATGTGACCAAGCCGCAGAAGGTGATCGGTACGAACACGGTCGCCTGTATGCAATCGGGCGTGTTCTGGGGCTATGTCGGCTTGGTGAACGGGATCTGTGAGCAGATCCGCGCAGAATATGAAGCGCCGATGAAGATCATCGGCACCGGCGGGCTTGCCCCGCTTTTCGCGCAGGGCGACCTGCTGTTTGACGTGATCGAGGATGATCTGACGATGCATGGGCTGACGGTGATTCATGCACATAACAAGAAAGTACACGCGATATGAGCGGTGAAAGACTGATTTACCTGCCCCTTGGCGGGGCGGGCGAGGTGGGCATGAATGCCTATGTTTACGGCTATGGGCCGAAAGGAAAAGAGCGGCTGATCCTAGTGGATCTGGGCGTGACCTTTCCGGATATGGACACGTCGCCCGGCGTTGACCTGATTTTTCCGGATATCGGCTGGCTTGCGGCGCGGTCTTCACAGCTTGAGGCGATTTTCATCACCCATGCGCACGAAGACCATGTCGGCGCGGTCGCCCATTTTTATGAAAAACTGGGTGCGCCGGTCTATGCGCGCGCCTTTACCGCCAATATCGCGCGGCGCAAGATGGAAGAGCATGGTCACCCGGAAACGGCCGTCACGACCGTGTCTGCATGGCCCGAAACGGTCGAGGCCGGTCCGTTCAAGGTGGGTTTCGTGCCGATCTCGCATTCGATTCCCGAAAGTTCGGGTCTGGTCATCGACACGCCCAAGGGGCGGCTGGTGCATTCGGGCGATTTCAAGATGGACACCGACCCGATCGTGGGCGAACCTTGGGACGAGGCGCTTTGGCAAAGCATCGCAGAGCCGGGCGTACAGGCGCTGGTGTGCGATTCGACGAATGTTTTCAACACACATGCCGGTCGGTCCGAAAGCGGTCTGGGGGCCGAAATCGAAAAGTTGATCAGCAGCGCCAAGGGCATGGTGGTCGCCACGACCTTTGCCAGCAACGTGGCGCGCGTCAAGACATTGGCCGAGGCGGGGCAGAAGGCCGGGCGCTCGGTCTGTCTTTTGGGCCGGGCGATGCGCCGGATGATCGACGCGGCAGAGGATACCGGCGTGTTGACCGGTTTCCCGCGCACCATCAGCCCCGAAGAGGCGCGCGATATCCCGCGGGACAACGTTATGCTGATCGTGACCGGCAGTCAGGGCGAACGGCGGGCGGCCAGCGCGCAATTGGCACAGGGCAAGTATAACGGGATCGAGCTGAAAGAGGGGGACATGTTCCTCTTTTCCTCCAAAACCATTCCGGGCAACGAACGGGGCGTGATTCGCATCATGAACCTGTTCAGCGAGATGGGCGTGGATGTGGTGGACGATTCCGACGGGCGCTATCACGTGTCCGGCCATGCCAACCGCCCCGATCTGGAACATCTGCACAAGACCCTGCGCCCGCAGGTCATCATCCCGATGCATGGCGAACACCGCCACCTGCGTGAGCATGTGAAAGTCTGCAAGGCTAATGGGATGCAGGGTGTTCTTGCCACGAACGGCACGATGCTGGAGCTTGGCGGCAATCGCCCGCAGGTCGTGGATCACGTGGAAACCGGTCGCGTTTATCTTGATGGTGGCCGCAAGATCGGCGCGATGGACGGGATCGTGCGCGACCGCATCCGCATGGCGCTGAACGGGCATGTGACGGTCAACGTCATTCTTGACGAGGAGGACGAACCGCTTGGCGATCCGTGGTGCGAGATCAAGGGCCTGACCGAGGAAGGATCAAGTCGCGCCCCGCTGGTTGACGTGCTGGAAGCGGATCTGAGCCAGTTCCTTGGCCGGGCCAAGGGCAAGACGCTGAGCGATGACGATGTGCTGGAAGACGGTTTGCGAAAGGTTGTGCGCAATTCCGCCCAAGGCGAGATCGGCAAGAAACCCGAGGTTACGGTGATCATCAGCCGTCTGAGCTGAAATCGTCCGGCCCAAGGTCACGCATGAAAAAAGGGGCCGTTTGGCCCCTTTTTGCTTTTGTTGCGGTGCTAAAGCGTTTCGCGAAAAAACTTGAATCACAGATTTCTCGAAACGCAGTGCTCCGCTCAATCGCTGTCCGCGTTCCGCTTTTAGCCGATGTCTCGGGTTAAAGGCGAAACGCTTTAGTGTCGCGCTCAGGAGACCATGCGCTCTTCGAAGCTGAGCGCGATAAAGCTGGGCAGGTGATCGCCCATGCCGACCGGGCTTTTGCCATTATCCCGTTGGTCACGACCGGACCCACCACCGCCACGGCGCGACGATCCGCGCGAGGTATTGGTGTTCGCGGCCGGGCGCTTGTCTGCGGCCTGCTCGGGTTCCGGTGCTGGCGCAGGTGCAGGCGTGGCAGCGGCGGCCGGTTCCGCCGCGACAGGTGCCGTTTCAGCCTTGGGTGCGTCGGCGGGCTTGCTGCGTCGGCTACGCGAACTGCGGGTCTTTTTTGGCGCTGCATCGCTGGCGTCATCCTCTGGCGCGTCCGGCGCGCTGTTGCCAAGCGGGTTTTCAAGGCGCGGGATGGCCTTTTGCAGCAGCTTTTCCACTGCGTCGAATTGCTTGTCATCGCGTGGACCGCAAAGCGTGATCGCCTTGCCGTCCCGCCCGGCGCGCCCGGTGCGCCCGATGCGGTGGACGTAATCCTCGGGATGGCCGGGCACGTCGTAGTTGAACACATGGCTGACCGCAGGCACATCCAGCCCGCGCGCGGCCACGTCTGACGCAACGAGAAACCGCAGGTCGCCCTTGCGGAACCCGTCCAGCGTGCGTGTGCGCTGCGACTGGTCCAGATCACCGTGGATCGGGGCCGCGTCATACCCGTATTTCTTGAGGCTTTTCGAAACGGTATCCACATCCGTCTTGCGGTTGCAAAAGATGATCGCGTTGGTGCATTTGTCGCCTTCGCCGTCGATCATGGCGCGCAGCAGCTTGCGCTTTTCGCTGTCGCTTCGATCGCGGCGCGACGGTTTGAACGTGACCACGCCCTGTTCGATCGTCTCGGATGCGCTGGCCTGACGGGCCACCTCGATCCGCTCGGGGTTCTGGAGAAAGGTGTTGGTGATCCGCTCGATCTCGGGGGCCATGGTGGCGGAAAAGAACAGCGTTTGCCGGGTAAAGGGCGTGAGCGAGAAGATCCGCTCGATATCCGGGATGAACCCCATGTCAAGCATCCGGTCGGCTTCGTCCACCACCATGATCTGAACGCCGGTCAGCAACAGCTTGCCGCGCTCGAAATGGTCCAGCAAGCGGCCCGGCGTGGCGATCAGCACATCGACACCCTTGTCGATCAGCTTGTCTTGCTCGCCGAAGGACACGCCACCGATCAACAGGGCCTTGGTCAGCTTGAGATGCTTTGAATATGTGTCAAAGTTTTCGGCCACCTGCGCGGCCAGTTCCCGCGTCGGGCACAACACCAGCGACCGCGGCATCCGCGCGCGCGCGCGGCCTCGTGCCAAGAGCGACAGCATCGGCAGCGTGAAAGACGCGGTCTTGCCGGTGCCGGTCTGGGCGATGCCCAACACGTCGCGGCCTTCCAGTGCGGGGGGGATCGCACCCGCCTGAATGGGGGTGGGCGTTTCGTAACCGGCCTCTTCGATGGCCTTCATTACTTTGGGATTCAGTTTCAGATCAGAGAATTTTGTCATGTATGTCCACTTGGCGCGGACTCAGACTTGGCCCGCCGTCACATCAAAAGGCGCGCGTCTGCGCGGCTTTACGTAGCTCGGCCATAGCCCAACACGCGTACGGGGTCAATGCGACTGGCGCAAACAGCGGCGCTGTGGCGCAATTCACGCAAACGCGCATGGCGCGGGCTGGCCGCGTCAGGCGTGGTGCGGGAAATGCCGGGCGCGTTTGCCGTCCAGATCCAGCGTGACCGCGTGCAGCCTTCCGAACCTGTCCAGCCTGTCGCGCAGCGCGGGCGTGGCGGTGCAGACCTCGTCGTAAAAAGCGCGCAGCGCGGTTTCGCCGCCGTCGCGCTCCAGCATGGTGAACAGCTCATGCATGTTGAGCGCGGCACCTTGCGCACGCGGCGCGGGCTTTAATCCGTCGCGGTAAGACCCGTGTTCCAGCCGGTAGCGATAGAGCGCCTGCCAATGGTCCCAGCCATGGGCGTGCAGATGCACCAGTCGGCAATGCGACAGGTCGGGCGGGTCCGCATCCATGACCTTGCCGCGAAAGGCGTTGTGGATCCGCAACGAGATGTCGGGCTGTCCGGTGCGGGTAAAGATCTTGCCGGCCACGTGGCTGAGGAACCCGCCGTTCAAATGATCGCCATAGGTGGGGTAGATCGTGTTTGTCTCGGCCCGCCTGTCGGCCTGAAGACGGGCAAAGCCCTTGCACCAGATCTGGCCACCGGGGGGCGGATCGGCAGGATCGGGGGCCAGCGCCTCGATCGGGCGGACCCGTGCGCTCAGCACGCTATGGGGCAGCGCGTCGAGCTGTGCTGCAAGCGGTGCCGTGGGCCACAGGAATTCGTCCACATCCGCGTGCAAAAGCCATGTCACCTCGGGGCGGCGGTTGTAGCAATGGGTGGCGTTCACTGTCTGGCGGTGCTGGTGCCCGTCGGGACGGCCGCGATGCTTGCGCCGGCGGTGCCAGTAGCCGTCATCGGTATGGATAACGCGGCATTTCGGGTGCCGTTTGAGCGCCGAGCGGGCGTCGGGGTCATCCACGTCGAGATAGACATGCACCCGCTGCGCACCCAGATCGAGATGATGGGCGGCAAAGTTCAGGATCTGGGTGGTGGGGGCCTTGATCGTGGCCACGACCCCCCATGTTGTGCGGTTGTTCATGATGACAGAATGCGAGGGGGCCGTGCTGTGCGCAAGTGCTATCGAAAGCGCGGGTATGTTGGCTGGGATGCCTCCGGCGAGCGTAGTTTCGCCAAGAAAAAGCCCGGCGCAATTCGCGAAAATGGACGCGGCGCGCGGTGCGGCAGGAGGTTCAGACCATCATTTCCTTGGTCGCCGAAAGCGTGATATCCGGCCAGTCGCGCTCTACCCGGTCGATATCCCATTGCAGGCGTGTCAGGTAAACCACGTCGCCGTCATTGTCGGTGGCGATATGTTGCTTGTTGGCGGCGGCGAAACGCTCGACCGTGTCTTTCGGCCCATGCACCCAGCGGGCGGAGGTGAATTGCGACGCTTCGAACCGCACTGGCAGCCCGTATTCCAGCTCGATCCGGCTGCCCAGAACCTCGAACTGCAATTGCCCCACAACGCCGACGATAAAGCCCGAGCCGAATGTGGGCTTGAAGACCTTGGCAGCCCCTTCTTCCGCGAATTGCATCAGCGCCTTTTCCAGGTGTTTGGCCTTCATAGGGTCGCCCGCGCGCGCCTGTTGCAGCAGTTCCGGCGCGAAGGACGGGATGCCGGTGACGCGCAGGGCTTCTCCCTCGGTCAGGGTGTCGCCGATGCGAAGCTGGCCGTGATTGGGGATGCCGATGATGTCGCCGGCCCAGGCCTCCTCGGCCAGTTCGCGGTCGGAGGCGAGGAAAAGCACGGGGTTGGCCACGGTCATCGCCTTTTTGGAGCGTACGTGGTTGAGCTTCATCCCGCGCCGGAAATGCCCCGACGCCATGCGCAGGAACGCCACGCGGTCGCGGTGCTTGGGGTCCATGTTGGCCTGCACCTTGAAGACAAAGCCGGTGACTTTTTCCTCTTCGGGGGCGATCTGGCGCGGGGTGGCGGATTGTGGCTGCGGCTCCGGGCCGTAGGTGCCGATCCCCTCCATCAGTTCCTTGACCCCGAAGGAATTGATCGCGGAGCCGAACCAGATCGGGGTCATGTGACCCTCCAGCACCGATTGCGGGTCGAGCGTCGGCAGCAGCTCGCGCGCCATCTCCACATCCTCGCGCAGCTTGTCGACCAGATGTTCGGGCACGTGTTCGGCCAGTTTCGGGTCGTCCAGCCCCCCGATCTCGATCGTTTCCGCCACCTTGTTGCGGTCGGCGCGGTCCATCAGTTCCAGCCGGTCGTTGAGCATGTCATAGCAGCCGATGAAATCGCGCCCCACGCCGATGGGCCAGCTTGCCGGGGTCACGTCGATGGCGAGGTTTTCCTGAATTTCGTCGATGATCTCGAAGGTCTCGCGGCTTTCGCGGTCCATCTTGTTACAAAAGGTCAGGATCGGCAGATCGCGCAACCGGCAGACCTCGAACAGCTTCTGCGTCTGGCTTTCCACGCCTTTCGCCCCGTCGATCACCATCACGGCGGCATCCACCGCCGTCAGCGTGCGATAGGTGTCTTCGGAAAAGTCCGAGTGGCCGGGCGTATCGACAAGGTTGAACCGGAAGGTCTTGAAATCGAATGACATGGCCGAGGCCGAGACGGAAATGCCCCTGTCCTTTTCCATCTGCATGAAGTCCGAACGGGTGCGCCGCGCCTCGCCCTTGGCGCGGACCTGTCCGGCCATCTGGATCGCGCCGCCATAAAGCAGGAATTTCTCCGTCAGCGTGGTCTTGCCCGCATCAGGGTGGCTGATGATGGCAAAGGTGCGCCGCCGCGCGATTTCGGCGGGCAGAGCGGGGCGGTTGTGAGGGGTATCCAGCATGGCCGCGATATAGAGCGTGGCGCGGGGGCGCGCAATGGTAGAGCGCGTGGCATCGGCGTATCCGTGTCCGGCGAGGCACCTACCGCGTCGACGCGGCCTTGAGCAGCTTTGCCGCGTCGGGGTGGTTGAGCAGGGCTTCGGACACCTCGAAGCTCAGATGGGTGCTGTTGGCATGGCCGGGCAGGCTCTGGGCCAGTTTCTCTGCCAGTTCCAGGGGCAGCGCGGCGCGGGTGCGCGTATCGACCAGCAGGGTTTCGGCTGCGATGCCCTCGGCATAGATGATCTGGTGGGTGTCGAACAAAAGCTGGTAATAGTCGACGAAGCCGCCATCCTCCTGCACCACGCTGTCGCCATTGACCAGATGTCGCGCGCGCACCAGAAGTTCGTGCCGCCCCGCGCCAAGCGCGTCGGAACGTTGGTAGATGAAAAGCCGGTGATCGGGGCTGACCAGCAGGTCGTTTTCATTGTGCAGCGTGCCCGCCCGGATGCGGATCGGTGCGAATTCGCCCACCGCGCGCACGGTCGAATGGCCGATCCAGCGGATCTGTTGCACGCCGTCGTCGCGGGTCAGCACCGCGTCGCCCACCGTCAGCTCCTCGATCCGGCTTTGCGCACCAGAGGCGAGGGTGATGTGGGTACCACGGGTAAAAGACACGCAGGCGACCTGCGCGAATTTCCGGTGGGCGTTCTCGGTGTCGATCCCGACCAGTGAATAGCCGGTCCGACAGGTCATTTTCGCAAGCGGCAGGGCATAGATCTGTGCCACGTGCCCGTCGCCATCGACCTCGACGAGAATCAAGATCTCGGTTGTCTGGCCATAGCCGGACATCAGGGTAAGGCAGGAATCGAAATGCACAAGCGCGCCCGGCGTGCCCCGCCGGGTGTCTGCGCCGATGGTCAGCGTGTGGCCATCGCCGGGCACAAGGGTCAGGCTGTGCAGGCGCGCGCCGACACGTAATTCATAGGTGTCATCAAGGTCGATCTCGGCCGCGAAGGAGATCGGATCGCCCAGATTGGCCCCGTTCACGACCGTCAGATCGGCGGCCGTGTAGACGGGAACGGCATAGGACGGACCTTCCGATGGGAAGTGCATGGCATCATCCTGTAATTAATCATGGAACGGCTTCGGCGCGGCCCGGCCGTAGGCCTTTATCTGTCCAGTAGCCTAGGATTAAGGCGGCGAGGGGTCAATCTATTGGTGTTTTGCTGGCAAATGGGGCACCGCTTCGATTACATGACGGCATTTGAAAAGACGTCGGGCAGGAACGCGAGATGGATCCGGGAATCAAGGAGAAAAAGGCGCTGGCCGAGGCCGAGGCCGTGCGCATCCGCGGCGATTTCGGCGTTCAGGTCACGTCGGTGGCGGCGGATGTGACCCGCCGGGCAGGGCAGGTGGCGATCATCGCCGTGGCGGGCGATGTCGATATCCTTGCGAACAACGCGGGCGCGGCGCCGCCGGGATCGTGCCGGGAATGGGACCGCGACGATTTTCAGGCGGTGCCTGATGCCGATATGCATACCCTGACAGAACTGATCCGGGCGCTGCTGCCGGGCATCCACGCCACGGATCGCGCGGCGTCCCTGGATGCGCGCGTGGTCGCGAAAGAGGGGATTTCGGTGAACAAGGCCAGGGCGCGGCGCTGTACGACGCTGCCCGTCGGGCGGTACGGGACGGCGGCGGAATTCGGCGCGACCTGCGCCTTTTCATGCAGCGCGCATTCCGGGTTCACCGTCGGGCAGAACATCCTGCCGGATGGCGGCGCGATCAATGCGACCCTGTAAGCGATGATTGCCCCATCCGAGCAAAGCGCCGCGTTTCTGGACGTGCCTCGGCACGGCCCGCTAAGCGGTACCTTGTGGGATGTGCCCTACCGCACGGCATCCGTACAGGGTGAACGGATCACGCTGGAGGTTGATCTTTTCCTGCCTGAAACGCCTGCGCGACAGGCCGGTGCGATGCTGGTTTGGTTCCATAGCGGCGCATTTTGCACCGGCACGCGCAAGCGCCCCGCGCACCGGATGCTGGCGCGGTGGCTGAACGCGGTGGGCATGTCGGTGGCTGTGCCCTCCTACAGGCTGGGATCGCACGAGACGGATCTTGACCCGACGCTGCGCGCGGCCCTGCCAGACCTGCTGGCGCAGTGCCCGCCGACGTTCAGGCCAGAGATGGCCGGGCCCTGGGCGCTTGCCGCGTTGGCGGATTCCGTGGCGCTGTTGCATTGGCTGGACGCACAGCGCGCGGCGCTCGGGATCGCGGGGCGTCTGGTTGTCGGTGGCACCTCGGCGGGCGCGATCAACGCGTTGAACCTGCTTCATGCCGCGCCGGGCCTGGGGTTGAAGACGCCGGAACTGGGCGGTGGTTTTTGCTACTCGGGGGCGTTCGCCTATCCCGATCTTTTTCGTCCCGGCCGTGCGCCCGTCTTCGCGATGCACAGCCCCCATGACCGCCGCGTCGACATAAAGCCGATCCGCGCACTGGCGGCCCGTGACAGCCTGATCGAACTGATCGAGGCCCCCGGCCAGACACATGGCGGTTTCACGATCCATCCGGGCGAAAAGCCCCGTGACTCGTTCGCGCGCATCCTGTCGCGCATGGGGCCGATGAGCGGGCTTGCCTGAGCCCACAACGGGCCATCACATTCTCGTGCAAGCGCGGCAATTGCGGTACACTTGGCATTTGGCCGGTGCTACCCGGAACGCCGGTCTATCGGCGGGAAGGAACGCACCGGATGCAGGCAATCATAATCGTGGCCGGTTTCGCGCTGATCGTGTTGGCAAGCCTTGCCGCCGCCCCGCGCCGCGCCAGTGTCGACGGCTTTTTCGGCGGTGCCACGCAATTCGGGCAAGCCCCCGGCCTTTGGGTGCTCGTGCTCAGCCAGGTGACGACCTGGATTTTCGCGCGATCGCTGATGAACGCCGCCATCCTCGGGTATTTCTACGGCATCTGGGGTGTGCTCGCCTACGCGGCCTATTACGGGTCTTTCCTGACGGGCGGGTTCATCGTGGACCGGCTGCGCGCGCAGGGCGCGGGATCGGTGCAGGATTGGCTGCGCGCCCGGTTCGGCGGGGCCGGGGTCACCTGTTACAACCTTGTCATCGCGCTGCGTCTGTTGAGCGAGGTTTTTGCCAATCTGCTGGTGGTCGGCCTGATCTTTGCCGCCGCCCTGCCGCAGGTCGGCATGGCCCGCGAGGCCTCCATCGTGATCGTGGCGGCGCTTGGCCTTGGATACAGCGCGTGGGGCGGGCTAAGCGCCGCCCTACGCACGGATGTGGTGCAGATGGTCGTTTTTCTTGCGGTCTTTGCC
This sequence comes from Paracoccaceae bacterium, assembly GCA_024742835.1. Taxonomy (GTDB): domain Bacteria; phylum Pseudomonadota; class Alphaproteobacteria; order Rhodobacterales; family Rhodobacteraceae; genus Roseovarius. The sequence goes on along the minus strand of JANSXS010000015.1, from coordinate 32,458 downwards.
GTGGCCCTTACGGCGCTGCTCACCTCGCCGGGCTTCGATATCGGTGCGGTGCTGACGGCAGAGGGGGCCAGCGGGTCGTGGAACGGCAAGGTTCTTTTGCTGGTCGCGGCGTTGCAGGTGTTTTCCTACCCGGTGCATGACCCGGTAATGATGGATCGTGGCTTTCTGGCGGACCGGCGCACGACGCGGGCCTCTTTCCTTCACGCGTTCTGGATTTCCACGCTGTGCATCCTCGGGTTCGGCTTTTTCGGGATCGAGGCCGCCTTGCGCGGCGCGGCCTATGAGGGCGAGCTTCTGGGCACATGGGCAGTGATGTTTCCGCCCTGGGTGTACACGGCGCTGTTGTTGTCGCTGCTGGTCAGCGCGCTCAGCACGCTTGATTCGGCGCTGGCAAGTGCTGCGCGGCTGATGGCGGATGAACTGGGCGTGGTGCCGCGGACGCTTGCGGGCGGGCGCATGGCCATGCTGGGCTTCATGGCGCTGGGCGCGGGTCTGACACTATGGGGCAATCAAAGCCTTTTTGACGCGGTCGCGGTCAGCGGCACGGCAAGCCTGTTTTTGACACCCGTGCTGATCGCGGGGCTGGTGTTGGGGCGCAAGGTGGCGCTTTGGGCCTATGTGGTGGCTTTCGTGGCGGCCATGGCGGGGGCTTTTGCCTATTTTGCCCGCGATTGGCCCATTTTGGCCGGTATCCTGCCCGAGGGCCACAAATATGAGCAATTGCTGATGATCTGCCTTGTGGTGCTGGCGGCAGGCTTTGTCGCGGTGCTGTCAGGGTCACGGCGCATCCGAGGCGCGTGACGCGTGGCCGCGCCTGCATTGGCTGACCCGGCGAAAGCGGCGGCACCACCTGCCGGTCCTTTAAGCCATGCAGCCCCACAGCCCCTCTTTTTTCGGACAAATCGTGCCACCTGCCGCATTGCGTCTTCCAACCGGCGGCACAACGGCATAGATACGGTTGACGAAAATCCATCGGGGCCGCAGAACCGGTCCGGGATACGGGAGAGAACACATGCTCAACAATATCGGCCTGCCCGGCCTCCTTCTTATCGCCGTCGTGGTGCTCGTGCTGTTCGGACGCGGCAAGATTTCCTCGCTGATGGGCGAGGTCGGCAAGGGCATCACCAGCTTCAAGAAGGGCGTTGCCGACGGCAACAAGGAAATCGAGGACGCCGGCCAAGAGACCGAGACGGTCGCGAAGACCGACGACGAAAAAGACAAGGCGTAAGCCGGTCCCATGCTGGATCTTGGCTGGACCGAGCTGCTGCTCATCGGGATCGTCGCGTTGATCGTGGTTGGGCCCAAGGATCTGCCGGGCATGTTCCGCGCGGTGGGTAATTTCGTGGGCAAGGCGAAAAAGATGGGGCGCGAATTCAGCCGCGCGATGAACGACGCGGCCGACGACTCCGGCGTCAGGGACGTGTCGGACAGCCTGCGCAAGGCCGCCAACCCCGTCGGCAGCGCGATGGACGAGGTCAAGAAGGCGTCCAAGGAGTTCACCCAGAACACCATGGCCGGCCCCAACAAGAAAGAGCTTGATCCGAAACGCAAGGAACAGGCCGACAAGATCCGCGATCATTCCGCCAAGGTGGCGCAGGACCGACTTGACCGGGAAAAGGCAGAGGCCGCCGAAAAGGCCCGACAGACCCAGACCGCCGCGAGCGACGCCCCCGGCGATGACAAGGCCGGTGACAAGGCATGACCAAGACCGATACCGACGACATCGAAGAAAGCTCAGCCCCGCTGATCGAACATCTGGCGGAATTGCGCAACCGGCTGATTCATTCGGTCGCGGCGTTTCTCGTCGGGATGATCATCTGTTTCACGGTCGCCACGCCGCTGTTCAACTTTCTGACAGACCCGCTGTGCAAGGTGCTGGCAGATCGAGGGCAGGATTGCGACCTGATCTTCATCAGTCCGCAAGAAGGCTTCTTCGTCGCGATCAAGGTGTCGCTTCTGGGGGGCTTCATCCTGGCTTTTCCCTATATCGCCAACCAGATGTGGCGTTTCGTGGCACCCGGGCTTTACAAGTCGGAACGCGGCGCGTTCCTGCCGTTCCTGGTCGCGTCCCCGTTCATGTTCTTTCTGGGCGCGTCCTTTGCCTTTTACGTGGTGACACCGCTGGCCTATGATTTCTTCCTCGGGTTCCAGCAATTCGGCACCGGCGGAGAGGCCGTGCCCGGCGGCGATCCGCAGAACGCCGCGCCACTTTCGGTGGTCTTTCAGGGCTCCGCCCAGGAATATCTGAACCTGACGATCAAGTTCATCGTCGCCTTCGGCCTTTGCTTTCAACTGCCCGTGTTGCTGACGCTGATGGGCAAGGCCGGGCTGGTCGGCGCGGTGGGTCTTCGGCAGGTGCGCAAATACGCGGTTGTGGGCATCCTCGTTCTCGCCGCGCTTGTGACCCCGCCGGATGTCATCACCCAGGCCATTCTGTTCGTGGTGGTCTACGGGCTTTACGAGGTGTCGATTTTCCTCGTTGCCCGCGTCGAACGCAAACGCGAAGAGGAACTGCGCGCCGCAGGGGCCTGGTTCGAAGAGGATGAGATGGATCTCGAAGACGATCCGATCCTGGCCGAATTCGACGAGGATGAAGACGAGGATCCGGGCATGGTCGATCGCAGCGGGGACAAGACATGACCACGGATGCGCTTGACCGCATCGCCGCCGCGCTGGAACGCATGGCCCCGCCACCGATACAGGCCCCCGATCTCGACGCGGCGGATGCCTTTGTCTGGCAGGTCGGTCCCGACCGGCTGGTTCCCGTGAACAGCGTCAACCGGGTCGATATGGCGCTGCTGGTGGGCATCGACCGCGCCCGCGACACCTTGCTGGACAATACCCGGCAATTCGCGCAGGGCCTGCCCGCCAACAACGCGCTTTTGTGGGGCGCGCGCGGCATGGGCAAGTCCAGCCTGGTCAAGGCCATCCATGCCGAGATCCGCGCACAGGGCGCGCCGCTCAAGATCGTGGAACTGCACCGCGAGGATCTGCCCTCGGTGGGTCGGCTGCTTGGTCTTCTGCGGCAAAGCGATCACCGCTTCATCCTCTTTTGCGACGATCTCAGCTTCAGCCATGACGATGAGCATTACAAATCGCTCAAGGCGGTGCTTGATGGCGGGATCGAAGGGCGCCCCGCGAACGTGCTTTTTTACGCCACATCGAACCGCCGCCACCTGATGCCGCGCGACATGATTGAAAACGAGCGCGCCTCGGCCATCAGTCCGGGCGAGGCGACAGAAGAAAAAGTCTCGCTTAGCGACCGTTTCGGCCTGTGGCTGGGCTTTCACCCCTGTGGACAGGATGAATATCTTGCCATGGTCCGGGGCTATTGCAACGCAGCCGGGCTTCAAATCGACGACGCCGCCCTTCGCGCCGAGGCGATCGAATGGCAAGCCACGCGCGGCGCGCGCTCTGGCCGTGTGGCCTGGCAGTTCTTTACGGATCTGGCAGGACGGCGCGGCATCCGGGTCTGACTTTAAAGTATCTCCTTTAATCTTCATCTGGCCAGAAATACCTCGGGGAGGACGTTGAAATTCGGATACCGAATTTCAGCGGGAGGGGCAGAGCCCCTCCATCCAACTGACCTGTGCGGCGCAGCCGCTCCGCCGGATTTGCGCCCTAAAGCGTTTCGCCTTTACCCTGAGGCATCAATTGCAGGCGAAAGGCGTGTAACGCTGGTTGGTTGGTTGGTTGCGTGCGTTTCACGAAAAGCTGTAAGTCAGGTTTGTCGCGACACGCTTTAGCGCAGATATGGGATGGGATCGACGCTGTCGAATCCTTCGCGGATCTCGAAATGCACCGCGGCGGTGCCATCGCTGCGGATCTCGGCCAGCTTGCCGCCCCGTGGGATACTGTCGCCCTTTTTTACCGCCAGGTTGGACACGTTGGAATAGACCGTCAGCAGGTTCGCCTCGTGCTTCATGACGATGATCGGCACCCCGTTGGTATCCTCGGTGATCGCCGCGACCGTGCCCGCGGCGGCGGCACGCACTGGCGTGCCGGGGGCGGCGGCGATGTCGATGCCGTCATTTCGCCCCTTGGCATATTCTCGGATGATGTCGCCACGCACAGGAAAGCTCATTCGCGCCTCGGTGTTGTTTGTTTCCTGCGTTGTGGTGCCAAGATCGGGGGCGGATGTGGTCTCGACCGGTTTCGCAACCGGGACTGTTTCCTCGTCGGGCAACGGGCTGGCGGCAGACGGGGGCGTGGGCGTTGGTGTCCCGACGCCGGGGGCTTCGGTCTCAAGCGCGGTGGTCTGCACCTCTTCGGGCGCGGGGTTCTTGTTGGTTTCGCTGTTTTTCAGGCTGACCGGGATCAGCAGGTATTGCCCTTCGCGCACGGCGAAATCCGCGCCAAGCCCGTTCCAGTCCGCAAGGCTTCGGACAGATACGCCGTACAGCCGCGCGATGGTAAAGGCGGTTTCGCCGCGCTCGACCCGGTGGCGCACAGGCTCGATCCCCGATTGGCCGGGATCAAGCTGCGCGGCGGGCGGCGCGGTGTTCGCCTGCCTTTTATCGGCGTCGTCGATGGCCTGTCCCGCGACACTGGAAATATCCACGGCGTCGGGCGTGATCGGCCCGCCGTCGGGTTCGGTCACGCGGCCGGGCAGGGCCACGATTTCTCCGGGGCGCAGCGGATCACCCGATTGCATACCGTTGTAGCGCGCCAGCGTGTCCACATCCGCGTCAATGCGCGCGGCCAGCGTGGCCAGCGTGTCGCCGCGTCGGGCCACGGCAACCTGATAATTGGGATAGGAAATGATACCCCGGCTGTCAGGGTCGGGCCGGTCGGCGACCGCGTTGCGCGCGGCCTCGGCCGTGGAGGGCGCGTTGCCGAACCCGCCGCGCAGGTCGAAATCCATATCATCCGAACAGCCCGCCAAAAGCGCCGCGCCCATCAGCGCGACCAACCCGCGTCCCGTACCTGTGGAAACTCTCGTCATGCTCCGGTCCTCATTTGCGCGCCCCTTGCTGTCGTCAAGCGTCGCCGGGGCGTCCTCAACCTCGTTCACGTGTTACGATCGTCAGCCGTCGCGCCCCAGCCCTTCGAGCAGCGGCACGAAACGGACCGGGCGCAATTCGTCATAGTCGAATCCCGTCTCGGAGCGGGTGACGCGGATCAGGCTTTGCACCGCATCGGACTGCCCCACCGGCAGCACCATGATACCCCCGATCTTGAGTTGCGCCAAGAGCGGGCCGGGCGGATCCTCGGCGGCCGCCGTGACCAGAATCCGGTCGAACGGGGCCTGTTCGGGCAGCCCGAAAGAGCCGTCGGCGGTAAAGGCGGTGATATTGGTGAGGTCAAGCGACTGGAAGATCGCGTTGGCCTCCACCACCAGCCGCTTGTGTCGATCCACGGTGTAGACCCGGCGCGCAAGCTGGCTGAGGATCGCGGCCTGATAACCCGACCCGGTGCCCACCTCCAGCACCTTGTCACGCTGGCTGACATGCAGCGCCTGTGTCATCAGCCCCACGACCGAGGGTTGCGAGATTGTCTGCCCGCAGGCGATGGGCAGCGGCGTGTCCTCGTAGGCGCGGCTGGCGAAATGGCCACGCACGAACGGCCCCCGGTCGATCTTTTCCATCGCGGTCAGCACCCGCTTGTCGGTCACCCCGCGCGATCTTAGCGCGAAAAGAAACTGCATCTTGCGTTGGGCTGTCTCGTCTTCTTCGGGGGTATCCGTCATGGTGGCGGTCGTCACTCTATGGCGCGCAGCGCGTCAAGCGCGTCATGCGCTGTCAGGTCGCAGCGCATCGGCGTGACCGAGATATATCCCTTGAGGTTCCAGTCCGCGTCCGACCCATCGGCGGTGGGCTGTTGCTGCGGCGCGCCGGTGACCCAAAGAAACCGCCGCCCCGAGGGCGAGGTGGTGGGCTGCACGCCAAAGCCCATGTCGCGGCGAAAGCCCTGTCGGGCGGCCTTGACGCCCAGAACCTCGGCGGCGGGAACGGGCGGGAAGTTGATGTTGTAGAAGATGCCGTAATCGTCATCGGGCCACACGCCCTTGTCCAGCAAGGTGCGCAGGGTGCTCAGCCCGTGGTGGCGGGCGGATTCGAACTTGTCGTCCAGATCCTTGTTGCGCGGCCCGTAATACTGGCTCAGCGCCACGGCTGGCACGCCTTGCAGCGCACCTTCCATGGCACCGCCAACGGTGCCGGAATAAACCGCGTTCTCGGCGGAATTGTTGCCGCGATTGACGCCCGACAGCACCAGATCGGGGCGCGCGTCCTTCATGACGTCGTGCATGGCGGCAAGCACGCAATCGGCGGGGCTGCCCTGAGCGGCATAGCGCCGTTCCGCCATCTGCGTGATCATCATCGGGGTGGTGAAAGAGATGCAATGCGCCACGCCCGATTGCTCGAAGGCCGGGGCCACGACCCAGACCTCGCCCTCGGGGCCCGCGAGCTCGGTGGCGATCTCTTCGAGCACGGCAAGGCCAGGCGCGTTGATACCGTCGTCATTGGTGATGAGAATACGCAAAATGTCGCTCCTGCCCGGTGCCTTGGTCCTGTGTGCCGTGTGTAACGGCGGGCCGCGCGCGGGGCAAGGCGCGCTGTCAGATCAGCGTCATCAGGCGGCGCGCCTCGTCGCGGGCAGGGGTCAGCGTGTCGCGGTCTTCGCCGGGATGGAACCGTGCCCGTGTGGCGGTGTTCATTGGCGCGGGCGTCAGGATATGCACATGCGGGCCGATTTTGGCCGTTTCCGCCTGCCAGCTGCGGGCAAGCGCGATCTGTGCCGCCTTGGTCGCGCCATAGCCGCCATAGAATTTCTCGCCGCCACGCGGATCATCAAAGAAAACCGCCCGCGCCTCTGGGGGCATGAGCGGGGACAGGAACGGGATCAGCCGCGCCACGGCAGTGACATTCACATCGACGGATTTCTGCCAATCCTTGGCATCTATATGCCCGGCCGGCGCAAGGGGCGCGGCGTGTACAGCAGTATTGACCCAAATATCCACGCTGCCCCAGCGATCAAAGATTGATCGGCAAAGCTGTGCCATCGCGCCTTCGTTGGTGATGTCCATCGGGGCCAGTGTCGCCTGCCCCCCGCTTTCCTGAATGCGGTCGTCCAGCTCTTCGAGCGCGCCGGTGGTGCGCGCCACGGCCACCACGTGATGCGTCGCTGCCAGCTCTAGCGCCATGGCCGCCCCCAGCCCGCGCGAAGCGCCGGTCACAAGGGCGATGGGTCTGTCGTTTTCCTTGGTCATGTGTTGGCAAATCCCACTCCGCGCGCGCGAATTCAAGCGCAATCGCTTGACTTTCGGCCCCGTGCGGCGAAAAACACGAAGGAACTGACATGCAAGACAGATTGAGAAAAGGAGCCCCCGATGCGTGAGATGGTTTTGACCAAGGCGGCGATTGGCCATGACGGTGCGATCCGGAAACTGGGTTTGGTGCTTGGCGGCTCGCTGTTCATCGCGCTGGTCGCACAGATGAGCATCGGCTATCCGGTGCCGATGTCGCTGCAAACGCTGGCGATCCTTATCGTGGGCCTGACCTTTGGTTCGCGGATGGGCGCAGCGACACTGCTGGCCTATCTGGGCTTTGGCGCGATGGGCTTTCCGGTGTTCTCCAACGGCATGTCCTCGGCGGCGCTTGTCGGGCCGACTGCCGGGTTCCTTTTCGGCTTTGTCGCGATGGCATGGCTGGCCGGGCTTGCGGTGGAAAAAGGTCTGGCGCGCGGCGTGGTGACGACCGCGCTTGTCGGCATGGCGCTTTCGGCGATGATCTATGTGCCGGGTCTGGCCTGGCCCGCACTGATGCTGGGCAAGACGATGCCGGAACTTTGGGCCGGCTGGATGGCGCCCTTCCTGCTGGGTGACGTGATCAAGGCCGGGATCGCCGCGATGGTGGTCTGGGGCGGCTGGACCGCGCTGAAGCTGCGCCGCGGCTGATCCGGCCCGCATCTGACGACGGGACGCCGCTCCGGGACCGGGGCGGCGTTTTTCTTTGGGCAGGGCCAGACCGCCCGGCACTTATGCGTGATTTCGATTTGTACTGCCCGCGCGCCAGGCCCATATTGCGGCCGGGGAGACATATCATGGACCGTTTTGACAACATTCCCGAAACCGCTCTGGACTGGCACCGCGCCGGCAAGGGTGCGGCACTGGCCACGGTGGTGGAAACATGGGGCAGCGCGCCGCGCCGCGTGGGAAGCCAATTGGCCGTGTCTGGCGCGGGCGAGATCGAGGGCTCGGTTTCCGGCGGCTGCGTCGAAGGCGCGGTGGTGGCCGAGGCGCTTGACGCGATCGAGGACGGCAAGCCCGTGATGCTGGAATATGGCGTGAGCGACGGCGATGCCTTTGCCGTGGGGCTGGCCTGTGGCGGCACGATTCGCGTGCTGGTGGAACCGGTGGGATCGGTCCTGCCCGAAGACCTGTTGCAGGATCTGGTGATCGCCCGCGAAGGCCGTGTGCCGGTGGCCTATGTCACGGGCATGACGACGGCACGGCGGCTGGAACGCGACGGACACGCGGACCGCTTTCGCATGGACCGGTCCGGGTTCGAGCCGGATGGCAAGACATTCGTGGGCATCCACAATCCGCCCCTGCGGCTGCTGGTTGTGGGGGCGGTGCATATCGCGCAGGCGCTTCTGCCGATGGCGCGGATCGCGGGCTTTGATCCGTTGCTGATCGACCCGCGCGAAAGTTTCGGCTCCGAAGCGCGCTTTCCCGGTGAGACGATCCTGCATGACTGGCCCGACGAGGGTGTGCGCGCCTTTGGCCTTGATACCCGCACGGCGCTTGTGCTGCTGACCCATGACCCCAAGCTGGACGATCCCGCGCTGGAACAGGCGCTGGCGTCTGACTGCTTTTACATCGGCGCGCTTGGATCTACCCGCACTCATGCCAAGCGGGTGGAACGCCTGACGCAGGCCGGGTTTTCCGAGGACCAGATCGCGCGGATACACGGGCCCGTTGGCCTTGATATCGGCGCGGCCAGCCCGGCGGAAATTGCTGTGGCGATCCTTGCGGAAATCCTGCGGGTTCTGAGGCGCGGCGCATGAAATTCGGCCCCGTGCCGCTGGCCGAGGCGGAGGGCGCTGTGCTGGCGCATTCGCTGCGGCTGGATGGTGCGCGCCTGCGCAAGGGGCATGTGGTGGAGGCTGGTGACATCCTTCGGCTGCGCGCGGCGGGCGTGACAGAGATCACAGTCGCGCGGCTGGAACCGGGCGACATGCACGAAGATGCCGCCGCTCTGGCCCTGGCCAGCGCGCTGCGCGGGGAGGCGTGCGGCATCACGCTCAGCGCGCCCTTCACTGGGCGCGTCAATCTGATCGCCGAGGGGCCGGGTGTGGTCGTGCTGGACGCGGCGCGAATCAATGACGCCAACGCGGTCGACCCGATGGCGACGCTGGCCACGGTCGCGCCGTTCCATCAGATCCATGCAGGCGGAATGATTGCCACGGTCAAGATCATCTCTTACGCGCTGCCCGAGACGGCGGTCGCACGGGCCGCCGAGGCCGCACGCGGTGCCGCGAAACTGGCCCGCCCGGTGCATGGGACCGCCACGCTGATCCTGACCGAAATCCCCGGCGGGCCGGGCGACAAGGGCGTGACCGCGATCAACACCCGTCTGAAAGCGCTCGACATGCGTCTGGCCGAAACGCGGGGCGTGCCCCACGAAGAGTCGGCGCTTGCCCGCGCGCTCACCTCTGCGACGGGCGATATCGTGCTGATCCTCACCGGCTCTGCCACCTCGGACCCGTTCGACACCGCGCCTGCCGCGCTGCGGCTGGCGGGGGGGCGGGTGGAGCGATTCGGGATGCCGGTCGATCCGGGCAACCTGTTGTTCCTTGGCGATCTGGCGGGCAAGCCGGTGATCGGCCTGCCGGGCAGCGCGCGCTCGCCGGTGCTGCATGGGGCCGATTGGGTGCTGAGCCGTGTGGCGTGCGGCATTCCCGTGACCAGCGCGGATATCGCGGCGATGGGGGTGGGTGGGCTGCTCAAGGAAATTCCGACCCGGCCACAACCGCGCGAGCGCCGCCCACGGATCTGAGCCTTTGGGGGCAGACATAGGTCTGTGCGGCGAATTTACCGGCTTCTCAAGTCGCCGGTTGCATGTTTAACTCTTGCCAGAGCATAGCCAATAATCAATTGGGAGGAGCCAATGCCAAAGGTCAGCATGACCGTGAACGGCAAGCCTGCGTCAGGAGAAGTCGAGGGACGCACGCTTTTAGTTGAATTTCTGCGCGATGGGCTGGGATTGACCGGCACGCATGTGGGCTGCGACACCAGCCAATGCGGTGCCTGCGTGGTGCATGTGGATGGCAAGCCGGTCAAGGCCTGCACCATCTTCGCCGCCGAAGCCGAGGGCGCGACCGTCACCACGATCGAGGGGATTGCCGCCGAGGACGGCACCATGTCCCCCGTGCAAGAGGCGTTCCAGACCCATCACGGGCTTCAGTGCGGGTTCTGCACGCCCGGCATGGTGATGAGCGCGGAATCGCTGCTCAAGGAAAACCCGACACCCAGCGAGGCCGAGATCCGCGACTATCTCGAAGGCAATATCTGCCGCTGCACGGGCTATCACAACATCGTCAAGGCGATCATGGCCGCCAGCGGACAGGACGTAAGCAAGATTGCCGCCGAATAAGGCGTAGGGTGGGCAATATGCCCACCGAACCAAACGGGAGGATTTCACATGCCCAAAGATGGCATTGGCGCCAGCACAAAGCGGCGCGAGGACGTACGGTTCCTGACAGGGAACGGCAACTACACCGACGACATCAACATTCGCGGACAGGCCTATGTGCATTTCCTGCGTTCGGACGTGGCACATGGCACGATCAACAGCGTGGACACCTCCGCGGCTGCTGACATGCCGGGTGTGATCCGCATCTTCACCGGCGAGGATTTCGCGGAAATGGGCGGCATCCCCTGCGGCTGGCAGGTGACGGATCGCCACGGCGCGCCCATGCAGGAACCCAAGCACCCGGTTCTGGCCCATGGCAAGGTGCGCCATGTCGGCGATCCCATCGCCGCCATCGTGGCCGAGACCCGCGAACAGGCGCGCGATGCTGCCGAGGCGATCATGCCGGACATCACCGACCTGCCCGCGGTCATGGACATGAAAGAGGCGATCAAGGACGGTGCCACCAAGGTGCATGACGACCTGACGTCAAACCTTTGCTATGACTGGGGTTTTGTCGAGGAAAACAAGGGTGCCGTGGATGAGGCGATCAAGAACGCCGCCCATGTCACCACGCTGGAACTGGTCAACAACCGTCTTGTTCCCAACGCGATGGAGCCGCGTGTCGCGGTGGGTGATTACAACCGCTCGACCGGCGATCACACGCTGTACACGACCTCGCAGAACCCGCATGTGATACGTCTTTTGATGGGCGCGTTCGTGCTTGGCATCCCCGAGCATAAACTGCGCGTCGTGGCCCCCGATGTGGGCGGCGGCTTTGGCTCCAAGATCTATCACTACGCCGAAGAGGCGTTCTGCACCTATGCCGCCAAGGTGATCAACCGCCCCGTGAAGTGGACATGCAGCCGCTCCGAGGCGTTCATCTCGGACGCGCATGGCCGCGACCACGTGACCAAGATCGAACTGGCGCTCGACAAGGACAACAACTTTACCGCCGTGCGCACGGAAACCTACGCGAACATGGGCGCGTACCTGTCCACCTTCGCGCCAAGCATTCCCACATGGCTGCACGGCACGCTGATGGCGGGCAATTACAAGACGCCCAATATCTACGTGAACGTAAAGGCCGTCTTCACCAACACCGTGCCGGTTGACGCGTATCGTGGCGCGGGCCGTCCGGAGGCCACGTATCAGCTTGAGCGCGTGATCGACATGGCCGCGCGGGAACTGGGTGTGGACCCGATCGCGCTGCGCCGGCAGAACTACATCACCGAGTTTCCCTATGCCACGCCCGTGGCGGTGGAATACGACACCGGCGATTACAACGCCACGATGGACAAGCTGATGGAGATCGGCGATTTCGCCGGGTTCGAGGCGCGTCTGGCCGAATCCAAGGCGCGCGGCAAGCTGCGCGGGCTTGGCGTGAACAGCTATATCGAGGCCTGCGGCATCGCGCCGTCCAACCTTGTGGGCCAACTTGGCGCGCGCGCGGGGCTGTACGAATCCGCCACCGTGCGGGTCAACGCCACCGGCGGCATCACCGTGATGACCGGCAGCCACAGCCACGGACAGGGCCATGAAACCGCCTTTCCGCAGGTGGTCGCGGAAATGCTGGGCATCGACGCCAGCATGATCGAGATCGAGCATGGCGACACCGACAAGGCCCCGATGGGCATGGGCACCTACGGGTCGCGCTCCATTGCCGTGGGCGGGTCCGCCATGGTCCGCGCGACAGAAAAGATCATCGCCAAGGCCAAAAAGATCGCAGCGCATCTGCTGGAAGCCTCTGACGCGGATATCGAGCTGAAAGACGGTCAGTTCAGCGTGGCGGGCACGGATAAATCCGTGGCCTGGGGGGATGTGACCCTCGCGGCCTATGTACCGCACAACTACCCGCTGGAGGATCTGGAACCGGGGCTGGAGGAGACGGCGTTCTACGATCCGTCGAACTTTACCTATCCTTCGGGTGCCTATGCCTGCGAGGTGGAGATTGATCCCGAAACCGGCAAGGTCAGCATCGAACGCTTTGCCGCCGCCGACGATTTCGGCAATATCATCAACCCGATGATCGTGTCGGGTCAGGTGCATGGCGGTTTGGCGCAGGGCATCGGGCAGGCCATGCTTGAACAGTGCTCTTACGACAGCGATGGGCAGCTTCTGTCGGCCAGCTACATGGATTACACCATGCCGCGCGCCGATGACGTGCCGTTCTATCAGGTTGACCATTCCTGCCAGACGCCCTGCACCCACAACCCGCTTGGTGTTAAGGGCTGTGGCGAGGCCGGGGCCATCGGCAGCCCGCCCTCCGTGGTCAACGCCGTTGTGGACGCGATGCAGCGCGCCGGTCACACGCATATCACCCATATCGACATGCCGCTGACGCCCTCGCGCGTCTGGTCGGCCATGCAGGGCTGAAGGAGGATCATTCCATGTATGCATTCGACATAGAACGCCCCGCCACGGTTTCCGATGCGGTCAAGCTGCTCAAGGAAAGCGACGAGAACCAGCCGCTATCCGGCGGACAGACCTTGATCCCGACGCTGAAACAGCGGCTGGCGGCCCCGGAAAAGCTGATCAGCCTGACGGGCATCGGCGAGATCAAGGGCATCTGCGAGGATGATGCGGGCCGCATCTGTATCGGTGCCGGGACCTGCCATGCCGATGTCGCGGCGGGCGCGGGCAAATACCCCGCGCTGGCCGCTCTTGCGGCGCAGATCGGCGACCCGGCAGTGCGCAACCGTGGTACAATCGGCGGCAGCCTTGCCAATAACGACCCGTCTGCCTGCTACCCGTCGGCGGCGCTTGGCTCTGGCGCGGTCATCGTCACCAACAACCGCGACATTGCGGCGGATGACTACTTTCAGGGCATGTTCGCCACCGCTCTGGACGAAGGCGAGATCATCACCGAGGTCAAGTTCCCGGTCCCCGAAAAGGCCTGCTACATGAAGTTCGTGCAACCCGCTTCGCGCTTTGCGCTGGTGGGGGTCTTTGTAGCCAAGTTCGCCGACGGGGTGCGCGTCGCCGTCACCGGCGCGTCGGAAGAGGGCGTGTTCCGCTGGACCGAGGCTGAGGAAAAGCTGAGCGGCGATTTTTCCGCCTCGGCGCTGGATGGTATGAGCCCGCCTGCCGATGGCATGATTTCCGACCTGCACGGATCGGGCGCGTATCGTGCGCATCTGGTGGGCGTCATGACCCGCCGCGCCGTTGACGCCGCGCTTTAAGAGTGCCTGAGAGGATCAAGATGCAAGGCCCGGTGACGCGCTCACCGGGCCTTTTGTCGTTCGGGCTGGGGCAGGCCCTTTGCCTGAATTTTCGTCACATGTCTGTGATCTGCTCGCGGTAGCACTTTGTCAAAATGTGGCATGACAGGCAGGTCTTGTCAGGTGGCAAACACGAGATATAGTCGTGACAGGCATGGGGCGGCATGTCCCGCCCAGGGCCGGGATGGTAGCGTTCGGGCGGGGGATCGGAACAACATGCACGGAGAGTTCAGAACAGATTTCGTCAGAGAGCCGGCGGCGCTTCGTCAGCATCCGGCGCTGGTGCTCAATGCGGATTACCGGCCCTTGTCCTATTATCCGCTGTCGCTTTGGCCATGGCAGGATGCGGTCAAGGCGGTGTATCTGGACAGGGTGGATATCGTGGCTGAATATGAAAACACGGTCAGCAGCCCCTCGACCGTGATCCGTATCCCGTCGGTGATTGTCCTGAAAGATTATGTCAAACCCCAAAAGCGCGTGGCCTTCACGCGCTTCAACCTTTTTCTGCGCGATGAATTCCAGTGCCAGTATTGCGGCTCAAAGGGCGAGCTGACCTTTGATCACGTCGTGCCCCGCGCGCGCGGGGGCATCACCAGTTGGGAAAACGTGGTTGCGGCGTGCAGCCCTTGTAACCTGCGCAAAGGCTCGAAAAGCCTGCGGCGCTCTGGAATGAACCTGCGGAAACCGCCCCGTGCCCCGGCCGCCGAACAGTTGCGCAACATGGGCCGTAAATTCCCGCCGAACCACCTGCATGAAAGCTGGCTCGATTTTCTCTATTGGGATGCCGAGCTGGAGGCTTGAACACAGGAAAATTGCAATTTTGCGCCTGGCCTGAAGCGTTTCGCCTTTAACCACAGACATCGGCCAAAGGCGGAACGCTTAGACATCATGGACGGCGCTTCTTGTTGGAAACATTCCTTGGGCCAATGGCTCTGACAACGCGCTGACAAATGCGATGACGTCGACCTTTCCGACAGCGGCGACGGGGAACCGTCGGGTGGACGGCTCCATGTTTGGTGCGGGGGTCAGTTTGTCTGAACCTCCACGGTTTGCGACAGCAGCCGCGCCTCGTCGCTGGTTTCCATGAAGGGCGCGTCGAACGCATCGCGCCCGACGCCGATCAGCACGAGGTCGCGCGGGGTTCCCATTCCGGTCGCATCCACCAGATGCCAGCCGCCCGCAAGCCAGACCTGCGCCACCGCGTGAAAGTCGGACGGCGCGACATCCGGACCATAGGCCGAGGCATAGCGCGCCGGAATACCCGCGGCCCGCGAGAGCGCGCAGACAAGATGGGCAAAGTCCCGGCATACGCCTTCACGTCGGGCAAAGGTATCCAGCACTGTGGTTTGCGGGTTTGACGTGGCCTGAAGATACCGCACCTCCTGCGCGACCCAATCCCGGATCGCCGCGATCTTTTCGCCGCCTTCGGCATGGCCGAACCGTGTCTCCACGAAGGCGGCGAATTCATCGGACTGGCAAAACCGCGACGGGCGCAGATAGGTGAAACTGTCCGCTGGCAGCATATGGGCCGGGTCGGCGCGCAGCTTGTGCAGGGGCGGCTGTTGTCTGGTGATCTCGATATCGGCACGGTACCGCAGCCGAAGCTCCGGTTGCTCCAGATGCGCCCAGATCCGCGTACCGACACCGCTTTGCCCGGCCATCCGGCGCAGGGTGGCACCTTCTATCGCCAGATCCTGCTGTAACACGGTCTGGCCCGGATCGCCTGTCGCCTCGATCGCCAGCATGGCGATCCTAGATGCGCCGATTTCATAGTGCATGTTCACGTCGATCACGATCCGCATCGGCCCTCCGGTGTTGCGACCATATCCGATCGTAACCTATCTGCCCGGACGATGCGAACAGGCAGGCACATCGACATGCCGGCCACAGGGTCGCGCGGACTCACTCCACGGCCTGGGAATAGTCCAGTACGTAGGTGCTGCCGTCACTGTCCTGCACGGGCAGCAAAAGCCGCTTGTAGATGAAGCGCAGCGGCAGGGCGTGACCGGGCAGGGTCACGTCGGCCTCTTGAATGGACAGGTGTGGATCGCCGCGTGCCGCCTCGACATGGGCGCGGCGCAGGTCGTCGCTCAGGCTTTTGTCGAAGGTGGTGAACAGATGGCGCAGATGGTCTGCCGTCCGGATGCCAAAGTTTTGCGCGGCGTGGCTTTGCGCGCCGATCCGGTAGGGCTTGGGCAGACAAGCGCGATCATCGGGGGGCTTGTAAAGATCCACATGGTCGCTCAGCGCGTCGAAATTGCGGAGTTTGCCGCCTTGTTGGTGCCACCATGTCAGCACATCGTCCAGCAACGGGCGCGCGCCGCGCTGGTTGAGCTTGCGATGCGCCTCGCGGGTGACGGCTGTCAGGATGCGCTCAGCCTGCGCGGTGACGATCCGCTTGTCGATCTCGGCGCCGGCGATGCCGATCTGGTCGGTCAATCCTGCGATCTGGCTGGGCGTGATGCCAAGAGCGGAACAAATTCTGACAACGCTGGAAAAGCCCGGATCGCTTTTGGTGGCCAACAGGTTCGAGATGTACCGCTCTCCCTGTCCGATCTCCAGCGACAGGCTTTTATAGTCATAGCCCGAGTCCCGGATGAAGGCTTTCAAACGTTGATGGAAGTCTTGCACGGCTGTAAATCCTGTTTTTCGGACCCATGATCCCATTTAAAATAAATGCGATCTTTCAGGGGCTTAAAACCACCGGGCTTTTTGGTAAAGACCAAGCCGGTTGTCATGGTTAAAGCGTTTCGCGGAAACCTGCCGCGCAGATTTTCGCCAAACGCGGTCCTTCACCCAATCGTTGCACGCGTTTCGCCATCAATCGCTGCCTCAGGTTAAAGGCGGCCCGCTTTGACGCGGCACGGGTCGACGGGGAAACACTGTGTTTCCTGCCATCTCGTCGGTGCAAGCACCCGCCGCAAAGCCGTTGGCAGAATTTGCACTACGGAATGTATAAAAGCCGTGTCTGAGTGCTTGACGACGCCCGATGCGCAGACTAAACCGCCCCCTACATCGGGTCTAGGCCGGGTGTTTGCAGTGGGCGGTTGTAGCTCAGTTGGTTAGAGTACCGGCCTGTCACGCCGGGGGTCGCGGGTTCGAGCCCCGTCAACCGCGCCACCGCTGCCAGATGTGTCGACCAAGCAAGGGGCCAGCCCCACGCGGTTGTAGCTCAGTTGGTTAGAGTACCGGCCTGTCACGCCGGGGGTCGCGGGTTCGAGCCCCGTCAACCGCGCCACATCTGTCTGTCACTGTTCAATGAAAAACGATTTCAACGCGGCCACCGTCCCGGCGGGGTTCGTGTCTACGAAGAAATGCCCGCCCGGCACCGCGCCGGCGGTCATGTTGCTGCATTTGTCGGCCCATGTCGCGGGCACGTCATAGGCTTTGGCCATCGCGCCATCCGCCCCGAACAGGATCAGCGCAGGGCAGGTGACACGCGCGGCCAGATCCGCGGCATCGTCATACAGATCATGATCCAGCGCCGCGCGGTAATCGTTGCACATGCCGCGGATCGTGTCGCGGTCGCGCCAGGCCGTGCGATAGGCGGCCATCTGGTCGGCGTCGAAATCCTCCAGCCGCGCGCCGCCCCAGCCCAGCAGGCAGGCATGGAAAAACCCGTCCGGATCGGCGGCGATCATGTCCTCGGGGAAGGGTTTGGGCTGTGCCAGAAAGAACCAGTGGTAATAGCTGCGCGCAACCTTGTGCCCCAGCTCTGTCAGCAGGGTGTGGGTGGGCACGATATCCATAAGGCACAACCGGCGCACGGCCTTGGGCGAGTCAAGCGCCATCCGGTGCGCTGTGCGCGCGCCCCGGTCATGGCCTGCCAGCGCAAAATGCGGGTACCCAAGATGCGCCATCAGCGCGACCATGTCGCGGGCCATCTCGCGAAAGCTGTAATCGGCAACGGCATCGGGTTTGGACGACGCCCCATAGCCGCGCAGATCGGCGCAGATCACGCTATGGGTTTGTGCCAGGTCCGTCGCAACCCGCGCCCACATCGCGCGGGTCTGCGGGAAACCGTGCAACAGCAGCAGGGGCGGCCCATTGCCGCCCGTGCTGTAGGCGATTGTGACGCCGTTCACTTGCGCCGCGTGATCGGTGAAACCCGAGATCGTCATGCTGTCGCCTCCTTTTTGGGGTGGGGTCAGACCGACGAGAGCTTGTCCAGAACACGCGCCCAGCTTCGGATGCCCTTGTGAAAGCTGTCCATGTTGTATTTCTCGTTCGGCGAATGGATCGCGTCATCCTCCTGGGCAAACCCGATCAGCATCGAGTCAAGGCCGAGGACGTCCTTGAAATACCCCGCCACCGGGATCGACCCGCCCATGCCGGAAAACACCGCTTCGCGGTTCCATTCCTCTGACAGGGCTTGTCGCGCGGCCTCGAATTCGGGTCGGTCAAGGTTCATCACCGCCGCCGGAGAGCCGTCAAGATCCTGGTTCCACTTCACGGTCGCATCCACGGGTAGCCGGTCTTCGACATGTTTGCGCAGCTTTCGGCGCAGATCGTCGGGGTTCATGTCGCCCACCAGGCGGCAGGTCAGCTTGCAATGCGCCTCTGCCGGGATCACCGTCTTTGTGCCCGCGCCCTGATAGCCGCCCCAAAGCCCGTTGATTTCCAGCGTGGGGCGCGCCCATTGCTGCACCAAGGTGGAATAGCCCGCCTCGCCATGCGGCTGCGTATAGCCCACGGAGCTTAGATAGGCCTGCTCGTCAAAGCCACAGTTTTCCCATTGTGCCAGCAAGGTGTCAGGCACCTCTTGGACACCCTCGTAAAAGCCGTCTACCGCAACCCGGCCCGTCTCGTCATGGAAAGACGCGATGATGCGCGCGATTTCCTTGAGCGGGTTCAGGCCGGGGCCGCCGTAATGCCCGGAATGCAGGTCGATGCGCGGCCCGTGCAGGGTGAATTCGTCCTTCAACATGCCCCGCAGTTGCGAGGCGATGGACGGCACGCCGGGGGCCACCATGGAGGTGTCGCAGATCAGCGCGAGATCTGCCGACAATTCATCGGCATTGTCTTTCAGGAACGGAATGAGCGACGGCGAGCCTGACTCCTCTTCTCCTTCGAAGAAAAAGGTGATCCGGCAGGGCAGCGCGCCGGTGACATGCTTGTAGGCGCGGCAGGCCTCGACAAAGGTCATAAGCTGGCCCTTGTCATCCGACGCCCCGCGCGCGCGAATGACCTGGCCCTGATCGGTGTCCTGAATTTCGGGCTGGAACGGGTCGGTCTTCCACAGATCCAGCGGGTCGACCGGCTGCACGTCATAATGGCCGTAAAACAACAGATGCGGCGCGGCCTCGTTCGGCCCGTCCATATGGCCCACCACCATCGGATGGCCCGGTGTGGCGCGCTTTTCAACCCGCGCGCCAAGATCGCGCAACGCCGTCACCAGCCAATCGGCGGCCCGGTCGCACTCTGCCTTGTAGGCGGGATCGGTCGAAATCGACGGGATGCGCAGCAGATCCATCAGCCGCCCTGTTGCGGCGGGCAGGTCAGAATCGATCCGGGAGAGGGTGCTGTCTAGGCTCATGTCATGTGGTCCTGTTGTGGCTTTGTCGTCACGGTAAAGCGTTTTGCGACAAAGCTGAATTGCCGATTTTTGTGTCAACGCCGCACACCCGGCCAGCCGTGACATATGGCGCGCGGGTCGTACATGTCACAGGTTAAAACCCCAACGGGATATGGTCGGATCCGGTCTGGCGTGATAGAACGTCGCGACCTGTGCGGGCGGGGATGCGCCGGGTGCCATGTTGACCTAGATCAAGGTCTGTGTTCGGGGCGGTTTGTAACTGTTGCGTGAAGAGGGTGGTTTCTATATCCATCACATAAATTGAATATGTATCCGACAGGATACGGGGCCTCGCGAAAGGTGGGGCCGGACTGCCGAGGAGGGGATGTCCGTGGATTATAGCGCCAAACTGGACCAGGCGATCGAGCGGCTGCATGACGAGGGCCGCTACCGGACCTTTATCGACATCGAGCGCAAGAACGGGCAATTCCCACACGCCACCTGGCGCAAGGCGGATGGCACCGAACAGCCGATTACGGTCTGGTGCGGCAATGACTATCTTGGCATGGGCCAGCATCCGGCGGTCCTGACGGCGATGCACGAGGCGCTGGAGGCCACCGGCGCGGGGTCGGGCGGGACGCGCAACATCTCGGGAACAACGGTATTTCACAAACGGCTGGAGGCAGAGCTGGCCGATCTGCACGGGAAAGAGGCGGCGCTGCTTTTTACCTCGGCCTATATTGCCAATGACGCGACATTAAGCACATTGCCCAAATTGTTTCCGGGGCTGATCATCTATTCGGACGCGCTCAACCATGCCTCGATGATCGAGGGCATCCGCCGCAATGGCGGGGCCAAGCGGATATTCCGGCACAACGATCTGGATCATCTGCGCGAATTGCTGGAGGCGGACGACCCCGCCGCGCCCAAGCTGATCGCCTTTGAATCGGTCTATTCCATGGATGGCGATTTCGGCCCGATCGCGGCGCTTTGCGATCTGGCGGATGAATTCGGCGCGCTGACCTATATCGACGAGGTCCACGCGGTGGGCATGTACGGCCCGCGCGGTGCCGGCGTAGCAGAGCGTGACCGGCTGATGCACCGCATCGACATCATCAACGGGACGCTTGCCAAAGCCTATGGCGTGATGGGCGGCTATATCACCGCGACGGCAAAAATGTGCGACGCGATCAGGTCTTATGCGCCGGGCTTCATCTTTACCACGTCGCTGCCACCGGCCGTTGCCGCCGGGGCCGCGGCCAGCGTGGCGCATCTCAAGCGCGATCCGGGCCTGCGCGAACAGCACCAGACCCAGGCAAAGATCCTCAAGACCCGGCTCAAGGGGATGGGTATGCCGCTGATCGATCATGGCAGCCATATCGTGCCGGTGATCGTGGGCGATCCTGTCCATACCAAGCAACTGTCGGACATGCTGCTGGATGGTTACGGGATCTACGTGCAGCCGATCAATTTCCCGACCGTGCCGCGCGGCACGGAGCGGCTACGCTTTACCCCGTCCCCGGTACACGGTCCGAAAGAAATGGATCACCTGATACGCGCCATGGATGAACTCTGGAGCCAATGCGCGCTGAATCGCGCCGAATTAACCGCCTGAGGTAGGCACAGGTGTATTGGTTCTTGCCCTGTGCTAACATACCGTTAACGAACAGAGCGGAGGTGCGAATCATATAACCGCACCAAAGCCGATGTTTTTTAAAGCAAGACGTTAAGGGCAGGGTAGATGATCGGATTCCGATCCAAGCAAGTGGATATATCCGCTGAGCAAGAGCCGCGAGGCTTTGATGCATTTGAAATGCGTCTTGGCGATATAATGCGGGGCGAACGCGCAACGCTTGGGAAATCCCTGTTAGACGTCGAGCGCGAATTGCGGATCAAGTCGGCCTATGTCGCCGCAATTGAAAATTGTGATCCCGACTCGTTTGACACGCCCGGCTTCATTCCCGGTTATGTCCGTTCCTATGCGCGCTATCTGGGCATGGACCCGGATTACGCCTTTCAGATTTTCTGCGATGAAAGCGGCTTTTCGACGGCGCATGGCATGTCTGCCGAAGCGTCCAGCGTGCGGCGAGCCGATGCGCCCATCGCCCGGCGCAGCCCGCGCAAGGACGATCCCATCGCGATCCCAAAAACGCCCTTCGCGCCCACCAGCGAATCCTTTCTGGCGCGGATCGAACCGGGTGCCATCGGCTCTGCCATGGTGCTGGTCTTGCTGATCGGCGGTATCGGCTATGGCGGCTGGAGCGTGCTGAACGAGGTGCAACGCGTGCAATTCGCGCCGGTTGAAAACACCCCCGATGTCCTGAGCGATCTTGACCAGCTGGATGCAGCGTCCCGTAGCGTTGCCGATGCTGGTGCGCCGGATACAGTTTTCTCGGCCCCGCGTGATGATCGTCTAGACAGGCTTTACCGGCCCGAGGCGCTGGACGTGCCGGTCATGGTCGCGCGGGATGCGCCGATCTCGACGCTGGACCCGTCCGAGGTGGGCACGTTCCGCCCAGACCTGCCGCAAACCGATCCCGAGTCCATCGCTTATGCGCTCGCCACCGCCGATGCGCTCCAGCCCAATGCCGACGACAGCGCGACACCAAGCCCGCAGGTGCTGGCCGATCAGCCCGAAGGCGTGCGGATGGTGGCGGTTCGCCCGGCCTGGGTGCGCGTGCGTGCCGCGGATGGTACTGTGATCTTCGAAGGGATCATGAACGCCGGCGACACATGGGATGTGCCCGTCACCCAAGAGGCACCAACTCTGCGGGTGGGCGAATCCGGTGCGGTTTACTTTGCCATGAACGGGCAGCATTACGGCCCGGTAGGCCCGCGTGGGCAAGTGACATCAGGTCTGCCGCTGGATGCAGCCATGCTCAGCGATGCGTTTCAGGTGGCGGATATCGAACAGGATCGCGACCTGATGCAATACGTTGCGCAGCTTCAGGGCGACGCGGCCCCGCAGGATTAAGCGACAGCGATTGCCACGCGCCGCCAGCCCGGATATTGTAAACCCAGCCTTACAGCCCTCATATCCACAGGAGCGCAGCGCTATGTCGCTCAATCCCATTCGACCCTGGCGCAACATCTATCGGCGCAAAAGCCGCCAGATCATGGTGGGCAACGTGCCCGTGGGCGGCGATGCCCCCATCACCGTCCAGACCATGACCAACACGCTGACAACCGATGTCGCCGCCACCATCGCCCAGGTGCAGGCCGCCGCCGAGGCGGGGGCGGATATCGTGCGGATTTCCGTGCCCGACGAGGCCAGCGCGAAGGCGCTGAAGGAAATCGTGCGCGAAAGCCCGGTGCCTATCGTCGCGGATATCCATTTTCACTACAAGCGCGGGATCGAGGCCGCCGAGGCGGGCGCTGCCTGTCTGCGTATCACTCCCGGCAAGATCGGCAGTCAGGACCGTGTGCGCGAGGTTATCAAGGCGGCGCGCGATCACGGCTGTTCCATGCGCATCGGCGTCAATGCCGGGAGCCTGGAAAAGCACCTGTTGGACAAATACGGTGAACCCACGCCCGAGGCGATGGTGGAATCCGGTCTCGACCATATCAAGGTGCTGCAAGACAACGATTTTCACGAGTTCAAGATAAGCTGCAAGGCGTCCGATGTCTTCATGGCCGCCGCCGCCTATCAATCGCTGGCCGATGCCACGGACGCGCCCATTCATCTTGGTATCACCGAGGCGGGCGGGCTGACCTCTGGCACGATCAAATCGGCCATCGGTCTTGGCAACCTGCTGTGGATGGGCATCGGCGACACGATCCGCGTCAGCCTGTCCGCCGACCCGGTGGAAGAGGTCAAGGTCGGTTACGAGATCCTGAAATCCCTTGGTCTGCGCCATCGCGGCGTGAACATCATTTCCTGCCCAAGCTGTGCGCGCCAGGGCTTTGACGTGATCCGCACGGTCGAGGCGCTGGAAGAGCGGCTGGAACATATCAAGACGCCCATGAGCCTGAGCATCATCGGCTGTGTCGTGAATGGCCCCGGCGAGGCGCTGATGACGGATGTCGGCTTTACCGGCGGCGGGGCTGGCAGTGGCATGGTCTATCTTGCGGGCAAGGCCAGCCACAAGATGTCCAACGACCAGATGATCGAGCATATCGTCGAAGAGGTCGAAAAGCGCGCCGCCGAGATCGACGCCGAGGAGGCACAGAATCAGGCGGCGGAATGATCACTCCGCCAGGTAGCGTTCCAGCACGGGCCGGGGCATCCACCCTTGGAACATCCGGTCTGCAAAGACATAGGCAGGCGCGTCGGTCAGGCCCAGATCGGTGGCGATATC
Organism: Paracoccaceae bacterium; assembly: GCA_024742835.1. Lineage (GTDB taxonomy): Bacteria > Pseudomonadota > Alphaproteobacteria > Rhodobacterales > Rhodobacteraceae > Roseovarius. The sequence continues at coordinate 8,790 of JANSXS010000015.1, read as the reverse complement.
GTGGTTGCCCTCCATCGAAAACTGCGTGAACGTCACGCCATAAATCTTTGATAATTCTCGTAAATCCTGCAATCCGCGCACGCAATCCCCGCAGTCGGGCGCGGTAAATATCGCCAGCCGCGCATCGCCCGCGAAAAGTCGGGCCGCGTGGGTGTCCAGAAGGGCAAGATCACGCGCCCGCGCCTCTGCGTAGGGGTCTTCGATCACCAGCGGCGGCGCATCGGGCAAAAGCTGCGGCACCGTCAGGAGGGCTGCGCGGATCTCGGCGTGAAATATCGTCCGTTCGGTTGGGGTAAGCGCGGTGAAATCGGTCTGCGCGGCGGCGGGAGAGGCGGCGGGCGAGGCAAGGGCCAGAGCGACCCCAAGCCTCCCCGCCCGCGCCGGGCTCATTCCGCGCGCAGCTCTGCGGCGACGCGCTGCATCTCGTCAAGCGGCAGGTAGCCGCGCAGCATCTGGTCCTCCATCACGAAGGACGGCGTGCCCGAAATGCCAAGCCGCCGACCAAGATCGTGATTGGCATCAATCACGCTTGCCACGTCAGAGCTGTCCATATGCGCAATGATCTCGTCTGCGGGCAGGTCCAGATCCCCTGCGATGCGGCGGAGCGCGGGTTCGGTAATGTCACCGCCAAAGGCCATCAGCGTGTCATGCACGTTCATATAGGCTGCGTCACCCTGTGTTTGCAGCACCGCCACGGCAAAGCGCGAGGCCAGCACCGATTGTTCGCCAAGGATCGGGAATTCCTTGATGATCAGGCGGATATTGCCGTCGAATTCCAGCAGGTCGGCCACTTCGGGGGCCGCGCGCCGGCAATAGCCGCAGCGGTAATCCATGAATTCCACCAGCGTGATGTCGCCCTCTGGATTGCCACCGACAAAAGAGCCGCCATCGTTGAACAGCGCCTCTGCATGGTCCTTAACAAGCGCCTCGTCGGCCTGGGCCTGTTGATTGGCTTGCCGCTCTTCCAGCACCGCGACAGCCTCCATGATCACTTCGGGATTTTCCAGAAGATATGTCCGGATCTCGCCCTGAAACGCCGCGCGCTCTTGGTCGGTCATGTTGTCCAGATCAAAGGCCTGCGCGGGCAGGGCGGTCAACCCGGCGGCCAGTGCCAGCGCGGGGAAAAAGGCTCGTGTCATGTTGTCTGCTCTCCTTGGGAAATTGAGTGTCGCTTCGTGGTCACTTGTTCTGTTGCGCGGCCCGGCGCGTGGCCGCCAGCACATCCTGTGCCCGCTGCCACCCGCCAGAGCCACGCGGCATGAGGCCAGAGGCGCGCTCGGCATGGATGCCCGCATCCGTCCACCGGCCTTGCAGCGCATAGCGTTCCGCCGTCACCACCGATGCCAAGCCGCGATTGCCCGATTTGGCATGGGCCGCGGCCAGATCGCGCAGCACCCGCGCGTCGCGCCCGTCGCGCTGATGGGCGCGTTGCAGGTATTGCAGGGCCTTGCCGGTCTGGCCCTGTGCCAAAAGAGCACGGCCATAGGCCCCAAGGATCAGCGCGTTGCGCGGTGCCAGTTGCGCGGCCCGGCCATAGGCGTTGGCGGCGGCAGCGAATTGTCTGCTTTCCATCAGGATCTGACCTTTCAGCTCGTGATAGAACGGGTCTTCGGGCCGGTGGGAAAGCGCCGTGTCGATCAGCGGCAGCGCGCGGCGCAAGTCAGAGCGGCGATGCCACGCCACCGCTTCGCGCATCGCCTTGATGTCGGGATGACCGGATTCACCCGCGCGGGTCAGTGTCCATTTGGGCGCGCGCTGAAACGCCGACAGCTTGCCCTTGGCGCGAAAGAACCAGTAGCGCGCGGTGGGGTCGTCGCGGGCGCGGTCACCATAGGCCTCGGCAAGGCGCTGCACCACGCGGTAGCGATCGCTTCCCAGCGGGTGGGTGCGCGCATACGGGTCTTGACGCCCCGCCGACAGCACCTCTTGGCCGCGAAAGATATCAAGCACCTGCAAAGCGCCCTGCGTGTCGATGCCAGCCCCCGCCATATACCGCAGGCCGGATTGATCGGCGGCGTTTTCCTCGGCACGGGTATGGGTAAAGAACAGCCGCTGCGCGCTGGTCTGCGCGCCAAGTGCGGCGGCCCCGGCCGCTTTGCCGCTGCCAGCGGCCACCGCCGCCGCGCCCGCAAGAATAGAGCCGATGCCCGCCGCCGTGCGCGCGTTGCGCATGTTGACAGGCCGCCGCATCAGATGGCCATTGGCGATATGCGCGGCCTCATGCGCGATCACCGATTGCAGCATGGCGGGATTTTCCATTCGCTGGATCAGCCCGGCATTCAGAAAGATCGCGTTGCGGTCCACCACGAAGGCATTGAGCGAATTGTCATCCACCACAAGGATCTCGACCCCCGCCGATCCCAGCCCCGCCTGCGCCAGTAGCGGGGCCGCCAATTGTCGCAGGGCGTATTCGATATCCGGGTCGCGCAACAGGCCTATGGCCCGCGCTGGCTGTGCGACGGTCAGTGCCAGAAGCGCCACCAGTGCCAGAAACCGTATCAGATGCATTGACCTTGCCACCCTTTCCAAGCCACATCCCCGCGCAACGTGGTTTGCCGCAGCTTAGGGGTAAGATGATGCGAAACTCAACCCGGTCCGGGGTCGATCCCTTTATCGTGATGGATGTGATGGAGGCCGCCCGCTTGGCCGAGGAGGCCGGGCGCAAGATCATCCACATGGAAGTGGGCCAGCCCGGCACGCCCGCGCCCGAAGGCGCGCGTGCGGCCCTGGCCGCGGCGATGACCGGCGATCCGATGGGCTATACCGTCGCCCTTGGGCTGCCCGCCCTGCGCGCGCGGATCGCGCGGCTTTACGGCGAATGGTATGATCTGGATCTCGACCCGGGCCGCGTGGTGGTGACATCCGGCTCGTCGGGGGCGTTCATTCTGGCCTTTACCGCGCTTTTTGACAGTGGCGCGCGGGTGGGCATCGGCGCACCGGGCTATCCCAGCTATCGCCAGATCCTCAAGGCTCTGGCGCTGGCCCCGGTGGATATTCCGACCCGACAGGCCGACCGCTTTCAACCCGTTGCCGAAGACATCGCGCGTCACCGGCTGGACGGGCTTTTGGTGGCCAGCCCCGGCAATCCGACGGGCACGATGCTGGACAAGCCCGCGCTGGCCGCGCTGATGGGCGCAGCACAAGAGGCGGGCGCGGCCTTTATCAGCGACGAGATCTATCACGGCATCGAATACGAGCGCCGCGCGGTCAGCGCGCTGGAAATCTCTGACCGGGCCTATGTCATCAATTCGTTTTCCAAGTACTTCTCGATGACGGGCTGGCGCGTGGGCTGGATGGTGGTGCCCGAAAACCACGTCCGCGTGGTCGAGCGGCTGGCGCAGAACCTGTTCATCTGCCCGCCCCATGCCAGCCAGGTCGCGGCTCTGGCTGCGATGGACTGCGGCCCTGAATTGCAGGCCAACATGGATGTCTACCGCGTCAACCGGCAATTGATGCTGGACGGGTTGCCGCAGGCCGGGTTCGACTGGATCGCGCCGCCCGATGGCGCGTTCTACGTCTATGCCGATGTCAGCCACCTGACCGATGACAGCCGCGCGCTGGCCGCCGAGATCCTGGACAAGGCCGGTGTCGCAGTCACACCGGGGCTGGATTTCGATCCCGACCGTGGCGTGGGCACCTTGCGGTTTTCCTATGCGCGCGCCACCGCCGATATTGCCGAGGGGCTGCGACGGCTGAAGGCGTTCATGGCGGCACGGTGAGTCGTGGGGGCTCTGCCCGCACACCCCCGGGAGATTTAAAGCGTTTCGCGAAAAACCTGAATTACAGCTTTTCGTGAAACGCAGTACTCCGTTCAATCGTTGCACGCGTTCCGCCTTTCGCTGATGTCTCAGTTTAAAGGCGGAACGCTTTAGGGCAAGATGAAAGCCTGTTGTGGGCAATCTGGGCCAAGTCGTGTATCTTTCGACAGACAAGACCGAAAACGGCGGGCGGGCGGAATGAGACGGGCGATCCTGACTTTCTTCATGGTGATCTGGGCAGGCATGGCTGCGGCACAGGGCTTTACGGGGCTGGCGCGCGTCGATACCGAAACCACCCTTCTAAGCGACACCCGTGCCGGGATGGGGTTGCAGATCGGCCTGAGTCAGGGCGTGCCTTGGCGGATCTTCACGCTAGACGGGCCGCCGCGGCTGGTGCTGGATTTCCGCGAGGTCGACTGGCGCGGCGCAGATCCGTCGCAGATAGACCGGGCCGAGGGGGCGCTGGCGGTGCGCATGGGCGCGTTCCGGCCCGGCTGGTCGCGGATGGTGGTGGATCTGGGCGCGCCTTACCGGGTGGCGCGCGCCGATATGGCGATAGACGCTGACAGCGGCGCGGCGCTTTTGCGGGTGGATTTGCAGGACACCACGCCAGATATCTTTGCCGCGCGCGCCGGTGTGCCGACGACACCGGGATGGGACCGGCAGGGACGGGATGACGGGATGCGCGCGCAGCCAAGGCCGCGCCAGCGGGGCGAGACGCCGCTGGTGGTCGTGCTGGACCCCGGCCATGGCGGCATAGATCCCGGCGCGGATCAGGGCGGGATGCTGGAAAAGGATCTGATGCTGCAGTTCGCGCTGGAACTGAAAGAGGTTCTGACGCGGGCGGGCGATATCGAGGTGGTGCTGACGCGCGACAGCGACCGCTTCGTGTCGTTGGAGCGACGGGTGGCCATCGCTCACCGGGTCGGGGCGGATCTGTTCCTGTCGTTGCATGCCGACGCGCTGAGCGAGGGGCGCGCGCATGGCGCAACCGTCTACACCCTGTCAGACAGCGCCTCGGATGCGGCCTCGGCGGCACTGGCCGAACGCCATAACCGCGCCGACATGCTGGCCGGGGTGGACCTGACCGGCGCTGATGACGTGGTGGCCGATGTGCTGATGGATCTGGCCCGGATGGAAACACAGCCGCGCGCCGAGGCGCTGGCGCGTGCGATCAAGCTGGGCCTTGCGGAGCGTGACCTGCCGCTCAATACCCGTGCGCTGCGCGCGGCGGGGTTCTCGGTGCTCAAAAGCCCCGATATCCCGTCGGTCCTTGTCGAGCTTGGTTTTTTGTCCAGCGAGCGTGACCGCGCCAACCTGAGCGATGCCGCGTGGCGCGCGCGCATGGCCCGCGCACTCGCCGATTCCATCGCCGCCTGGCGTATCGCGGATGCCGCGCAGGCCGATCTTGTGCGCCAATGACATGAGCGGCGGCTTGCTGCGCGCGCAGATGTGTTTTGACCACGCGCGGCGCGATCCATATACGGTAGCAGACTGACAAGGACACCCGACCCCGTGCTACGCTCGATCCTGACCTTTTTCGGCACCATTTTCAGCCTGATCACGCTGGTGGTGATGTTGGTCGCGCTGTCCATCGGCGCGGTTTTTCATATCTATGGCAAGGATTTGCCGAGCCATGAAAGCCTTGCCAATTACACCCCCCCCACGATCAGCCGGATCTATTCCGGGGAAGGGCGCATCATCGACGAATTCAGCCGCGAACGCCGGTTGTTCACCCCCGCCGAGGACATCCCCGACCTTGTCAAACAGGCCTTCATCAGCGCCGAGGACAAGAATTTCTATTCCCATCAGGGCTATGACGCGCGCGGTATCGCCGCCGCCGCCGTCGAGGCGGTGCAATCGCGCGGGCGCAACGTGCGCGGGGCATCGACGATCACGCAACAGGTCATGAAGAACTTTCTTCTGTCGGGCGACCGCCGGCTGGAGCGCAAGATCAAGGAGATCATTCTGGCCACACGCATCGAACAGACGCTGAGCAAGGAGCAGATCCTTGAGCTGTATCTCAACGAGATCTTTCTGGGTCAGAACTCCTACGGCGTCGCGGCGGCGGCGCAGACCTATTTCAACAAGCCGCTGCGTGACCTGGCCCCGCATGAGGCGGCGTTTCTCGCTTCGATGCCCAAGGCGCCGTCCGATTATCACCCGGTGCGCGAAAAGGCGCGCCTGACGGAACGGCGCGATTTTGTGCTGCGCGAGATGTTCGAGAACGGCTATCTGGACCGTGCAACATTCGAAACCGAGGTGGCGCAGCCCCTGCGCTCTGTCCAGAATGACGATTTCGAGCCGTTTTCGGCTCAATTGCCGCCGCGGGATTATTTCACCGACGAGATCCGCCGCCAACTGAGCCAGAATTTCGGTGAGGGGGAGTTCTTTTCCGGGGGTCTGACGGTGCGGGCCACCATCGACCCTGAATTGCAGCAAGAGGCCGCCACCGCGCTGCGCCGCCAGCTTGAGGTATACGACCGTGGGCAGGGTAATTGGCGCGGCACCGGCGAGGTGCTGCCAGAGGCGGCCCTTTCCAGTGAAGACGCGTGGCGCGCGGCGCTGACCGAAACTGACGTGGCCCGCGATATCGACCTTGACGGGCGCTGGTACCCGGCGGTGATCCTTGAGATCGCCGACCAGCAGATGCGGCTTGGCATCGAAGGTGTGGACGTAAGCGACGCCGCGCCGCATGTCGTGCCGCGCAGCGATATCGCGTGGCTGCCAGGCAATTTTCAGCAAACCTTTGAACGTGGCGAGGTGGTGCATGTGCGGCGCATGACCTCGGACGAGGACGGATCGTTCATCCGCTGGACGCTGCGGCAGGTGCCCGAGGTCCAGGGCGGCTTCGTGGCGATGGATGTGAACACGGGCCGCGTGCTGGCGATGCAGGGCGGGTTTTCCTACCAGAGTTCGGTGTTCAACCGCGCCACGCAGGCCAAGCGCCAGCCGGGATCAAGCTTCAAGCCCTTTGTCTATGCCTCGGCGCTGGACAGTGGCTATACGCCCGCGACAATCGTGGTGGACGCGCCCATCGAGATCAACACCCCGCAGGGCCTTTGGCGGCCGCGCAACTCGTCCAACAAGTTCTACGGGCCGACGCCGCTGCGCACCGGGATCGAACAGTCACGGAACTTGATGACCATCCGCCTGGCCGAGGAAATCGGTATGGATGTGGTTGCGGGGTATGCCGAAAGGTTCGGGGTCTATGACGATATGGGCCGGTTCCTTGCGAACTCGTTGGGGTCTGACGAAACCACGCTTTACAAGATGGTCGCGGCTTATGCGATGTTCGCCAATGGCGGCGAGCGGGTGGAGCCCACGCTGGTGGACCGGGTGCAGGACCGTTATGGCAAGACCGTGTATCGCCACGACCCGCGGCTTTGCACCGATTGCGACGATCCGGGCCTTCCGCGCACGCGCGGCCCGCGCATCGTGTCGGAGCGTGAACGGGTGATGGATGCGGTGACCGCCTATCAGTTGACCTCGATGATGAAGGGGGTCGTGGATCGGGGCACCGCGTCTGGGGCGATCAACCTGCCGGTCCCCATCGCGGGCAAGACCGGCACCACCAACGATGCGCGCGATGTGTGGTTCGTGGGCTTTTCCTCGACCATCGCGGCGGGCTGTTATATCGGCCATGACCAGCCGCGCGGGCTGGGTCGTGGGGCTTACGGTGCGTCTATGTGCGGCCCGGTCTTTCAGTCCTTCATGGAAAAGGCGATCCAGAAACATGGCGGTGCCGCATTCGCGGTGCCCGAGGGCTGCGAATTCATCAAGATCGACCGCTTTTCCGGTGCGCGGCTGGCCAATGACGCGTCGGGTAACCATGTCGTGTCGGAATGTTTCCGCGAGGGCGAAGAGCCGGTCTTCGGCGTCACGTTCGATGGCGGCTTTGCGATGGGCGGCGATTTCGAAAAGTACGAACCCGGACAGGGCGAAGAACTGCGTGAGGTGACCACCTCGACCGGCGAAAAGGCCACGGTCGGCCAGAAATCCAGCTTCGGCAACATGAGTTCGGGCGGGCTTTACTGACGCCGGGGGCGGTGTGCTGACAGCACACCCTACGGGCACCGCGCGCGATCTTGCCCGCGTGGCGCGACCTTGCTATCACCCTGCTCTGACCAGACCAAGGACATGCCATATGCGCGCCGAGATCCAAACGCTTGTTTCCGAGATCGAAACCTCGCTGGAGTTGTTGCGCCAGCGCATGGGCTGGGAGACGGCCCGCCACCGGCTGGAGGAGTTCAACGCGCGGGTCGAAGATCCGCAGCTTTGGGACGATCCGCAATAGGCACAGAAGCTGTTGCGCGACCGGCAGGCGCTGGTCGATGCCATCGACACCCATGACAGCATCCGCGCGCAGATGGAGGACAATACCGGGCTGATCGAGATGGGCGAGGCCGAGGACGACGCCGAAGTGGTGAACGAGGCCGAAACCGCCCTGCGCAGCCTGGCCCGGCTGGCCGCCGCCAAGGAGCTGGAGGCGCTTCTGGATGGCGAGGCGGATGCCAATGACACCTTCCTGGAAATCAACGCCGGCGCGGGCGGCACTGAGAGCTGTGACTGGGCGTCGATGCTGGCGCGGATGTATGTCCGCTGGGCCGAGGCGCATGGCTATAGCGTGGAACTGCAATCCGAAAGTCCGGGTGACGAGACCGGGATCAAATCGGCGGCCTACAAGATTTCGGGCCATAACGCCTATGGCTGGCTGAAATCGGAATCCGGCGTCCACCGGCTGGTGCGGATCTCGCCCTACGATTCGGCGGCCAAGCGGCACACCTCGTTCTGTTCAGTCTGGGTCTACCCGGTGGTGGATGACAATATCGAGATCGAGGTGAACCCCAGCGACATCCGGTTGGACACGTTCCGCAGTTCCGGCGCGGGCGGGCAGCATGTCAACAAGACGGATTCGGCGGTGCGGATCACCCACCATCCCACCGGGATTGTCGTGACAAGCTCGGAGAAATCGCAGCACCAGAACCGCGACATCGCCATGAAGGCGCTGAAATCGCGGCTTTACCAGCTG
>JANSXS010000061.1 GCA_024742835.1 Paracoccaceae bacterium | reverse complement strand
GTCGCCCTTCTGGACATAGTCACCTTCCTGAACCGGAATATGCTTGCCCTTGGGCACCATGTATTCCACCGGCTCCATCGTATCGTCGGCGGGCTCGATCGAAATGCGGCGCTTGTTCTTGTAGTCGCGCCCGTAGCGAACGTAGCCGTCGATTTCGGCGATGATGGCGTGATCCTTGGGGCGGCGCGCCTCAAAGAGTTCGGCCACACGCGGCAGACCGCCGGTGATGTCCTTCGTCTTGGCACCCTCGCGCGGGATCCGCGCGACCACGTCACCGGCATGAATGTCCTGCCCTTCCTCGATGGAAAGCACGGCGTCCACGGACATGGGGTAGGTCACCGGATTGCCCGCATCGTTGCGGACAGGTTCGCCATCCGAGCCCACGATGATGATCTCGGGCTTGAGCTCGTTGCCCTTGGGGGCGGCGCGCCAGTCGGTCACGATCTTCTGGGTCATGCCAGTGGCATCGTCGGTCACGTCGCGGATCGAGATCCCCGAGGTCAGGTCGACGAATTTCGCCATGCCGCTCTTTTCGGCGATGATCGGCAATGTGTAGGGATCCCACTCGAAAAGCTTGTCGCCACGCGACACCTTTTCATCATGCTTGACATGCAGCTTGGAGCCGTAAGGCACCTTGTGGCTGGCCAGTTCGACACCGTTTTCTGCCTTGATAAGCAGCTTCATGTTCCGGCCCATCGTCAGGGTTTCCCCAGAGGAGTTTTCCAGAAGCTGTTCGGTTTCAAAGGCGATCACGCCTTCCTGGCTGGCTTCCTGGAAGGATTGCTGGCCACCCTGCGCCACACCGCCGATGTGGAAGGTCCGCATCGTCAGCTGCGTGCCCGGCTCACCGATGGACTGCGCCGCGATGATGCCGACAGCCTCGCCGGTGTTGACCATCGTGCCGCGTGCAAGGTCACGGCCATAGCACATGGCGCAGACGCCATCCTCGGCCTCGCAGGTCAGCGGCGAGCGGATGCGCGCCGTCTGCACGGCAGCCTGGTCAATCGCGTCGGCGGTACGTTCGTCGATCAACTGACCCTCGGCCACGACGACCTCGTTGGTGACCGGGTTGACGATATCCTCTGCCGCGACACGGCCCAGCACACGTTCGGCCAGCGTGGCGACAACCTCACCGTCATTGACAGCGGCCTCGGCCGTGATGGCGCGGTCGGTGCCACAGTCATGCTCGCGCACGATGCAGTCCTGTGCCACGTCCACAAGACGGCGGGTCAGGTAGCCCGAGTTGGCCGTCTTCAAGGCGGTGTCGGACAGACCTTTCCGCGCCCCGTGGGTCGAGTTGAAGTATTCAAGAACGGTCAGACCTTCCTTGAAGTTCGAGATGATCGGCGTTTCGATGATGTCGCCGTTCGGCTTGGCCATCAGGCCCCGCATCCCGCCCAGCTGCTTCATCTGTGTGACAGAGCCACGCGCGCCCGAGTGGGCCATCATGTAAACGCTGTTGGGTTCCATCATGGCGCCATGCTCGTCGAACTTGTCCGCCGAGATGGTGTTCATCATCGCCTCGGTAACCTCGTCGTTACATTTTGACCAGGCATCCACGACCTTGTTGTACTTTTCGCCCTGGGTGATCAGGCCGTCCATGTACTGCTGCTCGAAACCCTTGACCTGATCGCGCGTCTCTTCGACGATCGTCCACTTGGTGTCCGGGATGACCATATCATCCTTGCCAAAGGAAATGCCCGCGCGGAACGCTTCCTTGAAGCCCATGGACATGATCTGGTCGCAAAAGATCACCGACTCTTTCTGACCGCAGTAGCGGTAGACGGTGTCAATGGTCTGCTGCACCTCTTTCTTGCGCAACAGCTTGTTTACCAACTCGAACGGGGCCTTGGCGTTCATCGGCAAAAGCGCACCGATGCGCACGCGGCCCGGCGTGGTCTCGAAGCGTTGCATCACTTCCTGACCGGTCTCGTCGATCTGGGCGACGCGCACGGTGATCTTGGCGTGCATATGCACTTCGCCAGCGTCCAGCGCGTGCTGAACCTCCTCGATGGAGGCGAATGTCATGCCCTCGCCCTTCATGCCCTCGCGCATGATCGAGGTATAGTAGAGGCCAAGGACCATGTCCTGCGACGGCACGATGATCGGCGCGCCGTTGGCGGGCGACAGCACGTTGTTCGTGGACATCATCAGAACGCGCGCTTCAAGCTGGGCTTCCAGCGAAAGGGGCACGTGCACGGCCATCTGGTCGCCGTCGAAATCGGCGTTGAAGGCCGAACAGACCAGCGGATGAAGCTGAATGGCCTTGCCTTCGACAAGCATCGGCTCGAACGCCTGAATGCCCAGACGGTGCAGGGTGGGCGCGCGGTTCAGCAGCACGGGATGTTCGCGGATAACCTCGTCAAGGATGTCCCAAACCTCGGGGCGTTCCTTTTCCACCAGCTTTTTCGCCTGCTTGACGGTGCTGGAAAGGCCCTTGGCCTCCAGCCGCGAGTAGATGAACGGCTTGAACAATTCCAACGCCATCTTCTTGGGCAGACCGCACTGATGCAGCTTGAGTTCCGGGCCGGTCACGATGACCGAACGACCGGAAAAGTCGACCCGCTTGCCCAGAAGGTTCTGGCGGAAGCGGCCCTGCTTGCCCTTGAGCATGTCAGAAAGAGATTTCAGCGGGCGCTTGTTGGCGCCGGTGATCACGCGGCCACGGCGACCGTTGTCAAAGAGCGCATCAACGGATTCCTGCAACATCCGCTTTTCGTTCCGCACGATGATGTCGGGCGCGCGCAGCTCGATCAGACGCTTGAGGCGGTTGTTGCGGTTGATGACGCGGCGGTAAAGATCGTTCAGATCCGATGTGGCAAAGCGGCCACCATCCAGCGGCACAAGCGGGCGCAGTTCCGGCGGGATGACGGGAATGACCGTCATGACCATCCATTCCGGGCGGTTGCCGGACTCAAGGAACGACTCGACGACCTTCAGACGCTTAATGATCTTCTTGGGCTTCAACTCGCCCGTGGCTTCGGCCAGATCGGCGCGCAGCTGTTCGGCCTCGGATTCAAGGTCGATATTGGCCAGCATCTCGCGGATCGCCTCGGCACCGATATTGGCGGTGAAGGCGTCCATGCCATACGCGTCCTGCGCATCCATGAACTCTTCTTCGGTCAGCATCTGACCATAGGACAGGTCCGTGAGGCCCGGCTCGATCACCACGTAATTCTCGAAATAAAGCACACGCTCCAGATCGCGCAGCGTCATGTCCAGCATGAGGCCGATGCGGCTTGGCAGTGATTTCAGGAACCAGATATGGGCGCAGGGTGCAGCCAGTTCGATATGGCCCATCCGCTCGCGGCGGACCTTTTGCAGCGTGACTTCGACGCCGCATTTCTCGCAGACAACGCCACGATATTTCATGCGCTTGTACTTGCCGCACAGGCACTCATAGTCCTTGATCGGGCCAAAGATGCGCGCGCAGAACAGGCCGTCACGCTCTGGCTTGAACGTGCGGTAGTTGATCGTCTCGGGCTTCTTGATCTCGCCATAGGACCACGACAGGATCCGCTCGGGGCTGGCAAGGCTGACCTTGATTTCGTCGAACACCTTGACCGGGGCGGCCGGGTTGAACGGGTTGTTTGTAAGTTCCTGGTTCATTGTCAAATCCTTAGAGGCTGGCGGTGAAGGGAGAGGCAACGCCGTTTTCTTGAAAAGAAAACGGACCGGAC
>JANSXS010000030.1 GCA_024742835.1 Paracoccaceae bacterium | reverse complement strand
TAACAAAACCCGCCTTCACAGCGCCATCGGTTACATCACGCCACAAGAAGCAGAGGAGGCATTCTACGCAAGCTTGAACGCTGACGAAAAAGCAGCCTAACTATTGAACCAGAAACTCTCCGGTAAACCCGGGGCGGTTCAAATTGCTGTAGAGCATGTGCTTGTCGAGCGCGTATCCAATGTCCCAGTTCCCTTCGATCTTTCTCAAATTTGCTTTCATGAAAACCGCCTGCAGTTGTATTCGGGGGAAGTAAAGTAGTCGCTTAAGTTCCGAATTTCATCCCCCGGGCGACAGATGATTTCTGTCACCTGCTTTCGTCCCGTCTCCACCTCATTCCCCAGAACAACGCCCCGACAGCGGGTGATACGCATTTCGTGCTGGGTCTGCGCGCATCGGGAATGGCCTAGCATCGGCTCTCCTATTTGCCGCGATGGACCCGGTGCGCGCCACAACACAAAGGACATGACAATGACCATTACCGCAACAATCGACGAGCACGAAGCCGTCAACCTCACCTACACCCGCATGAACACCACGTCGAACCTCGGTGTGCCCGATGCTGCCGCCTTTGCTGACGACCTCAAATCGACGCTCGAACCCGATCAGGGCAACATCTACCGCGACGGCTACAATGTATTGGTGCAGCCCGAGGGCGTGACCGTCGAAGTTCACCCACACTCGTTCCCTATCCCGTGGCAGCATATCACCTCCGTGGTCGCCCAACTGCGAGCCTGATGTTTGGGGATAGCCCCCAATCGCCCGAGGCGGCCTTGGTCACGGCAATCTTGATGCAGGCCTACCGCGACCTGTTCTTGATCGCCAAGCCCGACACCAACACGACCTTCACGACGCAGGCGGAGCAGGATCAGGCAATCGCCTTCCTAACGGATCGAACAGGCCCACACGCCCGCCACCGCGCCTTCCTGTGCAGCCTGATCGGCTGGGACGGGAACGTGCTGGGTGAACGTATCCGGTGGATGATGGAGGGTGCCGACTTCCCGATGCCGACGGATAGAACGCCCGCCGCCCAAGAGCGCCACACGCAAGCCGTCGAGACCCTTCGGGCGCGTTGGCTCCACCTGAAAAACACCCCTTCGCGACGTGCTCCACCTGCTTCTGCGGTCGGGGCAGCAAGGGCCGCTTGATACATTGTGCACATGACGGATCGGCGGTCCTTTCATGTCCTAATCAGCGAAACGGACATGGGCTTCCGCCTGTGTCCGTTTTGTTTAGGAACGAAAGGATCAAGAAATGGCTGACGATACATCCGCCGCCCTTAAAGCCCTCATTCAGCAGGTTTCCGCGCTCACTGAAACCGTGGGTGCGCAGCAGAAGAAACTCGACGGACTGCGCGACTTCAATACGCGCATTTTGGACGAGAAGAAGGATATGCAACGCCGCCTCGAACAGCAGACAGAGACGGACAAGCAACTGGCCGACATGGGCTATGAGCGCGCCGCTGACGGCAACTACTACCCCAAGGGAACCAAACCCGCCCACACCCTGACACGCGCGGAAGCACGCGACCCTGCGAAGTATCGCGCGGCGAAGGAAGCAGCGGCAAAGATCGGTGCAACGCTGGAAATCGTCGATCCCGACAAGGCCGACGACACACACCGTCGCGGGCGCGGGAATGTCGCGACGACAACGACCACGATCATCAAGGACGATGACCAAAAGGTCGCCTACATGCGCCGCGATGTGATGGGGGCGGACCCGCGTCAGTATCAGCGCCTGCGCGCCGAGGGCATGACCGTCAAATCCTGGGACCAGCCCGACGACCTTCCACAGCACATGCAGACGAAACTCGCGCTCATGGAGAAATCCCATGACGCCTGAGGATCGTGCAACCCTCGAATGGGCCTATCGTGTCGTCCTCGGGTTTTCCGCCGAAGACGAGGTGTTCGTGCTGCGCGACCTGACCGTGGTCACACAGCACGACCATGCTCAACTCGACCCGTCAAACAGCGCACAGGACGCGCTGATCGTCGCCTTGGCGCAGGTGATGAAGCTCCGTCTGGCTGGCGTTCAGGCTGGCAAGCTGCGCTGCGATCTCGTCGCGGCGGGCATGAGGGAAGAGGTTGCAAATCGCGTTCATGATCATTTGGTCGATGTCTCCGTTGGGGAATGGAACCGCCTGAATGAGCGGATCAATTGGTATCGCGACGATACGTGCTTGCCGATCACGGCCTCAACCAAAGCAGCGGGAGTATCCTGAAAATGGCCGGGAACAAAGGCAGCGGACGCCCAAGCACGATCAACACGCACCCCGAGAAGAAGACGATCATCAAGCAGATCGTCCTCGGGGAACACGGTCTGCCCGGTGGCATGTCGAAGGCTCATGTCGCAAAACGTGTCGGGATGCACCCGGATTCTGTTTCGCGCTACCGCCAGCAGCATATCACCGAGGAGATGGAGCGTGCGATCTTGGCCGAGGCGCGCCTCGAACCAGTGGACGAGGCGACGCGCGTTCTCAACGACGAACGGATGGACGTTGCGCGGACCTATGAGAGCCTCGCGCGGCGCGTCGAAAAGCTGATCACCAAGGCCGAGGAAACCGAGGACGACGGGTTCGCTCTCGCCGCGATGGAAGGCCTACGCAAGGTGCTCCGCGACATTGCACAGATGCACGGGAAGATGGCGACCAACCTTTCGGTTTCAGTCACGCTCGCGGAGTCGCCCGAATGGGTGACGATGAAAAGCATCCTCCGCGCTGTCTGTGACGAGGTGCCCGAGGCGCAACCTGTCCTTCTCAAGCACATGCGCCACCACGTTCTATCCGTCACGAAAGAGGAGCAGGTGCTATGACCCACCGCGATTTCGAAGGCTTCGAAGAATACAGCCGCCGCGTTGCCGCCGCCACGGAAGCTGGATCGCCCGATTGGGCGCGCCTGCCGCAAAGCCGCGATGTGATGTTCGACGAGGGCGGCAAGCTCTACTTCACGGGCATCCCCTGCAAAAACGGCCATGTCTCGCCGCGCGACGGAAATCGGAACTGCACCCAGTGCAGCGTCGCCAACATGCGCGCCTACTACGAGCGACAGAAGAATGCCGTTTGACGCCCTTCATGACTGGTGCGTGGGCCTCGAACGTGACCTCGATCCCGTCGCGCGCCTGAGCCATTGGATCGGTCACGCGCCTGATCCTTGGCAGGTCGAGGCGTTCACCACGCAGGCGTCCGAGATTGCGCTGCGTGTGGGCCGTCAGGCGGGCAAAACGTCGGTGCTTGCCGCGCGTGCCGTCGAGGAACTGCACGTCCCCGACAGCCTGACCATCTGCGTTGCACCCGCCGAGCGGCAGGCGAAGATCATCGCCCGCGAGATCGGGCAGCAGCTCCGCCGCACCGACTTGGTCATCACGCGTTCGACCTTGACCGAACTCGAAATGTCGAACGGGGCGCGTGTCGTCGCGCTGCCGTCCACGTCAGACACCATTAGGGGCTACCCCAGCGTGAGCCTCGCCGTGATCGACGAGTGCGCCTTCCTCGCGGGCGAGAACGGCGGCGAAGACCTGATTGCTGGTGTCCTGCCGATGCTGACCAAAGACGGGCAGGTGTTTTTCAGCAGCACGCCCGCAGGCAAGAACAACTATTTCGCGCGGCTGTTCCTCGACGCGAAACCGGGCGACGGCATTCACCGCATTGTCGTGCGTGGCACGGACATTCCGAGGCTCGCTGAAAAGGTCGAACGAATGCGCCGCACGCTCTCCGCGACCAAATTCCGCCAAGAAATCGAAGTCGAAATGCTGGCCGATGGTCAGGCGTATTTCGACCTTTCCATCATCGAACAAGCGACAAGCACCACGGAGGTTGCGATATGTCCGAAACTCTGAACTACGAACCCGAATTGAACCTCGTCTATCTGCCTGACGGCGAGGTGGTGAACGAGACCAACCAAGACCCCGCTATCCCGCGCATCTCGGGCTACCAACGCTATTGGGTGGCCGCTGACCTCGGGCAGGCAAATGACTTCTCGGCGGTCGTCGTGATCAAGGATCAGGCGTTGCCCATCGTGGACGACGGCAAGATCATCGTCGGCCCGCGTGAGCGCACCGTGGTCTACGCCGACCGCTTCCGTGGCGTGTCATATGTCGATGTTGTGGATCACCTCGTGCGCCTGCGCAACGCGCCGCCGTTTGGCGGAAAGTCTGAACTCGCCATCGACGGCACGTCCATCGGGCGCGTGGTGTCGGACATGCTGTGGGACCAAGGCGTCGATCACAAGGCGGTGCAGATGACGGGCGGGCAGGATTGGTCGAAGAAGGGGTCGCGCTATGTCAATGCGGGCAAGACCTTCATGATCGAAAACCTCGCCGTGCTGTTTGCCTCGGGCGACCTCAAATTCGCGCCCGAATTGCCGCTGCGCGACGAGATCGAGGCCGACCTGGCTTCCTTCGCAACGACGACAACGGCGGCGGGCAACCAGATCATCAGCCAGAGTCGGAGTGTTGGGGGACACGGCGACTTGGGCATCGCACTGATCCTCGGCGGGTTTGCCTCGCAATACCTGCAAGCGGGCCTCGCTGTGCAGCAGACCCTTCGCGGGTGGTGGTGAACGCGTCTCTCGTTGCGCTCGCCAAATCCACTTGGGTCGATGTGCCTTGAGATCGACGAGAGACCGCGGATTTTCGCGGCTCTCTGCGGCAACTCGGTGTCGTGCGGTGTCAGCGTGGGGCAGCGCCGGAAACCGCGTTCTCTGACGCGCTGAACGTCTAAACGCCCCTTTCGGCCAACAGCCGTTCAAGCTCTGCTTCGGATGCCATTCGTTCCGCATGGCGCTTGCGGGCCTTTTCGTAGGCTTTGCGCGCGCCGTCAGGGGAATTGTTGAACATTCTGTTTTCGTCGAGGTATTCGCGGGCGGTGCGAGAAATGCTGATCTTCTTTCCGTCCGTAACGTCCTTCATCATCCGGTCGGTGAACCATTCGAAAACGTCGTCGAGGTCGTAGCTCCAACCGTCTTGCTGCTCGGCCTCTTTGTAGAACCCAAGGTCGTGAGCGAGTTTGGCTTGATCGCCGTTCTCCAAGTCGTAGTCGGCCACAGCGACGGCGGACCTCCGCACGTAGGCTTTCACCCAAGCTGGTAGGTCGACCCCCTCGATGTGAGCGGACAGAAGTTGCCAAGCCTTCTTGGCGTCGCCGGGTTCGAGGCGCGCGGCCTCTGCGAGTTCGTCCAAGTTGGAGTTTTCTCCCATGTCCGCTGCTCCAAAAATTCATGTCCGCGTGTGGGAAGCCATGGTGGCCCAAATAAGGGCGGATCTGTGGAAATCACGAAAGGAACCCACAATGAAAGACTACATCGACGGCGAAGCAATCGCCACGCTGAAAAAGATCGACAGGCTCGACAAGATCATAGAGGCGGAAGTTGTAACTTCTGCTGGAGTGTTTCGTCTCGAATTCGACGAGAAGCTGCAAGACACGCGTTGGACCATCGACGTTTCGCACCTCATTCGCGACGAGGATGCGGCATGAGTGGCTATTGCGAAGAACTGACCGCTGAATTCTCGTTCGCAATGCAAGAGGCGCAAACAAAGGGTGATCTCGCCGGGCGAAATTTGCTCGAAGCCGCCACGGACGTCATGCGCCAAAACCCGATTTTTCTGCACAAGCGAAAGGACGGTGGTCTCTACCAGCAGAGTCGGACTGATACGTGGGACTACGTCGGCTCGGCTGAGACGGTCATTGTAGGTGCGAGTACGAACTGGGTGGTGGTCATCACCGCAATTGGTGGCGGAAGATACACTGCTCGTGTGCTGCCAGCACAGCGACGTCGCTGTTGGTTGCAAAGCTTCCGTGAATTGGAAAAGCAAGCAGCGTAACAGGAATACGGGCGGCGGATTAGCGTCGCCCGTTTTCAGGCCTCGCGCCGATCTGGAGTTTTCCTTCGTGCGCACTGCTCCAGCCTTGCGGTTGAGACTGTGGCTTCGTGGTCCCGCCAAGACGGCAACTCTGAAACCGCAATACAAAGAAAGCAACCAAAATGAACATCTTGAATCCTGCGGAACTCGGTCGAAACGACCTTCTCCGTCTCGCAAACGCACTTGCGAAACACGGTGTCACTGAAATCGTTGTCCATCGTGGCGACGACGTGCAACACCTGCGCGCCGCGGATGCCAACAAATGGCAAACTACGCGGCTTGTCGGCTCAGAAGTTGAACGAAAACGAAGTGTGACGATTCCTCCGAACTATCACTGATCGAACGGGGCGACATAGCTGTCGTCCCATTCATTTGGGGGACGCGGGCGGCTATCGAGCCGCCCGTTTCATTTGTGCGCAGAGACCCCGAAAAATCGCGCGCTGATGGGCGTCTCCGTGTTTTGGGCACCTCCGCCCGCCAGCCCAAAACCCGCCTCAGAGGCTCGGCCCGCCGGCTTCGCAACTTTTTTGTTGTGTCCTATTGACCCCAACAAAAATGCTGGGTATTTTGGGGGCATGGATACAGGCATCATTCTCAACGAAAAAGAACTGCGTGAAGCCCGGACCCGTGTTGCGGCGTTTGACGAGGCACTGGCTACGGAAAGATCGCTATCGCGGGTCGTTGAGGGCTTGCCACCGGAAGTTGTCAAACAAGTAGCGGCCACGATGCGCTCTGAGCGGGCTGATTTATCGGACGCTATTGAAGCCTATGAGGCAGCAAAGGAGACAGGGAAGCCCGCTCATTTGGAAACCCGAGCCGATAGGGACCCGGGCCTGATGCTCATCGTCGCTAGAATCGCTAAGGGATTTTCACAGCGCGATCTTGCTTGGCGGCTTGGTCTAAAGGAGCAGCAAGTCCAGAGGTATGAAGCCGACCGGTACAACAGCATTAGCATGAAAAACTATGCGCGCGTCGCAGCGCTTCTGGGGGTTCGGCTGAGCGCAGCAATTGAACCAGACCCGCAATTTCGGGGTTTGGATATGGTCATCGACAACGTGACCAAGTCGGACATCAAAAAGATATTGAAACATGGCCGAGATCACGGCTGGTTCGGGGCAGACATGACGGAGGATCAGCTGCGTCGTCTAATTGCCGAAAATCGCATCGACTTCGGCAGTCCGACGCTGCTGCGTACCGGACTCAACGTCAATGATCACAGCGAAGATATTCTACTGCACGCATGGCGCGCGCGGGTCGCGACGCGCGCTGCTGAGATCATTGCGAAAGGTGTGGCGAGATACAATCCGGCTGAGACCGGCTGGCTTGGGGAACTGTCTAAGCTTAGCATTCATGGCGACGGGCCAAAGCGCGCCCAACAATTGCTGCTCGATAATGGAGTTGTCCTCGTGGCCGAACGTCAAATCCAGGGCCTTGCCATCGACGGCGCTGCGTTCATTGTCAATTCGGTGCCGGTAATAGGATTGACACTGCGACGAGATGACATCGGCAACTTCTGGTTCAGCTTGCTGCACGAAGTCGGTCACGTTGTTTTGCATAGGTTGACTGGGTTACGGGGCGGTTTTTTCGATCAGTTCCGCGAAGGCGAGGCGGAACCAGAAGACCTTGACGATCAAGAGGCGCAGGCTGATGCTTTTGCCTCCAATATGCTAGTACCAGATGAGCTTTGGCGGCGCTCTCCTGCTCGCATCGCCAAGTCGCCTAAGGTAATCGAGAAGTTTGCCAAAGACATCGGAATTCATTCAGCCATTGTTTATGGTCGGATCAGAAAAGAGAGAAACGATTATTCGCTGTTCTCTCAAAAAATCGGGGGGAAAACCGTGAGGAAGCAATTGATCGAGCAACCCGATAAGGAGAAAAATGATGCTGCCATATCGTCCAGCACAGCGATTTAAACAAGGCGAATACTTGGCTTGCGCTAAAGTGCAGCCCGACATGCAAAAGTATTTGAGGCCGTTTTTTATCATTCCGCCGCCCAAGGAGCGTGACCCTGAGAAGGGCCGACCCCTGACACCGGATGAAATCGCCTATGTCTCTGGTGAGCGCATTGGCAAACATTGGCCGCTCTACCCAGCCTATCTTGATGCGCAGTATGTGCTGCCTGCTTTGGGTGATGGTGGCCTCGTCCGCCTGTTTCAAGTTGCGTGGGCGCGGAACAAAAACCTTATAGCGGTTGCGCCTGCCTGTGACATTCTCAATCCGATCTGGCGGCAATTGGTTCAACAACAGACGCCGAGACTGGCTATTCATCTGCCATTTGAGGACTTTGATCCAGAGGCGCTCGAAGAAGGTTTGAAGTCTTTGGGCGTCAGCGCCCAAGACTGCGAGATCTTTGTCGACTACACAGGCAGCGTGGATCTGGGCATGGAGTCCGCCGCTGAGGCGGTCGCTGGTGGCCTTGAGATGGTCGGTGCAGTAGCGCCTTGGGGCGGTGTCGTCTTCCAAGCCTCCAATTTCCCTACCACGAACCCTGCTGAGGAAAACGGCGATTATGAGGTCGCTCGGTATGAGTGGACGATATACAAGCGGCTACTCTCCGAATGCTCTATTCCGAATGATCGGTTGGGATTTAGCGACTTTGGCGCTGATTGCGGCAAGATCGCGTTTCCTAAGAAGGGTGGCGGCGGACGCCCGATTCCCCACGTTCGATACACCACTGCGCAGTCAACCGTTGTTATTCGTGGTGCCTCGACGGGCCAGCAATCGCCGAACATGACCAAGGTGCTGAACCGTCTAATTGATCGTCCCGACTTCGCAGGTCAGGCCTACTCGTATGCTGATCGCCGCATGTGGGAAGCTGCAAAAGGCATCATTTCACCCGGTAACCCTTCGATTTGGCGGGAGTGGAACATGGCCCATCATATGACCCGTGTGTTGCGCGATCTTGGAGCAATGGCCGGAGTAGAGTTTGAGGAGGGTCCTGTGACTGCGGTTGCGGAGCAGGCTTCTCTGTTTGAAAAAATCGACGAGGATTAATCCTAGCTTGCCTATGACTTGGCTTCGGTCTGGTTGTGATCCCGCAGGGCAAACGGATGTCCGTCTCGAAGTGATTAACAAACGTGCGAAATCGGCGCTCGTTGCAAAATCGTTGCAAAAACGGAAAATGGCGGCACCCGAGGGTCGCCATTTTTTCTTTACAACCAAGTGGTTGATTGGCTCCGGCGGTAGGGATCGAACCTACGACCAATTGATTAACAGTCAACTGCTCTACCGCTGAGCTACGCCGGAACACGAGGGCGATATAGCAACCTGTTCTGACGGCGTCCAGAGCTATTGTCATAAAAATTCAACGTCTTGTATCTCGTTCTTCAGAGCAGGCCAAAGCGGGATTCAGCGGTCAGGTTGCCGAGTGGGGCCGCACGTTTTTTGCCATATAAATCAATCAGGTGCGCCAAAACGTTGCGGGTGGCGGCGGGCATCAGCCTTTGCGGGGTGTCGGTATAGATGCGCCGTGCCAGATCGGTGGCTGTCGCGGGGCCATCGGCGAGGGCCGCGACAATCGCCGCTTCACGCGCCTCGCGGTGGGCGATAAGCGCGTCGAGCCGGGCGTCGGGCTCGGGGATCGGCGGGCCGTGGCCTGCGTGAAAGACCGAGGGCCCCAGCCCGCGCAGCCGTCGGCAGGAGGCCATGAAATCGCTCAGGTCGCCATCGGGGGGTGAGACCAGCGAACTGGCCCAGCCCATCACCAGATCGCCGGTGAATATCGCATCGCCCGCACGGAAACACATGTGATTGCCAAGATGGCCCGGCGTCCAGAGCGCGTCGATCTGCCAGTCGTCGCCGGTGACGTGGGCACCGTCCTCAAGGTTGCGGTCTGGGCTGAAGGCGGCGTCTATGCCTTCGCCGCCATCGGCAAGGCCGGCCTTGGCCAGTTCGGTCATCAGTGCGCTGCGCCCGGCGGTGGCGGGGCCGAAGGCAAGGATCTCGGCGCCGGTCTGCGCGGACAGCGTGCGCGCAAGCGGCGAGTGGTCGCGATGGGCATGGGTCACGAAGATGTGGGTTATGCGCGCCTCTGGCCCCACGCTTGTCAGAATGGCGGCGAGATGCGCGGGGTCATCGGGGCCGGGGTCTATCACCGCCACGTCACGCCGACCCAAAAGATAGGTATTCGTGCCGCGAAACGTCATCGCGGAGGGGTTGGGGGCGAGAATACGGCGAATGCCGCCGCCCAGAGCCTCGGGTTTGCCCGGCTCGGGGTTGAACTCCTGCATCACGCTTGCCCTTTCTAACCTGTGTCGCCAAGGCTAGGCTTATGCCATGACGTTTCACTGGCTCAAACCCTATCTGCCCCGGTCGCTTTACGGACGTGCGATCCTGATCCTGCTGTTGCCGGTGATCACGCTCATGTTGGTTGTGTCGGTGGTCTTTATCCAGCGGCATTTCGAGGGGGTGACCACGCAGATGACCCGCTCGACAAGCCGCGAGGTTCAGGTGCTGCTGGAGGCCGGGCCGACTGCGCGGGTGATCGACGCAACCCGGATGGCGCGGGTGCTGCAAATCAGCGTGGAGGACGTGCCGCAGGCGGGCCAGCCGCAATCCAGCACACGGCGCTGGTATGATTTCACCGGGGCCGTGGTGATCCGCGAATTCACTGCGTTGTTGCCGTCGCTGCGCGCGGTCGACCTGCCTGATGACAAGATTGTGCACCTGTATTTGCAAGGAGAGCAGGGCGGGCTGCGGATGAGTTTCGACCGGCGGCGCGTGTCGGCGTCGAATCCGCATCAGCTTTTTGTTTATATGGTGTTTTTCGCCGTGGTGATGACGGTCATCGCGTATTTCTATCTGCGCAACCAGCTGCGCCCGATCACGCGGCTGGCCCGCGCGGCAGAGGCGTTCGGGCGTGGGCGTCATGTCGAGTATAAACCCGCCGGTTCGGTCGAGGTGCGCGCGGCGGGCAGTGCCTTTGTCGACATGCGGGCGCGGATCGAACGGCAGATTGAGCAGCGCACGCTGATGCTGTCGGGGGTCAGTCACGATCTGCGCACGCCCATCACGCGGCTGAAACTGGCCTTGTCGATGCTGGATGACGCGGATCGCGCCCCGCTTGAGCAGGATGTCAGCGACATGGAGCGGCTGATCAACGAATTTCTGGCCTTTGCGCGCGGCGCGCAAGAGGGCGAGCCGGAGCCGACGGACCCCATCGCGCTGGTGCGCGATATCGTCGAGGGGTTCGCCCGTGAGGAACGGCAGGTCCGGTTGATCCTGACCGAGGGCGAGGGCCGTGTTGCGTTGCGTCCGGGGGGCATCCGGCGTGCGGTGGAAAACCTGATCGGCAACGCCGTGCGCTATGGCAGCCGCGCCGAGGTCTCGGTCCTGATGACAGGGCGATCGTTGCGGATCCGGGTCGAGGATGACGGGCCGGGTATAGCGCAAAAGGATCGCGAACAGGCGCTCAAGCCCTTTGCCCGGCTGGACCCTGCGCGCAACCAGAACAGCGGCACCGGGGTGGGGCTGGGTCTGGCCATAGCGATGGACATCGCACGCGCCCATGGCGGCACGCTGCGTCTGGGAGAAAGCGAGCGGTTGGGCGGGTTACAGGCGGATATCGTCATTGGGCGTTGAGGCCGGGTGCATTGACCCGGCGACATCGTCGGTGTGGTCGAACGCCATTTGCCGAGTGTCTTGCAACACCGCTCTGCCGGTTTTTGCACAACGCTACCGTCAGCCGCCCGGTTCAGATCGTGGGGCTTGCGTGGCGTGGCCCGTTGTCGGGCGGGTTTTGACGCTCGGCTCGTCCTGGTGGTTGATCTTTTGCGGTCGCCGGGCGGATAAGACTCCGCTTGCACCGCATATCGACCACCCCTAGAAGACGCGAGTGATTTTGACCGCCGCGGACGCCTCTGCGGCCAAATGCAAGGAAAGGACGACTATGCAGGTCACGGAGACCCTCAACGAGGGACTGAAGCGCGGGTACAAGATGATGCTGACCGCGCAGGAGCTGGATGACAAGGTCATGGCCAAGCTCAAGGACGCGCAGCCCGATATCGAAATGAAGGGCTTTCGCAAGGGCAAGGTGCCTCTGCCGCTGTTGAAAAAGCAGTTCGGCCAGCGGGTGCTGGGCGAGGCGATGCAAGAAGCCGTGGACGGCGCGATGTCGCAGCATTTCGAGGACAAGGGCGAACGCCCCGCCGCCGAGCCGACGGTCAAGATGACCAACGAGGAGTGGAAAGAGGGCGACGATGTCGAGGTCGAGATGACCTACGAGGCGCTGCCCGACATTCCCGAGGTGGACCTGTCCCAGATCAAGGTCGAGCGCATGGTCGTGAAGGCCGGCGAGACCGAGGTCAACGAGGCTTTGGACAACCTTGCGTCAAGCGCGCAGGACTTCAAGGACCGCAAGGCGGGTGCCAAGGCAAAGGATGGCGACCAGGTCGTGTTCGATTTCGTCGGCCGCGTTGACGGCGAGGCGTTCGAGGGCGGTTCGGCGGAGGATTATCCACTGGTTCTGGGCTCCAACAGCTTTATACCGGGCTTTGAAGAGCAGCTTGTCGGGGCCAAGGCGGACGAAGAGACGGTCGTCACCGTTAGCTTCCCCGACGATTATCAGGCACCACATCTGGCTGGCAAGGAAGCGGAATTCACCTGCACCGTCAAGGCGGTCAAGAAGCCGGTTCCGGCAGAGGTCAATGACGAGCTGGCCGAGAAATACGGTGCCGAAAGCCTTGATGCGCTGAAAGAGCAGATCGCCGAGCGGCTTGAGGCCGAATATGCCGGGGCCGCGCGCGCCGTGCTCAAGCGCCGGGTGCTGGACCAGATGGACAAGCTGGTAAGCTTCGATTTGCCCCCCTCGATGGTGGAGGCGGAGGCCAAGCAGATCGCGCACCAGCTTTGGCATGAGGACAATCCCGAGGTGCAGGGCCACGATCACCCCGAGGTCGAGCCGACCGACGAGCACAACACGCTCGCCGAGCGCCGCGTACGGCTTGGCCTGTTGCTGGCCGATCTGGGACAGAAGGCCGAGGTCGAGGTCACTGATCAGGAAATGACCCAGGCGGTGATGGAGCAGGCGCGGCAATATCCGGGCCAGGAGCGCCAGTTCTTTGAATTCGTGCAGCAGAACCCGCAGATGCGTCAGCAATTGCGCGCGCCGATCTTTGAGGACAAGGTGATCGATCATGTCGCAGCGCAGGCTGAGGTGACCGAGAAAGAGGTCTCCAAGGAAGATCTGGAAAAAGAGGTCGAGGCGCTGGAGGACTGATCTCCACCCGACCTTGCAAGATGGTAAGCCGCCCCTGATCGGGGCGGCTTTTTCATGTCCGGCGGGTCAGGCCGATGTTTCAGGTGTCAAAGTTGCGAGCCGGGCTGCCAAGCCCGGAAAGCGCCTTTTGCAGGGCGATGGCCGCGTTGCGTTCGCGCAGGCTGGCGGCATTTTCGATCTGCTGATGGCAGTATTCGCGAAGAAAGGCGTCACCAGGCAAGCCTGTCGGCGGGGCTATGGCGTTGGCTACCTCTTCTTGCGTGGCAAAGATATCGCCTTCGACCCCCGCAAAGGCGCGAACCCTGTCGATCCTCTCCTGGCCGGTGTCGATCAGCGCGGCCAGTGCGCGCACCTTGCCCATCTCTGCCGTGCGGCCGACGTAATCATAGGGGGCATTGTCTGACCGGTGCAGGATCCGGTCCATCACCGGGTCGATCACGGTGATGATGTCGGAAATCCCTGAGGCCTGGGCATATTCCAGGATGCCGCACATCAATTCCGTGGTGGTGCGCGCCACGGTATGCTTGCCGCGCCTGCCGGCAAGCGTCTCGCGGTCCACGCAGAACCGGGTGGATTCCCACATGGTCGCGCTGCGCAAAGGCGGTTCACCGTCAAGGATTGCGTGGAATACATCCGACAGCATATGCGGGCCGGTCGTCTGCAAAAGCCGCGCGCAGCCGATGACGCGATAATCATCGTCAAGCGCAATCACATAAGCTGGGTCGAGCGCGTCGAACTCATCTTTTTCAAGGCCGTTCGTGACGGCGACATCCCAACCCATGCGATCCTGAAAGACCCGCGCGCGCAGGCGGAACATGTCGTCGAGTATTGGCAGAAAGCGGTTTTTATTCAGAACGTCTACAATCAGTATCATTTGTTAATCCTTCCCCAATATGGATAGGGAAGATCGTAACACGATCCTGAATTCAGGATATTGGGGGAATCCCGTAGTTTTGCGGGGGTGTCATCCGGGCTGGACCAGTCCCAGGCTGACCGCGCGACCGACCGCCTGGGCGGTTGTCAGGGTACAGAGTTTTTCCCGCGCGGAACGCAGGTGCACCTCGACGGTGCGGCTGGAGATCGACAGGATATCGCCGATATCCTGTTGCGACTTTCCTGCCGCGACCCATTGCAGGACTTCGCGCTCGCGGGTCGACAGATGCGGATAGCGCAGGGTTCGTGTCAGCGCATCGGAGGTCATCACCGTGTCATGCAGATGCACCGCCGCAGTCTGAAGCTGGCCCATCATGGAGCCTTTCAGCCATCGCCAGTCCTGCGCGCTCATCCGGGAGGTGACGCTGAACAGGCCGACATCGCCCATAGGCCCGCGCACCGGCACGGTCAGCCCTGTCGAGGGCAGATCGAAATCACGCGCCGCGCCGAACACATCCTGAAAAGAGCTGTCCTGTTCCAGCCTGCGCCAATCCACCGGCGCGATGGACCGGGCCGCGATGCGCAGGGTCGGATCGACCAGATGGAGGTTTTGATCCATATAGTGGTCTTTCCACGCCGTGGGATAGGTCGTGAAAGCGTGCAGCTTGCCCGAAACCGGGTTGGTTGCCGCGTAAGAGGCGTAATCGACCCCGATGGTTCGGCACAGGCCGTGAAGATGGCCAAGAAAGTCCGCCCTGGGGCCGGACAGGGCCGTCAGATCCACAAGCTGAATGCGTGATTTCATGGCGAATCCGCGGTTGTGCGCTGTCCTTGCCGGGCCTGTAACGCGCGGAGCTGGAACAGGGCCTGCGCGCGCGCGGAGGGCGGCAGACGGCGGTAAAGATCAAGCATCTCGAAGGTTTCCGTGTCGCCGTCGTTCGACAGGTGCAGATCCTCGAACAGGCGCAGGACGGAAATGCCGAGCACATCCGCGATCCTCCAAAGCCGCGAGGCGGCAATGCGGTTTGCGCCGCTTTCGTATTTTTGCACTTGCTGAAACCGAACCCCGATCCGGTCCGCAAGATCCGTTTGCGACAGGCCAAGAGCCTTGCGATAGGTTCTGATACGTGCGCCGATGGCCTGATCAATGGACTGCATGATACCTGTACTCCCGTTTGCAACCTATCGGCGATACCGGAAAAAGGCAATTATGGAAACGAGAGCCATACAGATGGCGTGATATCCGGGCCAAGAAAAAGGCCGCGCAAAACATGCGCGGCCCTGGTGATCTGCCGGTGGCAAACCATGGTTACTTTTCTTCGGCGTCGCCGTCTTCGGGCTGTGTATCCTCGGCCCGGTCGGAGAAGTCGTCATCGTCAGAGGCGGCTGCACCGATATCCTCGAAGAGTTCCGCGATCTCGTAATCGGCGGCTTCGTCTTCTTCGGCGGCAAGATCCTGGATGCTGCGCCCGGTGGACTGAAGCTCAGCCTCTTCTGGTGAGCGGGCGACGTTCAGCATGATATGCGCCTCGACCTCGGGGTGCAGATGCACCTCGACCGGGTGCAGCCCAAGCGTTTTGATCGGTGTGCGGATCAGCACCTGCTTGCGGTCGAGCGAGAACCCTTCCTCGGTGGCGACATTCGACACGTCGCGCGTCGAAACAGAGCCGTAAAGGTTGCCACCGTCAGAGGCCTGGCGAATCACGACGAACTTCTGACCGTCGAGGCGCGCGGCAAGTTCTTCGGCCTCTTTCTTGGTTTCAAGGTTGCGGGCTTCGAGCTGTGCTTTCTGATCTTCGAAAGAGGCAATATTCTCTTTCGAGGCGGTCAGCGCCTTGCCCTGCAACAGCAGGTAATTGCGAGCGAAGCCGGGCTTCACATCGACGACATCGCCCATCTGGCCCAGCTTGGCCACGCGTTCGAGAAGGATGACTTGCATGGATCTTTCTCCTTATTTCACGGCGTAGGGCAGCAGGGCGAGAAAGCGGGCGCGCTTGATGGCGCGGGCCAGTTCACGCTGCTTTTTCGCCGAGACGGCGGTGATGCGCGAGGGCACGATCTTGCCGCGCTCTGAGATGTAGCGCTGAAGCAGCTTCGTGTCCTTGTAGTCGATCTTGGGTGCGTCGTCGCCCGAGAAGGGGCAGACCTTGCGGCGGCGGAAAAATGGTTTTGCAGCCATGGTTTAGTGTCCTTTCTTCAGGTTCTGATCAACGGCGCTCGCGGCGTTCGCTGCGTTCGTCGCGTTTCTGCATCTGGACGGAGGGGCCTTCGACATGCTCGTCGACCTTGATCGTCAGCACGCGCATCACGTCGTCATGCAGCCGCATAAGGCGTTCCATTTCCTGCACCGCTTCCGACGGGGCGTCGGTGCGCAGAAAGGCGTAATGGCCCTTGCGGTTCTTGTTGATCTTGTAGGCCATCGTCTTGACGCCCCAGTACTCGTGCTCAATGACCTTGCCGCCATTGTCCGCGAGAACGGTGCTGAAATGTTCGATGAGCCCTTCGGCCTGTGTGTTGGACAGGTCCTGGCGCGAGATAAAAACATGCTCGTAGAGCGGCATGTGGGTTCCACTTTTGTCTGGGCGCATTTCAAAGGCGGGCAAGGATCCTTTCGCGGCCCGTCCACGAGAGTCTGCGCGGTTCATGCAATCGTGCGAAAGGAGTTGGGCGTATACGATGGATTGTCCGGTGTCGCAAGGCCGAAACCCGTGCCCGGTAAATGCCCCGACACGGTCCGCGCCGGGCCGTTGATTGGCCGTATTTCCGCCCCACTGTGTCGCCAGTCTGGAAACAATCGAGAACCGGACAAGGGGCATGACCATGGTCGCATTTCCAGATCACAAGCATATGGACGGGCAGGGCGAAGGCCCGCGCCGCGCGGTTGCCGGCTGTATCGGCGCCGGGCTGTGCATGGCGGGGCCGGGGCTTTGGCTGGTGCCGTCGGCGGACCCGTTGACGCAGTTGGTAAAGCTGAGCGTTTCGGTGATCCTGATCGGTGGCGGGGCGTATTTATTGCATGTCGGGCGCGCGGGCGGCGTGCGCCGCCGCGACTAAGGCAGGGCCGTACGGCCTGCTTGTGTTCGTCTGTAAACAGGGTCTGTTCGGGATCGGTGGCTTGTTCGGAGGCGGAGGGATGCCATTTAAGGCTGACTGTACCTTGATCCACCATAAGGAGTTGACCCATGAAACGTTTCGCGTTTGCCGCCGCTCTTGGCCTTGCGGCCATGACCGCCACCACCGCGATGGCGGAACCCGAGAAATACGTGCTGGATGCCAGCCACAGCCAGGTTCTGTTCACCTATGATCACCTTGGCTTTTCGACCACCTACAACATGTTCTCCGGTTTCGATGGCGAGATCATGTTCGACCAGGACGAGCCCGCCAATTCAACCGTGAGTGTGGCGATGCCCGTCATGTCTATGTTCACTGGCTGGGAAAAGCGGTTCGAGCATTTCATGGGCGAGGATTTCTTCAACGCCCAAGAGGGTGACATGATCACCTTTGCCTCTACCGGGATCGAGGTCACGGGCGAGAATGCGGCGCTGATCACCGGCGATCTAACAATGAACGGTGTGACGCAATCCGTCGTTCTGGACGCCACGCTGAACAAGGCTGCGGCACACCCGATGGCTGGCAAGGAATGGGCCGGCTTCGATGCGACGACAACGCTTGTGCGTTCGGATTTCGGTCTTGGCTACGCCGCCCCGGCGGTGAGCGACGAGGTTGCCGTGATGATTTCGATCGAGGCCAGCAAGGCCGAGTGACGGCCGGACTTTACAAGGCAAGGGCGCACCCATTGTGGAGCGCCCTTTTTTCATGCGCAATTCGTCGTATTTCGCGCAACACCTGACACACAGCCCTGTTCAAAACGCATAAGCGCGGTGGGTTATCCGCGCGTTGCGGTCAGATCGAAACCGATATCGACGGTCGCGCCGACATTTTCCTCGTTTTCGGCGCCGATGCCGAAATTCCGCCGATCCACGGTAACGCTGCCTGCGGCCTTTGCCGTGTCGCCGTCGATGCGCAGGGAAAAAGGCAGTTCGATCGGGGTTGACCGGCTCTTTATGGTCAGGGTGCCCTTGGCGAGGTGGCTTTTGTCACTTTTGGTGATCTCGGCGCTGAACTCTGCCTTGGGGTGATTGGAGGCGTCAAAGTAATCGCTGCCCATTGCCTGATCCGTGACCGACCCCAGCGTCAGCGACGAGATCGTGACGGTGACATCGACCTGTCCGGTGCCGGTTTCCGGGTCATAGACGATATCGGCGGACCAGTCGGCAAACTGGCCTTGCGTGTCAGAGCCCATTTGCCGGATCGTGATGTCAAGCGTGCCATCGGTGACACGCCAGCCGTTTTCGGCCATCGGCGCGGCCTCAGGCTTCGTTTCGGCTGTCGCGTCGGCGCTGACGGCGGTTTCCGTCGTCTGCTCTGGTGCCATCAGCGCCTGAACCGTGCCCCCACCCAGGACAAGCGCCCAGATCAACGTCGCGGCCGCAAAGGGCAGGGCGTGACGCGGTTGACGGTCCGTGGGCACAGCCGACAGGTGGCCGGGCAGCATCCGGCGCAGGGTGGCGTCCTTGTCGATCACATGATGCTTGAGCGCCCCCGCCACATGCAAAAGCAACGCCGCAATCAGCACGTTCTTGGACAGGTGGTGCAGCCCGGCAAAGGTGTGCGCGACGGTCTCGTCCTTGGGCACGAAGGGCAGATTCTGCCCGAACGGCCACCAGATCGGCGCATAGCCCGACACGGCCGCGTGATGGATCCAACCCGACAGCGGCACGATCACAAGCGAGCCATAAAGCAGCCAGTGGACGGTTTCGGCGGCGTAGGCCTCCAGCGGTTTGTCACCGTTCAATAGCGCCGGTTTCGGCTGTGAGATCGCCCAAAGGATGCGCACCAGTGCGACGAAAAAGATCGCGATGCCGATGGTCTTGTGCAGCGAGAAAAGCAGCGCCGTGTTGGAAATGAACGCGTCATCGGTCTGGGTCGCGGGGTCGCGGATCGCGTCGGCCATCTCGTTGGCGATCAGCCCAAGCGGCAGATTGGCGATGATGAACAACGCGATCAGCCAGTGAAAGGTCTTGGTCACGGACCCGTAGGCGCTGCGCGAATTGGTCAAGGGCATGGACGGCTCCTGTCAAGCTGTGCTGATGCGATACGTAGCGGGGCGGGCTTGCGCTGCAATTGCAAAACGCGCACAGCCACCGTGCGCAGAGCCCTTACGGATCAGGGTTGCCCGTTGCGCCGCGCCGCGTGGCGCGCTATCGGAGGCCAGATCGTCAGGGAGGCATCACCGCATGAGCAAGGCATTCGTATTCCCCGGGCAGGGCGCGCAGACTATTGGCATGGGGCGCGCATTGGCCGAGGCCTATCCACAGGCGCAAGCCGTGTTCGACGAGGTCGACGACGCGCTTGGCGAGCGGCTGAGCACGCTGATCTGGGAAGGCGAACAGGATGCGCTGACCCTGACAGAGAACGCGCAGCCGGCGCTGATGGCCACCTCTCTGGCTGCGATGCGCGCGCTGGAGGCCGAGGGCGTGACGGTGCAGGCAGCCGCCATGGTGGCGGGGCACAGTCTGGGAGAATATTCCGCGCTGGCCGCCGCCGGGGCGCTGAGCGTGGCAGATTGTGCGCGCCTTTTGCGGGTGCGGGGCCGTGCCATGCAAGCCGCCGTGCCGGTGGGCGAGGGCGCGATGGCCGCCATTCTGGGGCTTGATCTGGCCGCTGTGCGCGAGCTGGCCGAGGAGGCCGCGCAGGACGGGATCTGTCAGGCCGCCAACGACAACGACCCCGCGCAGGTCGTGGTCTCGGGGCAGGCCAAGGCAGTGGCGCGAGCAGTTGAACTGGCCAAAGAAAAGGGTGCCAAGCGCGCCATGTTGCTGCCGGTGAGTGCGCCGTTCCACTGTGCCATGATGCAGCCCGCCGCCGAAGCAATGCAGGCGGCGTTGGCCGATGTCACCATCACCGCACCCGCCGTGCCCGTCGTGGCCAATGTGGTGGCCGCGGCGGTCAGCGATCCAGAGGTGATCCGACGCTTGCTGGTGGATCAGGTCACGGGAGCTGTGCGCTGGCGCGAGTCGGTGGCCTATATGGGTGCGCAAGGCGTGACCGAGATCTGGGAGATTGGCGCGGGCAAGGCGCTGATCGGTATGGTGCGGCGTATCGACCGGGATATCGCGACCCGCGCCGTCGGTGGCCCCGACGACGTCAAAGCAGCGGCCGGGATTGCAACGGCGGACTGAGCCGGAACCCGGAAAATCAAAATTTTCCTGCTAAATTTCCTGCCGGAACCTTGGCGTGTCAAAGGAGTATGACTGATGTTCGATCTTACGGGGAAATGCGCGCTGGTCACTGGCGCGTCCGGTGGTATCGGCGGGGCGATCGCCACCGCCTTGCACGGCGCAGGCGCGACGGTCGCGCTTTCGGGCACACGCGAGGGACCGCTGGAAACGCTGGCTGCCGATCTGGGCGACCGCGCGCATGTGCTGCCCTGCAACCTAGGCGATGCAAACGCGGTCGAGGCGTTGCCGAAACAGGCCGTCGCGGTGATGGGGGCGGTTGATATCCTTGTCAACAACGCCGGCATCACCCGCGACCAGATATTCATGCGGATGTCCGACGAGGAATGGCAAAGCGTGCTGGACGTGAACCTGACCGCCACGATGCGCCTGTGCCGCGGCGTCATGCGCCCGATGATGAAGGCGCGCTGGGGCCGGATCGTGAACATCAGCTCCATCGTCGGGGCCACGGGCAATCCCGGTCAGGCCAATTACGCAGCCTCCAAGGCCGGGCTTGTGGGCTTGACCAAATCCATCGCCTACGAGGTTGCCAGCCGGGGCATCACCGCGAATGCCGTCGCGCCGGGGTTCATTGCGACGGCGATGACCGACAAGCTGACCGACGAGCAGAAAGACAAGATTTCCGGTCAGATTCCCGCAGCCCGCATGGGCACGCCAGAGGAAATTGCAGCGGCGGTTCTGTATCTTGCCAGTGCCGAGGCGGGCTATGTCACGGGGACGACATTGCATGTGAATGGCGGCATGGCGATGCTGTAAGGCGTGTTGCAAAGCGCTGTCGCCGTGACCGTGAAACCATTTGCCAATCGTGCCCCATGTGCTATAGGCGGCGCAGTTTGACCGGGGGCGACCGCGCTTGCCGCCGAACTGCCCGTATGACCGGGCATACGAGCCGCCCGTCGGGGCAACATCGTCGCTTCCCGGTTCGGGCAGGGGCAAAGAATGCGGGCGGAGTGCCCGAAGAGGATGAGGAATTGAAATGAGCGATATCGCAGACCGCGTGAAAAAGATCGTTGTCGAACATCTGGGCGTTGAAGAGGACAAGGTGGCCGAAAACGCTTCTTTCATCGACGATCTCGGCGCGGACAGCCTCGATACGGTCGAGCTGGTCATGGCATTTGAAGAAGAATTCGGCATCGAGATCCCCGATGACGCCGCCGAGACCATTCAGACCTTCGGCGACGCGGTGAAGTTCATCAGCGAAGCGTCGTAAGACACAAGATTTCGCCAGTGGCGACGGGCCTTCGCGCGGTGCGCGGGGGCCTTTTTTGTGCCTGACGCCGCGAGACGCAGTTCGCGAACGGCGCGCAGTTTGCCGATTTGAGCACATCGCGCGGCGGCGCAAGCCCACATGCTGAACCTGTCGGTTTCAGACCGTCGAATCACAGGGGCGAGGGCGATGATCATCTATCCCACGATCGAGATTTATAACGGTAAATGTGTCTCGCTGACGCGCGGACGGCTGGACGAGCCGGTGATCTGGCATGTCGATCCGGTCGAGACTGCGCGCGGCTATGCCGAGGCCGGTGCGCAATGGATGCATGTGACGGATCTGAACGCGCTCAAGGGCGAGGGCGACAATGCGGGATTGATCGAACAGGTCATCCGCGGCGCGGGCATTCCGGTGCAGCTTGGCGGTGGGTTCCGGTCGCGCGAACATGTGACCCGCTGGATCGAGGCGGGGGTCGGGCGTATCGTGGTGGGCACGATGGCGGCGTATGACCCGGACATGCTGCGCGCGCTGGCCAAGTGGCATCCCGACCAGATCATGCTGGCGGTGGACGTGCTGGACAATGCCGTGATGACGGAAGGCTGGCAGACGCGCAGCGCCTTTGCGCCCGAAAGCTTTATCGCGGCCTTTGACGACGCGCCCCTTGCCGGGATCATCGTGACGGATATCGGCGAGGATATCGAGGATGGCGATGGCAGTCTTGGCCTGATCACGGGGCTTGCGGCGCAGACCCGTCATCCGGTTGTCGCGCGTGGCACCGTGCGCAGCGTCGACGACGTGGCGCGGTTGAAATACGTGCCCAACATTGCCGGGACGATCATCGGGCGCGCGCTTTTCTCACGGGATGTGGATCTGGCCGAGGCGCTGCAAATCGCTGCCGCCGCGCGCGAACCCGTGGCCGGTTTCCAGTAGCGCTATCGCCGGCGCGCGCAACGCGCGAAGCCTTGCGCGCCGGTGTGTGATGGGGTTGCCCCACAGGGTCAAGGCGGGGTAAGAGCAGCCAAAGAACCAATCGAGAGGGCAGTTCTATGCGTCGTGTCGTGGTCACCGGGCTGGGCCTGGTCACACCCCTTGCCTCGGGCGTGGAAGAGAGCTGGACGCGGATACTTGACGGGCAATCGGGCGCTGGCACGATTACCCGCTTTGATCCGGTCAACGTGGCGACGAAATACGCCTGTCAGGTGCCGGATGGCGATGGCAGCGACGGCACGTTCAACGCCGACCAGTACATGGAGCCCAAAGAGCGCCGCAAAGTGGATGATTTCATCCTGTACGGTGTCGCGGCGGCGCAACAGGCGGTTGAGGATGCCGGCTGGACGCCCACGGCTGAAGAGGATCTGGAGCGCACCGGCGTGATGATCGGCTCTGGCATCGGTGGGTTGCGCTCTATCGAGGAAACCACGTTGCTGATCCGCGACCGGGGTGTGCGGCGGGTGTCGCCGTTCTTCATTCCCGGCGCGCTGATCAACCTGATCAGCGGGCAGGTAAGCATTCGCTACGGTTTCAAGGGACCGAACCACGCCGTGGTCACGGCCTGTTCGACCGGCGCACATGCCATCGGCGACGCGGCGCGGCTGATCATGTTCGGCGATGCCGACGTGATGCTGGCGGGCGGGGCCGAGGCGGCCATCTGCGAGATCGGCATTGCGGGCTTCAACGCCTGCAAGGCGCTGTCCACAAAGCGCGTGGATGATCCCAAGGCGGCCAGCCGCCCCTATGACGCGGATCGCGACGGGTTCGTGATGGGCGAAGGCGCGGGCGTTGTCGTGCTGGAGGAATACGAACATGCCAAGGCGCGGGGCGCCAGGATCTATGCCGAGATCCTGGGCTATGGTCTTTCGGGGGATGCCTATCACATCACCGCCCCGTCCGAAGATGGCGATGGCGGCTACCGTGCCATGAAGGCGGCGTTGCGCAATGCGGGCGTCAGCCCCGATGATGTGGATTACATCAATGCGCATGGTACCTCGACCATGGCAGACACGATCGAGTTGAAGGCCGTTGAGCGGCTTTTGGGGGATGCGGCGAGCGGTGCGACGATGAGTTCGACCAAATCATCAACTGGACATCTGTTGGGGGCGGCGGGCGCGATCGAGGCAATCTTCTCCATCCTTGCGATCCGCGATCAGGTGGCACCGCCAACGATCAATCTTGATACCCCGGCGGTCGAGACGCCGCTCAACCTTGCGGCCAATGCAAAACAGCCGCGCGAGGTGAGGGTGGCGTTGTCCAACAGCTTTGGCTTTGGTGGCACCAACGCCAGCCTTTGTATCGGACAGGTCCGGTGATGTGGCGAAACATCGCCTCTAATTTCCTGACTTTTCTCGTGTTGATCGTCTTTCTTCTGGGCGGCGTGATCCTGTGGGGGCAAAACGAGTATGCGGCGCAGGGACCGCTTGACGAGGCGATCTGCCTTCAGGTGCCACGTGGCGCGACCATGCGGGGCATTTCCAACCGGCTGGAGCAACAGGGCGCGGTCAGCAGTGGCATGATCTTTCGTCTGGGCACCGAGTATGGTGACAAGACCGAAGCCTTGAAGGCGGGCAGCTGGCTGATCCCGGAAGGGGCCAGTATGCGCGAGGTGACGGATATTGTCACACGCGGCGGGGCCAGCACCTGTGGTACCGAAGTTGTCTACCGTATCGGAATCAACAGTTTGACGGTTGAGGTTCGAGAGCTTGACCCGAGCACGAACCGATTTGTCGAGCGCGCCGAGTTCAACCCGCGGGACTCGGATATCGAGGTTCCGGCGATCTTTGAGCAGGTCCGCGAGAGAGCCGACACGCGTTACCGCATCGCCATGGCCGAGGGCGTGACAAGCTGGCAGGTGGTCAATTCGCTTCGGGCGATGGACGTACTGAGCGGCGATATAGAAGATGTGCCGCCCGAGGGCAGCCTTGCCCCCGACAGCTATGAAATCACCGCCGATGACAGCCGCGCCAACCTGATCGCCCGTATGCGAAGCGCGCAGGATGCGATCCTTGCGGCGGCGTGGGAGGGACGGGCGGATGACATTCCCCTGAACGATCCTTATGAGGCATTGATCCTTGCGTCGATCATCGAGAAGGAAACCGGCGTGGCGTCCGAGCGTGGGCAGGTTGCCAGCGTATTCACCAACCGGTTGCGGCGGGGGATGCGGTTGCAGACCGACCCGACGGTGATCTACGGCATCACCGAAGGCGAGGGGGTATTGGGGCGCGGCATCAGGCGTAGCGAGCTGCGCGCGGCCACTCCCTACAACACATATGTCATCGACGGATTGCCGCCCACGCCCATCGCCAATCCCGGCCGTGCCACCATCGAGGCCGCGGTCAATCCGCTGGATACGGATTTGATTTTTTTCGTCGCCAAATCGCTTGACCCTGGCGACGGGCATCTTTTTGCGGAAACGCTGCAAGAGCATAACGACAACGTTGCCGCCTATCGCCGACTGGAGGCGGAGCGGGCAAACCAGTAGCGCCGCCTGCGCGCGGCGCTTTTCCCAAACTATGTTTCTGGCGGCCGCGTCGGGTTAAGAAAACCTTAATTCGGCGCGCGTGTTCCCATGCGCAACACCCTGACAATACGTGCTAAATTCGCCACTCATCCGCGGTCCCCCGGTCGGGTGAGGCCATGACGCGTGTTTGTTGGGTTCGGTTGTGGCGGTGGAGGGGACCGCCACAAATACGAGGCGCAACATGAGGATAAAGCACGCATGGTCCTGATTGTTCCGGATCCGGTTCCGACCGGGCTGACGACCTCCATCGATTCGCTGGAGCGGCAGCTTGCCGATATGCGGGCAGAACTCGAAGGCATGTATGCCCGGATCAAGGCCGGGGAATTCGGTGAACTGAAAAATGCGATGAAGGCCACGTCGGAAATCCGGCAATGGCTCAAGATCGCCATTGAAGCGGAGGCGCAACTTGCCACAAGAAAGAAATCAGACAAGGGCATCGTCCACGACTACGGGCTTGACCTCGACGCGGCGCGAGACTCGATTGAATGCAGGCTGGCTCGTCTCAGAAGGAACCGAGACGCAGGCAGAGTTTCTTGATCTGCTTGAAGATGGAGAGATCATGGCCCTGCCATATCTGTTCGAGTTCTGGGCGCTGGATCACCAATTGCCGCCCGAAGGGGATTGGAGGGCCTGGGTAATCATGGGCGGGCGCGGCGCGGGCAAGACCCGCGCAGGCGCAGAATGGGTGCGCGCGCAGGTCGAAGGGGCGCGGCCACTGGACGCGGGCCGGTGCAGCCGGATCGCGCTGGTGGGCGAGACCATCGACCAGGTGCGGGAGGTGATGATTTTCGGGGAAAGCGGCATCCTTGCCTGTTGTCCGCCGGATCGCCGCCCGGTGTGGCAAGCGACGCGTAAACGGCTGATCTGGCCCAACGGTGCCACGGCGCAGGCGTTTTCGGCGCATGAGCCGGAAAGCCTGCGTGGGCCGCAATTCGACGGGGCCTGGGTGGATGAGATGGCCAAGTGGAAAAAGGCGCGCGACACATGGGACATGCTGCAATTCGGGCTGCGGCTTGGGGAGCGGCCGCAGGTTTGCGTCACGACCACGCCGCGCAATGTGGGGGTTTTGAAGGATGTGCTGGCACAGGACACGACGGTGGTGACATCCGCCCCGACCGAGGCCAACGCGGCGTTTTTGGCGCAGTCCTTTCTGGACGAGGTTCGGGCGCGGTATGCGGGAACACGGCTGGGGCGGCAGGAACTGGACGGGATCCTGATCGACGAGGCCGAAGGTGCGCTGTGGCGAACGGCCATGCTGGAGGCGGGGCGCGTGGTGCGCCCGCCCGTGCTTGACCGGATTGTCGTTGCGGTTGATCCGCCGGTGACGGGCAAGGCCAGTTCGGATTCCTGTGGAATCGTTGTGGCAGGTGCTGTGACGCAAGGCCCTGTGCAGGATTGGCGCGCCTATGTTCTGGCGGATCGCAGCGTGAGCGCCGCGTCGCCAACCACGTGGGCCAAGGCCGCCATTCGCGCGATGGAAGAGTTCGGCGCGGAACGGCTGGTGGCGGAGGTCAACCAGGGGGGAGAGATGGTCGAGCAGGTGATCCGGCAGGTCGACCCGCTGGTGCCGGTCAAGACGGTCCATGCCAGCCGGGGCAAGGTGGCAAGGGCCGAGCCGGTGGCGGCGCTTTATGAACAGGAGCGCGTGCATCACCTGCGCGATCTGGCAGAGTTGGAAGAGCAGATGTGCGCGATGACCGCGCGCGGGTTCGAGGGCAAGGGCAGCCCGGATCGGGTGGATGCGCTGGTCTGGGCGCTCAACGAGCTGATGATCGTGCCCGCCGCGCGGTGGCGCAGCCCGCAGGTGCGCTCGATCTGAGGCGTGACATACGCGCAAGGCAGAGGGCGGGGCGGCATTGGCCGGACCCGCCTTTTTCATGGGCGCGCGCCGGTATGGGGCACCGCGCGGCGTGGTTAGGATTTCGTAAATCTTTGGGGGAATGATGCCTCTTGTCAGCGGGCCGTGACAGCCCGGTGCCGAGGCAAGAGACCAAGGAGAGCGCAAGGATGATTCTGGATTTCTTCCGGCAAGGCGGGGCAGCGCCCGAGGCCCCCGAGCAGAAGGCAAGCGCCGTGGGCCGGGTTGCCGCTTGGCCTGGCGCGGGTCGTGTCGCCTGGACGCCACGCGATTGTGTGAGCCTGACACGGTCGGGCTTTGCCGGGAATCCGGTGGGATTTCGTTGTGTGAAGATGGTGGCCGAGGCGGCGGCGAGCCTGCCGCTGGTCTTGCAGGATGCTACCGAGCGTTACGCGGTGCATCCGGTGCTGGATCTGGTGCGTTGCCCAAATCCCGCACAGGGCCGGGCGGAGTTGTTCGAGGCGATTTATGGGCAGCTTTTGCTGACCGGCAATGCTTATGTCGAGGCGGTAGGCGGCACAGAAGGGCAGATCCCGCTGGAGCTGCACGTGCTGCGCTCTGACCGGATGAGCGTGGTGCCGGGGGCGGATGGCTGGCCGGTGGCCTATGAATACGCGGTGGGCGGGGCCAAGCACCGGTTCGACATGCGCGAGGGGCCAAAGCCTGTCTGTCATATCAAGTCGTTTCATCCGCAGGACGATCATTACGGGTTTTCGCCCTTGCAGGCGGCGGCGCAGGCGGTGGACGTGCATAATTCCGCCAGCCGCTGGTCCAAGGCGCTGTTGGACAATGCGGCGCGGCCATCGGGCGCGATCGTGTTCAAGGGGGCCGAGGGGCAGGGCACGCTGAGCACGGATCAGTATGACCGTCTGGTGATGGAAATGGAGAGCCATCATCAGGGCGCGCGCAATGCCGGGCGGCCGATGCTGCTGGAAGGTGGACTTGACTGGAAGCCGATGGGGTTCAGCCCGTCTGACATGGAATTCCAGAAGACCAAGGAGAGTGCGGCGCGCGAGATCGCGCTGGCCTTTGGGGTGCCGCCGATGCTGTTGGGGATCCAGGGCGACGCCACCTATTCGAACTACCAGGAGGCCAACCGCGCCTTTTACCGGCTGACGGTGTTGCCGTTGGCGGCGCGGGTCGCGGCAAGCGTGGCGGATTGGCTGGCCGGGTTCACCGGCGCGGCGCTGGAGTTGCGGCCCGATCTTGACCAGGTGCCCGCGCTGTCGGCGGAGCGCGATGCGCAATGGGCAAGGGTGAACGGCGCGGAGTTCCTGACATCGGCGGAGAAGCGCGCGCTTTTGGGCCTGCCCGCGCTGCCCGAGGAGGGATGAGCCGGGCGATGGAGGACATGCATGATCTGGACGGGATCTATGCGTCATTCGAGGGCACGCAGGCGATGTTCCGGCATGTGGAAAAGCGGCTGACCTCGCTGGAGCTTTCGATTGCGGCGATGGAGACCGAGCGGGCGGTCAGCGAGGAGAAACAGAAGTTCATGGAAGTGCGCTTCAACCAGATCGACGGGCGGCTGGAAAAGATCGACGGGCATATCTCGCGGCTGGTCTGGCTGATTATCGCGGCGATTTTGGGCGGGTTCATGAGTTTCGCCATGCAGGGCGGAATTCTGGCTGGATGAGCAGGAGATGAGAATGGATACGGATGCAGGGCTTGAGCGGAAATTCTGTCGTCTGGATGAGGGGATCACTGTCAGCGACGGCGTGGTGATCGAGGGCTATGCGAGCCTTTTCGGATCGGAAGACCGGGGCGGCGACGTGGTGGCGCCGGGGGCTTACAAGGCGTGCCTGACACGGCTGGCCACGGATCGGCGGCAGGTCAAGATGCTTTGGCAGCATGATCCGGCGCAGCCTATCGGCGTCTGGGACGAGGTGCGCGAGGACGGGCGCGGGCTTTATGTGAAAGGCCGGTTGCTGGAAAGCGTGGCCAAGGCGCGCGAGGCGGCGGCGCTGATCGCGGCGGGGGCGATTGACGGGCTGTCCATCGGATACCGCACGCTGCGCGCGGCGAAGAATGACAAGGGCCGGAGGCTCTTGCAGGAACTGGAGCTGTGGGAGGTGTCGCTGGTGACCTTCCCGATGCTGCCCAGTGCGCGGGTCGGGGCCAAGGGCGAAAGCCTTTGCTGTGACGATCTGCGCGAGTTGGCGGCGGCCTTTGAGGACGCCCGCCGGGAAATGGCGGGGCGGTAACGCCCGCGCCGGGATGCCAAAACAGGATCAAGCGATGCGCAAGACCGAGAGCCAGTCTCGGACCGGGGAAGAGCTGTCTCCGGTCGCCGAGGTGAAGCAAGCCGTGGCGGGTTTCATGAGTGACATTCAACAGCGACTGCAACAACAGGACGAGAAAATGACGATGATGGAACGCAAGACCATGGGCCTTATGCGCCCCCAACTGGCCAGCAATGCAGAGGCCGGGGCCCCGCATCAAAAGGCGTTCGATGCCTATCTGCGTTCGGGCGATGATGACGCGTTGCGCGGGCTGGAGCTGGAAGGCAAGGCGATGAGCAGTGCCGTTGCCGCGGATGGCGGTTACCTGGTGGACCCTGTGACCGCGCAGAATGTCCAGAGCGTTCTGGCCTCGACCGCGTCGATCCGGGCAGTGGCAAACGTGGTGCAGGTGGAGGCGACATCCTTTGATGTGCTGATCGACCATACCGATATCGGCCATGGCTGGGCCACCGAAACGGGCAGCACCGCCGAGACCGGCACGCCGGCGATCGACCGCATCACCATCCCGCTGCACGAGCTGAGCGCGCTGCCCAAGGCAAGCCAGCGGCTGCTGGATGACAGCGCGTTCGACATCGAGGGCTGGCTTGCAGGGCGGATCGCCGACAAGTTTGCGCGTGCCGAGGCGGCGGCGTTCGTGTCGGGGGACGGTGTGGACAAGCCCAAGGGCTTTCTGACCTACACGAGCGCCGCTGCCGGGTCTGAAACCTGGGGAGAGCTTGGGCATGTCGTTTCGGGTGCCGACGGTGCCTTTGCCGGGGCCGAGGCGATCATTGACCTGATTTACGCCCTTGGTGCGCAATATCGCGCGAACGGCACATTCGTGATGAATTCCAAGACCGCAGGTGCGGTGCGCAAGCTCAAGGACAATGACGGGCGTTTCCTTTGGTCGGACGGTCTGGCCGCGGCAGAGCCTGCGCGGTTGCTGGGCTATCCGGTTCTGATCGCCGAGGACATGCCGGATATCGACACCTGGGCACCGGCCATTGCCTTTGGCGATTTCAGTGCGGGCTACACCGTGGCCGAGCGCCCGGACCTGCGGGTGCTGCGCGATCCGTTTTCGGCCAAACCACATGTGCTGTTCTACGCAACCAAGCGCGTGGGCGGGGATGTGAGCGATTTCGCGGCGATCAAGCTGTTGAAATTCGCGGCAGGCTGACCGCCGGAGCCTTTGGGCGGGGTCTGACCCGGCCCATGGCGCACGCGCCGTCCCATGGCTGATCCCTGTTGCAC
This sequence comes from Paracoccaceae bacterium, assembly GCA_024742835.1. Taxonomy (GTDB): domain Bacteria; phylum Pseudomonadota; class Alphaproteobacteria; order Rhodobacterales; family Rhodobacteraceae; genus Roseovarius. The sequence goes on along the minus strand of JANSXS010000030.1, from coordinate 9,710 downwards.
CCCTCCGAGCGGGTCACGGCGGGCGGCGCGTGTTCGCACTTTCCGGAGGGGCCGGGGATTTCTGGAGTGAATCCATGATGTTGATTGAAGAAACCGCTGTGCCCCAGGCCGCGCTTCCGGTGAACGAGTTCAAGGCGCATCTGCGGCTGGGCACCGGGTTTTCGGACGGGGACGTGCAAGACATGGTGCTCGAATCCTTTTTGCGCGCGGCCATCGCGGCGATCGAGGCGCGCACGGGCAAAATCCTTGTGGAACGGGTCTTTTCCTGGACGGTGACGCGCTGGCGCGATCCGGCAGGGCAGGCCCTTCCGGTGGCCCCGGTGCAGGGTATAACCGGGTTCAAGCTGCGTGACCGCGCGGATGAAGAGGAACTGATCGACGCGGCCTATTACCGGTTGGAACAGGATGCGCAGCGCCCGGTGATGTGGTCGACGGGATCATGCCTGCCGTCGATCCCGCCGGGTGGTGTGGCGGACATTTGCTTTGTCGCAGGTTACGCGCCGGACTGGAACGGATTGCCTGCCGACCTTGGCCAGGCGGTGATTCTGCTGGCGGCACATTACTACGAATACCGGCATGAAACACGGCGCGGTGAGACCGGCTTGCCGCTGGGGGTGACCGGCCTGATCGAACGCTATCGCACCGTGCGTCTTTTCGCGGGGGGGCGGGCATGAGCGCGCGGGTGCATCTGACCCGGCGGCTGGTGCTGGAAACCCCCGAGCGGGTCGCCGATGGTGCGGGCGGCTATGCCCAAAGCTGGGTCAGCCTCGGCACGCTTTGGGCGGATATCGACGCGCGCACCGGGCGCGCCGCATCCGGAGAGGACACAAGCCTGTCGCGGACTGGCTACCGGGTGACGGTTCGCGCGGCACCGTCTGGCGCGCCGTCGCGGCCCGTTCCGGGACAACGGTTTCGCGACGGGTCCAGGGTTTTCCGGATCGAGGCGGTGGCCGAGCGTGACGTGCAGGCGCGCTATCTGACCTGCTTTTGCCAAGAGGAGGTCGCGCGATGAGCTACGGCGTGGCGGCCGCCCTTCAGGAGGCGGTTTATCAACGGTTGACGGGTGATGTGGCGCTGGGCGCGCTGGTGTCGGGGGCGATCTATGACGCCGTGCCACCGGGTAGCTTGCCCGATCTTTACGTCACGCTTGGCCCCGAGGAGGCGCGCGCGCGGTCCGACGGGACGGGCGGTGGCGCGTGGCATCGGTTCACCGTGAGCGTGATCAGCAACGCGGCGGGCTTTCAGACAGCAAAGCAGGTGGCGGCGGCGATCAGCGATGCGCTGGTGGATGCGCCGCTTGTCCTGAGCCGGGGGACATGCCCCGCGCTGCATTTCTTTCGCGCCCGCGCTCGGCGGGAAGGCACCGGCGAGCTGCGCCGGATCGACCTGACCTTTCGTGCGCGGGTGGATGACACCCCGAACCCATAACCTTTGGAGACAGACCCCATGGCAGTGCAAAACGGCAAGGACCTGTTGGTCAAGATCGACCTGACCGGCGACGGCAATTTTCAGACGGTGGCGGGGCTGCGCGCGACGCGTGTCAGCTTCAATGCCGAAAGCGTGGATGTGACCAGCCTTGAATCGGCGGGCGGCTGGCGGGAACTGCTGGCCGGTGCCGGTGTGAAAAGCGCCGCGATCAGCGGATCGGGCATCTTTCGCGACGCCGCCAGCGACGAGCGCGTGCGGCAGATATTCTTTGACGGCGAGATGCCGGATTTTCAGGTGGTTATCCCGGATTTCGGCGTTATCGAAGGTCCGTTTCAGGTGGGGTCCATCGAGTATGCGGGCAATCACGACGGCGAGGCGACGTATGAGCTTTCGCTCAATTCCGCCGGGCAGCTTAACTTCATGGCGGTCTGAGCCGATGGCGAACCCCCTGGCAGGAGAGGTGGCGCTGCGCGTGGATGGAGAGCGGCGGGTGCTCAAGCTGACGCTGGGTGCCCTGGCCGAACTGGAGGCCACGCTTGGCGACGACACGTTGGTGGCGCTGGTCGAGCGGTTCGAGGGCGGCGCGTTTTCCAGCCGTGATGTGCTGGCGCTGATCGTGGCCGGGTTGCGCGGGGGCGGCTGGCAGGGCACGGCGGCCGATCTGTTGCAGGCCGAGATCGAGGGCGGGCCATTGGGCGCGGCGCGCGCGGCGGCGGCATTGCTGGCGCGGGCCTTTACCTTGGCAGAGGGATCATGAGCGGGGCACCTGCGGGCATCGACTGGCCTGCGCTGATGCGGGCGGGCATTCGGGGGCTTGGGCTGCGTCCGGCGGAGTTCTGGGCGCTGACGCCTGCCGAGCTTGACCTGTTGCTGGGCAAGCCTGCGGGGGTCGCACCGCTGAGACGATCCCGGCTGGAGGCACTGTTGGCGGATTATCCCGATGACAATGGAGAGACGAGCTATGAGTGAGACGGGACAGATGGGCGATCTGGACGGCGAGGTGGCGGCGCTTGACGAAAACCTTGGCGCTGCGACCGAGATGGCGGCGGTCTTCAACGCAGAGATGGCGCGCGTGCGGGCGACCTTTCAGGGGACCGGGCATGACGTGGCCGCCCTTGACCGGGGGATCAGCCGGGGGCTCAACAAGGCCATACGCGGGGCGGTGATCGAGGGCGACAGCCTATCAGAGGCGCTGCGCAACATGGCGAACTCGATGATCAGCTCGGCGTTCAATTCCGCTGTGCGGCCCGTGACCGACCATGTGGGCGGTTTGCTGAGCCAGGGGATCGGCAGCCTTATGGGGGGGCTTTTCGCCTTTGAGAAGGGGGGCAGCTTTGCCTCTGGCCGGGTGCAGCCCTTTGCCAGCGGTGGCGTTGTCAACGGGCCGACGATGTTTCCGATGCGCGGCGGCACCGGGCTGATGGGAGAGGCTGGGCCGGAGGCGATCATGCCGTTGGCGCGTGGCGCGGATGGCAAGCTGGGGGTGCGGGCGCAATCGGGTGGCGATGTGCGCGTGGTGATGAATGTCAGCACCCCAGATGTGGAGGGGTTCCGGCGCAGTCAGGCGCAGATCGCGGCGCAGCTTGGCCGCGCGATCGGGCGCGGCAACCGCAACCGTTAAGGCAGGGAGAGAGTCATGCAGTTTCACGAGGTAAGATTTCCCGCCAGCCTGAGTTTTGGCTCTGTCGGCGGGCCGGAGCGGTTGACGGATGTGGTCACGCTTGCCAACGGGTTCGAGGAGCGCAACACGCCCTGGAAACATTCGCGCCGGCGCTATGACGCGGGCGTGGCGATGCGTAGCCTTGACGATATCGAGACGCTGATTGCCTTCTTCGAGGCGCGGCAGGGTCAAATGTACGGTTTTCGCTGGAAGGACTGGACCGATTACAAATCGGGGCGCGCGAAGGCTGAACCGCAGTTCACCGACCAGATTCTGGGTGCGGGCGATGACGTTACGGCGCAGGTGCCGCTGATCAAGACCTACCGGTCCGGCGAGATCACCTATGCCCGGCCTGTCACCAAGCCCGTCGCGGGCAGCGTCCGGGTCGGGCTGGGCGACGAAGAGGTGCAAGAGGGTGTGCATTACGAGGTCGATACCGCGACAGGCATTTTGCATTTCGTGCATCCTGTAAACGCGGGCGTTCGCATCACCGCAGGGTTCGAATTCGACGTACCGGTGCGGTTCGATATCGACCGTATCCATACCAGCCTTGCCAGTTTCCAGGCCGGTGAAGTACCCAACGTGCCGGTGGTGGAGGTGCGGGTATGAGCGGGTTTCACGCGGGGCTGAAGGCCCATCTGGCCACTGGGCTTACCACGACCTGCCGCTGTTGGGCGCTTGTACGCGAGGACGGGCTTCGGCTGGGCTTTACCGACCACGATGGCCCGCTGGCCTTTGATGGCCACGCGTTTCGCGCCGACACCGGGCTAAGCGCGCGGGCATTGCAGCAGACAACGGGCCTGTCGGTGGACAATACCGAGGCGCTGGGCGCGCTGCGCGACGATGCGATCACCGAGGCGGATATCGAGGCTGGGCGCTATGACGGGGCGGAGGTGCTGGCCTGGCTGGTCAATTGGCAGAACGTGGATGAACGCCAGTTGCAGTTTCGCGGCACCATCGGCGAGATAAAGCGCGCGGGCGGCGCGTTCGAGGCCGAATTGCGCGGCTTGACCGAACGGTTGAACCTGCCGCTGGGGCGAGTGTTTCAAAAGCCATGCAGCGCGGTTTTGGGCGATCGCGACTGCGGGTTTGACATGGGGCTGCCGGGTTATGCCAGCGAACGTCCGGTCGAGACGGTCGAGGCGCGGCGCGTGTTCCGCTTTGCCGCGCTTGACGGCTTTGCGCCGGACTGGTTCCGGCATGGCATGTTGCGGGTTCTGAGCGGGCCTGCGACGGGGTTGTCGGGCATGATCAAGCGCGATGTGACGGACACCACGGGGCGCTCTATCGAGCTGTGGCACCCGCTGCGCGCTGTGATCGGCACGGGTGATCTGGTGCGGCTGGAGGCTGGGTGCGACAAACGGATGGGCACCTGTCAGCTCAAGTTCAACAACCTGCTGAATTTTCAGGGCTTCCCCGATATTCCCGGTGACGATTGGTCGATCACCGACCCTTCGAGGGTGGCCCGGCTTGATGGTGGGAGCCGTCGCGGATGAGCGGGGCGGACATGGGTGCACGCGCTGTGGCAGAGGCGCGTCTGTGGATTGGCACGCCCTATCGGCATCAGGCCAGTTGCCGGGGAGGCGGCACCGACTGTCTTGGGTTGCTGCGCGGCGTGTGGCGCGCGCTTTACGGGACAGAGCCGGGGGTCGTGCCCGCTTACAGCATGGACTGGTCAGAGCCTGGCCGCGACGAGGCGTTGTGGCGTGCGGCGCGCAGATACCTTGTGCCGTGCCCCTCTGGACCTGTTGCGCCGGGCGAAGTCTTGTTGTTTCGCATGAGGGACGGCGGCGTGGCCAAGCATCTGGGACTGGCCGCCGAGATCGGCGCGCAGGCCACGTTTATTCACGCCTATTCGGGTCACGCGGTGGTTGAAAGCCCCCTGAGTGCGCCATGGCGGCGGCGTATCGTGGCACGTTTCGCATTCCCTCAGGAGGTCTAGGTCATGGCAACGGTTGTTCTTTCGGCGGCGGGGGCCGCGCTCGGCGGGTCGGTGGGCGGTTCGCTGCTTGGATTGTCGATGGCGGCGGTGGGCCGCTTTGCCGGGGCCGTGATCGGGCGGTCCATCGACCAGCGGTTGCTGGGGCAGGGATCGGATACGGTGGAAACCGGCAAGGTCAGCCGCCTGCGTCTGACCGGCACCGGCGAGGGCGATGCCATCGCTCAGGTTTACGGGCGGATGCGGGTGGCCGGTCAGGTGATCTGGGCCACGCAATTCCGCGAGACCGTGACCACCAGCGGCGGGGGTGGTGGCAAGGGCGCGCCAAGCCAACCCGCGCAACGCAGCTACAGCTATTCTTTGAGCCTTGCGATTGCCCTGTGCGAGGGCGAGATCAGCCATGTGGGCCGCATCTGGGCCGACGGGATCGAGCTGCCGCGCGAGGATCTTACCCTGCGGGTCTATCGCGGCACGCGCGACCAGTTGCCCGACCCCAGGATCGAGGCCGTCGAGGGCGCGGGCACGGTCCCGGCCTATCGCGGCACGGCCTATGTGGTGATCGAGGATCTGGACCTCAGCCCGTTCAACAACCGGGTGCCACAATTCACCTTCGAGGTCAGCCGCCCGGCACAGCAGGGGTTGCCGGGCGCCACGCTGGACCCCGCCCATGGGGTGGAGGGGTTGGCACTTTTGCCCGGAAGCGGGGAATACGCGCTGGCCACCACCCCCGCCAATATCCAGTATGGACCCGGCTCGCAGGCACCCGCGAATGTGAATTCCCCCTCTGGCAAGACCGATTTTCTGACCTCGCTGGACCAGATGCGGGGTGAGTTGCAGGGGCTGAAAGCCAGTTCGCTGATCGTGAGCTGGTTTGGGGATGACCTTCGGGTTGGGCAGTGCAGCCTGCGGCCCAAGGTCGAACAGGCCAGCTATGACGCGGGGAACATGCCGTGGCATGTCTGCGGGCTGCGGCGCGCGCAGGCGCAGCTTGTGCCGGTGGACGAGGCCGGGCGGCAGGTTTATGGCGGCACCCCCACCGACCAGTCGGTGATCGAGGCGATCATCGCTTTGAAAGAGGCGGGGCAGGATGTGCTGTTCTACCCGTTCATCCTGATGGACCAGATGCCTGGAAACACCCTGACGGATCCCTATAGCGGTGAGCCGGGTCAACCCGTGTTGCCGTGGCGCGGACGGATCACCACATCGCTGGCACCGGGGGTCGAGGCCAGCCCGGACGGCACGCCCGACGCCGAGGACGAGGTGGCGACGTTTTTCGGCGCTGCCGTCGCAGAGGATTTCCGCATCGGGCATGTGCCTGTTCAGACCTGGCAGTCGCAGCCGGCGACCAACGCGCTGGATCTGTTGGCCTTTAATGGGCAACTTGTGTCCAGCCCGGTGGTTTATGATGGGCCGCAGGATTGGGGCTACCGGCGGTTCATCCTGCATCAGGCGGCGCTTTGCGTGGCGGCGGGCGGTGTCGAAAGCTTTTGCATCGGATCGGAAATGCGCGGGCTGACGCAGATCCGGGGCGCGAATAACAGCTTTCCTGCCGTCGCGGCGCTTGTTGATCTGGCCGCCGAGGTGCGCAAGCTGCTGGGGCCTGAGGTCAAGATCAGCTATGCCGCCGACTGGTCGGAATATTTCGGCTATCAACCGCAGGACGGATCGGGCGACCGCTTCTTTCATCTTGACCCGCTATGGGCGGACTCCAACATAGATTTTATCGCCATCGACAATTACATGCCCTTGGCCGATTGGCGCGAGGGACGTGATCATCTGGACGCGCAGGCCGGGTTCGGGGCGATCCATGAGCTGGACTATCTTCAGGCCAATATCGAAGGCGGCGAGGGGTATGATTGGTACTATCATTCCCCAGAGGCCCGCGCGGCCCAGATCCGCACGCCCATCACCGATGACGACCACGGCGAGCCGTGGGTCTGGCGCTACAAGGATCTGCGCAACTGGTGGCTGAACGAGCATCACGACAGGGTCGGCGGGCTGCGTGCCCAAACGCCCACCGACTGGGTGCCGCAATCCAAGCCGATCCGCTTTACCGAATATGGCTGTGCCGCGATCGACAAGGGCGCAAACCAGCCCAACAAGTTTCTTGATCCCAAATCCTCGGAATCGCAATTGCCGCATTTCTCGGACGGTCGTCGGGACGAGTTGATGCAGATCCAGTATATCCGCGCGATGGTGGGGTATTGGGGCGATCCCGCGCGTAATCCCGTCTCCGTTGAATACGGCGCGCCGATGATCGACATGGGCCATGCCTGTCTTTGGGCCTGGGACATGCGACCCTATCCTCTGTTCCCCAACAATCGCGGCTTGTGGACCGATGGGGAGAACTACGCTCGGGGGCATTGGCTGAACGGGCGCGCCTCGTCGCGCAGGCTGGCCGGACTGGTCGAGGAAATCTGTGCCGGGGCCGGGATCGAGAGCTGCGACACGTCCGGGCTGTTCGGTGTTGTGCGGGGCTATAGCGTGGATCAGGTGGGCGAGGCGCGTGGCGCGCTTCAGCCGCTGATGCTGCGCTATGGGTTCGATGCGGTGGAACGCGATGGCGGATTGCGCTTTGTGATGCGCGACGGCCTGACCGACCGGGTGATCGACCCTGACCGGCTGGTGCGCGATGACGAGATCGACGGCGTTCTGGAAGAGACGCGGGGCAGCACGGTGGAGCTGGCCGGCCGCGTTCGACTTCGCTTTGTCGAGGCGGATGGCGATTTCGAGGCGATCTCCGAGGAGGTCGTCTTGCCGGACACCAGCACACATGCGGTGTCTTCGTCCGAAATACCGCTGGCCATGACGCGCGCCGAGGGGCGCCAGACGGTGGAACGCTGGCTTTCAGAGGCGCGCGTGGCGATGGATACGCTGCGCCTGACCCTGCCGCCCTCGGCGCTGGAAACCGGGGCGGGGGATGTGCTGGCCCTGCCCGAAGCAGGCGGACAGGGGTTTTTTCGCATCGACCGTGTCGACACCCAGGGCGGCGCGCAAAAGGTCGATGCGGTGCGCATCGAACCTGAAAGCTACCGGCCCGCCGAGATTCCCGACGAGGTTGCGCCGGTCAAGCCGTTTGTCGCACCAAGCCCGGTGATGCCGCTGTTTCTGGATCTGCCGATGCTGACCGGGGACGAGGTGCCGCACGCCCCCTATCTGGCGGTGACGGCCAATCCATGGCCCGGCTCTGCGGCGCTTTACGCTGCGGACGAGGATGCCAATTACGCGCTGAACCAGATCATTGCCGCGCGCACGCCTGTCGGTGTTCTGGAAACGCCGCTGGCACCCGCGCCTGCCGGGCGCGTTGACCGGGGCGAGGCGGTGCAGGTCCGGATGTTAAGCGGCCAATTGGAAAGCGTAGGCGATCTGGCGTTTCTCAACGGGGCCAATCTTTGCGCGGTCGGCGATGGCACGCCCGAGGGCTGGGAGGTGATCCAGATGCGCGATGCGGTGCTGGTGGATCGTGACACCTATCTGCTCAGCCATCGTCTACGAGGGCAGGCGGGCACCGAATATGGCGCGGTCTGGCCCGTGGGCAGCTTTCTTGTTCGGCTGGATGGCACCCCGCGTCAGATCGCGTTGAGCGAGGGCAAGCGCGGTCTGGCGCGGCATTACCGTATCGGGCCGGCGGCGCGCCCGGTGGACGACCCGGCCTATGCCCATGCGGTGCTGGCCTTCGAGGGGCTTGGCCTGCGCCCGCTGTCGCCGGTGCATTTGCGGCTTGGCAGCCACGCGGGTCAGGATCGCACGCTAAGCTGGTTCCGGCGCACCCGGCTTGGTGGCGACAGGTGGGACACGCCGGATGTGCCTTTGGCCGAGGAGGCCGAACGCTATCTGGTGCGGGTGATGCAGGGGCCGCAGGTGCTGCGCGAGGTGACGGTGGACAGCCCAAGCTGGACCTACAGCGCCGCGGCGCAGGCGGCGGATGGTGTGGGTGTGGCCTATGATCTGCATGTCGCGCAGATGTCGGCGGCGTTCGGGCCGGGGCGCGCGGCGAAGCTGTCGGTCGGCGCGCTTTGAAGCGTATCGCGTTCAATTGTATTCACCGGACCGTGCGAACGCGTTGTGCTTGGCAAACGCCGTCCCGCAAGTTCCGGTGAATACAAGAGCCCGGTCAAACGCGATATGCTTTAGCCGCGCGCGCAGTCCACACATTTGATCGAGGCGGGATCGAGCCTGAGCCGACCTGTCGCGATCTCCTCCCCGCAATCATTGCAATAGCCGAATTCGCCCGCGTCCATGCGCGCCAGAGCCGCGATCCGGCGACGACGCTCGCTTTCGCGGCGGGTGCCCGTGGCGCGGGCCATGGCCTGATTTTGCAAAGCGTCCATGCGGCTGAGACGTCCCATCGCCTGCTGATCCAGCGCCACCGTGGCTTGCCCGGCATCGCCACGCTGATCTTCATGGTCCAGCGACGCCAGCCTGTCCGCGATCAGGGCGCGCATGTCTTCACTGCCGCGGCCATACATTCCTGTGATCTCCGTCATGACGCGTTTGCATTTTACCAATGCTCCCTATTTGGTATAGTCCGCGATTACGAACAAGGAGATGGGATGAATGCCCCGTGAACGGTCGAGGTTCCCGATTCTGTTACAGTGTTGGGAGAGGCGGATAGGTTTCAGGCTGTATGAGCTGGCTAGGGCATTTGACCCTGTAAAGGAGATTACCCTTCACCTGTTTCCG
>JANSXS010000001.1 GCA_024742835.1 Paracoccaceae bacterium | reverse complement strand
GTCGTCTTCCTGCCGGCGGAAGACCTCTCCGGCATAGGTATAGCACGCCGGTTCGGCACCGTGGGCCATGTGCATCTGCACCACCGGTACGGTGAAATCCGGGCGCAGCATCTGTTCGCCGCGCAGCGCGTCAGAGGTGATGTAGGCGCGCGCGCGGATATCCTCGCCGTAAAGGTCCAGCAGCGTTCCGGCGGGTTGCAGGATGGCGGTGTCCACCGGCACCGCGCCCGCCGCCTGAAAGCGCATCAGAAGCCGCTCCGCCTCGGCCCGGATCGCGGCGCGGTCGGTCATCCGCCCTGCCCGGTCAGCATGTCGCGCACCGTCTCGACCAGTTGGTCGCGCGGCACCTCGAACTGGCTCGGGCGCTCCTTCCATTCCTCCAGCGTGGCATTCTCGGCGATTTTCGCACCAAGGATCAGGTCCTTGATCTGCACCATTCCCGCCTCGAACTCGTCGCTGCCCGCAATGATGGCGATGGGGCTGCCGCGCCGGTCGGCATATTTCATCTGGTTGCCAAAATTCTTCGGATTGCCCAGATAAACCTCGGCGCGGATGCCCGCCTGCCGCAATTCGCCGACCATGGCCTGATAATCGGCCATGCGGGCGCGGTCCATGACGGTGACCACGACAGGGCCTTGCGCCACGCCGCCGGTGCGGCCTTTTTCGCGCAGCGCCGCCAGCAGGCGATCAACGCCGATGGATACCCCCACCGCCGGCACCTGCTGCCCGGTGAAGCGCGCCACCAAATCGTCATAGCGCCCGCCCCCGGCCACGCTGCCGAACTGACGCGGGCGGCCTTTTTCGTCAAGGATTTCAAAGGTCAGCTCCGCCTCGAACACCGGGCCGGTGTAATAGCCAAGCCCGCGCACGACAGACGGGTCGATGACGATGCGGTCAGGGCCATAGCCTTGGGCGGCAAGCAATTCAGCGATCTGTTCCAGTTCGTCGACGCCTTCAATACCCATCGCGCTGTCGCCCACGGCGGCGCGCAGGTTTGCAAGCGTCTCGGCGGACGTGTCGGATTTCGATGTCAGAAACGCCAGAACCGGCTTGGCCTGCGCATGGGTAAGCCCCACCCCATCAATATAGGCGCCCGATGCATCAAGCCGGCCTTCGGTTAGCAGCGCGCGCACGCCCTCTTCGCCAACCTTGTCGAACTTGTCGATGGTGCGAAGGACAGCGTCCCTTTTTACTTCATCCCACACGGCCTTCTGTCTTCTTCCTTGGAATGACTGATCCAACGGGGTCGGATCTTGCCATCCGGAAACCACCTCCAGCACCCCGTTCAGCACCTTCCGATTATTCACCCGCACGATATAATCGCCGCGCGGGATCCCCACCGCCTCCAGCGTGTCGGCCAGCATTGCGCAAATCTCGGCATCCGCCGCCATGCTGGCGCTGCCCACCGTATCCGCATCACATTGATAAAACTGCCGAAACCGCCCCGGCCCCGGCTTCTCATTCCGCCAGACCGGCCCCATTGCATAGCGCCGGTAGGGCGTGGGCAAATCATTCCGGTGCTGCGCATAGACCCGCGCCAGCGGCGCGGTCAGATCATAGCGCAGCGCCAGCCAATCGCCGCCCTTGCCCTTGTCATCCATCTCCTGCCAGGCAAAGACGCCCTCGTTCGGGCGATCCACATCAGGCAGGAACTTGCCCAGCGCCTCGACCGTCTCGACCCCGCTCGATTCCAGCGCGTCGAACCCGTAGCGATGATAGACCCCGGCGATCTTTGACAGCATCTCGGCGCGCTCGGTCACGTCCGCGCCGAAATAATCGCGGAACCCCTTGGGCGTGATCGCCTTGGGGCGGGGCTGTTTTTTCATCTTGGCCATCTGCGGAATCCTTGGCGGGAACGGGTCGGGGGCGGTCTAGCCCATGGTCCCCGCCTCGGCAAGCGTTGGCCGGATCCCGCTTTGCCTGCTTGGCGTTCACGGGAATCGTTGACGGCGTTAACGATTTGGCGAAGATTGCCGCCATGCAGCATCTGGAAGAAAAAATTGCACATCTGACCCGGACAGTGGAAGATCTGTCCGATATCGTGGCGCGTCAGGAAACGGTGTTGGCCATGCTCAACCGTCGGGTGCAAATGTTGATGGAACGAGAGGCCGAGCGGGAATCGCGCGATGGCCAGATCGCCATAGGCGACCGCCCGCCGCCGCATTACTGATACGGCTCAACCGCCCTTCACATCCTTCGCCAGCAGATCGCCGTCATGCAAAAGCAGGTTCTTCCAGCGCGCATTGTCGCCGAAGCGCTCGTATATGCTCAGGAACACTGTATCGCGTTCCAGCCGCGAGATCCGCTCACCGCAGGGCGCGCGACGGGGCACACCGCAAACCTTGCTCTTGAGCGTCTCATAGGCCTTGTCGGTGTCACTGTAAGGCTGCACCTCTGCCGGCAGGCCGTAACGCAACCGTTCATGCATGGTGACAGAGCCGAACACCGCCAGCGATGCGGTGAACTGCCGGGCGCAGCCATCATCGAAGCCGGTCAGGTAAAAGCTATGCGGCGCGGTGTTGCCCGGCTCGCTGTCATAAAGCGCGAAAGTCTCGCGCCGCTCGGGAAACCCGGCGATCTTCTTGCCCATCTTGCGGGCAGGCACGTCACAGATCACCGCCACCCGCCCATAGGGCAGCACGGTGCCAAAGGCGATTTCGCTTTGCACCTTGGGCGCGGGCGCACCGCCCAGACCGGACAATCCGCCCCCGGAGGTGCCATCACTGCCCCCGGTCTCTTGCAGGGCGCGCGCAGCGGCGGTTCGCGCCTCGGGGGCGGCGGGTTGCGTATCCGCGCCGCCAAGCCAGCCGAACAGCCCACGGCGCGGCGTGTCGGGCGCGGCGCCGTGAGCCTCATCCGTCGCGGGATTTGCCGCTGCGTGCGCGTCGGGCGTTTGCGCACCAGTGGACCCGTTGCGCGCAAAAATCTGAGACAGCAATCCGCCCACGCCCTCCGAGGGGTCCGTCTGCACTTCTCGCCGCGGCGTGTCCTTGGGCAGATCCTGATCCGACAGCCGCCCGATATCGGCCGCCGGACCGAAACAGCCCGCCAGCAAAAACGATGCAAGACACGGTATGGCGATGCGGCGCAAGACGGCTCCTTCCGGCATATGATGATGTCCTACAGCACAAGACCACAACAGGTCCAGCGCAGGGCGGGCGCATCAGGGCGGTCAGATATCCTCGACCGTGACGACACCCGCAAGGCTCTTGATCGCGCCACGGATCTGTGGCGTCACGGGAAAATCGCGCCCTGCCGTGATCTCGACCTCACCGGGCAGGCCGTGGTCCATCAGGCAGAAATGAATCGGCCCGCGCCCACCCCGCTTGACGGCGGTTTCCGCGCCGGTCAGCACACTGGCCACCGACGGGATCGCCGCCGCGCTTTCGACAAAGATGCGCAACCCGCTGGCACCGGCATCGGCCACCACCGCATCGGCGGGCTGAAAGGAGCGCGCGAGCAGCTTGAGCTGATCGCTTTCCATCGTCGCCTCGACGGTCAACACGACCTGCTCGCCGGTTTCCAGCATGTCGCGCGCGGTATCGAGCACGTCTGAAAAAACGGTGACCTCGTAGCCGCCGGTCACATCACTGAGCTGAACAAAGGCAAAGCGGTTGCCGCGCGCCGATTTGCGCTCTTGCCGGGCGGCGACCACACCAGCCATCTTGACCGCCTCGGCGCCTTTGCGCGTGACGATCTCCGTCACTTCATCCAGCGTTTTGACCCCCTTGCGACGCAGCGCGGCCATGTAATCGTCCAGCGGATGCCCCGACAGGTAAAAGCCGACTGCGGCGAATTCTTCTGTCAGCCGCTCGGCAGGCAGCCAGTCGTCCACCGGACTGAGGCGCGGTTCGGGCAGATCCTCGCCCGCCTCGCCGAACAGCGAGACCTGGTTGGATTTCTTCTGTTCGAAGATGGCCGCGGAATAACGCATGAGCGCCTCGATACTGTCGAAAACCCGGCGGCGGTTGCGATCAAGCTCGTCAAAGGCCCCCGCGCGCGCCAGCATCTCCAGCGGGCGCTTGCCAATGGATTTAAGATCGACCCGCCGCGCGAAATCATACAGCGTCACGAAAGGCCGCTCGTCAGGCTTGTCAGCCTGCCTCGCCCTGTCTTGCGAAGCCGCCTGCAAAGGCGGATGAGCCGCCCCGCGCCGCGCCTCCACGATCAGGCGCATCGCCTCAACACCCACATTCTTCAGCGCGCCCAGCGCATAATGCAGCACGCCGTCGCGTACCGTAAACGTCGCCTCGGAGCGGTTCACGCACGGTCCCGCCCAGGGCAGTTTGAGCGCCTTGCGCACTTCCTCGAAATACACGCCCAGCTTGTCGGTCAGATGGATATCGCAATTCATGACGCCCGCCATGAACTCCACCGGGTGATTGGCCTTGAGCCAGGCTGTCTGGTAGCTCACCACCGCATAGGCCGCCGCATGGGATTTGTTGAAGCCGTAATTGGCAAATTTGTCCAGAAGGTTCCATACTTCCATCGCCTTGGCGTCATCCACGCCATTTGCCTTGGCCCCGGCGATGAACTTGGGCCGCTCGGCGTCCATCGCTTCCTGAATTTTCTTGCCCATCGCGCGGCGCAACAGATCCGCGCCACCAAGGCTATAGCCCGCCATTTCCTGCGCGATCTGCATCACCTGTTCCTGGTAGACGATGATGCCTTGCGTCTCGTCCAGGATATGATCGACCGAGGGGTGCAGCGCGTCGCGCTCGCTCAACCCGTTTTTCACCTCGCAATATTTCGGGATATTCTCCATCGGGCCGGGGCGGTAGAGCGCCACCAGCGCGACGATATCCTCGATGCAGGTGGGTTTCATCTGCTTGAGCGCATCCATCATGCCCGAGCTTTCCACCTGGAACACCGCCACCGTCCTGGCCCGCGCATAAAGCTCGTAGGTCTTTGCGTCATCCAGCGGGATCTGCCCGATATCGTTTTCCGCGCCCTCGAACGGCTCGTAGATCGTGCTGCCATCGGCGGCGACATGCAGGTCGCGGCCAGAAGCGTGGATCTGCTCTATCGCGTTCTGGATCACGGTCAGCGTCTTGAGGCCCAGAAAATCGAACTTCACCAGACCGGCCTGTTCGACCCATTTCATATTGAACTGGGTCGCCGGCATGTCCGAGCGTGGATCTTGATACAGAGGCACCAGCGCATCGAGCGGACGATCCCCGATCACCACCCCGGCGGCATGGGTGGAGGCGTTGCGCAACAACCCCTCGACCTTCATCCCGTAAGTCAGAAGCCGGTCCACCACCTCTTCGCGGCGGGCCTCGTCGCGCAGCCGCTCTTCCTGCGCCAGCGCCTTTTCAATGGAGACGGGCTTCACCCCTTCTACAGGGATCATCTTGGACAGCCGGTCAACCTGCCCGTAAGGCATCTGCAACACGCGCCCGATGTCGCGCACCGCGGCCTTGGACAAAAGCGCGCCGAAGGTGATGATCTGCCCCACCTTGTCGCGACCATATTTCTGCTGCACGTATTGGATCACCTCCTCGCGGCGATCCATGCAGAAGTCGATGTCGAAATCCGGCATCGACACGCGTTCGGGGTTCAGGAAACGCTCGAACAGCAGGGAATAGCGCAGCGGGTCAAGGTCCGTGATGGTCAGCGCATAGGCCACAAGGCTGCCCGCGCCCGAGCCGCGCCCCGGCCCCACCGGAATATCCTGATCCTTGGCCCATTTGATGAAATCGGCCACGATCAGGAAATAACCCGGAAAGCCCATGCCCTCGATGATGCCCAGCTCGAAGTCCAGACGTGCCTCGTATTCTTCCACCGACACCGCGTGCGGAATGACCGCCAGTCGCGCGTGCAGCCCCTCCTTGGCCTGCCTGCGCAATTCGTCCACCTCGTCATCGGCGAATTTCGGCAAGATCGGATCACGCTTGTAGGCGCCAAAGGCACAGCGGCGGGCGATCTCGACGGTGTTTTCAAGCGCTTCGGGCAGATCCGCGAACAACGTGGCCATCTCGGCGGGCGTCTTGAAATAATGCTGGGCGGTCAAGCGCCTGCGCGGATCGGACTGGTCCACATAAGCGCCCTCGGCCACGCAGATCATCGCGTCATGCGCTTCATACATGTCCGAGGTTGGAAAATAGACGTCATTCGTGGCCACCAGCGGCAGATCCATCGCATAGGCCATCTCGACAAGGCCGCGCTCGGTCAGGCGCTCGGCCTCGGGCGTGCCATCCTCGCCGGGATGGCGTTGCAGTTCCACGTAAAGCCGATCGCCGAACCCGGCCTTGAGCCGCGCCATCAGATCCTCGGCCGCCGGACGCTGCCCGTTGCGCAAAAGCCGCCCCACCGGGCCATCCGGCCCGCCCGTCAGGCAGATGACAGAGGCCGAATGCGCCTCCAGATCCGCGAGCGCCAGGTGCGGCAATTGCCCGTCACCACGCAGGTAGAGCGCGGAATTGAGCTTCATCAGGTTCTGATAGCCCTGCTCGTCCTGCGCCAGCAGGACCAGCGGCGCGGGCGGCTTGGCGCGTTTGCCCGGCTCGGGCGGCAGGTATTCCAGATCCATCTGACAGCCCATGATGGGCTGTACCCCCGCCCCCGCCGCCGTGACGGCGAATTCCAGCGCGCAAAACATGTTGTTGGTGTCGGTAACGGCCACCGCAGGCATGTCGGACTTGCGGCACAGGTCGGCCAGCTTTTTCAGCCGGACCGCCCCCTCAAGCAAGGAATACTCGGTATGGACGCGCAGATGGATGAATCGGGGATCAGTGCTCATACCACATATCGTAGGTCAGCCCCGCCCGGACCGCCAGACCCCGTAATCGCCCAAATGCGCGGCATTCCGCAGCCGCGTCGTCACTTACCATCACGTCCACCATTGCCGATGGCGGCCCGCCTGCGATAGGACGGGACAAAGCTAGGACCGGGGGAACCAGGGCGCGCGTGTCGACCACATTGCTGAGCATTTCTGGCCTGACCAAGGCCTATCCCGGCGTCAAGGCCAATGACGACGTGTCGTTCGAGGTGGCTGCGGGCGAGGTTCACGCGCTTCTGGGCGAGAACGGCGCGGGGAAATCCACGCTGGTCAAGATGATCTACGGGCTGGTCAAGCCCGACAGCGGCACAATGACCCTGCGCGGTGCGCCCTTTGCGCCATCAGAGCCGCGCGCGGCGCGGGCCGCTGGCGTGGCGATGGTGTTTCAGCATTTTTCGCTGTTCGATGCCATGAGCGTAGCCGAGAATATCGCACTTGGCATGGAACGGCCACCGCGCCTGCGCGACCTCGCCACCCGTATCCGGGATGTCTCGGAACAATACGGCCTGCCGCTCGACCCCGGTCGCCGCGTCGGAGACCTGTCCGCGGGAGAGCGACAACGGGTCGAGATCATCCGCTGCCTGTTACAGGACCCAAAGCTGCTGATCATGGACGAGCCCACATCCGTCCTGACCCCGCAAGAGGTCGAGATCCTGTTTGCAACCTTGCGCAAACTGACCGCCGAGGGTGTGTCCATTCTGTACATTTCCCACAAGCTGGAGGAAATCCGCGCACTTTGCGACCGTGCCACGATCCTGCGGCAAGGGCGCAAGGTGGCGAGCTGCGCGCCCGCCACGACCACAGCGCGCGTGATGGCGGAAAGGATGGTGGGCGGCGCGTTCCAGACCCCGACCCGCGCGACGCGCGCCACGGGCGACATCGCGCTTGACATCAGGGACCTGTCGCTGCCGCCCGCCTCGGCCTTTGGCACGGCGTTGAAAAACGTCTCGCTTGCCGTGCGACAGGGCGAGATCCTTGGCATTGGCGGCGTCGCGGGCAACGGGCAGGACGAGCTTCTGGCCGCACTTTCGGGCGAACGGCGCAGCCCCGACGATGCGTTGAGGCTTTTCGGCACGCCCATTGGTCGGCTTGGCCCCGAGGCCCGGCGCAAGCGCGGGCTGCTTTGCGCCCCGGAAGAGCGGCTTGGCCATGCCGCTTCCCCTGATATGTCCCTGACGGAAAACGCCTTTCTGACCGCGAAGGATCGCGAGCGCCTGACCACGCGCGGTTTTATCGGCTGGCGCGCCGCGCGCGGCTTTGCAGAAAAAATCATAAGCAGCTTTGACGTACGCACCCCCGGCCCCGACACCGCCGCGCGCGCGCTGTCGGGCGGCAACCTGCAAAAATTCGTCATCGGGCGCGAGATGCTGCAACGCCCCGAAGTGTTCGTCGTCAACCAGCCCACATGGGGTGTCGATGCCGCTGCCGCCGCCGCGATCCGGCAGGCGCTGCTGGATCTCACAGCCAAGGGCGCGGCCGTCATCTGCATCAGCCAGGATCTTGACGAGCTGATGGAAATCTCGGACCGCTTCGCCGCGTTGAACGAGGGCCGCCTGTCCGACATTCGCCCCGCACAGGCGCTGAGCGTGGAAGAAATCGGCCTGATGATGGGCGGCGCGCAGGACATGGAGGTTGCCCATGCCCCGGCTTGAACGCCGCCCGCAGCCTTCGGCCCGCTGGACATGGCTGGCCCCGCCGCTGGCGGTGCTGGTGACGATGGTGGCAGGAGGCGCGCTGTTCGCGGCGCTTGGTGAGAACCCGTTCGAGGCGATCCGCACGATCTTCTGGGATCCTTTGTTTGGCGAATTCGCCTTTTATTACCGACCGCAACTGCTGGTGAAAGCCGCGCCGCTGATCCTGATCGCCATCGGGCTGAGCCTTGGGTTTCGCGCCGGCATCTGGAATATCGGGGCCGAAGGGCAATACATCATCGGCGCGATCACCGGCGCGGGCGCGGGGCTGGCGTTCTACCCGATGGAGGGGTGGTTCATATTTCCCATCATGATCGTCGCTGGCGCGTTGGGCGGTTTTGTCTGGGGCATGATCCCGGCGATCCTGCGCGCGCGGTTCGGCACCAACGAGATCCTTGTCTCCTTGATGCTGGTATATGTGGCCGAGCAATTGCTGGCCAAGATGGCACTTGGCCTGTTGCGCAACCCCGAGGGGCGCGGCTTTCCGGGGTCGCGCAACCTGCAACATTACCCCTCCGCCCACAACGCCGAGCTGGTGGCCAATACCGGCATACACTGGGGCGTGGTCGCCGCGCTGATCGCGGTGATTTTTGCCTATGTGCTGCTGACCCGCCACCTGCTTGGCTACCAGATAAAGCTGGCCGGACAGGCCCCGAGGGCGGCGCGCTTTGCCGGGGTCAACCCCGCGCGGCTGGTCCTGATCTGTCTGGGCCTCTCGGGGGCGCTGGCCGGGCTGGCCGGCATGTTCGAGGTTGCCGGTCCCGCCGGGCAGATCACCATTGATTTCAACGTGGGCTATGGCTTTACCGCGATCATCGTGGCGTTTCTGGGGCGGTTGCATCCGGTGGGCATCCTGCTGGCCGGGTTGCTGATGGCGTTGACATATATCGGCGGCGAGGCAGCCTCTTCGACGATGCAACTGCCCATGGCGGCGATCCAGATCTTTCAGGGAATGTTGCTGTTTTTCCTTCTGGCGGTGGATGTGCTGACCAATTACCGCGTCCGCGCGCGCAAGACAGAGGTCGCGCCATGAGCCTGTCCTCTATCGACGCAACCCTGCTGCTGGCCTCGCTGATCGTGGCGGCCACGCCGATCCTGCTAGCCGCGTTAGGCGAGCTGGTGGTCGAGCGGGCGGGCGTGCTCAACCTTGGGGTCGAAGGGATGATGATCACCGGCGCTATCTGCGGCTTTGCCATCGCGGTGCAGACGGGATCACCGCTGGTAGGCTTTGTTGCGGCGGCGGCGGGCGGCGCGGCGCTGGCGCTGCTTTTCGCGCTTCTGACACAGGTGGCGCTGGCTAATCAGGTCGCTTCGGGGCTGGCGCTCACGCTGTTCGGGCTGGGGCTGAGCGCGCTTTTGGGTCAGGGCTATGTGGGG
Organism: Paracoccaceae bacterium; assembly: GCA_024742835.1. Lineage (GTDB taxonomy): Bacteria > Pseudomonadota > Alphaproteobacteria > Rhodobacterales > Rhodobacteraceae > Roseovarius. Next base: position 190,685 of record JANSXS010000001.1, on the reverse strand, counting down.
ATAAAACCGCCGCCCACCGCGCGGCTGGACCTGGGGCCGCTGTCGGACCTGCCTTTCGTCGGGCGAGTGCTGTTCTCGCATGACCCGGTGGTCTATGTCGCACTTGCGCTGGTCGGGGCCGTCTGGGCGTTTCTGAAATACAGCCGCGCCGGGCTGATCCTGCGCGCGGTTGGGGAAAACCACGATGCCGCCCACGCGCTTGGCTACAAGGTGGTGCGCGTGCGGATACTGGCGATCCTGTTCGGCGGGGCCTGCGCGGGGCTGGGAGGCGCCTATATCAGCCTTGTGCGGGTGCCCCAATGGACCGAAGGGATGACATCCGGCGCGGGCTGGATCGCGCTGGCGCTGGTGGTCTTCGCAAGCTGGAAAGCGGGCCGCGTTCTGCTGGGTGCCTGGCTTTTCGGCGGGGTCACGGTGCTTCAGCTCAATCTTCAGGCAGCGGGCGCGGCGATCCCGGTGGAATACTTGTCGATGTCGCCTTACTTGATCACCATCGTTGTGCTGGTCATCATGTCGTTTGACAAATCCCGCGCGCCCGGATCACTGGGCCGCATCTTTCACGCCTCGCAATAGGCAAAACCCGTCATCCATAAGGGAGCACTCCATGTCCGTCACCAGACTTCTCACAAGCGCCGCACTGGCCCTTGGCCTTGCCTCTGCCGCTCTGGCACAGGACAAGACCAAGGTCGGCTTCATCTATGTCGGGCCCATCGGGGACGGTGGCTGGACCTATGAGCATGACAAGGGTCGACTGGCCGTTGAAGAGCATTTCGGCGACGCGGTCGAAACGGTCTATCAGGAAAGCGTGCCCGAAGGCGCTGATGCCGAGCGCGCGATCACGCAGATGGCGCTTCAGGGGGCGGACCTGATCTTTACCACATCGTTCGGCTTCATGGACCCAACGCTGAGCGTGGCCGACAAATTCCCGGATGTGAAATTCGAGCACGCCACCGGCTACAAGGCGGCACCCAATGTCTCGACCTATTCGGCACGCTTTTACGAGGGGCGCGCCATTCAGGGCCATATCGCTGGCAAGATGACCACATCGAATATCGTGGGCTATATCGCCTCCTATCCCATTCCCGAGGTGATCCGGGGCATCAATGCCGCCTATATCCACGCGCGCAAGGTCAACCCCGAGGTCGAGTTCAAGATCATCTGGGCCTATACATGGTTCGACCCAGCCAAGGAGGCCGACGCGGCCACGGCCCTGATAGAACAGGGCGCGGACGTGATCCTGCAACACACCGATTCCACGGCTCCGCAGGCGGCGGCCGAAAAAGCCGAGGGCGTGATCACCTTCGGACAGGCGTCAGACATGGCCGAATACAAGCCCCGCCCGCGCGTGAGTTCGATCATCGACAACTGGGCCCCCTATTACATCGCCCGCACACAGGCGGTGATGGATGGCACATGGGAAAGCCAGCAGATCTGGCACGGCATCGACGAAGGCATGGTCGAGATCGGAGAGATCACCGACGCGGTGCCCGCCGATGTCAAGGCAGAGGCGCTGGCCATGAAAGAGGCGATTGCCACCGGAGAGTACCACGTCTTTACCGGCCCGCTGAAAAAGCAGGACGGCTCTGACTGGCTGGCCGAGGGCGAGACCGCCGATGACGAAACGCTTTTGGGCATTGATTTCTATGTCGAAGGGCTGACCGCCGAAATCCCGCAGTAAGGCACGCCATGACACGCGAAGACGACACGGTACGGCCGTCGGTCGCCTACCCGTCCGAAGACGGGCGCCTGCACGCGCCGGCGGCGGAACGCAACGCGGGCGCGATCCTGCGGCTTTTGCAACAGCACGCGCCCTCCACGGGGCGCGTGCTGGAACTGGCCAGCGGCACCGGGCAACACGCGGTCACGTTTGCCGCTGCCCTGCCCGGCCTGGACTGGCTCCCGAGCGAGGTGGACGCAGCGCGACTGAAGAGTATCCGCATCTGGTCCGCCGAGGCGGGATTGAGCAACCTCCGCGACCCGATCCGGCTTGACGCGACAGCGCCGGGATGGGGCCGGGCGCATACCGGGCAGGACATGATCCTGCTGGTGAACCTGTTGCATCTGGTGCCCGAAAAGGCCGCGATGACACTGGTGACAGAGGCCGCGCAGGCGCTTGCCCCCGGTGGGCGGCTGATCCTTTACGGCCCGTTCCTGCGCGGCGGCGAGACCACCTCGGACGGCGACGCGGCGTTTGACGCCAGCCTGCGCGCGCAAGACCCGGCAATCGGCTACAAGGACGATTTCGACATGGTTGACTGGATCCACGCGGCAGGGCTGGAACTGACCGGGCTGGTCGAGATGCCGTCGAACAATCTGGCCTTTGTCGCCCACGCGCCGGGCGGCGGCTGAACCGGCCTTTTTTTGGAGGGTAACGCAAAAGGGCGGCGTGATCGCCGCCCTTTCCGGATCACTCACCCATCCTTGCGGATGGTTTCGTTTTTGGGATCATACGGGCTGTCGCAGGTCACTGTTGCGTCCCACAGCGTATCGAACATCTTGACCTTGAGCGTCATACCCTCGACCGCCAGATCCGGGCGCACATAGCCCATGCCGATCGACTTGCCGAAATGCACCGAATATCCGCCGGATGTGAGCCGCCCGACGCGGGTGCCGTCCTCGGTGTAAAGCGCCTCGCGGCCCCACGGGTCGGCATCGTCCGGCCCGTCGATCAGCAGCGTGCAGCATTTCGAGCGGATACCGGTTTCCTCCAGCTTGGCCTTGCCGTGGAAGTCCTTGTCCAGATCAACAAAGCGCGGAAGGTCTGCCTCCAGCGGGGTGGCGTCGCGGCCAAGCTCGTTGCCGAAAGCGCGATAGGATTTCTCCTGCCGCAGCCAGTTCTGCGCGCGCGCGCCGACCAGCTTCATCCCGTGCTTTTCGCCCGCCTTTTCCAGCAGGTCGAACAGGTAGTTCTGCATTTCCATCGGGTGATGCAGCTCCCATCCCAGCTCTCCGGTATAGGCCACGCGGATCGCGTTGACCGGGCACATGCCCAGTTCAACGCGCTGCGCCGAAAGCCACGGGAACCGCTTGTTCGACAGCGCCGTGGCCGGATCGGCATCCTTGATCACCTCGGCCAGCACATCGCGTGATTTCGGCCCGGCGATGGCGAAGACACCGAATTGCGTGGTCACGTCCTGGATCTCGATATGGCCGAACTCGGCCATCTTGTCCTCGGCGGCCTTGCGCAGGTAATCGGAATCATACTCCGTCCACGCGCCTGCGGAGACGAGGTAATACTGATGCTCGGCCTGCCGCACGATGGTGTATTCCGTACGGGTCGTGCCATGCGCAGTCAGCGCGTATGTCAGGTTGATGCGGCCCACGCGGGGCAGCTTGTTGCAGGTGAACCAGTCAAGAAAGGCGGTCGCGCCCGGTCCCTTGACCACATGCTTGGTGAAGGCGGTGGCGTCGATCAGGCCCACGCCGTTGCGGACTGCCTCGGCCTCGGCCTTTGCATAGTCCCACCAACCACCGCGCCGGAAGCTGCGCGCGTCGTGGTCAAAGTTTTCCGGCGCGTCGAGCGGGCCGAAATAGTTGGGCCGCTCCCAACCGTTCACAAAACCGAACTGCGCGCCGCGCGCCTTTTGCCGGTCATAGGCCGGGGCCGTGCGCAGCGGGCGGCAGGCGAGGCGCTCTTCATCCGGGTGGCGCAGGATATAGACGTGCTCGTAGGCTTCCTCGTCCTTGCGGGCGGCGTATTCGGTGGTCATCCAGTTGCTTGAGAACCGCTTGGGATCAAGCGAGGCCATGTCGATCTCGGCTTCGCCCTCGACCATAAGCTGCGCAAGGTAATAGCCGGTGCCGCCCGCAGCGGTGATGCCAAAGGAAAAGCCCTCTGCCAGCCACATGTTGCGCAGGCCGGGCGCGGGGCCGACCAGCGGGTTGCCATCGGGCGTGTAACAGATCGGCCCGTTGTAATCATCCTTGAGACCCACGGTTTCCGACGAGGGAAGCCGGTGGATCATGGACATGTATTCTTCCTCTATCCGGTCCAGGTCGAGCGGGAAGAGATCGGCGCGGAAGCTGTCAGGGACCGCATATTCAAACCGCGCGGGCGCGTTCAATTCATACGGGCCGAGAATCCAGCCGCCGCGCTCTTCGCGCACATACCACTTGGAATCCGCGTCGCGCAGGACGGGATGTTCGGGGTTGCCCGCGTTGCGATATTCGACCAGCGCGGGGTCGGGCTCTGTCACGATGAACTGATGCTCGACCGGGATCGCGGGCGTCTTGATCCCCAGAAGCTTTGCCGTGCGCTGCGCGTGGTTGCCGCTGGCTGTCACGACATGTTCGGCGCTGACCACGATCTGTTCCTCGGAAGGGACAAGGTTGCCGCCCTTCTCGACCATCTTGGTCAGAGTGACATCCCAGTGATCGCCCTTCCACTCGTACCCGTCAGCCTGCCATTTCCGCTCGATCACGACACCGCGCTGGCGCGCGCCCTTGGCCATCGCCATGGTCACGTCGGCGGGGTTTATGTAGCCATCCGTCGGGTGATAGATCGCGCCCTTCAGGTCATCGGTATTGACCAGCGGCCACCGCTCCTTGATCTGGGCGGGCGTCATCCACTCATAGGGCACACCGCAGGTTTCGGCGGTGCTGGCATAAAGCATGTATTCGTCCATGCGCTCGGCGGTCTGCGCCATGCGCAGGTTGCCCACCACGAAAAAGCCCGGGTTCAGGCCGGTTTCTTCTTCCAGTGTCTTGTAATACTTGATGGAATAATCGTGGATATGGGTCGTGGCGAAGGACATGTTGAAATAGGGCAGAAGGCCTGCCGCGTGCCATGTGGAGCCGCTTGTCAGCTCATCACGCTCGATCAGCATGACATCGTCCCACCCGGCCTTGGCCAGATGATACGCAACAGAGGTGCCAACGGCGCCACCACCGACGACAAGAGCTTTGACTTGGGTTTTCATGGGCTGCGACTCCTTGCGTGCCTCTTTGCGAGATATTTAGCACGCCTGTCGCTGCAAGGCGGGTTCAGCCGACATTCGACGGAACAAAAACGACGCGCGGCCCCCTGTGAAGGGACCGCGCGCGATATGTCCTGATCGCCGGCTCTGACCGGATCAGTCGCAGAAGCTGCCCACGCAGCGGCTGCCACCGGAATTGCCGCCATTCGAAAGCTCCAGCCGCTTTGGCATTTCACCGGTCTGAAGACCCTGCGGCTGGTTTGTCTGGCTATCCATCACCTTGCTGACCATGCCAAGGATGCCGCCCGCGGGCTTTTTCGGCGGCGCGTCGCATTCCAGCCGGTGTCTGGCCTCGACAAAGGCGCAGCTTTCGGCAGGCATGTTGTGCTTTGTCTCGAACGCGCGCGCCACCACCATCAGACCAAGCTGCAATTCGGTTTGCGTTGCTGCGCGGTCCGCCTTGAAGCGGGCAAAATCCGCCGCGTCGACGGGTTTGGACATGACATTGCCGCCTGCCGCCTTCGTCGCGTCGGCGTCGATCTGCATCATGGCGCGCCCACGGCTGGCCTGCGCGGTCTGTTCCGGGCCCGTATCCGTCGCCGAAGATCGAGGCGCGGCAGGGGGAGGGGCGGGCGCATCAAGACCCAGTTCCGCCGCCAGTTCGGGCGACATCGCCGGGGCGGGCGCGTCATCGCCCATCCCGGCCATGGCCGCCGTTTCGGCATCGGCCAGCGTGACGGCCGTTTCCACCATGCGGGTCACATCGCTTTGGACATCGTCAGGCGACTTGCCGGACCAGACCGCAGCGGCGGCGGTGCGATAGGCAACGTCGATCAGGGTGCCCAGATCCATTTCCCCGGTGCCGGTGATGTCGCGCATTGCGCCCTCATCCAACTGTTCGGCATAGGTATTGAATACCAATGCGTTGGTGTCGATGTTGTCGATCCGGTACTGCGCCTCGCGGGCGCGCAATCGCATGAACTCGTCGTAAAGCCCGTCAAGCGCCAGCGCGAATTCGGCAGGGTCCGCCCCATCGGGCAGGTCTGCATCGTTGCCGACCTGTTGCATCGGCATCGGCAAGAGCGCGTTCAGCCCGTCATAGTCGATGGCGGTCAGGATCTCGTTTGTCCCGGCGCTTCCGGCATTGGCGTGAACACGGATATGCACTTCGTCACCAAAGCCGATCCGGCCCTCCAGCACACGGTAGTGAAACTTGCGTCCGCCGAAAAACAGGTCTTCGACAAAGGGCACGCCGCCAATCGTGGTATAGCCCAGAGTATTCTGCGACCCGCCGAAATCCTCATTGCTCAGCATGGTGCCCACCAGACCGGTCAGCGAATTGCTGTTGGGCTTTTCCTGAAGCCTGACCTCCACGAAGACGGTTTCGCTGCCACGCTCGTAAACGTAACTGCGGGTGGCGCGTTTTCGGGCTTTCTTGACGTTTTCGCGGCGTTCCATCTGCTGCAAAAGCGTCTGGCCTGCACCATCATTCGATGTGCTTTTATCCGGTGGCATGATGGCGCTGTCATCGCCCTCCATAAGGGCACGGCGGGTCCAGCCGTCGGGGGCTTCGGGCAGGAACTCCACCCCGCCCCGGCGCCATGCGGCCTTGCGCTCTTTTTCGGCGGCAGCGGCGCTTGCCTCGGCCCTGGCGCCGTTGATCCGCTGCGGCACGGTGTCGGCATATTCAGACCAGGACAGCGCCCCAAGCGGCAGGTCGGCCTTCTGGCTTTGATTAAGATAATCGACACCTGCAACCGTGACACCGGCAACACATATAAATCCAATCAAATATCGGTTAATCATTACAACCCTCCAATCCTTGGTCAGGGGCAGGGATAGTGGGGAATTCTGGCGGCAATTAGATAGGACAGCGGCGTTTTCCGGCCCCTGCCCTATTGACCAAGCGCGATGCCCTCACGCCGCGTGTCGGCCCCGCCGCGCAATCTGTCTTCTATCGCGATGGCGTGCAGGCCCGACACCATCGGCGACAGCGCCACCTCGAACCCCATATCGGCCAGCGCCAGTGCCAGCCGCGCGCCTGTCAGGCCCGGCTCTATGTCATAAGTGCCAAAACGGTTCACCAGATGGGGCAGGTCTATGGCCTGTTGCACGTCCATGCCCCAATCCAGATAGGCGATGATCGTCTTGGCGACATAGCCGATGATCCGGCTGCCGCCCGGACTGCCCACCACCAGCACCGGTTTGCCATCCTTCAGCACAATCGTCGGTGCCATGGACGAGCGCGGGCGCTTGCCCGGCTCTACCCGGTTGGCGATGGGGCGGCCGTTCGCGTGGCTGGCAAAGGAAAAATCGGTGAGTTCGTTATTGAGCAAGAACCCCTGCACCATCAGCCGCGAGCCAAAGGCGTTTTCGATGGTGGTGGTCATCGACAGCGCGTTGCCCTGCGCATCGACAATCGAGATATGAGAGGTGGACGGCAGTTCAAGCGAACGGTCATCGGCCCAATTGAGCGCGTGATCGAATTCGGGCTGGCCCGGTGCCACCTCGGGCAGGGCGTCATCGCCTTCCAGCAGGCGGGAACGCTCGCGCAGGTAGTCAGGGGCAAGCAGCCCCTTCACCGGAACGGGCACAAAATCGGTATCCGCCATGTACCGCCCCCGGTCCGCAAACGCGAGCCGGCTGGCATCCCCGATAAGCCGCCACGCCTCGGGCGCGTCAGGGCCAAGGGCCGCCATGTCGAAGGGTGTGAGCAGGCCAAGGATCTGCCCCACCGTCAGCGCACCAGAGGAGGGCGGCCCCATGCCGCAGACCTCATGCGCGCGGTAGGTCATGCAGACCGAGGCGCGTTCCTTGACGCTGTAGACGGCGAAATCCATCCGGGTGAGCAGACCAGATTCCTGTTGCACAATGGCGGCGATGTCTTGCGCGATTGCGCCTGTGTAAAATGTTTGTGCACCGTCATTGGCCAAAATTTGCAAAACATTCGCATAGTCCGGGTTGCGAAGCGTCTCGCCCGCCGCAATGGCCTCGCCCCCCGGCAGGAAATAATCACGCGTGGGTGCAAAGCGCGACAGCCGCCCGGCATCGGCGGCCACCATCGTGGCCAGTCGCGGCGACACCTCGAACCCGTCGCGCGCCAGCCGGATTGCATCGTCGAACAATCCCGCCCATTCGGCCCGGCCCCAGCGCCTGTGCGCCTCTGCCATCAGGGCGGGCGTGCCCGGAACGCCGACAGAGCGCCCGCCCACAACCGCGTCGAAGAAGTCCAGCGGCTCTCCCGCGTCGTTCTGAAACAGGCGCGGCGTGGCCGCCAGCGGCGCGGTTTCGCGCCCATCGAGCGTGGTCACCTTACCGCTTTGCGCATCGTACCAGACAAGGAACGCCCCGCCCCCAAGACCCGAGCTTTGCGGCTCCACCAGCCCCAGCACGGCCTGCACGGCCACCATCGCATCCGCCGCGGACCCGCCCGCGCCCAACACCCTTGCCCCGGCCTCCACCGCATAGGGGTTGGCGGCGGACACCATCCAGTCGTCCGCAGCCACGGGCCGGCCCTGCCCCTTTGCCTCCTGCGCGGCGCTGACCGCATCCGACAGCGCAACCTGCCCTGCCCCGGCAATTTCCGGCTGTACCGCATCGGCGGCCTGTTGCGCAAAAGCACCGGAAGACAGTGTCAGAAAGGCGAAAAGACAGGCACGAAACCGCATGGCGATCCCTTTCGGCTTGGGTGTCACAGCATCGACGGCACGACCTGATCGGGTGGCCGGTGACCGTCATGATAGGTCTTGATGTTCAAGAGCACCTTTTCGCCCATCTCGATCCGGCCCTCGCGGGTGGCCGAGCCCATATGCGGCAAAAGCACCACGTTTTTCAACTCGCGCAGGCGCGGGTTCACGTTGGTGCCATTCTCGTACACGTCCAGCCCCGCACCCGCGATCTCTCCGGCGCGCAACATGCGTGTCAGCGCGTTCTCGTCGATCACCTCGCCCCGGCTGGTGTTGACGATCACCGCATCGGGTTTCATCAGCTTTAGCCGCCGCGCGTTCATCAGATGGAAAGTGGAGGGCGTGTGCGGGCAGTTGAGGCTCAGGACATCCATGCGGGCGGCCATCTGGTCAAGGCTTTCCCAATAGGTCGCGCCCACCTCGGCCTCGATCTCGGGGCGCAGGCGATGACGGTTGTGATAATGGATCTGCATCCCGAAAGCCGCCGCGCGCCGCGCCACCGCCTGCCCGATCCGGCCCATCCCAAGGATACCCAGACGCCGCCCCGCCACGCGCCCGCCAAGGAGTGCGGTGGGAGACCAGCCCGGCCAATCATCGCCCTGCATCACGGCCAGTCCTTCGGGAATGCGGCGCGTCACGGCAAGGATCAGCGCCATGGTCATATCGGCGGTATCATCGGTCAGCACGCCGGGCGTGTTGGACACAAGGATGCCACGCTGCCGTGCGGTTAGCACGTCGATATGGTCCACGCCCGCACCGTAATTCGCGATCAGCTTGAGCCGCGCGCCCGCCTGCCCGATCAGCCCGGCGTCGATACGGTCGTTGATCGTGGGCACCAGAACATCCGCCTGCCGCACCGCCGCGACCAGCTCGTCGCGGGTCATCGGGGTGTCGTCCTCGCGCAATCTTGCATCGAAGAGTTCGCTCAGCCGCCGTTCCACAACCTCGGGCAAGCGTCGCGTAACGACAACACTCAGGCGCTCGGATGCCATGAATCTCCTCCTTCGTCTTCCAAATCGCGCAGCACCCTGCCACAGTGCCGCAGGAACGTGCGGGGCACAAGAACCCCGGCCAAGAGCAGAGCATCAGAGCAGTTGAAAGCCATGAAAATCTTTTACGGTGTGGCCAGCGCGCTGGCGATCCTTGTCGCGGATATGGGCGCGGCGCAGGAGCGCGGCCCGGTCACGAACCTGCCCCTGCCCCGTTTCGTGTCGATGAAGGCCAGCGAAGGCAATGTGCGGCGCGGTCCCAGCCTGACACACCGGATCGACTGGGTGTTCAAGCGCCGCGACCTGCCACTGGAAATCACCGCCGAACATGGCCACTGGCGGCGCGTGCGCGACCGTGACGGCGCGGGCGGCTGGGTGCATTATTCCCTGCTGTCGGGCACTCGCACCGTGATCGTAGAGGCCGCGATGGCCGACCTTCACGCGCGTCCCGACGTGGCGGCGATGACCGTGGCCCGGCTCGAGGCGGGCGTGGTTGCGCGGATCGACGCTTGCGCGCCGGATTGGTGCCGCATCCAGACCGGCGGCTATCGCGGCTGGACCCGTAAAGAGCACCTGTGGGGCGTCCGCCCGGATGAAATCCTGGACTAGGCCCGCCCACATGCGAGAAATTTGGAAACCGGGCGAAAATTTTCATCATGCGGGCTTGAACCGCTCCAATGTCCAGAGTAACTAGCCTCGCACAGTTGGGGTGTAGCCAAGTGGTAAGGCATCGGTTTTTGGTACCGTGTATCGTAGGTTCGAATCCTACCACCCCAGCCAGTCCTCAGTTACGTCGCTGATAATAGTCGTTTTTCCGCGAATTTTTTGCGGATTCACCCTATTGTGGCGCAACTGCGACACACGGGTGCAACACACGGCTGCGAAACGCAGGGGGCCGAAAGCTCCCGGCGATGCAGATTTTTCCTCTCGGCGCGGCTCTGAAAAGGGGATGAGCATGGGAGTGATGACACATGTGACCCGCCGCGGGGCCAGCTACATCTGGCGCAGGCGGATCCCGCAACCGGCGCTGGAGGTCGAGGATAACGGGTTATCGACAAAAAGACCGGCGCGCTCGTCCAGTTTCCGTGGACGCGCGGGACTTGTCCACAGCCGCGCTCCGGGCACCGCTTGTGTCAGCCGCCTTCGACGACATGATCAAGGGTATGGTCCGGACTTCTCATACCACCACGCCATCACCCGCGCGCTTGGAGCAAAAAGTTGCGTCGCACCTTCCTACCACGCGTGGGAACGCGGCACGAACAAGAAAATGAACGGGCTTCTGGGGCAGAACTTCCCAAAGGGCGTTCAATGGCCAAGCTGTCCCATACTCATATCCGAAACATTGTCGAACGCCTCAACACCGCCCCCAAAAATGCCTTGGGTACAGAACGCCAAATCAGGCATTCACAGATGAAACGCTCACCTTTGCGCTGGACCATTGAATCCAAGGAACGCCTTTGGCCGGTTCTTCAGGTAAAGGCGGAACGCTTTAGGGTTGTTCTGGCGTCAGGCTGGCGTCATGGTTGGTGCAAACCGAACCGCGTCGGGATTGCCCGTGATCAAGATCCTACACACCGCCGATATCCATCTGGACGCGCCGCTGCGCTCGCTTGCGCTGCGCGACGAAACCCTGCGCGACGCGGTTCGGGCCGCAACGCGGGCGGCGCTGACGCGGATCGTGGACGTGGCCCTTTTGGAACGGGTGACGGCGCTGCTGATTGCGGGCGACCTGTTCGACGGACGCGCGCGCAGCGCCCGCACCGCCGCCTTTCTGACAGCACAACTTGACCGGCTGCGCGACGCCGACATTCCCGTTTTCTACATCAAGGGCAATCACGACGCGGAAAACCCGATCACCGGCGCGCTGGACCTGCCCGACAACGTGCATGTATTCGACGCGCGCGGCGGCAAGGTGCAACTGGCCGAGGATCTTTGGATTCACGGGGTCAGCTTTGCGGATCGTCACGCGCCCGAAAGCCTGCTGCCGCGCTTTCCCCCGCCGGTCCCCGGCGCGGTCAATATCGCAATGCTGCACACCTCGCTGGCCGGGGCGGCGGGGCACGACACCTATGCGCCCTGCACATTGGGCGACCTGAGCGGCGCGGGCTTTGATTACTGGGCGCTTGGCCATGTGCACAAGCGGCAGATCCACGGCACGGCCCCCTGGGTGGTTATGCCCGGTATGCCGCAGGGCCGCGATATCGGCGAGGCCGGGCCGAAATCCGCGACCATGCTCAGCGTGGCCGAGGGCCGGATCGAAGTGGCCGAGGTGCCGACCTCGGTGGTGGAATTCACCGCCGCATCGCTGGATATCTCCGAGATCGACGGCAACGACGCGCTGCGCGCCGCGCTGCGCACCCACATGCGGGGCGTGGCCAATGCGCTGACCGGCGAGGCGGGCGTGATCCGCCTGACACTGACCGGCACGCCTAAACGGCACTGGCAGATCCTGCGCGATCAGGACATGTGGACAGAGACTTCGGCCAATCTCATGCAAGAGACAGGGCGGCTCTGGCTGGACAAGCTCCGGTTTGAGATCGACGCCCCCGGCGGCAGCGAGAGCACGACAAGCGCCACGCAGGAGTTGGCCGCGCTGATGGCTGGGATCCGGCAAGAGCCGGGCTTTGCCGCCACGGCCCGCGCCGCGATCGACGAGGTGACAGGTGATCTGCCACAATCGGTGCGCATGGCGCTTTTGCCGGACGAAGCCGCGGCCGACGCTCTGGCCGACAGGCTGGGTGACAACGGGGCACGCCGGGTGTTGGCCCGGATGAAAGGAGCCGAGGGCTAATGCGGCTGCGCCATCTGACGCTTGACCGTTTCGGCCATTTCACCGGCCATGCGCTTGATTTCGGCGCGGCGGGCGCGCGCCCCGATTTCCACATCGTCTACGGACCAAACGAGGCGGGCAAGACCACCACGATGGAAGCCGCGCTGCGCCTGTTCTACGGCTTTCCGCATCGCGAGCCTTATGCCTTCAAGCACCAGCGCCCCAACCTGTCGGTCTCCGGGGTTCTGGAAATCGACGGCACGCCGCGCGCGTTCACCCGATTGCCGAAACGCAGCGGCGATCTGCTTGACGGGGCAGGCACCGCCCTGCCTGAAGCGGCGCTTGCCGGGCATCTGGGCGGGCTTGGCGAAGAAGATTACCGCAATCTTCTGTGCCTTGACGACGACACGATCGAACGCGGCGGCGAAGAGATCGCGCAGGCGCGCGGCGATATCGGTCGGCTGTTGTTTTCGGCCGCCGCCGGGGTGGCGGATCTTAGCGCCGTGCTGGAAAACGTACGTGAGGAGGCCGATACCATCTGGGCCAAGCGCAAAAGCAAGACCCGCGTCGCGGAACTCAAACGTGCGCTGAAAGAGATCGACCGCGAGATCCGCGAGCGCGACGTCACCGCCAGTGCGTGGCGCGGCCTGAAAAAGGCCCTGACCGACGCGCAAACCACCGAGACCGGGGCGCGCAGTGCGCGCGACGCCCTGCACACGTGTGCCGCAGATCTGGCAGCGCAACAGCGCGCGCTGCCCTTGCTGGCCGAGCTCGATGCGCTTGACGACGCTCTTGCACCTTTTGCCGACTATCCCGAGCGGCTGGAGTTCGATCCCGAAACGCTTGTCACCTTGAAAACCGACGAAACCCGCGCGCAGGGCGATATCAAGCGCCTGCGCGCAGAGATCGACACGCTGACCGCGCAGCGCGTGGACCTGCCGCTATCTCCTGCGCTGGCCGCTCTGGCAGAAGACCTGGACGTACTGGAGGACCTGCGCGCCCGCGACCGTGCGAATGCGCTTGATCTGCCCCGTCGCCGCGATCAACTGGACGCGGCGCGCACGGCGATGGCGCGCGCCGCGCGCGATCTGGATGTGGCGGACACGTGCCCGCCCGAAAGCCTCGTGCCAAGCCCCGCGCAGCTTTTGGCTCTCGAAGCAGCCCGAGACAGGCTGATCCGCGCCCGCACAGCCACCGCAACGCAGGCACAAGAACTGTCGGACCTGCGCGCGCGGCGCGACCGCGCACAGGCCGAGCTTGACAGGAAGGTGGCGCAAGCCCCCGCGCAAGCCGATATCGGCGCGATTCTTGCCCGGCATCAGGCCGACGCGCTGATGCCGGCTCATGCCGCGGCACAACAGGCCGTGACAACCGCCGATCAGGCCGCGCGCGCTGCGTATCATGCGCCTGGAACGGAGTCTGTTCGCTTTGACACGCTGCCCGATTGCGCGATGAGCCTCCCCCACGCCCGCGAACTGGCCCAAGCGCATGACGCGCTGTGCCAAAAGATCCAACAAGAGCGCACGACCCTTGCGCGCCACCACGAGGATATCGCCGCGCGACAGGCGCAAGCGGATAGTTTGCTGCGGGACGGGCAATTGGTGCCCGACCAAGACGCCGCCGCGCTGCGCGCCGAACGGGAGCGCCTGTGGCAAGATCATCGCACAGCCCTGACCGCGACCACGGCAGACGCATTCAACGCGGCGATGCAGGCGTTCGACCGCGCGCAAGAGACGCGGATCGCCCATGCCAGCGACCTTGGGCATCTGCGCCAGATCGCGCAGGACATCGCCGAGGCGCAGGCCCGCGCCACGCAGACCGAGGCGCGTGTCGCCGAACATGACGCGGCCCTTGTGGGGATAGAGACCAAGATCACCGCCGCAGCCGGGGCCGTGGGGCTGCAAGGCACGATCCTGCCCGCCGAATGGATGGACTGGGTGACGCGCCACGCCGCCGCGCAACAGGCCGCACAGGACGCCGCGCGGACGCGTGACAGCCACGCCCCTTTACTGGCGCGCGCGCAGGCACTTTTGGAGGCGCTGACCCCGCATCTGGATCTGGCAGCGCCGGATATCACCAGCGCCGTCGCCGTTGCGCGACGCAAGGCAGAGGCTGCCACGCAGGCCCGCAGCTCCATCGACGCCGCCGGTGAAGCACTGCGACAGGTCGAGGCGGACCTGACCGCGCGCAGCGACAGGCACGAGCTTTGCCAGCAAGACCAGGCCGAGGCTGAAACCGCCTGGTGCGCGCTGGTCCGCGAAAGCCTTGGCGATGCGGTGGCCCCCGACACGCTGCTGGCCGCTCTCGATCCGCTTCGCAGCCTTGCCACGCAGGAGGAAAAGCGCGCCGAGGCCGCACAGCGCGTGACCACGATGGAACGGGACCGCGCACTTTTCGCGCAACAGGTCGCGGCACTGGCAAAGGCCCATGACCTGCCCCCCGGCGACACACCCGCCGACAGCTTTGCGCGGTTACGGAACGCGTCCGACGCCGCCCGCAACGCCGAGACAGAAGCGTGTAGCCTTGATGACCGGCTCAGGACCGCGGGCGCGGCGCTGGAGATGGCCGAACAACGCCTGGCAGAGATCGCGGCAACCGTGACCACGCTTGCCCGCGCCTTTCCGGATGGGTCACAGACCGGCACGCTGGATGCGCTGCGCGCCAGCGCCGGTCAGGCCGCGCAGATCATCGCGCAGCGCGAAAAACGCGCGGCGCTGATCCGGCGGATCACCACGGAGCTGGATGCGCCGGATCCGGACACCGCGCGCACCCGGCTGGCGGGCACCAGCCTTGTGACGCTGGATGCCGAAAGCACAAGCTGCAAGGCCGATCTTGACCGCGCCGACGC
Organism: Paracoccaceae bacterium; assembly: GCA_024742835.1. Taxonomy (GTDB): domain Bacteria; phylum Pseudomonadota; class Alphaproteobacteria; order Rhodobacterales; family Rhodobacteraceae; genus Roseovarius. The sequence goes on along the minus strand of JANSXS010000001.1, from coordinate 175,476 downwards.
GGCGCTGACCACCGCGACAGAGACCCGCGTGACCGCGCAACAGGCGCTGGCACAGGTGACGGACAACGCCGATATCGCCCGCCTGACAGAGCAGCGCGTCACGCTGGAACTGGACCTGCAAGAGGCGGCGGAAACCTATCTGGAACTGTCGCTGGGGCATCTTCTGGCCGACGCCGCGATACGGCGATACCGCGACACCCATCGCAGCGGCATGATGGCCGCGACCGAGCGGTGCTTTGCTGCGCTGACGCAGGGGGCCTATCCGCGTCTTACAACGCAGCCCGACGGGTCAGAGGAAACCCTGATCGCCGTGGCCGGGGACGGCAGCACCAAAAGGGCCGCCGAAATGTCCAAGGGCACCCGGTTTCAGCTTTATCTTGCCCTGCGCGCCGCGGCGCATGAGCAACTGGTCGATCAGGGCACCCGCCTGCCGTTCTTTTGCGACGATATTTTCGAGACCTTCGACGAGGATCGCACCAGCGCCGCCTGCCGGGTCATGGAGCGGATAGGTCAAAGCGGGCAGGCCATTTACCTGACCCACCACCGGCATGTGGTGGATATCGCGCAAAAGGTTTGCGACACCGCCCCGATCATCCATGAAATCCGGCCCGGTTCCTGACACGGCTATCGGGCGGTTCCCGCCTTGGGCCTATGAGTTATCGCGTCAATCCGGTCTTGCATCGCCAAGCGCATCACTCAGGAGGGCCGTATCGCAGTAATGCTTATAGTGGGTCAGCTTGTCCCCGTTCGATATCCAGAAATGGACCGTTTCAAAATCCACCTCCTTGCCGGTGCTGGCCGCCTTGGCCCGGTAGAACCCTTTCACCACGAGCGTGGTGTCGTCGATGGGCATGAACTCTTGCGCGTGGACCTCGAAATTTTCAAACAGCGGCCCAAGCTTTTCGAAAAAGGCCTTTGACGCGTCCAGCCCGTCCTGAAGCCCCCCGTATGGGAAGCCTTGCATGATATCGAACTGAAAATCATCGGACAGGACATCCCCCAGTTCGCCCTCCCCGTTCACTCTTTCATAGAACCCGGCCGCAAGTTCGCTAATGTCTTTCATGGTGTTTCCTCCCGTTTCAGATTTGGTCGACAAAGCCGCGACGGCTGTTGCCTTGTGGTGCGTGTTTTCCATGGGCCGGATTGCATCACGCGTTACCCGAGCCTTGAGGTTCCAGCAGGTCAGCCTCTGTCGGCAGGCTCTGCTTTGAGCGGTAAAGGATCACCCATTCCGCGTTACCCTTTTCTGCAACCGTTCCCGCATCCACGACACCGAAGCGCTGGACGAAAAACGATTTCACGACCTCTGCGGCGCGCAGGGTGCCGGCCGGTTTGCCGATATAGATGAATTCTTCGGGAATATGACCCATCGCAGTCAGCGTTTCAGCGGGCGCACACGTGGAAATGACCACGCCCCAGAGGCTGCCATCCGAGTCGAACTCCTTGATCGCGTAAAGGAAATCATACTTGATCTGTTGCACACTGAAACGCATGGCAGGCCCCTTTCCCGGTCAGTGGGTGTCTACGCGGAAAGGCAGATCACGCGCCCCGCCGCTGTGATCCTGACGCCACTTCTCGACCATCTGGTGCCCGCGATGCAACTCGTCTGGGGTCATCTCGGCGACCAGCCCTTCGAGCATACTGATCGCACTGCCCGCGCCATGCTGGGACGCCAGTGTCAGCCACAGGAACGCCTTGAGCCGGTCCTTGGCCACCCCGAACCCGTTGCGATAGCTAAAGCCAAGCCGCGCCTGTGCGGGGAAATACCCGCTTTCGGCGGCCATCTCGTAATACCGCGCGGCGGTTTGCAGATCCTTTTCCACCACCTTGCCCGCCGACAACAGCGTGGCGGCGTTGAATTGCGCGCCGGTATCGCCCGCATCGGCGGCGCGGCGCAGCCATGTCAGGCCGGTCTGCGCATCCTCGGGCACGCCGTCGCCCTGAATATACATGACGCCAAGATTTGTCTGCGCCTGAATTTCGCCCATGTCCGCCGCCTTGCGGCAGAACTCGAACCCAATCACCTTGTCCACCGCGACGCCATCGCCGTTCATGTGCATGACCGACAGCCAGAACCACGCGGTCGCGTCGCCCGCCTTGGCGCAGGCGTGAAAGATGTCATAGGCTGGCATGAACTCGCCGGCTTCGTAAAGCGCTACCCCGTCCATGATGGTATTGCCAAGCATGTCGGACGGCTCTTGCAGGGAAAGATCGGTCATATCAGGTAATGCTCCACGTTGCGGAAAATCGGAATGTCGCTGTCAACCTGCGGCATCCTTTCGAACCGTGTGATCAAGGCGTTCTGCGCCCACCATGCGGCGATTTCAGTTTGTATAGGGGCGGTTTGGGTGCCGGTTTGCGCGTCTCGCGCGGGTTCGGCGGGAATGACGGCTTGCCATGCCTCGGCGTCTGCCCCGGCCTGCGCCAGTTCGGCCTGCCAGAACGCAAGACGCTCGTCGGCAAGCAGGCCATCCGACAGGATTTCCACGCGGAAAAGCGTTTTCGTGATCGCCGTATGCTGAAGCGTGACGGCACAGGTCTGGCCGCCTTGGGTCAGCAGAACAAAGTTGGGAAAGACCCACTGTACGGCAATCCGCGTCCCATCCGAGGCACGCCTGTGGCCTTGCATCACCCGGTTCGTGGAGTTTGACAGATCGTCCACGCGGGCCAACATCTGGCCCGAGAATTTCCAGTTGGCATCGAATTCAAGCCATTGGCGATGGCTGCGCACCGCATCGGCACGCATGACTGGTGCGGGCAAGTCCATGCCCCCGGCCAGATCCGATGCATCCCCGTCCGGGTCGATGTTCAGAAAAAGCACGCTGCCGATCTGCGCCACCTGCACGGGGTGCAACCGTTCGGGGCGCAGGCCAAGGTACTGGTATTTCGCGCGCGTGTCGTCCTGCCCTGCGACGTCGGTGATTGGGCCACGGTCGCGGCTGTATCCGCAGGAGGTAAAGGAACAGCTTGTCCGCTCGCCCTGCTGGCATTGGGTGGGCACCATCCGGCAGCCGCCATGCTGGGCCATGTTGAAACGCGCCTCAAGCTGCCCGTCCTCCATGCGCTGCACATGCACGCCGTGATAGCCAAGGGTGAAGGGCAGGATATCGCCCTTTTCCGGAATTTCATGGATCGTGCCGACAGGCACCCATTCGCGGGTCCAGACGGCCTCGTCCTCAAGGTATAGAAACTGGAGTGAACGGTAGGCGACCCGTGGCAGTTCCGTCGCAGTGCCGAAGGGTTGGCGCACCGTGTCGAACGCGCGCGGGTCGCTCAGGTTCACGCCCTCGTCACGATAGCCAAGATCGGGTCTGCGCACCATTTCGGGCCTCCGTTTGCTTATTGGTCTTGATGTTTGAAAGCGGGGCCAGCGTATACACCACCGGCCCCGCCAAGGGTTATTGCGCCGGGATCAGATCGGGGTTTGCCGGATCACCATCCGCACGACCGCGCGCCCGGACCTCGGATGCGGGCGCATCGGGCAGTGGCCCGTCGACCATGAAGTGATCCAGCACGTTCTTGGTCAGCTTCGAGATATTGTTGTCGCAGTTGTTCCACGGCAACGACCCACAATAGGCAATCGACGAGAACGAGAAACATCCGCCTCCGTTTGGTGTCTCATGGAAGGCAATATCTCCACGTACCCGTGGGTGCGTCGTCCCGTCCAGACCCTGCTGGTTGAAGCCGAAGTCTTCGGTCACCAGAAGATACGCCTCCGTATGGCGACCTGCCGATGTGGCCACCGTCAGCGTGTGCGGCGGAGAGCCGAGCGTGAAATCGACGATGTCGAGTTCCAGACCGGCGGCACCACCGCCCACAAGGCCGAAATTGCCCAGCTTCTCGTCATAGTCGATCCCCTCGAACGCCCAGGACACGCGAGAGTTATTGCTTTCCGGCGTACGCGAGAAGTAGCTCGACACGTCGAACCCTTCCGACGACATGCCCACACCTGCGACCGAATGCAGGTAGCGGCCCCGGAAGCGCCACATGCCGCCAAGTTCGCCGGTGCCTGCGTGATAATACTCGCCCGGATCGGCGCGCCATGTGCGGATGCCGGACTCGCAGCGTCGCATCTCGGTGATGACACCGCGCCCCTTGTCCTCGTAGGCGGGGTGGAAGGAATGCACCCAGTACCACGCATCCGCGCCCATATACATCAGGCGGCCACCGCGCTGCGTGTAGTTGTGCAGCGCATCAAGTTGGGTGCCCGAGTTATGCTCGGGATGCGATCCGGTGATGATGACATTGTAGTTTTCCAGACGCGCAAGCCCGTCATAGGTGATGTCTTCATCGGTGATGCAGTCGTATTCATACCCCATTGTTTCCAGCCAGTAGATCAGATGCAGATCCGCCGGGTATTGCCACGGGGCCTGCGCCAGGAAGTGGTCATACTTGGGCCGGTTGCTAAGGATCGGGCGCAGGCGTGTCGAGAAACAGATGCCTGTGCCGTCCGTGTGCGTGTCATAGATCGACCCGCCGTATTCACGGTGCTCGGCCAGGAACATGTTCTGATGCTGCATGATCGGCACGCGGTAGATGAACAGCTCCGCCGCGCCCGCATTACAGGCCACATGTTCGTTGGCATAGGCCATGTAGCTGATCGTCGGCACCATGAAGGCGATCTTGGACTGTTCCTTGCCAATCTCTGGCACGACCCAGAACGGTACGTAATCCTCGTCGCCATCTTCCGTCGTCAGCTTGGCCGCGTAAGAGCGGCTTTTGCAATCGGCGGGCACCTGCCATTCGAAATCGACCTCCCAGCGGGCATCGTCGATATCATCGTCGTGAAAGCTGATCGCGCCGTATTCCTGCGGCGCTTCCTTCCAGTCGAACACCATGCCGCCCCAGTTATGGCCGGTCATGCCGCGTGTCGGCAGGTTCACGAAATCCAGATCCAGACGGTAGGGGCCGAAATCCTTGCCCATGATCGTGTCGATGCCGTGCGAGAAATCCCACGATGCGACAATCACCTCGGACAATGCGCCGGTCGGGCCGGAGTTGCGGCGTTCGGTCAGGCCCGATTGCGCGCCCAGCTTCATCGTCTCGATATCCTGCCGCGACAGCGCCTTGGAACAGATGCGCGGCGCCTCGATTTTGCCGTTGTATTTCCCGGCCAGAACGACACCGGCGGGCACCGAGGATTGCGCGGTCGGATCGTCTGACAGGCTTTCGGTATAGGCCGCGACTGTCGCGGGGATCGACATATGCGCGATCTTTTCCGAAATCGTCTTGGACACCGGCGGGATCACCGGATCAAGGGCATAGTGCACCTGTGGTTCGTGATACAGGATCAACTCGCCGCTGGCCGCGTCATAGGTGGCGGCCACGAAATGCCAGGCGTGATCGCGCACGGGTTCGGGGCTTTCAAGCGTGACACCGTTCACGCGCACCTCGACATGGCCCTTTTCGTTGATGAACAGGCCATATCCCTTGTTGTCGCTCCACTTGGCGACAAGCGCCTGCGCGCCGTGCTTCCAGTATTTGGGATGGGTCTTGGGCGCGGTCGGCCAGATCCAGCATTGCAGCGTGAAGCTTTCGACGCGCAATTGCTTGCAATCGGCCACATAGCCATAGGATCCGCTGTGGATCACCTGCTTGCGGCCCGGCACGGTCATGTTCAGACCGCCCGGCACCGGCTTTTCGATAAAGCCCGGCCCGCGCGGATTGGTGTCGCCATTGATCATCTGGACGATCTCGGCCTTGAATTCCTTGGGGCCGTCGCAGTTGATCATGAATTTGATGGTCCCTCCGGGATGCACCCCGAAAGTGTCGGCATAGCCGGCAAGTCGCATAGCTGCTGACATGGTCTTTTCCTCTTGTGGCTTTCAGGCAGGCGGGACGCGTGTCACGACACGCGGCGCCCGCACTTCCATAAATTGGCGTGATGCGTTCAGGCGCGGATCAGGTGACGGGCCAGTTGTCGTCGCGGTGCTTCCAGCCTTCCTGGTAGTGCTCCGGCATACCGGCGGTTTCCGGCAGTTCATCCAGCCGCATCAGGAAAATGGCGTGCTGCGCATCCTGTTCGTCGGTGAAAACGCGGTCGTCGACGAATTCTGGTGGCACCCCGCGCACGCCCGACAAACGGCCGATGCGCCATTCCTTTTCGACCTCGGTGCAAATGATGATCAGCTTGCCCGCCATGCTTTCGCCACGCATCCGCAACAGCACACGCTTGAGAAGCGGATCCTCATGCACCCCGCCGGATATGACGGTGGTGTCGCCCGGCGTTTCGCATTTCAGGATCGAAAATCCGGCAACGCCCTTCATCGACTCCGTGCATTCGAGATGCGCCTTGATCAGCGCCTCTCGTTCCGGAGTTCCTTTTTTTGGAATTGATTCCATTTTCTTCTCCCTTGGTTGTAAACCTGTGTGGTCGTCACACCGTCATGTGGCGGTCGACCATCTCGTCGCTCAGATCGGCGATGCCGCCGGCTTCCACGATGCGCCCGTTATCCATCATCACGAACTGGTCCCCGAGATCGCGCGCGACCTTGATGTGCTGCTCGGACAGGATCATGCTGATGCCCAACTTCTTGTTGAGCATCCGCAGGGTTTCCCCGATCTCGGCCACGATATTGGGCTGGATGCCCTCGGTCGGCTCGTCGAGCAGAAGAATCTGCGGATCGACCGCCAGCGCGCGGGATATGGCAAGCTGTTGCTGCTGCCCGCCGGACAGCTCTCCTGCGCGGCGGTTGAGGTTCTCTGCCAGATAGGGGAACAGCTCCAGGCAGATGTCGGGCACCTTGCCGTCGCGCCCCGTCTTGGCGAAGGTGCCCAACAGGATATTTTCGCGCACCGTGAAGTTGCCAAGGATCTGGCGGCCCTGTGGCACGTATCCAAGGCCGTATTTTGCCCGCTCGTCAGTGCGGGCGCGGGTCACGTCCGCCTTCGAGACAGTCATCGTACCGGTCATCTTGTCGACAAGCCCCATGACGGTGCGCAAAAGCGTGGTCTTGCCCACTCCGTTGCGCCCCAGAACGCACATGCAGGAGCCTTTTTTGACGCCGAAATCTATGTTCCGCAAAATCTGTGTCCGCCCGTAGAAGGACGACACGTTATCCAGTTCCAACAGCATCAGTGCGCATCCTCCGTGCCAAGATAGACCGCGCGCACGCGGTCGTCCTTTTCGATGTCCTCGATGCTGCCTTGGGCCAGTAGCGCGCCCATGTGCAGCACCGTCACCACGTCCGCGATCTTGCGCACGAAGCCCATGTCATGCTCGACAAGGATGATCGTGTGGGTGCGTTTGAGCTTGTTTAGAATGTCGACGGTCAGGCCAATCTCGTTCTCGGTCATGCCCGCGACGGGCTCGTCCAGCAGCAGGATCGCGGGGTCCTGCATCAGCACCATCCCGATCTCCAGCCATTGCGTTTCCCCGTGCGACAAAAGCCCCGCCTCGACGTTCAGCCGTTCGGTAAGGCGCACCTGTCGGGAAATCTCGTCCAGTTTCTCGGCACAGCCCGTGGCCTTCATCACGAACATGTTGCGCAGCGGGTTCACTTCGCGGCTATAGGCGACCTCCAGGTTCTCGCGCACGGTCAGCCCCTTGAGAACGGCGGGGATCTGGAACTTGCGCCCGATGCCCTTGCGGGAAATCTCGTGCTCGCCTTGGCCGGTGATGTCGTCGCCGTTCAGGTAAACCTTGCCCGCATCGGGCTTTTGCCGACCGCTGATCAGGTCGATCATCGTGGTCTTGCCCGCTCCGTTCGGCCCCACAAGGCATTGCAGCGTGTTTTCCGCCACATCGAGGCAGAAGCCATTGATGACCTTGTTGCCGCCAAAGCTTTTCTCGATGTTCTCGACCCTGAAAAATCCACCGATCATTTCGCCGCCTCCTTCGCTTTGCTGAAGTCCACGCTGGCCGCGTCTGTCTGGCTGTCGGATCTGGCCACCCGGCCAAGCACGGCTTCGACCAGCCCCGCAAAGCCGCCGGGCAGGAAGCGCACCACAAGGATGAAGGAAAAGCCGAGGATCAGGATCCAGGTGTTGAGGAACTGATCACCCACATAGCTTTGCGCACCCTGTACCGTGAAGGCCCCGAACATTGCCCAGATGAGCGAGTTCCGCCCGCCAAGCGCCGCCCAGATCACGATCGAGATGGAAAAGCCGACATCGAACTGCGCGGGCGACACATATTGCGTCAGAACCGCAAAGCTGCACCCGGCGATGGCCGCGATCAGCCCCGAAAGCGTGTAGACCAGCGTCTCGTAGATCGCCACATTGTAGCCAAGGAACCGCACGCGTTCGGGATCGTCCTTGAGCGCGCGCACGACCAGGCCGAAGCGGCTTTGATTGATGAGTTTCGCCCCGACCGTACACAGGACCAGCAGACCGAACACGAACCAGTAGGCACCACTGGAATAGGGATCTATTTCCGTCTCGCCCAGATTGAGCGAGCCGGGAGGCGAGATACCGTTTACCCCGTTGGTGTAAGGCTGCAAATCGACAAAGATGGTGCCAAAGGCGCTCAGCGTGGCCAGCGTCAGGATAGCAAAGAACGGCCCCGAAACGCGGGCGGTGAACATGATCCCGCCAAAGATCAGGTAAAACACCGTCGGCACCAGAACCGCCAGCATGATGCCGGTCGTGGTGTCCCGGAACGGCTCCCAGATCCATGGCAGCGCATCAAGCCCGTTATTGAGCATGAAGGGCGGGATCGTGCCCTCGGCCTGGGTCTGCATCTGCATGGTCATCGCCATGCAATACGCCCCAAGACCGAATGCGATGGCCTGCCCCATATTGAGGATGCCACCGCTGCCCCAGCACAGGCTGATGGAGACGGCCAGCATCCCGTACACTCCGTAAACGGCCAACTGGTTAAGCAGGAACGCATCGTCAGAGATCAGCGGCACCGCGCCAATCACGCCAAAGGCGAAGAGGTAGAAGAGCCATTGCAGCGTCTTGTTGTGGTAGAGGTTCTGAGTCATGAGGTTCGGCTGCCTGTCAAAAGATCCAAGTTTCATTTACCGGCGCTTGCCGCTGGCCGAGATAAGCCCTTGCGGGCGGAATCTCAGGAACACGACGATCAGCACGAAGATCAGGAATTGCGCAAAGGTGCTGTTGGTGACGAGCGCGAAGATCGACTGCAATTCACCGATGGCGAGGCTTGCGATCGCACTTCCCAACAGGGCACCGCCGCCGGTTACAACGGTCAGGAACGCCTCGACGACATAGCCCATGCCCATTGTCGGCAGCACGATGTTCAGCGCCCCGAACAAGGCCCCCGCCACACCGGCAAGCCCGGCACCAAGCGCGAACGTAAAGGAATAGACCTGCCCGGAGTTGATCCCGAACGACGCGGCGATCTCGCGGTTCTGGGTCACGGCGCGGATCTTGATGCCGAAATCCGTCTTGTAGAAAACGAACCAGACCCCGGCCGCCAGCAGCAGCGCCATAACGATGATGAAGATCCGGAACACACCCAGGCTCAGCCCGCCGATCTCGATGTTCGACGACAGGAATTGCGGGATCTCGACATATTTGGGCTCACTGCCAAAGATCAGCCGCGTGCCCTGTATCAGCACCAGCGATACGCCCCATGTGGCCAGCAATGTATCAAGCGGGCGGTCGTACAAATACCGTATGAGGGATTTTTCTATCGCAAAGCCGATGGCACCCACCACGACGAAGGCCACCGGGATGCACAGGAAATATGGAATGCCTGCAAAGGCCTGCAACGCATAAACGGTATACGCGCCCAGCATGATGAATTCACCATGCGCCATGTTGATCACCCCGGCGGTGCCGTAGATGACCGTCAGACCAAGCGCCGCGACAAAGAAGATGCTCGCGATACTGAGCCCGAGAATGAGCGAATTGGCAAAAGCGATAGACGAGATATCCATCCCGACCCCCTGAATTGGCGTGATTTTGAACGTAACGGGCGTGGTGGCGGACACGTGCCGCCACCACGGATCGCATCAGATGACGTCGGTCCGGACCGTGCCGTCGGGCGCGACAAGGCCATTGGCCATGCAGGTGCCGGCATCCGGGTAGATCGAGTAGGGATCGGGCGCGACATGCTCTGCGGCCTGCTTCACGATCTTGAAGCTGCCGTCGGACTGACAAATGCCGATCTTGGGCACGAGCCAGGTGTTGAAGTTGTTTTCATCCACCCAGGTCTCGCCCTCTGGCGACACATCCGCGCCCAGTTTGATGCCTGCACAGGCATCGCGCACGCGGGCCGAGGTGACCTCGTCAAAGCCGTGATCGGCAATCGCCTTTTCCATCGCCGCCTTGAACACATAAGCCGAATTATAGGTCTCGGCCATGTTGTAGTGGGTGACGCCGTTCTTGCCATAGGGGCTGGACAGGAAGCCTTCGACGAATTTCTCGTTTGTCGGATTTTCCAGTGCCATGAAATACGGCGCCGAAAGGAAATGCCCTGCCCCGTATTCCGCGCCCATCGCCTTTGTTTCGATCTCGCCGGTGGTCAGGGATGCAATCGGCATTTTTTCCGCGTCGAATCCAGCCTGTTTGAACTGGCGGTGGAACGCGATATCGGACGCCCCCACCACGGTCGAGAAGATGAAATCCGGCTGTGCTTCGCGGATCTTGTTGAGAACCGGGCCGAATTCGGAATCGCCCAGCGGGATATATTCCTCGCCCATCAATTCGCCGCCCGCGTTTTCCAGCCAGATCTTGGCGTTCTTGTTCGACTCTTTCGGCCAGACATAGTTGGAGCCGACAAAGAAAACCTTCTTGCCGAAATTCTCGACCATATAGGGGATCAGATCCTTGGAGTGCTGGTTGGCCAGCGGCCCCGTGCAGACGGTGTTCTGCGTGCATTCCGCGCCTTCATAGCAGGTCGGGTAGAACAGCAGGTTGTCACGCTGCATCACGATCGGCAGGATGGCCTTGCGGCTGGCCGACGTATAGCAGCCGAAGATCGAGATCACCCGGTCGCGCAGGATCAGTTCGCGCGCCTTTTCCGAATAAACACTGAAATCCGACTTGGCGTCGATGATGACAGGCTCGATCGGCGATCCGGCGATGCCGCCCGCCGCGTTGATCTCGTCGATGGCGTATTGCATGACCAGCGTCGAATCTTCTTCCGGCACGGCCAGACCGCCCGTCAGCGAAAACAGCACACCAACCTTGATCGGCTCGCCTTCTGTCAATGTTGCACCCCATGCGCCGCGCGATTGGGGAATCCAGATGCCCGGTGCAGCAAGCGCACCCGCCATGGCCGAGGTCTTCAGGAAATTCCGTCTGGTATATTTCATTGTTCTTCCTCTCGTTGGGTTTTCATGTTTCCGCGGGTTTGTTTTCCGGTTCACTGCCCAAATCTTGGCAACCACTTTACCAATGCGTCAAGTAATAAGGGGAATATTTTTTTCCTAAAGGTTATTTTTCAGACACAGGTATCCCTGCCCCGAAGAGCCGCTTCAATTTCGATAACAATGTACAAAAAACAGGCGGTTACTGGATTAAATCAGACTGAATTTATGCGCGTGATAACGGCTCTCCTTTCTCTGGGTCAGGTGATTCTCTGTCCGGGGTGACACGCAAAGATCCACGTTGCTTTCACAGCGGCCATTCGCGCTGGTACGGCGGTCATTCGCGCCGCGCATTCGAAACGGGGAAAAGCCCACAATACTCATCGTGTCATCCGCAGGTAAAACGCCGACAGCTTGCCCGGCAATGTCGCGACATCGCTTATCCGCAGACAGGATTTGCGCCCGAAAATCTCGGTCTGGCGCTGCCCCTCGTCCTGGCCCAGCGACACGCACAGCGCGTCGATCCCGCGCGCACGCATCCGCTGTACCGCGCGGCGCGCATCGGCAACCAGATACTCGGGATCGGACACGTCGATGTCCGACGGCGCACCGTCAGTGACCAAAAGCACAAACCTGCGATGGCGCGAGACCTGTTCCAGACTGTCCGCCGCAAAGCGCAACGCCGCGCCGATCCGGGTAGAATAGGCCGGGCGCAGGCCCGCAAGGGCCGCGCCTGTCGCCTCGGTCAGCGGTGCGCCGAACGCCTTGACCGGGATCACGCGCACATCATGCCGCCCGCACGAGCTGAAAGCGGACATCGCAAGATCATCCCCCAGACCGCACATCGTGCCGGCCAGAATACCCGCGGCATCGCGTTCCATATCCAGAATGCTCAGGCCCGGACCGGCGGAATCGGCGGTGGATTGCGAGATATCCAGTATCAGATGCACCGCGATGGACCGCGCAGGCGGCTGGATGCGCGCATAGACATTCGGATCGGGCTGGCGATTCGCCCGCACCGCAATGGCGGCATCCAGCGTGGCATCCAGATCCAGCGCCTCGCCCTCGGCCTGACGTTTCAGGCGGCGGCGCGTGCCTGCCTGGCTGGCGGCGATCACCGTTTGAAGACGCGTGATCGTGGTGTCATGGCGCGCGCGAAGCGCCTCCCAGAAGCCGGGCGCGCCGGAGACCGGGTCATGGGCCGTCACCTGCACCCAATCGTCGCGCTCGATGCCTGCGTGATAATCGTATTCCGGCAGGCTGATCAGCTTGCGCCCGGCCTCGGGATCAGCCGCCATCAGCCGCACCGGCTCGATCTGGTCCGGGCTGGTCTGCTCGTGCTTTTGATCTTGCGGCGCGTCGGTCAGCTCACTTTGCCGCGCGTCGGCGGTGTCGATGTCAAACGACTGCGGCGCTGCGGCGCTTTCGGGATCATCCGGCAAGTCCCAAAGGCCCAGATTGTCATCCCGATAGGCCGGTTGCACCACATAGCTCAGCGGATCGAACTGCACCCGGATCTGGCCCAGATCATTGCCCAGAATATTGCCGATCTCACGCGAAATCGCGGGATCCTCCAGACGCGGGGCAGCCGCCTGAAACATCTCGACCCCCTTGCGCACCCAGCCATGCGCCGGGCAGAAATCCGGGTCGATCAAGCCGCGCGCAAGACCGGCGAACAGCGCCTGTGCGGTGGCCAGCCCATCGGGCCGCGCGGTGTGAAACGGGGCCCACAGGCGGAGCAGCCCCGGCATGTCGCGCATGGCCAGCGTCTCGACTCGGGCATCCTCGATCAACGAGATGACGGCGATCTGCATGGGTTTCAGTTGGCCGACCGGAAAACGCGCCCCGCCATGGGCGTGATGCGCGCCCACATGGGCGATGGCGGCGCGGTAAAGCTGTGCTTCCTGCCCGCGAAACCCCGCAAAGGCCGAAGGCATCAGAATGAGACCGTTGGAAAAGGTGGTGCGCCGCACCGGGCCTTGGGCCGTCTCCGTGCCTGCTTCGCGCAGGGCCGGGGCATGACCCCAAAGCGCGGTGTAAAAGGCTCTCAGCCCCGATTCCAGCGCAGGAAAGGTCACGTCGCCCGCATGGCGCGCCAAAATCCGCCGCGACTCGGGTGTTTCAAGCCGGAAATAGGCCAGCGCAAGCCGGTTCTCCCCGCCAGACAGGCGCAGCCCGGTTTCCACCCACGCCGCGAAAGGGTCCAGACCCAGCCGGTCCAGCAATGTCTGACCGCCTGCCACCAGCACCCCGGCCGCCGCCGGGCTTTGTGCCAACACGCGGCCGATCACCCCGCGCCACTGCCGGAACCGGGTGGCGTCGTCCAGCTTGAGAGCGATGACCGGGCACAGATCCAGATAGGCGGCGGCGACACGCGGCCGGGCCTTGATCGCAAGGCGCGAGGCATCACCGGCCAGCGCAATCGCCTCGTCCGGCCCGGCATGGGCCGCGACACGCGGGGCCGCCGACGTGAAGGCGCGCCCGATTCCCGCACCATAGCCAGCCCCGTTCAGCCGGTCACGGGCTTGCACAAAAGCGTCGCGATCCGGGCCGACAAAAGCCCGGCGCAAGGCCGGTGACAGGTCTTCGGGCAGGGTCCGGTCAAAGACAGGCATCGACAGCCGCCCGCAGGGTGGACCGTATCTCGGGATCGTCGGTGATGGGCGTGATCAGCGCGAACTGACACGCCTCGGCAATGGGAAGCCCGGCGGCCATCAGCCGCCCGGCATGAATCAGCATCCGGGTCGATGCTCCCTCGTCCAGACCCTTGCCGCGCAGATTGCGGCTTTTGCCCGCGATCTTGATCAGCCGCTCGGCATCTTGCCGGTTCAGACCAGCCTCGGACGCAACGATCCCCGCCTCGATGGGGGCTGCGGGGTAATCGAAATCCAGCGCACAGAACCGCTGCTTGGTGGATTCCTTGAGATCCTTGAGCACGCTTTGGTAGCCGGGGTTGTAAGAGATCACCAACTGGAAATCGGGATGCGCGTGAACCAGCTCTCCCTTTTTTTCCAAGGGCAGGATGCGGCGGTCATCGGTCAGCGCGTGGATGATGACAGTGGTGTCCTGTCGCGCCTCGACGATCTCGTCAAGATAACAGATGCCGCCCTCGCGCACCGCGCGGGTCAGCGGCCCGTCCTGCCAATAGGTGCCATCCGGCCCCAACAGGTAGCGGCCCACGAAGTCAGAAGCGGTCATATCCTCGTGACAGGCCACGGTTATCAGCGGCTTGCCCAGTTTCCACGCCATATGTTCGACGAAGCGGGTCTTGCCGCATCCCGTCGGCCCTTTGAGCATGACGGGCAAGCGCATCTGATACGCCGCCTCGTAAAGGGCGATCTCATCGGCGCTTGGATAATAGGCGGGTTCGCGGTCAAGGCGATAGGAGTCGAGTGACATGGCGTTTCCATCAATGAAACGGCCGGCGGAGACCCCGCCGGCCAAAGTGTCGCCTAGCGGTGCGTTTCCTTGGTCTTCTCGTTGGGCAGGCCATCCATCGGGCATTCCTCGGTGCCCACGGTGGGCCGGGTCATCGCCTCGACCATCTCGCGCGTGCCTTCGGGGTCTTCGACCCATTTGCGGTAGAAATCATAGGGCATCTCGGCGGTGCCCTTGTCGCCATCGCCGGATGCAAGCATCCCCGTGTAGCCCCGATGCACCAGCTTGAAGAGATGGTTGTTGGATTGCATCGTACGCCGCGCCTCGCGGATCGCGGAAACCGACAGGGGCGCATATTGAATGCCCATTTCCTCGGTGCCGCATTCACCCAGTGTGCGCCCGTCAAAGCCGCAGATGGTGGAATGGCCAAAAAAGCTGAACACGCCGTCAAAGCCGGTGGCGTTCGACACCGCGACATAGCTGTTATTGGCCCAGGCCATCGCCTTGGCCATGGTGCTCTGCTGTTCCTTGGCGGGGTACATGTAACCCTGACAGCGCACGATCAGTTCCGCGCCCTTCATCGCGCAATCGCGCCAGATCTCGGGGTAGTTGCCGTCATCGCAGATGATCAGCGAGATCTTCATCCCCTTGGGGCCTTCGCTGACATAGGTGCAGTTGCCGGGATACCAGCCCTCGATCGGCACCCAGGGCATGATCTTGCGGTATTTCTGTACGATCTCACCCTTGTTGTTCATCAGGATGAGCGTGTTGTAGGGGGCCTTGTTGGGGTGGTCCTCGTGCCGCTCGCCGGTCAGCGAAAACACACCCCAGACATCCGCCGCGATGCAGGCTTCGGCGAAAATGGCCGTCTCCTCGCCGGGGATGGACGAGGCGGTTTCGTACATCTCGGTTTCGTCATACATGACGCCGTGAGACGAATATTCCGGGAAGATCACCAGATCCATGCCCGGCAGACCGCGTTTCATGCCCTTGAGCATGTCCGCGATCTTGTGACAATTCTCGATCACCTCGGCCTTTGTATGCAGGCGAGGCATCTTGTAGTTCACGACCGCGACTCCGACTGAATCGTGGCTGCTTCCGATATCACCGTGATGCATGTGGTCTTGTCCTTTTGATTGCAGGAATGGAATGGGTGGCGGGTTTGCTCATTTGCGGCGCGCGGCTGGTGGCTGGCCGTCAAGCGCGGTGGCGGCGGCGCGCCAGGTGGCGGCCATCGCCCGCGACAGCGCCGCGCCATCAGAGGCGAGAAAGCGGATCAGGGCGATATCGCGGTCGTTGAAAACGGACAGACCGGCATAGGTTTGAGGAACGGCCTCCGCCGCGTGGTGCATGGCTGCGCCCGCATCCGCCCCACCGGCCACGATCATCATCCCCGAACAGGCAAAGCCGCCGGTGCGCGCGGGCCAGTCCGCGCCCGCCAGATCGAACCGATCCAGCAGGCGCGTCCCCTCGGGGCCGATGATCTCGATCTCGTTCTCAAGCCAAGCAAAGGGGCGACCATCCCCATCGGGATCATGCGCCAACTGCGCATCCCCAAGGATCGCCTGCGCCCCGTCGCCCAGATGCAGCGTGACCCGATTGCGCAGTTTCGCGCCGCTCATCAGGATCGCGGGATCGGGCAGGTAATCCAGCCGCGCGCCCTGCGCCAGGGTCAACGTCACGGTCTGCGCCACGCCCTGCCGCCCGCGCGCGTCATGCACGATGGTGGATGCCTGCGTAGTAACATGCGCCCGCGCCCCGGCCTCGACCGTGATATCCAGCGACAGGTCGTCACCGGAATAGACCCCGCCCGACGAGGATTGCAGGTACAAAGTGGCCATGCCGCCCGCATCGCCCGGATGATGGAAGGGCCGCGTGATATGGAACGGATGCGGCGTGAACTGCCGCGCCAGATGGGTCCGACCGCCCAACGCACGGAACTGCAATCGGGCGGCGACGGATTGCACACCAAGCACCATGTCGCCAAGCACGGTCACGACGCGGCCCCCTGAAACAGCAGGTCGCGCGCCAGCATGTCGACGATCTCGTCCACGCCCTCGATAAGCGCGCCCTTGCAGCGGCACCCGATCACCGGCGATGCGGCCCGGATCTGGCGCGCCTCGGCCAGTATAGCATCCGCATCGACAAAGACATGCGGGGCCAGATCCAGCTTGTTGATCACCAACAGATCGCTTTGCAGGATGCCGGGGCCGCGTTTGCGCGGGATGTCGTCACCCTGCCCAACGTCGATGACAAACATCCACCAATCCACCAGATCCAGCGAGAAGGTGGAGGCAAGGTTGTCGCCACCCGACTCGATCAGGATCAGGTCAAGCCCCGGAAACCGCGCTTCCAGATCGTCGGCGGCGGCGATGTTGAGCGTCGGATCCTCGCGGATGACAGTATGCGGACAGGCGCCCGCCTCGACCGCAGAGACGCGTTCGGGGTCGATCAGCCCGCCTGCTTGCAAGCGGCGCGCGTCCTCCTTTGTGACAAGATCGTTGGTGACCACGGCCACCTCTATTCCGCGCGCCTTGAAGACCGGCATCATCGCCTCGATCAGCGCCGTCTTGCCGGACCCGACAGGCCCGCCGATACCAATACGCGCCGGCCCCGGCGCATCGCTTTTGGACAGGGGAATGAACTGGGTCATCGCAGCATGTACCTTTGTGTCAGGGGCAATTCATGCGCCGGTTCGCAGGTGGCCAATTCGCCATCCACGAACACTTCGAAGGTGGCGGGATCCACGGTGATGTCGGGACAGGCGTCATTGAGGAACATGTCGGATTTGCGCAGCGTGCGCGTGCCCTGCGCCGGTAAAAGCTGCTTGGTCAGGCCCAGCCTGACCGACAGGCCGCCATCAATGGCGCGCGGATTCACGAAACACGCGCCACAGGCTGGCGCGGCCTTGCCGAAAGAGCCCCATTGCGGGCGCATGAGAAGCGGCTCGCAGGTCATAAGCGACGCGGCGCTGTCACCCATCGCGCCATGGGCGATGAATCCGCCCTTGACCACCAGTTCGGGCTTGATGCCGAAATAGCCGGGCTTCCACAGCACGATATCGGCCATCTTGCCCGGCTCCAGCGAGCCGATATGTTCGGCGATCCCGAAAGACCGCGCCGCGTTGATCGTATACTTTGCGATGAACCGCTTGATGCGCAGGTTGTCGCCCTTCGCGGCGGTTTCATCGGGCAGGCGCCCCCGCTGCACCCGCATCTTGGAGGCAAGCTGCCACGTGCGGGTGATGACCTCGTGGATACGGCCCATCCCCTGACTGTCAGACCCCAGCATCGAGATCGCGCCGATATCGTGCAGCACGTCCTCTGCGGCGATGGTCTGCGCGCGGATACGGCTTTCGGCAAAGGCCACGTCCTCGGGGATCGACGGGTTGAGGTGATGACACACCATCGTCATGTCGAGATGTTCGTCGAAGGTGTTGACGGTAAAGGGGTTCGTGGGATTGGTCGAAGACGGCAGGCAGTTCGCCTTTCCCGCCACGGTGATGATGTCGGGGGCGTGCCCGCCGCCAGCACCCTCGGTGTGGTACATATGAATCGTACGATCCCCGATGGCGCCCAGCGTATCCTCGACAAACCCGCTTTCGTTCAGCGTGTCGGTGTGGATCTGCACCTGGAAATCCAGCTCGTCCGCCACGGTCAGGCAGGCATCAATCGCGGCAGGCATGGAGCCCCAATCCTCGTGGATCTTCAGCCCCAGACAGCCGTTTTCGATCTGCTCGTGCATCGCGGCGGGTTCATGCGCGTTGCCGCGCCCCAGAAACCCGAAATTCATCGGCCAGTGTTCGGCCGCCTGAAGCATCTTGCCGGTGTTGAATACCCCGCCACAGTCAATACCCACAGTGATCGGCCCCAAAGAGCCGCCAAGCATCGTGGTGATCCCCGATGAAATCGCATGATCCACCAATTGCGCGCTGTCGAAATGCACATGCACGTCAATAGCGCCCGCCGTGGCGATCATGCCCTCGGCGTCGCGCACCGTGGTGCCCGCGCCCACGATCAGGCGCGGATCGACGCCGTCCATCGTGGCCGGATTGCCCGCCTTGCCGATGGCGACGATCTTGCCATCCTTGATGCCGATATCGCCCTTGACGATGCCTGCCACCGCGTCGATCACCACGACATTACAAATCAGCATGTCGAGCGACCCGCCCGCACTTGTCACGCCAACGGCCAGCCCAAGCCCGTCGCGCAGGGTCTTGCCGCCGCCATGCAGGCATTCATCGCCATAATGGGTGAAATCATGTTCGATCTCGGCCCAAAGCTCGGTATCGCCCAGCCGGATCATGTCGCCGGTGGTCGGGCCGAACATCGCCGCGTATTCCGCTCGTGTCATCTTTACCATGATCAGGCCCCCTTGAACCCGGCCGCTTTCGCGCGTTCCAGCGCGGCGGCCTTGTTTGTCTCGTTGACCTCGCCATTCGTCAGATTGTTCAGCCCTGTCAGGCGCTTCTCACCACCGAAGGTGCACAGCGTGACCTCTTTCTCCTGACCCGGCTCAAACCGCACAGCGGTGCCCGCCGGGATATCCAGCCGAAAGCCAAAAGCGGCGGCGCGGTCCATATCCAGCGCCTTGTTAGCCTCGAAAAAGTGGTAATGGCTGCCGACCTGAACGGGGCGGTCCCCGGTATTGCGCACCGTCAGCGTGATGGTGTCGCGGCCGGCGTTCAGCTCTATTTCGCCCTCGGCCACGCGGAATTCACCGGGCTGGCGATAGGTGTCGTCGCGCGCCGTGGTGCCCGGCCGGATCGGGTCATGCACGGTGACAAGCTTGGTGCCGTCGGGAAAGACCCCCTCGACCTGGATCATCGGGACAAGATCCTCGACACCCGGCATCACGTCATCGCCCGTCAGAATGGTAGAGCCGAAACTGATAAGATCCGCCACGCTGCGCCCGTCGCGCGCGCCTTCCAGAATCTCGTCGCAAATCAGCGCGATCGCCTCTGGCGCGTTCAGCAGCCTGCCACGGGCGCGCCGCTTGCGCGCCAGTTCGGCGGCGGTGAAAATCGTCAATCGTTCAAGTTCTGTCGGTGTCAGTAGCATTCGGTTTCCTTGATCCTGACCATGGTCTTTCAGGTGGCGAAAAGGCTGGCATGGGTGGTGTTGCGTCGGACGGCGGCGATTTCGGACAGGGGTGAAAAGCTGCCTGCGCGGTCGGGGCACGGCTCGGCCAGGCCCCGCGCCATATCGGGTGCGACCTGCGCCAACAGCGATTGCGCCTCTATCGCGCCGATGCATCCCAGCCGCACCGCCGCCGACACAAAGGCCATGGCCGCCGCGTTCAGCGTCCCGGCCTGCGCCTGCAACGGCGACAGGCCCAGCCCGGCGGCAACAACGCCCTGCACAACAGGTTCGTAGCCCGCCGCAGTGCCGCGCCCGGCCTGTGCGATGGCGGCGCTGAACTCGGACACATGGGGCGTACCGATCCGGCCGTGCACCGCCAACAGGGACCGCCCGATCCGGCGCGACGCCTCGGCCAGCCGGTCAGAACTGTTCTGAACATGGCAGCGCGCGTCGATCTCAAGCAGTCGGTCCGTGTCGTCCGCGGCCTCCATCGCCTGCTTCAGGAAAGGCCGCTCGAAGCCAAGCCAGCGCGGCAGGATCTGACGGGTGAGGATCGCGTGAACATCGCCCGCGCCGCGTACCTTGCCCTCGTTCCTGAGGGTTTCCAGCCCCGAGGAAAACGCGAAGGCACCAGAGGGAAAGGCGCTGTCCGTGGTCTGCATCAAACGCAGCAAGGGCAAGACATCCGTCATGACGCAGCCCCCGGCGCATCAACAATCCGGGTGATATCGCCCGCGTCGATCATCGGCGTCAGACGTTCGATATACACATGTTCCCCGGTTTCGACGGCGATCAGCAGGACCGCGCCTTCGAAACGCACACGCCAGTGCAGATTGCCTGCGAAATACCCCAACCGCAGCGCGGTCGCGGCATCCTTCGCGGCAAAGCGCAACCAGTCTTCCGCCTCGGCCCGCACCACAAGCGCGCCATGGTCTTCAAGCGCCAACACCGCACCATCGAAAAGCTGTTGGTCGCGCGGCAGGGCAATGGCGACATCGCGGCCCGCTTCGGTCTTGCCGCGCAGGCGGCGGCGCGCGAGGTCAGCACGGGGCAGGCGCAGGTGATCGACGGCATGAGCATGATCCAGACGGTGCAGTCTGTCATGCAGATCCGGCTGGTCGGCCGCGCCGAGAATGCGGGAATAAAGGGTCAACGGACGCGCCCGGACATCGGGGCACAGCCGCAAGAACGGCGGTAGCGCATGAGAAACCTCCTGAGCTTGGGCAAGCGGGATCGGTGTCAGGATGCGCACAGGCGAATCAATCACTGCTCACCGGCGGATCTTGACGTATGGATTTTAGAAAGGTTCCCGAACAAATGAGGCGTCCACAGGCCAAGAGCCTTGGAACACGGATCATTCCTTTGGATGGCGACCCTGCATCATGTGATGCAGCTTTATGAGATCAAGCGCCCCTTGGGGCTGGTCCGGCCCGGATGCAGCACCGCATCCGCCTTATAACGGCGCAACAACTGGGAAAGCGTTTGCGCCACGGGCCTCTTCAGACACCGGCAAGCATCTTTGATCACCGGTGTGGGTTAACTATACATCGCTTCGCTTGATTGACAACAGTTCACTTGCGTTGATCACCGCGTGGGCCATCTCGTCGATCGAGATACGCTTTTGCATTGCCTGTTCTCTGAGCACCTTATGCGCATCCTGCTCGTTCAGGTTGTGCATCTCCATCAGGATCGACTTGGCCTTGGCGATGATCTTGTGCCCCTTGATCTTCTGCTCCAGCTTTTCGATATGCGCCTTGTCGATCAACTGCTGTTGCCACAGCGCGCGGGCGACGACCAGATTGGTCAGCACGCCAAAACTCTTGACCGGCTTCGAGGTGGCGGCCGCCGCATTTACATCAAGCAGCAATTGCAGCATGGCGGGGTTTTCGTAATTCACCACCCCGATGATCGTCGGGCCGGGCTTTGGGCTGCGCTTGAGCATCGTCTTGATTTCATCCTGATGGTCGAAGAACAGGCCGATAAAGGCGACGTCAAACTCGGTTGGAAGAGTATCTGGCGGTGGCCATGACAGCGCGTTCCGGCAACCGATCCGGCCCAGCTGATCAAGAATCATCTGACCATCCTCGTCGGGTGGGTGAACCACCACCACCGCGATTTCGCGCAGGTCTTTCAATCTGAAGCGGCTCATCACGGATACTGCTCCGTCAGATCTGCTGCGGACACGTCTTCGGGGTCGTCTAGTTCGATCAGGTAGGGGGCCGGGATCACTGGGGACGGCGCCTCCCGAACGATGTCGAAGGTTCCCTGTGCGTTGGCCACACCCACCCGCGGCCACAATACCGTATGGTTGGTCTTGGCGTCGACCCGGACCATGCCCTGCGGCGCTTCAAGCGAAAAGGTGGGCAGGATCCGTTCTATTGCGTCACGATTCGTCGTGCCCGCCCGCGTTACCGCCTCGGCGAAAAGCCTGACCTGAAAATAGGCCGCCTCGGCCTCGGCGCAGAGCGCGGCACCATCGCCAAAGCGATCGCGAAAATGGGTGACGAAACGCTGATTGGCGGCGCTGTCGATCACGCTGAAATAGGGCGCGACCTTGATATTACCCTCGGCGGCGTCTGGACCGATGGCCGCCATCTCGGGTTCGCCGGAGGTCACGGAGCAGATCGGCGTATGCGTACGATCGAACCCCGCCTTGTCATAGGCCCGGTAAAAATCAACCGCGTTCTGCCCCACCAGCGTCGAGAAGACGATCACCGGGTCGTTTTGCTTGATCCGGCTGATCACATCGTCGATCTCCGCGCGGCCAGCCGCGAGCGGGATATAGACCTCATCCACAACATCCGCCCCGCGATTTGACAAAAGATCACGCATCAACCTATTGATTTCATATGGAAAAACATAGTTAGAGCCGACAAGAAAATAGCGGCTTCCATAAGTCTGCGTCATGAAATCGGCCAGCCATTTGGCATTCTGGTTCGGGGCTGCACCGGAATAGATGCAGCCTTGCGCGTATTCGAACCCCTCGTAATGGGTGGGGTAGAACAGCATGGATTTGTGGCCGCTCACACTCGGCAGGACCGCCTTTCTGCACGACGACATGTAGCACCCGAACAGCGCATCGACCTTGTCCTCCGCAAACAGCCTTTCGCCTTCGGCGCGGAACCCTGAAGGCAAGGAGCGCGTGTCATTGCCGGCATACAAAAGCTCTTCGCCAAGAAGCCCACCTGCGTGGTTGATCTCTTCAATGGCCAGAATGGCCGCTTGTCGCTGCTGGCTTTCGACCACCGATGTCACCCCGGTGCTGGAATACAAAAGGCCAAGCTTGACCGGCGTTTTACTGGGGCTCATCGTTCTGTCCTGTGCAAGTCTCGGTTATCGACCCCGCGCCACAACCGGGCCGCCAGCGCGACATCGGTCAAGACCCGGACCGATGCATCAAGACTTTGTCCAGCCTTAACCGTAGATAGGCGCAACGATTCTGGCAAGCCGAGCAAATATTGCGCAGTCCTTGACCCGACCGCCCATTTTCACACCACACCCCCGCCGCGCCCGCAAAAGAGAGCCGTGACGCCTTCAGATTTTGGCGTATACAACACGTCTCTCGCGACAGTCTGCTTACGGCTTGTTCACGTGCCGTTGCGCTTTTTGACCTCGCCAAAGCCACGTGCCACATCGGCAGCGTCGCGATAGTCCCGGTCCTTCAGCCTTTCAAGGATCGCGGCAATATCCTGATCGTTGTTGTCGCGGGCATGGGCTGCCATGCTGTCAGGTGTGGCCGAATATTCGATCTCAGCGCAGCTCGCCCACAGCCGAGGCCACATCCGCCATCGTTTCAAATTTACCATCCGGAAGGGCCTTTAGCAGGCTGATCACCTCCGGCGGGGCGTCGTTATCCTGTGCCTGTCCGACAAGACCGGCGCGAACCGCGGGAAAGGAAATGCCCTTGAGCGCCGCGGCAACTCCCGCCGCCGAATCGGTTTGCGCCGCCGCGAGGCCCCCGCGTTTGCCACCCTTGCTGCGGTCGCCACTGCTCTCGACAGGGTCCGCCGCATGTTTGGGTGCCGCGAACGCACCACTGCGCAGGGGCGCATCGGGCCAGATATCGGCATCAAGCCCGAACCTGTCGAACGGGTCCGCCCGCCCGTCAAGATCGGCATCAAGCGGGTCCAGATCGTGCGCGGCACCGATCAGCACCAACTGCGCGTTCTCATAATCCAGAAGCCGGACATCGGAAATGTCGATCCAGCGTTCCTCGGCAAAAGCGCGTTGCAAATCGGCGGGGTAATCCGGCTTTGCGTCTGGAAAACCCGGCACGTCGATATCGGGGTTGCGGACCGCGATCACGAAGCGCGCGGCGCTATGGATGCGTAACGCCTTTTGCGCAGCACCGGGATTTGACGGCACGGACAGCCGGTATGCAAGCTGCGTGGCGTCTTCGCGCTGCACGATGGCATAACGCCCGGACCCGGCCGGAATCGCCTCTGCCGTTTCGCGTGTGCCGCGTGTCTCGGTCTTGTAGCGGACCGGGTGCAGCGCCTTGCCCACGGCCTCGATCGGCCCGACCTCTGTCAGCAGCATCCAGTTGCGCGCATCCGGGCCCGCCTCATCTTCGACGATCTCGGGCAGGCGCTTGCGACCGATGAGGAACAGCCGCGCGCGACCTTCTCCGTCCGGCACCAGCGCCATGAAAACGCGTTGCAGATCGTCAGGGCCTTGCGGCTGCTCCACCTCCATTGCGGTACGGTAGAAAAAATGGATTTCGCCGGTTTCTACAGGCTCGGGCATGGCGGGTCTCCGTTCTGCGGGCCTGCGTGTTGCATGGTCCAGTCGTCTCGCACGCACGCTGCTGCCCCTGATTACCCAACTCCGCGCAGGGAACGCTTCAACACGCATCAAGGGGCTTGGGGATGTGTGTCAGGCTCATTCGCCCGGCGGCGAGGCCTGTGCGGTATCGACGTGCGCGTTGTCCTGCCCTGTGCGGGAAAAAAGGAAAAACACCGCAGGCAAGGACGCCAGAAACATCAGCGCGCCATAGCACAGCCCCATGGCCAGCCCCGCTTCCGGGCTGGCCCCCACCATCGGGACAAGGGCCACGGCAGCGGCCTCTCGCCAGCCCCATCCGGCAACCGACAGCGGCACAAGCATGGCGCACAGGATCAGTGGCAGAACTGTGAACCAGCCCTCTGACGGGATGATCGTCCCGGTGGCCCGCGCACAGGCATAAAGGCTAAAGATCAACAGCCCCGCCGCCAGTACCGCGTGCAAAAGGATCAACGGCTCGCGCAACAGCGACCCGACCAGACGCACAAAGCGGCCCACAATCCCGAAATGCCGAGTGCATACCATGGCCATGGCACCGGCCCCGAGAACACAAGGCAGCGCAAGCGCCACGGGCCACGGCCAGTCCGGCCCGCCCGGCCATAGCCACGCCGCGCTCAGCCCAAGCCCGGTGATGGCAAAGATCGCCACTTGCCCGATCAGCCGCTCGGCCAGAACCGATTGCCCGGCACGCCGCAGATTGCCCCGCCCGCGCGCCCGGATTGCGCGGCCCACATCCCCCAGCACACCGCCCGGCAGCACGGAATTCAGGAATTGCGACAGGTAATATTCCCGCAGCGCCAGCAGGTAGGGCATCGCCATGCCCAGCCGTCGCGCCGTAAGCTGCCAGCGATGCGCCATCGACAATGTGCTCAGGATCAGCCCCGCCAGACCGGCGGCAAGCCAGCCCGCATGGGCCTGTGTCACGCGGGCCAGGATGGGCGCGGCATCCATCCACCAGAACAGGCCCGCCAAAAGGCCGATGGAGACCGCAAATTGAAACAGCCGAAACATCAGGACCGGCCCCCAGGCTGCGGCTCGGGCGTGCTGAACGCGCGCAGGAACTGGTCCCGGAACATGTCCATCCGGCGCACCGGGCCGTCGGCGGCAGGCACCAGCCCATCTGTCCAGCCCCAGCCGTCAATCCGTTCGATCAGGTCCGGTGGCCCGATCATATGCACGGCGACATCGCGATTGTCGCTGCCCGCCACGAACCCGGCAGCCTGATGATCCCCCGCGATGATCACCAGCGGAGCCTTGTCGGCCAGCCGCGCCACATGGTCAAAAGTCACCCGGAGAGAATATTCCACAGCGCGCCGATACGCGTCGCGGATATCGTCACGGTCCTGCCACAAGTTCTGTGGGGACGGTCCTTTGGCGGCCATCGCATCAAATATACGGCCATCACCCAGCCCGTCCCATTCCAGCACATCCGGGACCGGTGTCCACGGCGCATGTGACGAAATCAGCGCGATCTGGATGAAATCCGGCCTTGGGTCCGGCGGCAGCAGATCCTGTGCGACCGACAGGGTGAATTGATCCGGCATCGTCACCCAGTTGAAGGGCGCGCCGCGATAGGGGATGTCACGCGCCTCGAACACGTGGTCAAAGCCCATGGCGGCACTTTCCGGCCAGGCCAGCGTGATTGCAGGCATGACGGCAGCGGTGCGATATCCGGCGTCGCGGGCGAAATGGAACAGCCATTTGCGCCCGCTTGCGATCATCGCACCGTACCGCCCCTGATTTGATGTCCAAAGCCCGCTGGCCAACGCGCCATGCGCAAGCCAGCTTTGCCCGCCCGCCGTGGGCGAGGTCAGCCAGCCACTTTGCATCGCCAGCCCGGCCTCCGCGATGCTGTCCTGCGCGGCGGCCAGCGTGGCCAGATGGGTGGGCGCGTAAAGCGGGTTGTCAAAGCTGGCGCGCCCGTAGCTTTCGATCCAGATCAGGTAGACATCGCGCCCATCCAGATGGTCAAGCAGCGGGCGTTCATCCTGCATCGCGTCCTGTCGCGCCTGACGGCGAAAGCGCACCAGATCGGCGGTGACCGCGCGCACCTCCATTGCGCGGGTCACGGTCAGACGGGTGGTCCAGGCGGTGCCGGGCGGGTCAGTGTCCAGGCTCCAACGGGTCAGATGGTGTCCCGTGTCGGCCACGATCACCCCCGTGCAAGCCACAAAGCCCGCCAGCGCCGCGCTGCGCAGCCCAGGTGGCGGCATCAGCCGCGCCCATGCCTTTAGCCCCAGTCGCAGAGCCATGAAAAGCGCCGTCATTGACAGCAGCCCCGCCACCACCAAAAGCCCGGTCTGCACCATGCCGACACTGTCGCGCAAAAGGCTAAGGCCCGCCTTGATCAGGAACAGGTCAAGCACCGGGTCAAAGCCCCGGTCATAGGCCAGAAAGGTCGCGTAATCCGCCAGCTTCAGCGCCGCCGTGAGCACCAGAAACAGCGCCAGCCCCGTGGCCGCGCCCCGCACCGGCCCAAGCGCAACCATCAAAAGCAGGATCGCTGGCATCTCCCACGGGAAAAACAACAACGCCGCCGGGCTCATGTGGACCGGATGATTGGGCAGGACCAGCACGGCAAAAACCAGCACGGCCCCGACAAGCAGCCTCACAACGTGCGTCATCCGGCCCGTCGCAACAGCCGGAAACTGTCCACCCCGAACGAATACAGCAACAGCCCCGACGCGATCAGCGATACCAGCGCGTCAAGCGACCACGGGTTGCCGGGCAGGGTGATAAAGATCAACGCGCCGATCTGCGCCACGCAGATCGCCTTGCGGCGCAGCGCCTCGGGCAAGGGGGCGCGCAGCGCGGGCAGGATCCAGCCCGCAACTACGAAGGCATAGCGCAGATATCCAAGGATCAGGATCGCCGGGCCAACCGCGCCGGACAAAAGCAGCCATGTTGCAAGGATCGCCCCCAGGGCCGCGTCGGTTTCCATGTCGAACCGCGCCCCAAAGCGGGACGCCAACCCCGAGTGCCGCGCCAGATACCCGTCAACGCCGTCCAGTGCAAAGGCCGCCACCGCGATCCAGAACACCGCCCAGGCGGAGACGGCTCCCGGCTCGAACAGCGCGCCGAACAGCAATGCCGTCAACCCAAGGCGCACCAGCGTCACGGCGTTGCAAAGGCCAAGATCGTGATGCGGATAACTGCCCCACAGCCCGCGCGCCGCAACCCCCGCCCCAACACCAAAGGCGCAAAGCACCCAAAGCGGCGTTGCGTATATTGCAGTTGCGGCCAGGCCCAACCCCACGCCCAAGGCTCCGGCAAGCAGGGCGAAGTCGCTCAGTGGCTGTCGCGGCCCCTGCGTTCGGGCCGGATTCGTCGAATTGCTCTCGACCATCTGGACTTCCTTGTTATTGGCAGGATCTAGCGCAGCGCGCGGCCCCGGCCAGAGTTGCGGCCGGCCGGATCAGCCCGCTCGCGACAGTGTGATCCGAGCCGAGATCGGCAAGTGATCCGAGGCGCGGCTCAGCGGGGCGGCCGCGATCACTTGTGCGTCGGATATCGCCCCCGCCCGATCCGTCATGATCCGGTCCAGCGGCAACACCGGATACCGGGATGGAAACGTGCCGCGCACCGGCCCGCCAAACCGTTGCCCGATCAATCGCGCGCTGAACATCAGCCCGCCCCAGGGCCGCCATTCATTGAAATCCCCCAGCAGGACGGTCTGCATGGGCGGTCGGCGCCGCAGATACTGGCCGATGATCCGCATCTGGACAATGCGCAACGGCTGGGTCAGCGACAAATGCCCCGAGACCAGACGAAACGGCACCGGCCCCGCGGTCGCCTCGATGACAACGGCCCCGCGATGACAATGGCCCGGCAGGTCGATCACGGCGCGGTGAGTGGGCGTAAAGCGCGGATGCAGGAACAGGATCGTGCCAAGAAACCCGCTGCTTTCCGGCCCCCATCGCATTGCCGCATCCGCATGTTGATAGCACAGCCCGGTCGCATGGCCGATGCCGTCGATATCAAGGATGCGCGCATGTGGTCGGCACTCTTCGTCCGCTTCCTGAAGCGCCAGCACATCCAGATCCAGCGGCGCAAGATGATCGGTGATCGCCGCGCGGATGCGGTCCGGATCGACCCGCCCATCGCTGCCCCTGGCGCGGTGAATGTTCCAGCTTGCACAGCAAAGCCGCGGGGCCGTGATCACGCCCGTGTCATTTGCGAAAAATCTCGGCCGACCTATCATCTCACTAATACCAGACCCCACAGACACTCAGACACAGGAGCCCTCATGCGATTTGCATTCGTGACCGCCGCGCTTGCCGCGTTCCCCCTTGCCGCCCTCGCGGCGCCCGATCGCTATCAGCTTGATCCCGATCATACCGCCGTCTTTTTCACTGTCGATCACGTCGGCTATGCCAAGACGCTTGGTATCTTCGGCACGGTCAATGGCAGCTTTGCCTATGACATGGACACCCAGAAGCTTTCGGATGTCGAGGTCACGATAGATGCCGCCAGTGTGACCACCTTTCACGAGGCCCGCGACGGGCATGTGCGCAACGGCGATTTTCTGGACGTGGCGAACCACCCCGAAATCACCTTTGTCGCCACTGGCGGCACCCCGCAAAGCGACACGGCAGGCACCGTGACCGGCGATCTGACGATCCTTGGCACGACGCAGCCCGTGACCCTGGATGTCACGCTGAACAAGGCCGATACCTACCCGTTCGGTCACAAGAAATTCGTTCTGGGCCTGTCCATCGACACCAGTATCGAGCGCAGCGATTTCGGCATGATGTACGCCGTCGAGAACGGTCTTGTCGGCGACACGGTGGAAATCAGCATCGAAACCGAAGCGATGCGGATGGATTGATCCGGCCCCCGCTCGTGACAGGCTTTTGCACGGGATCATCACGGGATCATCCATGCTCAGGCATGGTCTGCCGCAAGCCGCGCCCGCCCCTGACCGGGGCGGGTGAGCCGGTCCTCGGGAATGTCGAACAGCCCCTGCGCCATGGACCATCGGCTAAGCGCGGGCAGGGTCGACACCACGGCAAGCGGGATCGCGCAGATCAGCGCCAGCAGGATCGGCGCGGCAAACCACAGCGCCCACGGCGCGACCGCCACAAGCCATGCCAGCAGGATCACGCCAAGCCCGGTATGCGGCCACAGCACGCGCGCCGCCTCGGACCAGCGCAAGGCGCGCCTGTCGCGCTGTTGCGCGTCCCAGCCGATACGACGGCCGACGCATAGCCCGCCCATGAACAGCGTCAGTGAAACGGCCACGACCGGGGCGATCAGCATGGAAAACACGATTTCCGCCAGACCACCCGCCACAACCCGCGCCCGCCCGCCATAGACCTCGGCCCGCTCGGTCCGCGCCAGAACCTGCGCCAGCCCCATCAACTTGGGCATCAACGTGAAGGCCATCAACATCGCAAAGAACCCCAGCCCCACCCAAAGCGGCACCGACGACATCTGCACATCGCTGCCCGCCATCGCGGCCCCGCCAAGGATGAACACCATCCATGCCGGGGCGCTGACATACATCGCGATCGCCAGCACAAGCTGCACCCGGCTCAGCCGCTTCAGCCCCGGCAGGGTCAACAGGCGCAGATATTGCATGTTGCCATTCATCCAGCGCAGTTCCCGGCGGATGAAATCCACAAGGCTCGGCGGGTTTTCCTCTCGGCTTTCAGTCTCTTGGGCCATGACGCGCACCTCGTAACCCGCGCGACGCATGAGCACGGCCTCGACCTGATCGTGGCTCATGATCGGCCCCGAAAGCGGGCCGCGACCGGGCAGCACCGGCAACATGCAGGCATCCCGAAACGGCCGCAGCCGGATCAACAGGTTATGCCCCCAATTGGGCCCGCAATCCGCCTGCCACCACGCCGACCCAAGCGTATAA
The DNA here is from genome assembly GCA_024742835.1 of Paracoccaceae bacterium. GTDB lineage: Bacteria > Pseudomonadota > Alphaproteobacteria > Rhodobacterales > Rhodobacteraceae > Roseovarius. Next base: position 145,150 of record JANSXS010000001.1, on the reverse strand, counting down.
GAGCGCATACCGTGGCGCATACCGAACTGGAACGCACGGGTGAAGAATGTCCGCGATGGCAGGCCCGTCACAAGGCTTTGCAACATGCCGATCTCGGGGCTGGCCTGCATGACCCGCACCATGCGCAAGACAGTCGCCGCGCCCATCTCGCTATCGGCGTCAAGCGGCAGGAAATAGGTGTATTCCGCCCCGCCGCGACGCACGAATTCCGCGATATTGCCAGCCTTGTAGCCACTATTGTCGGTGCGGCGGCGATACTGGATATCCGCGCCCGGTTCCTGTGCCTGCCACGCGGCGACAAGCGCCTCTTCGCGGCGCGCGATATCCGCGTCATCGGTATCGCTGAGAATGTGAAAGCCGAACCTGTCATGGTAAGCGCCGTGCGCGATCTCTTGCGCCAGCTTGCGCAGCCGCGCCACCGACCTGTCGGCATCCTCGTTGCGCAGGGCCATCACAACGGCTGTGCGCGCGCGGATCGGGTCGCCATCGCTGGCGCGGGCCAGCGCCGGGGTGACGACCTCTGCCGCCTCCTGCGCAAAGACCCGGTCAAGCACAAGGCCGATCACGCTGTTCCAAAGCCCGATGGACAACCATGGCAGGGTCAGCGCATAGGCCGCCAGCATGATATATTCGCCCACAACCAGCCCTTGGGTGGCCAGCATTGCCCACATCCCGGCCAAAAGTCCAAGGATCGTGACGGCGTTCAACCCCGCCACGATCCAGCGCCGCCGCGCGACCGGCAGGGTCCGCAACCAATGCCCGCCGCGTGACTGGCAGGCGGCGCAGCTCTCGGGCGACAGAGACGGGGGTCTGTCGAAATCTTTCATGCGAAACTCGCTCTGGTTACACGGCTCTACATGTTCTGGGCTGGCCCGTTGAAACATCCAGTGACGATTTCGTGGGTGGGCGGATAGACCGCAGTTGACGGCGGAGCGTTGCCGATAACTTGCTGCTTGGTGATACCGGCTACCCGGTCAGCGCCTCATGTCGCAATCGAAAAGCACATCCGAACCCAGCGAAAAGACACAGGTTTCAGGGCGCAGCGCCTCTGAGAGACGGGAAACGGGATTTGGCAGGGTCAGGCTCGCCTGTCCACCCCCGATCAAAAGCGGCGCGACCGCCACATGCAGCCGCGTCAGCATCCCGGCCTCGACAAAGCGGGCAATGGTGGTGCCACCCCCCTCGATCATGATGGTGCCAAGCCCGGCGGCGCGCAGCGCGCTCAGGATATCATCGGGATCAAGGCCACCGTCTCGCCGGTGCAGGCGGATCACCTCGACGCCCTTGGGGCGCGGGCGATCCACCGCCTGCACGACGATGCGGCGCACGTCCGGTGTCTGCAACAGCGGGGCCTCGTCCGGCAGTCGCCCTTGCGGGTCGATGACGATGCGGGCGGGATCTGTCCCGTCACACAGCCTGACCGTCATGCGGGGGCGGTCATGCAGCGCGGTGCGCACGCCGATCACCACCCCGTCCACAAGCGCGCGCATCCGGTGCAGATGCGCAAGCCCGTCCGGCCCGGACACGTCGCGCGCGTCGCCTGTCACCGTCGCGATCCGCGCATCCAGTGACTGGCCGATCTGCGCCACGGTCACAGGCCCCTGCGCGCGACAGGCAAGCGGCCGGTACAGGGCGACGGCGGATTTTTCGCCCTCGCTCCAGCCGGAGAGACACGGCGGTTCGTCCCCCGCACGCAGCGCCAGCAGGCTGTTCCAGACACGGGGTGTCACATCAACCTGTTGCATCTGCGCCCCTGCCCGCCGCCACATGCGGCACCGCCAGAATATCGCCATGCCCGATCACGCAGTCGGTGCGCGCCGCCGCCGCACAGCGCGCCTTGCCCCAACCGTCTGCCTCCTCGACGCCCGACTCGCGCGCGGCCGTGGCGATCCCTTCGACCAGCGCGCTTTGCAGGGCCACATCCCCCGCTCCTAGCCGCCATGCGCTGTCGGCGCGCGCCACGTCGAACCCGGCAGCCTCCAACAGCTCCGCGCCTTGTGTCACCGCCTTCGGGCCAAGCGCCGGTCCCATCCCCTTGTCCCCCCGTTGATGCGCATTGAACGCGCGGGTCACGCCCGCATCCTCGGGCAGCGCCGGGGTCCAGCGCATATGCCCGTCATAGGACAGCGCCGCGTAAAACGGCACCTTCAGCCGGTCTGCCAGCCGCCGCATCCACGCGGCACTGACCAGATCCAGCAGTGCGGAAGCCGTCACCAGCGTGACACTGTGCAGCGGCAGGGCGTCGATATCGGTTATGTCCAGCAACACCGCCTCGCCCCCGTCACCGGCGGCGCGGGTCGCGTGCTCCAGCAGTACGGGGTCACTATCCACCAGCCGCCAGCGCGTGCCGGATGGCAAATGCGCCCGCATCGCGCGCACCGTCGATCCCGTGCCGCATCCCAGATCAAGGATCACCGGGGACGGGCCCGCCGCGCGCACGGCCCTGTGCAGCAGGCCCGCATCGCGCGCCGCATGGTCCGCCGGTTCGCGCAGCGCCAGCCAGTCGGACGTGAAGCCCATGCTAGATCTCGCCCTCATACCACGCGCGGGCGATGTGGCTTTCATGCAGCAGGATGCGCAGTTTCTTTACCCGCCCCGCATCCTTGAGACGCCCCTCGCGCACAAAACCCGCCATCTGTTCAAAGATATGTCTGCACAGGAATTCGGTGGTCGTGAACTTGCCCGCGAAATCAGGCACCTCGTCAAGGTTCCGGTAGCGCAGCGGGGCCAGCACATCGCTCAGGGCTTCGGTTGCAAGACCGATATCAACGACCAGACCGTGATCGTCGATATCCTCGGTGAAAAAGGCGGTATCGACCGTGAAGGTCGCGCCATGCATCCCCTGCGCCGGGCCGAATACCGGGTCTGGCAAGGAATGGCTGATCATGATGTGGTCTCGGACTTCGACGGCGAACATGTGATTTCCTTAGGTTGTGTGATATCGGATGCGGTGACACAGCGTGTCGGGATCAGACAGGATCGCGCCATAGCGCGCGGGTAGATCCTCAAACGGGGTTTCGCCTGAAATCAGGCGATCAAGTACCGGTTCGCAAAGCAAGTCCAGCGCCTTGGCCATGCGCCGCGCGTAGGACCAGCGCGGCGCGCGCAAGGCCGGGAGCTGCCCCACCTGGGAGCTGACAAGCCGCAAGCGGCGGCTGTGAAAGGCCCCGCCAAGCGGCACGGCGGTGGGGGTACTGCCATGCCAGCTTGCCTCGACGATCGTGGCCTCCTGCCCGGCGCAATCCAGCGCCAGCGCAAGCCCCTGCGACGTGGCGCTTGTGTGAATGACCACGTCACATTTCTTCGGTGCCGCCTCGGGCATGGCAAAGGCACAGCCAAGCGCATGGCCCAGGGGCGCGCGGGCAGGCAGCCGGTCGATCAGCGTCACATCCGCGCCCGGCAGGCGCGCGGCCAGATAACCCACCAGCGCGCCCACGACCCCGGCCCCCACCACGGCGATCCGATCACCCGCCGACGCGCCGCTGTCCCACAGGATGTTGAGCGCGGTTTCCATGTTGGCCCCCAGCACCGCGCGCGCGGGTGGCAGCCCATCGGGCAACGGTGTCAGCATTTCTGGCGACATGCAGAACCCCGTCTGATGCGGGTGCAGCGCAAACACCACGCGCCCCGCCAAGGCACCGTCAATCACGCGCCCAACGGTGCAATAGCCATATTTGACCGGGAACGGAAACGCCCCCTCTTGGGCAGGCGCGCGCATCCGAGCGTGTTCGCTGTCGGGTACACGCCCCTCGAAGACCAGTCTTTCGGTGCCACGGCTGATAGCGGTGAAAAGCGTTTCAACCCTGCATCCTTCGCCCAGCAGGCCCGGACGAATCTCTGCCTGCCCGGGGGCGATACACCAAAGCGCCTTTGCCCTCATGGCATCAATTGCCCGGATGCGGCGGGGCTGTTGGTCTTCAGTCGGATACAGGTAACCTTCGGCCGGTGCCGAAGATGCGCCCCAATGCAAAAATCGCGTTCGGCAGCCATGCCGACCATCGCCGCGCGCCGCCCTGTCCGCACAAGTTCAGCGTCGTCAAACGCGCAAAGCACCGCCATGCGATCCCCGGTCTGTGCGCCGATCATGACGACAAGCGGGCTACTTTTGTCGTCCTGCAACATGACGGGCAAATCGAGCGAAAGATCATTGCGCAGACGCGCCACTCTTTCGGAAATGCCGAAGGCCAGCACGCGGCTTGCCGTGCCCTCCTCGATCACCGGCGACCTGAAAACCTGCAATAGGAAACTCCATCGTTGCCCTTTTGATCAATGTAGAGTGCTAGCCGTCAGGGCAAGTCCTGTGCGCCCTGCATCTCGCCCTGGCGCACAAGCGCGGCGAAAATCTCGAAAATCGCAGGTGGCGCACAGATCACGGTGCCGCTCTTCTCGGGGCGGTCTTGCGGGGTCCAGCCTTCCGGCCGCAGCCCGGCCTGTCGCAGGATCACAAGGCCCGCCGCGATATCCCAAAGCTGCAAGCGGCGCTCCCAGAAGCCATCAAGCCGCCCCGCCGCCAGATAGGCCAGATCAAGCGCCGCCGATCCCATCCGTCGCACCCCGGCGCAATGCGGCATCAGCCGGGCAATATCCGCGGCGTGATCGTCGATATGGGGCATTGTTCCAAAGGGAATCCCCGTCCCGAAAAGCGCCGACCCCAGATCCCCTGTCCGCGACGGGGCAATCCGTTCCCCGTTGAGCGTGGCCGGGCTGCCCCGCCGCGCGGCAAAGGTTTCGCCCCGGAGCGGATCATGCACCACGCCGACAATCAGATCGTCCTTGTCTTGCAAGGCGATGCTGACGCACCAATGCGGAATGCCATGCAGAAAATTGGTGGTGCCGTCCAGCGGGTCCACGATCCAGCGCCGCGCGGCCGGGTCGGTGCCGCCGGTCTCCTCGCCAAGCCAGCCATCCTCGGGCCGCAGGGCGGACAGCCGCGCCTTGAGATGCGTTTCCGCCTCGACATCCGCCTGCGACACGAAATCCCCCGCGCGCTTGGTTGTCACGGTCAGGCGGTCCCGCTGGTGCCAATGCCGCAACAGGATCTCACCGGCCTCTCGGGCAAGGGTTTCCGCAAGCTCCAGATCCCGCGCCGTCATGGTGTGCGGCCCCGCACACGGTCCAGGATATGGCCAAGCGTTTCGGCGGCATCGGCCCATGTGGGCAGGTCTTGCCCCGCCCGGCGCGCGGCCTGCGCCATTCTTGCGTGCTGCGCATCATCGCGCAAAAGCGGGCGTAGCGCGTGGGCAAAGGCCAGCGCATCCTCGGCCGGCACAAGCGTGCCCGCCTCGGTCGGCACCGTGCCCGGCACCGCGCCTGCGGATGTAGCGACAATCGGCAGGCCATGGACCAGCGCCTCGTCAAAGACGATCCCATAGCCCTCGTAGCGGGTCGCCAGCGCGAAAACCCGCGCCTCGGCGTAAAGCCGCGCCAACCGGTCGGGCGCGACCCGTCCCGCCAGTTCGATCCGGTCGGCCAACCCCGCCGCCTCGATCTGCCCGCTCAGCACGTCGTCATGGCCCGGCTCCCACGGGGTGCCCACGATCACCGCGCGCCATGCCAGATCCGCGCAAGCCGCAAGTGCCGCGATCAGGATATCGTGCCCCTTGCGCGGGTGCAAAAGGCCCACCGACAGGATCAGCGGCGCACCCGGATCGGGTGCGGCGCCGGTGGGCGCGCGAAAATCGGGTTTGCCCGGGCGCAGCACCGTGATCCGCTCCGCCGCGACACCGAACCCATCGCAAAGCACGTCGCGGATATGGCCGCTTGGCACCAGTACATGCGCGGCGCGGTCCAGATTGGCCCGTTCCAGGACGCGAAGCCGCTGCGCCTGTGACGCGGGCAACCCGCTTTCATGGGCCAGCGGGTGATGTACCAGCGCCACGATCGGGGCAGTGACCCGGTCCAGCGCGTCGGTTTGCAGCGCGCCAAAAGCAAGACCGTCGACGATCAGGGCGCAATCGGGGGGCACCTGCACAAGCGCGTCTATGGCGGTGCGCATGTCCGCTACGTCGGGAAAGGGAAACGACGCGGGCAAGGCGATATGCCGCGTATTGCGGCCCGCCGCGTTCAGGGCCGCCAGAAGGTTTCTGTCATAATGATAGCCGCCCGTCGCCGCCGAAATGTCGCCCGGCACCGCAAACGCGCATTCTGTCTGCATATTGAACGTCCTTCGGTCCTGGCGTTACGAACATTGATTTGCCCGCTCGCCCCTTGCGAAAGGATGTGTCCTGCAAGGCCGAAGGCAAGGGGCACTTGCCACCACAGGCGCGGTTTGAAGCGTGGTCAAACCAGCGTGTCGTGCACATCACGTGGACCGAACAAAAAAGACAGGACGACATGCGCCCTGTCCGTTTTTTAACGCGTTTCGCCTTCAATCTATGGTTCAGGTTAAAGGCGAAACGCTTGTCCGCGTCATGATTGTGGCCGTGCAAGAAAAACCTCAATCATGGTCTTGCACGAACCGGGTTTAAAGGCCGCTTCGACGCGGATCAGAAAATCTCGATATCTCCTGATGTCACGACTGCGTCCTGCTCGAACATGGCAATCAGCGTCTGATCGTCGCCTCCCGACCCATCGGCGTCAAACCAGAGGCTACCGCTGCTTTGATCAAAAATGAAGCGATCAGCCGCGTCCAATGCCGCGGTCCCTTGTACGAAAGCCGCTTCATCCAGAGTACCCGCCGTCATGTTCCCGAACTCCGTGGCTTTCATCAACAAAATGTCGCCTTCATCGTCCATGTTGACATTGAAGTCGATAATCCGGTCGACATTGTCCGGTCCGATGGCACGGTCGAATACAAAGGTATCGGCACCGCCTTGACCCTTGAGGGTGTCACGCCCCTCTCGCCCGATGATGAAGTTGTCGTAAGGATTACCGACGATCGTATTGTCGAGCCCGTTGCCAATCCCGTTCAAAAGCGCGCCATTGCCGTCCTTGGTGATAACCGTTTGCAGGAAGAGTTGTTCGATATGGGCTTCAAGTGCGTAGCTACGGAACGCCATTGCAATGTCGATACCCTGATCGAACGTCTCCACTGCGGTATCGCCCGGCGACCGGATAAAATATCGGTCATCGCCAAGACCGCCGATCAGCGTGTCGACGTTCTTGCCACCGTCAAGCAGGTTGTCACCGTCATTGCCGCGGATCTCGTTGCGCAGACCGTTACCGGCTCCAACCGTTGCCGAGCCGGTCAGTTCCAGATTCTCGATATGAACCCGGCCCATCCGGAAGTCGACACTTGAGATAACCGTATCAACCCCTTCCCAGCTGCGACTTTCACCGACCACGTCGTTTGCATCATCCACGTAGATCAGATCAGAACCCGGACCGCCAATCAGAAGGTCCGCGCCGGACCCGCCATCAAGCGTGTCGTCACCGAAGAAGCCATTCAACACATCTTGTCCAGCGCCGCCGTCAATCTGATCATCGCCAAGGCCGCTCAGCACCGTATCCGGGCCGCCGGTACCGAACAGAACGTCGTCCCCGTCCGTGCCGGTCTGCGATGCGCCAAGTTCTACAAGGTCGTACACCACCGTGGTGCCAGACACCTCGTAGGCCGCGATAAGTTGGGCAGAGCCTGTTTCGCTGTCCTCGGCGGATACGAAGGTAAAGCCTTCGGGGCTGACATCGCCGTCGAAGCGTGGGTTGATATAGCTGACAAACTGCGATCCCGCCGGGTTAGACACATCATAGACCATGATGCCGCCGTCCCGCTCCAGCCCGATAAAGGCGTAGGTCTGCGCGCCGATGGTGCCGATGGCGATTGCCTCGGGCTCGACGCCCTTGTTGTCCGAGCGATCCTCGCCGTCATCCGCGTCATCATCGTTGAAGCCGCCGGGATTGGCATCTGCGACGATACGGGCGAACTGGCTGCCGCTGTCGAAGACAACCGCGCCGGTATCCGCGTTGAAGATCGTGAAGCCGCGCGAGCCAAAGGAGTGCAGCACGTCGATGTCGCCGTCGCCATCCGTGTCGCCATCGACGGTCGAGATGTTGATGCGGCCCATTTTGGCGTTATCCAGCAGGCCGTCGGCGTTCAACTGGGCCAGCAGCGCCGGATCCAGCAGACCGTCGTCGGCGGCATTCGCCAGACGCTCTTCATCCTCGTCCAGATCGCGGGCGTCGCCTTCGTTGGCGGTGGCAAGATAGGTGGCCCCACCGATCCCGAAAGCCGCGATGGTGTCGGGCATCCGCAGACCTTCCAGCGGTCGGCTGGTGATGTTGATGGCGTTGTCACGATCGGAGCTGTCAATCTCGTTGCCGGGCTGGCTGTGATCGACCGTGCCAAAGGATTTCACGTCGATGATCGTGTTGGACGTCAGATCGACCGTGGCATAGGCGTTTGCCTCCTGAAGCGAGACATAGGCCCGTGTGCCCTCGGCATTCACCGCGATGTATTCGGGTTCGACATCGACAGGCGCGCCGCGATCCCCGACGATCCGCGCCGCCGAAAGATCGACGCCCGAGAAGTCGAGCGTGACCGCCGTCGCACCGGCGACGCCGCCGGAAATGTCGATGATCGACACCGAACCCGCCGGATCGACCGTTTCGCTGAGCGGCTCGCCCTCGTTGGCGACAAGCACGGTGGTGCCGTTCGGCGCAAAGGTGACACTGTCGGGCAGGTTGCCGACCTCGACCTCGCCAAGGCTGTTGCCCATGTTGTCGAAGAAAGCGATCACGCCGTTCACGGCCATCTCGGGATCAGCCCCTTCGCGCGAAACGGCGACAGCCACGACGCCATCCGAAACCGCAACCGATTGCAGCCCGTCGAAATCTGCGACCCCGGTCAGGTCGATGGACCGTTCAAGCGCGCCCGTGGTCACGTCGAAAACGTCGACGCGATCCTCTTCGCCGTTGGTCACGAAGGCAAGACCGTTCTCGTAGGCGACGATCTCGGAGCCGCCCTCGCCGGTTTCCGAGTCAAGACGGATCAGCGGCTCCAGCGCCAGCGCGCCGGTGCCCTGGCTTTCGCCAACCGTATCGGTGCGGAAGGCGACCTGCTGGATCGTGTCATCGCGGCCCGGCCCGGTGTCGGCCTCGGCAAAGGCGGTTGCATCACTGCCGAAATTCGCCAGCAGATATTCGGCCAGTGCATCCTGTTCAGTGCCGGTATCGGCAAAGCTGGCCGCCCCTTCGCGCACGCCGTCTTGTGTCAGCGGGGTCAGGTTGACCCGCGCCACCACATCCGGGTCGCCAAGTTCCCCGCGGGCGGGATCAGTGTTGGTGTTCGGGAAGGGATAGCCATCGCCCGCCCCGGTAAAGTTGCCGTCGTCGTCAAAGCGCGGCGAGGCGAGGAAATCCAGCGTGACGATCTTGAAGGTCTCGGCGGGGTTGCCGACGATCTCGCCATCCTCGACCAGCGGTGCCACCACGTTATCGACACTGTCGACGATCACCGCCGTGGTCAGCCTGTCGCCAGACGGGGCGGACTGGTCAAACGCGATCTTGACGCCGGAAATCTGCGGAAACGCACCGGACACCCCCGGAAGAGCGCCAACGCCATGTTCCAGCAGACCCACGATCTCGGCGCGGGTCAATGTCATGACCGACAGCCCGTTGTTGAAGGCCAGCGCCGAGGCGATGTCGTTCTGGCTGATGCCGCCTTCGGGCTTGATCAGGTTGCCCTGCGCATCGAACAGCGCGCCGTTGACCTGCCGCGTGGCGTCGGTATCGCCGGGCAGAACGACCGTCTCGCCAATGGAAGCGCGAATGCCACCGCCATTCTTGATGGAGATCACGACATCCGCTTCAACCCCCTGCGCGGCAGCCAGATTGGCATCCGCCGTCAGGTTGCCAAGGTTGGTTTCCTGCGTGCGCACGCCGTCAGGGTCCGTCACGTCGGCCGCGCCCGCGCGGTTGGCGTTCAGGAAAACCCCGGACACGCCGAACACATCCGATTCCGTTGCAAGGATCTGGTCGCCAATCTCGCTGGCGATGCGCGCGACCTCTGGGTCGACAAGCTCTGCCTCGATGGCCGCCGGAATGTCGACCTGGCCGCGCAGTTGTCCGCTGCCGAAGTCGGTGGTGTGCAGGTTCACGTAGGTTTCACCGTTGAGGAAGGCCATGACCTCTTCGGGGGTCAGGGTGAAGGTGCCGGTGAAGCCGCCAGACCCGTCGCCATTGTCGGTGACGGTGAAGTTGCGCACGATGCCACCATTAGCCCCTGCCGCCGCGTTGTGCAGGTGGATGGCGCTTTCCGGGTTGCCCGCCGAATCGGCACCGCCCACAGGCAAAAGTGCGTTGCCCGGATTGCCCGCCGTCAGCCCGGCAAAGCTGCCTGACAAGGTTACGACGCCGGTTTGCGCGTTGAACGCATCGACGCTGACAGAGCCCTCGGCGGCGCTGTCGAGCACCGTGTTGCCGACCTGCTGCGCCTCGGTCATGGCAAAGGGGGACAGGTTTTCTGCCCCGGCTTCGAGCACGCCGCGTGCATCCGTGGCATAGGCTCCCGACACAGCGGGATCATAGCTTGACGGGATGATCTGGCCCTGATCGTCAAACTCGATGACCAGACGCCCGACATATTTGTAGCTGCCATCGGTGTTGACGACCGCCGTCTGGCCGCCATCGGCATTGGTGACGAGGATCGGATAGGTGCCTTGACCGGAATCGCCATCGCGAAGGCGGTCGTTTTCATCCACAAGGCGCGTGTTCGAGCCGCCCGCGATGATCACGTCGACATTGCTCAGCCGCGCCGCCAGACCCTCTTCGATTTCAAGGCGCTGCATATGCGCCAGCAAAACCACCTTGTTGAGACCGGGATTGGCCGCCAGCAATGAATCGACCTCGGTCTGGATCTCGGCGGCAAGCGCATCAAGCTCTGCCGAGGACGGGTTGCCGCCAAACGGCGCCGGCGAAATGCCCAGACTGCCGGGCGACGAAATCGCGGCCAGCGTCGGGGTTGTGGCCCCGACAACACCGATATCCTCGCCATTGACGTCGATCACCACGGACGAGCTGACCGTGTTGGGCAGCGGTGCGCCGCCACCGGCCACGGCCAGCGGGGCAAGATTGGGATCGCTGGAAAAATCGAGGTTGGCCGAAAGATAGGGAAAGGCCGTACCGGCGTAATCAGCGTCGAGAATGTCACCGCTGATGCTGCCGTCGATCAGGCCCGCCAGCACCTCGGTGCCCAGATCGAACTCGTGGTTGCCAAGCGCCATCGCCTGAAACCCAAGCTGGTTCTGAATTTCCAGATCGGCAATCCCGACCGAGCCATAAACGGCTTCGGAAGAGGCAAAGAAAAGACCGGGAATGATCGCATCACCAGAGCTCAGGGTCAGCGTGTTGTCCGCAAGACCATCCCCGCCAAGATCTTCGGCGCGCAATGCGTTGAGAACGGCAGACAGATTCGGCGCATCCGCAACCGCCTTTCCAGACGCCTCTTGATCAGTCACATGCAGTAATTCGAGTATATAATTCATTGTTTTCCACCCTTGGCACAAACACAAAGCCCACGCCAAAAACAGCGCGGATCAGGGACCGGACTACCCCGGCTTTGTAACGCCACAGCGACAGCAGAGACGTTACGTCCAGACAGTTGCACCGGCGGGAATACTGGAGTCCCCAGCAACGAGCCTTGCCGCAAAAAATAAATAGTTTTGTTTTATATCATATGTTTGCGTGGCGATCAGGCTGGGCCTTGCGACGGAGTGGCCATGTTTTCCCAATCATCGCCCATGGCCACGATGCAAGAGCGCCCATCCACATAGGTCTGCACCAGAAGCCAGTCGCCCGAGCGCTCCACGCTCCAGACTTCCAGCACCGTATCCGGCGCGCGCACCCCCCTGCCCTGCAAACGGGCTCCGTATTGCGTTTCAAGCCGCGTCTCCAGGCGCGCAGTGGTGTCGCAGACCACGTCGGCGATCCTTGCCTGCGGCGCGCTGGCGCAGCCGATCACGACAAATAACGTGGCTGCTGCGGTTTTGCCCATGCCTGTCTCCGAAATGACGCCCGGCCCTGATGTAACAGAATTATGACATGAACCGGAAAAGCCGTCAAAATTTCGTGGAAAATTCCAGATCGCCCGGAAAACCGACCGATCCCCGCACGGGTCACGATCGCGACATGAGCCGCCAGCCATATGTCACAAAAGTTTTTTACGAGTGTCGTGAAATTGTTTCCGCAGCGTCACGAAACTTAAGGATGCGGCCCGTAGCCATCACCGCAAATCGTGGGGGTACACATGCTGACAGTAGACGCGCTGACAAAGCGCTTTGGTGACAAGATCGCCGTGGACAAAGCCAGCTTTGTCGTGGAAAAACCCGCGATGGTCGGCATCATCGGGCGCTCTGGCGCGGGCAAGTCCACGCTGTTGCGGATGCTCAACCGGTTGAATGACGCCAGCGACGGGCAGGTCGTGTTCGACGGGCTTGATGTCACCTCGCTGCGAGGTGCGGATCGACGACAGTGGCAATCGCGCTGCGCGATGATCTTTCAACAGTTCAATCTTGTGCCCCGGATGGACGTGGTGTCGAACGTGCTGCACGGCACGCTGAACCGGCGCTCGACGCTGGCCACGATGTTCAACCTGTACCCGCAGGCCGATATCTTCAGGGCGATCGAGATCCTTGATCGTCTCGGCATCGCCGAACAGGCCCCCAAACGGGCCGAGGATCTGTCGGGCGGTCAGCAACAGCGCGTCGCCATCGCGCGTGCGCTGATGCAGGATCCCGACATGATCCTTGCGGACGAGCCCATTGCCTCTCTCGACCCGATGAACGCCCAGATCGTGATGGAAGCACTGCGCCGCATCCACGAGGAAGACGGGCGCATGGTCATCGCCAACCTGCACACGCTGGATACCGCGCGGCGCTATTGCGACCGGGTCATCGGGATGCGCGACGGGCGCATCGTGTTCGATGGCACGCCCGATCAACTGACCACGGGTGTCGCGCGCGACATCTACGGGGCCGGCGCGGATTTTTCCGAGGCCGCGACCTCCACCGCCATCGAAACGCTTGACCGGACGAATGCAACCGTCCGCGTCCCGGCGTAACGCCGATCCGAACCACCAAGACAACCCAAACCAGACCACAACGGAGAGTCTCCATGAAAAAGACACTTGCCCTCGTGCTTGCCACCACGACCGCGCTTGGCACGGCCGGTTTCGCGCAGGACGCCGAAATCAGCGAATTCCGCATCGGCATCCTTGGCGGCGAAAACGCTCAGGACCGCATGACCTCGAACGAGTGCTTTCGCGCCTATACCGAAGAGCTGCTCGGCGTTCCGACAAAGGTTTTCACCCCGGCCGATTACGACGGCGTGATCCAGGGCCTGCTGGGCGGCTCCATCGACATGGCGTGGCTGGGCGCATCGGCCTATGCCAAGACCCACCTGACCGACCCCGACGCAGTCGAACCGGTTCTGGTCAAGGTCAACGTGGACGGCTCGTACGGCTACCACTCCATCGGTTTCGCTCGCAAGGACAGCGGCATCACCTCGCTGGAAGATCTTCAGGGCAAGGTGTTCGGCTTCGGCGACCCCAATTCCACCTCTGGCTACCTGATCCCCTCCATCGAGATCCCCGAAATGACCGGCTCCACGATGGAATCAGGCGAGTATTTCGGTGAAGTGAAATTCACCGGCGGTCACGAACAAACCATCGTTGCCGTCTCCAACGGTGACGTCGACGGCGGCGTGACCTGGGCCGATGGCCTCGGCGAATGGGAAGACGGCTACAATTCCGGCGCGCTGCGCAAGGCATCGGATGCCGGGCTCGTGGACATGAACGAACTGGTCGAGATCTGGAAATCCAAGCCGATCCCCGAGGGCCCGATCGTTCTGCGCACCGAACTGCCCGAGCGCGTCAAGCTCGACATGGTCGGCCTGATGGCTTCGCTGCCCTACATGGACGCGGACTGCGCCTACAACTTCATGGCCGGCGAAGCCCTTGGCATGATGCCGATCAACCACGACGCCTACATCTCGATCATCGAGGCGCGCAAATCCAAGATGTAAGCCGCAAGGCGCATCCAAGGGCCGGTCCCCCAACGGGGCCGGCCACGTCTTTTTTCCAACCTCAAGACGAAAGCGAAGCCGCATGACCGACAGCACGCCGGGTCAATCCCTTGGCGCACGGGGCACGACCGAAATACAGGACGCCTATATGGCCATGGCGCGTACCAAACGCATGTATGGCGGTATCATTCTGGTCGTTTTCATCGCGCTCATGGTGTCGGGCTTCATGCTGGCCGACAGCCGCAACGCAGGCGGGTTCTGGGACGGTATCCTTAACATCTTCAAGTTTCCCGGCGAGGTTCTGGCCGAGGCCAGCGAGAAAGCCGCGCTTATTCCGGCGCTGATGTGGAAATTTCTGCCTTCCATGATCGAGACGATCAACATCGCCGCCGCCGCCACGCTGATCGGCGGGCTTGCCGCGATCGTGCTGTCGCTACTGGCCACGCGCGGGCTTGCGCGGTTTGCCCGTCTGATCGGCCCCATTCGCCGTCTGATGGACATCCTGCGGGCCATCCCCGAGATCGTGATCGCGCTGGTGCTGATCTTTATCCTTGGCGGTGGACCGGTTCCCGCGATGATCGCCATCGCGCTGCACACCGCCGGCGCGCTTGGCAAACTGTTTTCCGAGGTCAACGAGAATGCCAGCCTGAAACCACTGGAGGGGCTTGAATCCGTTGGTGCGAACTGGAGCCAGCGGATGATTCTGGGCGTCGTGCCACAAGTCGCTCCGAACTGGGTGAGCTATGCGCTGTTGCGGTTCGAGGTCAATATCCGCGCCTCGGCCATCCTTGGTTTCGTTGGCTCCGGCGGCATCGGCTATGATCTCAAGAACGCGTTCAGCTGGGGCCAGGGCCGCTATGACGAGGTGGCCGCGATCTTCATCCTGCTTTTTCTGACCATCGTGTTCTTTGACCAGCTATCCAGCCACTACCGCAACAAGCTTATCGGAAAGGTCTGACCCATGACCGCAACCGCTGACATGGCGCAGGCCAACGACATGAAACAGACCGCAGCCGCGCTGGTGGCGCGCAAACGGCTGATAGCGATTTTGACACCCGTGGTCCTTCTGGGATACTTCATCTATCTGTTCTTCGCCTTCGACATTCCCGGCCTTGCCGACCGAGCGCGCATGGATAACGCCGCGATCCTTGTCGCGGACAGCTACAGCTACAAGACCCATGTCACCCATGACAATCGCAATGGCGGGCTGGTCTTTGCCATCGAGGGCGAGAACAAGGGCACCTACCCCGAGGGGATGACCCCCGGGTTTGTGAGCCGCACCGGCGAGGATGCCGTCAGCATCGCGCTGGAGGCCGGTGAGACCGCCGAGATCGACGGCTCCACCCTGCGCTACAACATCCCCGATTACGGCACGGTCACCGTCAGCGTCGAGGGGCGCGACATCGTTCTGGACACGCCTGACGGCCAGACCCCCGACTGGGTCAGCGCCAGCGGCGCGCGCGTCAACATCACCGGCGAGGGCGGGCGCGCCATCGTCACCCGCGCCCGCACCGAGGTGTACCGCTATTCCTTTGGATGGGAGCTGTTCTGGTTCACGCTCGACAGCCCGTTCTATGGCAAGAGCCTTGGCAAACTGGCCGCGCTGGCCGTGTCGGGCGACCGCGTGGTCGAAGGCAAAGGCAACTTTGCCGCGATGGTGCATGATTTCTGGAACAACGCCATGTGGCGGCACAAGGACGTGATCTGGGCCATTTTCGAAACCATCCTGATGGCCTTTCTCGGCACGATGGGCGCGGCATTGGTGGCCTTGCCGCTGGCCTTTCTGGCGGCGCGCAATTTCACACGGTTGATGAGCATCCGCTTTGCCATGCGCCGCTTTTTCGACTTCGTGCGCGGGGTGGACGGGCTGATCTGGACGATCATCCTAAGCCGCGCGTTCGGTCCCGGCCCGATGACCGGCGCGTTGGCGATCCTGATCACCGACACCGGCAGTTTCGGCAAGATGTTCTCGGAGGCACTGGAAAACGTCGACGATAAGCAGATCGAGGGCGTGTCGTCTACCGGAGCAAAGCCGATGCAGCGTTACCGCTTCGGGGTCATCCCGCAGATCACGCCGGTCCTGCTCAGCCAGATCCTGTATTACCTTGAATCCAACACCCGAAGCGCCACCGTCATCGGCGCGATCACCGGCGGCGGCATCGGGCTGTTGCTGACACAGGCGATCATCACCCAGAAAGACTGGGAAGAGGTGAGCTATTACATCGTGCTGGTCATCCTGATGGTGATCGCAATGGACTGGTTCTCGGGCTGGCTGCGCGGCAAGCTGATCGGGGGGAGCAAGTAGCATGGCCCGTCTCAGCCCTTCAGAGCCTTTCATCCATCCCGATTGCGAGCTGACCGACACACGCTTTGGTGCCTATGTCGAGATCGGGCGCGGCAGCCGCATCGCCCATAGCGAACTGGGCGATTATTCCTATTGCGACCGTTACGCGGATATCGCCAACGCCAGCGTGGGAAAATTCGCCAATATCGCCAGCTTTACCCGGATCGGGGCCACAGACCATCCGCTGCACACGGCGTCCTGTCATCACTTTCTTTATCGCTCTGGCGATTACTGGGATGATACCGAACGCGACGAGGCGTTTTTTGCCCATCGCAAATCCCGCCGCGCCACCATCGGCCATGACACATGGATCGGCCATAACGCGATGATCAAGCCAGAGGTCACGGTGGGTGACGGGGCAGTTGTGGCCGCGGGCGCGGTCGTGACCCGCGATGTGGCCCCCTACAGCATCGTCGCCGGGATGCCCGCGCAAAAGATCCGCGATCGCCAACCCACCGAAATCGCCGCGCGGATGATCGCGCTTGCCTGGTGGGATTGGGACCATGACCGCCTGCGCGCCGCGCTGCCCGATTTCCGGGAACTGACGGCGGCGGCGTTTCTGGAAAAATACGGCGGCTGAGGGGTCAATCCTCCAGCGTCATGGTGATCCGGTCGCCGGGCCACCAGGTATAGCCGTATTCCACCGGCACACCCCCGGCAGAGACATTCAGCGCGGTTGTCCGCAACAGCGGCGCGCCCTCGGCCACGCGCAGATGCAGCGCTTGCGTGGCGCTGGCCGCAACGGCGGTGATCCGCGTCCAGCGCCGGTCATAATCCTCGATCCCGACTGCCCGCAGCGCATGGGTGACACCGCGTTCCTCGGCCAGCGCATCCGGCAGACCCGGCATCCGGTCAAGCGGAAAGACCGATTCCGACAGCGCAAGCGGCTGGCCGTCGGCAAAGGCCAGACCGTGACTGACCAGCACCTGCGCGCCCGAAGCCACGTCAAGCGCGTCGGCCTCGGTGCTGCTGGCCGCGCGGATGTCCTGTGCCAGGATCTCGCGCCCCGGCAAGCGCCCGGCGCGGCGCAGGTTCTCGGCAAAGCGCACGCGCCGCCCGATGGGATAATCCGTGGGCTGCGCCGTCACAAACGCCCCCGATCCACGCCGCGTGCGCACCAGCCCCTGTTCCACCAGACCGCCCAATGCGTGGCGCACGGTATGGCGGTTCACGCCAAAGCGTTCGGCCAACGCGCTTTCGGTCGGCAGCTTGTCGCCGGGGCCATAGCGGCCTTCGGAAATATCGGCGCGCAACGCATCCGCGATGGCCCGCCAAAGCGGGGTGCGCGAACCGGGCCGGGGGGTTTTGTCACTCAAGTTTCACATCTCTTGGCTGGCGCAGGTGCGGGGATCATGCAATAATGTGTCTAGTTGTATAGGAAATCAAGAAGTTGTCGAGATGAATGATCTCTCTTCGCAGAACACCGACCGAAAAAAATGGATGAGCCTGCTTGCCAAGGCCCCCGAAGGGCGCATCGCGGCCCTTTTGGACACCGCGACCGCGCGTCCGGGCTTTGACTGGTTGCGCGCGCCCGAGGTGGGCAGCGTCATGGTCCGGGGCCGCATGGGCGGCACCGGCGACGCGTTCAACATGGGCGAAATGACGGTGACGCGCTGCGCGCTCAAGCTGGGCTGCGGCACTGTCGGGCACGGCTATGTGCAGGGGCGGCGCAAGGCTTGCGCCGAGGCGGCGGCGCTGATCGACGCGCTCATGCAGACACAGGCGGCGCCCCGCATTCAGGCCGAGGTGCTTGATCCCCTGACCGAGGAAACCGAAGCACGACAGACCTCGCGCGCCGACAAGGCCGCCGCGACCAAGGTTGATTTCTTTACCATGAGCCGGGGAGAGGATTGATGGATATGCTTGCCCTTGAAGGCGGCTTTGCCGACCCTGCGCGCACCGCCGCACATGCCTTTCGCGCGGTGATGGCCGCCATGGCGCGGCCCGGCACCCTGCAACAGATCGCCGGGGCCCGCCCACCCGCGCCCTTGTCGCCCGCCGCCGGAGCCGTCCTCCTGACGCTGTGCGACGCCGATACGCCGGTGCATCTTGCCGGTGCGGCGGATTGCCCTGCGCTGCGCGACTGGATCGCCTTTCACACCGGCGCGCCGATCACAGGCCCGGCCGACTGCGCCTTTGCCGTGGGCGCGTGGGACGCGCTTTTGCCGCTGAATGCGTATCCCATCGGCACCGCCGAATATCCCGACAGGTCTGCCACGCTGATCGTGGAGATGCCAAAACTGACCGCCACCGGCACACCCCTGCGCGGGCCCGGCATCAAGGACCGCGCGGCGCTGTCGCTGCCCGATCCGGAAAGCTGCGCGGCCAATGCGGCGCTGTACCCGCTGGGTCTGGATTTCGTATTCACCTGCGGCGACACCGTTGCCGCCCTGCCCCGCTCAACAGAGGTGCTATAACATGTATGTGTCCGTCAAAGGCGGCGAGCGCGCCATCCGGAATGCCCATGGCTGGCTGGCAGAGGAGCGGCGCGGCGACCGCAACGTGACCGAACTGTCGCTGGCCCAGATCCGCGAACAGCTGACCCTTGCGGTCAACCGGGTCATGGCCGAAGGGTCGCTTTACGATCCCGATCTCGCGGCGCTGGCGATCAAGCAGGCGCGCGGCGACCTGATCGAGGCGATCTTCCTGATCCGCGCCTATCGCACCACGTTGCCGCGTTTTGGCTATTCCGAACCGCTGGACACCGCGCGCATGACATGTGACCGGCGCATCTCGGCCACGTTCAAGGACTTGCCCGGCGGGCAGATCCTTGGCCCCACATTCGACTACACGCACCGTTTGCTGGATTTCAAACTGGCCGCAGAGGGAGACGCGCCGCAGGCGCACAGCCAGCCCGCCACCCAAGGCGAAGTGCCGCATGTCACGGAATTCCTGAACAACGAGGGCCTGATCGAGGAAACCGCCCGCACCGGCAAAGCGCCCCCCGACCTGACCCGCGAACCGCTGGAAATGCCTGCCGAGCGCGCCTTGCGGCTTCAGGCGCTGACCCGCGCCGACGAGGGTTTCACCCTTGGCCTGGCCTATTCCACACAGCGCGGCTACGCGCGCAACCATGCCTTTGTCGGCGAATTGCGCATCGGCATGGTCGCCATCGAGATGGAGATCCCCGAACTGGGCTTTGCCATCGAGATCGGCGATATGACCGTGACCGAATGTGAAACCGTCAACCAGTTCAAGGGCTCCAAAACCGAGCCGCCGCAGTTCACCCGTGGCTACGGGCTTGTTTTCGGACAGACCGAGCGCAAGGCGATTGCCATGGCGCTGGTGGACCGTGCCCTGCGGTGGGAAGAGCTGGGAGAGGATTACGTCGGTGCACCCGCACAGGACGCGGAATTCGTGCTCAGCCATGCCGACAACATTCAGGCCACGGGTTTTCTGGAACACATAAAACTCCCGCATTACGTGGACTTCCAGTCCGAACTTGAACTGGTGCGCAAACTGCGCCGCACGGTGCAGGCCGCCCAATCCCAAGAGGCCGCGGAATGACCGCCATCGTCTTTGATATCGGCAATGTGCTGGTCAAGTGGGATCCACGCCCGGCCTTTCGCCGCGCGCTTGAAAGCGAGGCCGAGGTCGACGCCTTTCTGGAGCGGACCGATTTCTTTGCCCGCAACCAGCGCGCCGACCGGGGCGAACGTTTTGGCGCCTTGGCGCAGGAGATCGACGATCCCGACGACCGCCTGTTGTTTTCCACCTATGTCGATCATTTCGCGCTGACCGTACAGGAGCCGATCGACGGCACATGGCGCATCATCCAGCATCTGCACCGCCGCGCCATGCCTGTTCACGCAATCACCAACTGGTCGGCGGAAACCTGGCCCATCGGCATGACCCTGCATCCGCGCCTGCATGACGCGTTCGACATCACCATCGTGTCGGGCAAAGTCCGGCTTGCCAAGCCTGAGAAGGCGATTTTCGATCTTCTGTGCCGCCGCGCCGGCCTGACACCGGGTGACTGCCTGTTCATCGACGACAGCCCGGCCAATATCGAGGGCGCGCGCGCAGCAGGCTGGCAGACCCATCATTTCACCACGCCAGAGACGCTGGAAGCCGATCTGGCACAAAGGGGGCTCTTGTGACCGTGCAGGATTATCAGGCCGAACCGGCCTACAATTTCGCCTATCTCGACGAACAGACCAAGAGGATGATCCGCCGCGCGATCCTCAAGGGGCTGGCTGTTCCCGGCTACCAGGTGCCGTTCGCCAGCCGCGAAATGCCCATGCCCTATGGCTGGGGCACCGGCGGTGTGCAGGTTTCTGCCGCGGTACTTACGCCCGATGACCGTTTCAAGGTGATCGACCAGGGCGCGGACGACACCACCCACGCCGTCTCGATCCGCAGCTTCTTTGAACGCACGGCGGGGGTGGAAACCACCACGAAAACCGCCCTTGCCTCGGTGATCCAGACCCGCCACCGCATCCCCGAGGCGGCGCTGACCGAGGATCAGATCCTCGTCTATCAGGTCCCCATTCCCGAACCGCTGCGGTTTCTTGAGCCGCGCGAAAGCGAGACGCGCAAGATGCACAGCCTGGAGGAATACGGGCTGATGCACGTCAAACTCTACGAGGATATCAGCCGTCATGGCCATATCGCCACTTCCTATGCCTATCCCGTACGGGTCGAGGGGCGTTACGTGATGGACCCCTCCCCGATCCCGAAATTCGACAATCCCAAGCTCGATGACTGCCCGGCGATCCAGCTTTTCGGCGCGGGGCGCGAACAGCGTATCTATGCCCTGCCGCCCTACACGAAATCCGTCAGCCTCGATTTCGAGGATCACCCGTTCGACCCATCAAAAGCCGCGCATCCCTGCGGGCTGTGCGGGGCCGAGGACAGCTATCTCGACGAGGTCATCCTCGACGACAAGGGCGGGCGGCTTTTCGTCTGCTCGGATACCGATTACTGCGAAGAACGCCAGGCGCAGGGCCATCGTGGAAAGGACGCGGCATGAGCGATCATCCCCTTCTGTCAGTCACCGGCGTGACCAAGCGTTACGGCGCGCATATTGGCTGCGCCGACGTGTCCTTTGATCTATATCCCGGCGAAGTTCTGGGCATCGTGGGCGAATCCGGCTCCGGCAAATCAACCCTGCTGAATTGCCTGGCCGGGCATCTTGCCCCCGATGCGGGGCAGGTCGTGTTCGACACCCGCGGCCACGGCCCGCGCGACACGATCACCATGTCAGAGCCCGAACGCCGGATGCTGGGGCGCACCGATTGGGCCTTTGTCCACCAGCACGCGCGCGACGGCCTGCGCATGGGCGTGTCGGCGGGCGGCAATGTGGGCGAACGGCTGATGGCCGTGGGCGCGCGGCATTACGGCGATATCCGGGGCAAAGCCGCCGATTGGCTTGACCGGGTCGAAATTGACACGGACCGGATCGACGACAGGCCAAGCACCTTTTCGGGCGGTATGCAGCAACGCCTGCAAATCGCGCGCAACCTTGTGACCGGGCCGCGCCTGGTGTTCATGGACGAGCCGACGGGCGGGCTGGATGTCAGCGTGCAGGCGCGCATCCTCGACCTGCTGCGCGGGCTGGTGCGCGACATGGGGCTGAGCGCGATCATCGTCACGCATGACCTGGCGGTTGTGCGCCTGCTGGCGGATCGGCTGATGGTGATGAAATCCGGCCATGTGGTGGAAAGCGGGCTGACCGATCAGGTGCTCGACGATCCGCAACACGGCTACACGCAACTGCTTGTTTCCAGCGTCCTTCAGGTCTGAGAAAGGCACATCCCATGATCCGGATCGAAAACCTCTGCAAAAGTTTCACCCTGCACAATCAGGGCAGCGCGGTCATCCAGGTGATGACCGGCGCAGACCTGTCGGTGGCCCAGGGCGAATGCGTCGCGCTGACCGGCGTTTCGGGCGCCGGCAAATCCACCCTGATGCGGATGATCTACGGCAATTACGTGGCCGCCTCGGGCCATATCTTCATCGGCGACATGGACGTGACCCGCGCCCTGCCGCGCGACATCATCCGGCTGCGGCGCGAAACCCTCGGCTATGTCAGCCAGTTCCTGCGCGTCGTGCCGCGCGTCCCCACCGTTGACGTTGTGGCCGAACCGCTGCGCGCGATCGGACAGGACAGCGAAACGGCCCGGCACCGGGCCGAAGAGCGGCTGGCGCGGCTCAACATTCCAGAGCGGCTCTGGTCGCTGTCGCCCACCACCTTTTCAGGCGGCGAACAGCAGCGCGTGAACATCGCGCGCGGCTTTGTCCATGACTATCCCGCGCTATTGCTGGACGAGCCCACCGCCAGCCTTGACGCAGTCAACCGCGAGATCGTTCTCGACCTGATCGAGGGGGCCAAGGCGCGCGGCGCGGCGATCATCGGCATCTTCCACGACGAGGCCGCCCGCGCCCGCGTCTGCGACCGCGAAATCGACGTGTCGCGCTTTGCCGGGGTGCAGGCTGCATGAGCCAGGGCCGCTTCATCGCCGTGGTCGGCCCCTCTGGCGTGGGCAAGGATTCCATCATGGCCGGGATCAAGGCTGGCCTGCCGCAGGTCCGGCTTGTGCGCCGCATCATCACTCGCCCCCCCGGTTTGGGCGGAGAGGATTACGACCCGGTCAGCCCCGAGCGTTTTGACCAGATGGCGCGCGCCGGCGCGTTTTGCCTGCACTGGTCCGCGCACGGTCTGTGCTACGGCATTCCCACGGATGTCGTGGATGCCACCCGCACGGGCACCGATTGCCTTGCCAACCTGTCGCGCCGCGCCCTGCCAGAGGCCGCAGCCCTGTTTGACAGGTTCGTGGTGCTCAACATAACCGCCTCGCCGGAAACGCTGGCGGCCCGGCTGGCCGGGCGCGCACGCGAAACCCCGGCAGAGATCCGCCAGCGGCTGGAGCGGGCACAGATGGGCTTTGCACCGGGCGGCGATACGGTCACGATCCGAAACGACGGCCCGTTGCCGGATGCCGTGGCCAGCGCCGTGGCAGCCCTGAACCAAATGACAGTCCGCCCCTGATGTCACCGCATTGCGACATGCCACCGAACTCGAAAAGGTACGCAAGATGAATACCCCCCTCCGTCCCGGCCCGGACCCGGCCCTTGAAACACAGCTTGAAATCGGGTCGGTGCAGCTTGCCAATGCGCGGCTGGTTCTGCCCGACACGGTGCTGCACGGGCGGATGACCATAGAACACGGGCAGATCACCGAGATCGCCGAAGGCGGCGGCGTGCCCGCAGGGGCGCTTGATTGCCGCGCCGATCTGGTGCTGCCGGGGCTGGTGGAATTGCATACCGACAATCTTGAGCGCCATATGGAGCCGCGCCCGGACGTGGACTGGCCGTATCTACCCGCATTGCTGGCACATGATGGCGAGCTGGCCTCGACCGGGATCACCACCGTTTTCGACGCGCTACGCGTCGGCTCGATCCATACTGGCAAGGCTGGATATGGCGAATATGCCCGGCAGCTTGCCGATGAAATGCTGCGGGCACGGGATGCGGGCTATTTCCGGATCAGCCATTTCTTGCATCTGCGCGCCGAGATCTGTTCGGAAACCCTGTTGGAGGAACTGGCCTGTTTCGGTCCAGAGGACCGGGTCGGCGTGGTCAGCTTGATGGATCACACCCCCGGCCAGCGCCAGTTCCGCGATCTCAGCGCGCTGAAAACCTATGTCAGCAAGAAACGCGCGATGAGTGACGCGGATTTCGTCGATCACGTCGACAATCTCAAGGCGCTTCAGCGCCGTTATGGCGACGCCCATCAGACCGGCGCGGTGGCCGCGGCCCGGCGCGTCGGAGCCGTTCTGGCCAGCCATGACGACACCACGACCGAACAGGTCGCCGCCTCTGCGGCCCATGGCGTGGGCTTTGCCGAGTTCCCCACCACGATGGAGGCCGCGCAGGCCTGCCGCGCGCACGGAATCGCCGTTATGATGGGCGCGCCAAACCTGATCCGGGGCGGGTCGCATTCCGGCAATGTCGCGGCCCACGAGCTGGCAGAAGCGGGATTGCTGGATATCGTGTCCTCGGATTACGTGCCCTCTGCCCTGTTGCTGGCGGCCTTCCGGTTGGCCGCGATCTGGCAAGACATGCCGCGCGCCGTCGCCACGGTGACAGCAGCCCCGGCACGCGCCGCCGGTCTGGACAATCGCGGTGCGCTGGTGGCGGGCTTGCGGGGCGATGTGATCCGGGTCCGCGACACCGCGCCCACCCCGTTTGTCAAGGGCGTCTGGACAGCCGGCAACCGCGTCGCGTAAGGCGGCGCGCTCCGGACGCGGCATCGGTGCGGTGGCGTGGGTACAGCAATCCCCACGCCCGTGCCCTGTCAGCCATGGGCATCCCCAAAGGTCTGCCCAACGTCCTGGGGTGCCACGGACACGGCCTTGATGATGGCGTGACAGGGCTGGCCGGGGGCCAGGCCCATCGCATCGGCAGAGCGCCGGGTGACCCGCGCCACCAGCCGTTCGCCGCCCATATCCAGCGTGACCATGGCACCCGGTCC
Organism: Paracoccaceae bacterium; assembly: GCA_024742835.1. Classification (GTDB taxonomy): domain Bacteria; phylum Pseudomonadota; class Alphaproteobacteria; order Rhodobacterales; family Rhodobacteraceae; genus Roseovarius. Next base: position 120,374 of record JANSXS010000001.1, on the reverse strand, counting down.
CTGACCGGGGCGCAGCCCGGCCACGGTGCCGGTCAGGATGTTCAGCGCCGACAGCCCGTCGGGCAGCGCCCGCGACAGGATCACATCCTGAGCGACCACGCGCACCCGGATCGTGGCCCCTTCGCGGGCCTTGACGCGGGGTAGCCACAAGGTTCCGGCGGCACCGGACAACTCTGTTATTCCGTCGGCATGATGCGCCACGACACGCGCGGTCAGGATCGAGGCCGCGCCGCGGGTTCCCATCGCCCCGACATCGCCCAGCACCTGTTCGGGCGGACCGGCAGACGCCACGCGCCCGTCGCGCAGAGCCACAACCGTCGTCGCCAGACGCGCCACTTCGGATGCCGAGTGGCTGACATAGAGGATCGGCACGCTGACCTCGTCGCGCAACCGTTCGAAATACGGCAGGATTTCGGATTTGCGCGCCTCGTCCAGCGCGGCCAGCGGTTCATCGGCAAGGATCAGGCGCGGCGCGGACAGCAGGGCGCGCCCAATGGCGACCCGCTGTTTTTCGCCACCCGACAGCGCGCCGGGGCGGCGATCCAGCAACGGGCCGATGCCCAGCATCTCGACCACGCGCGGCATGTCCTCGCGCGGGGCGTCTTTCGGGGCGAACCACGCGCCATAGGCCAGGTTCTGCCGCACGGTCATATGCGGAAACAGCCGTCCCTCCTGAAAGATATAGCCCAGCCGTCGGCGATGCGGCTTCAGTCGGATGCGCTTTTGCGTATCCAGCAAGGTCCAGTCGCCCGAGGTGATACGGCCCTCATCCGGCATCAGCAGGCCCGCCACCGCGTTGACGATGGTCGTCTTGCCAGAGCCGGAACGGCCGAAAAGCACCGTCACCCCCGCAGGTGCGCTGAACTCGGCATCCAGCGTGAAACCGGCAAAGGCGTGGCGCAAGGACACCTCCAGCATCACGTGCCCCCAACACGGGCCGCCACGCGGCGCGAAATCCATTCCGACAGCGCCAGCGCCGTGGCCGCCAGAACGATGGAAAGGACCGCAAGCCGAGCCGCCAGCGCTTCTCCGCCCGGCGTTTCCAGGGCGAGGTCAATGGCCAGCGGGATCGTCTGGGTCTGGCCGGGAATGTTCGAGACAAAGGTGATGGTGGCCCCGAATTCGCCCATGCCCTTGGCAAAGGTCAGCACCGTGCCCGCGATGATGCCCGGCAGGATCAGGGGCAGGGTGACCGTGAGAAAGATCCAGCCCCGTGACGCCCCCAGCGTCGACGCGGCCTGCTCCAGTTTCGGATCGACGGCTTCGATGGACAATCGCACCGCCCGCACCATGAAGGGAAACGCCATGACCCCGGCGGCCAGCGCCGCACCGGTCCATCTGAACGCAAAGGTAAAGCCCAGCGTGCGGTCCAGAAAACCTCCGACCGGCCCCTGTGTGCCAAAGGTCAGCAAAAGCAGGTAGCCGGTCACCACGGGCGGCATGATCAGCGGCAGATGCACGACAATGTTCAGCAGCTCGCGCCCCGGAAACCGCCAGCGCGCCAGCGCATAGGCCACCGTCACGCCCACCGGCAAGCTGAACAGCGTGGCCCAGAACGCCACCCGCAGCGACAACTGCACCGCCTCCCATTCAGCCGGAGAAAGCCAATCCGACATGTCAGTGCTACCTGCCCGCCATTTCAAAGCCCTCGGCTTCGAAAGCGGCGCGCGCTGCCGGTCCAGCCAGGTATGACAGGAACGCGTCCACGGCCTGCCCGCTACGGCCCGCGACGCGGGCAGCCGGGTAGACGATGGGTGGATGCGTCTCGGCCGGGAAACGGCCCACGACGGTCACTTTTTTTTCCGCTTCCGCGTCGGTGGCGTAAACGATGCCGTAAGGGGCCTCGCCCAAGGCTACGAACGCAAGGGCAGAGCGCACATTCTTGGTTTGCACAACCCGCGTTTCGACCTTCGCCCACTGGCCGAGGGTGTCCAGGGCCGCCTTGCCATATATGCCCGCTGGTACCGCATCGACATGGGCCATGGCCAGCCGCCCCTGGCCCAAGAGCCCCGCAAGATCCATATCGGGGCCGATCTCGACAGGGGCTGCCGCTGCGTCTGCCGCGATCAGCACGAGGGAATTTCCCACAAGGTCAAACCGCGTGCCCTCCTGTAGCAGCCCGTCTGCTTCCAGCATGTCCATCCAGTCGGGATTGGCCGATATGAAGATATCCGCCGGTGCGCCCTGCCGGATCTGACGGGCCAGCGCCGACGATCCCGCCAGCGACACGGTGAGGTCATGGCCCGTCTCGGCCTCGAACCCGGGTTCGATCCGGGCCAGGGCATTCGTCATGCTGGACGCGGCAAAGACGGTAACGTCGTCCGCTTGCGCAAAACCGGCCAGGGCCACGCCAATACCCGGTGCAACGATTTTGACAAAGCTTGACGCGACCATCAATGACATGTCCTGATTATGTTACGTTTCGCCACAGCGTTCTGCGAAAAATCTGCCGCGCAGATTTTAGGGAAACGCTGTACTCCGCCCCATTGTTGCACGCGTTCCGCCGGGCCCTGATGGCTCAGGTCAAAGGCAGCCCACCTGAAACATATCGCAAGCCAAAGATTGCAGGGTCAAGCGTTATTTTCCGTCGGGAATATCCCTGAGCATCGCACCAAGGGTCGCCAGACGCGCCGCGCCCGCGGCGGCGGCCTCTTCTTCGAACGCGCGATACTGCGCCACCACCTCGCGCCCCAGATCGGTCAGCACCGCACCGCCGCCGCCCGGCCCGCCTCGGGTGCTCTCGACCAGCGGCGCGCGAAACATCGCGTTCAGCGTGCCGATCAATTCCCAAGCGCGCTTGTAGCTCATGCCCATTTCCCGGCCCGCCGCCGCAATCGAACCGCACCGGTCGATACGTTCCAGAAGATCCGCCTTGCCAGGCCCGATCATCTCGTCCGCGTCAAAGACGATACGGATGCGCAGGCGTGGCTCGGGGGGGCGTTGCGAGTTTGATTGCATGTCGTCACAGTTGCAGAGGTTACCGGACCATCGCAAGCAAGAGCGCACAAGTGCCGGTACAGAAAAAGCGCGTTCCAAATGGAAGCGCCACGGGCCATCACCGGGCCATGTCCGGCGATGGCCTGCTTTATGCTACCCGCCCGGCCAAGGGCAAGGCAAGGCGCGTCAATCCGCGCCGCGCACCGGGATCGTGGCGTCGGGGCTGGGACGGAACACCCGTTGCACCAGCCACACGCCTACCACGGTGCCCACGCCGACAAGGTCCGTCACCAATCCACCCTCGATCATGAACAGCGCCGCAAGCACAAGGCCCGCCCGGATGAACCAGGCCGCGCGCCGTCCAAGAAACCAGCCCTGCACACCGCCCGACAACAGGAACACGCCAAAGACTGCGGTCAGCCCGGCGCGCCCGACCTCGTACCAGGTGCCATCCATCAACAGCGCCGAGTTGTAGAAGAACATGAACGGCACGATGAAGGCGGCGATCCCGATCTTGAAGCTGACAAGGCTCGTCTCCATCGGGTTGGCCCCCGAAATGCCCGCCGCCGCGTAACTTGCAAGCGCCACAGGCGGCGTGATCGCCGACAGGACCGCGAAGTAGAACACGAAGAAATGCGCTGTCAGCATCGGAATACCAAGCTGCACAAGGCCCGGTGCCACGACCGAGGCCGCAACCGCATAGGCTGCCGTCGTGGGCATCCCCATGCCCAGCAGAATCGCGATGCACATGGCAAAGAACAGCGCCAGAAGCTGGCTGACACCGGCCAGATCCAGCAGCACCGACGAAAACCGCGCGCCCACCCCGGTCAGCGAAATGACCCCGACGATGATACCCGCGCAGGCGCAGACGGCAATAATCTGGATCGACATGATGCCTGCCAGCTCGAACGCTTTCAGGATCGCGCGCAACCCCATGCGGTTGGGTGTCAGCCAGGACACCACGGCCGCCGCAACAGTGGCCAGCGTGCCCGCGCGGATCACCGAATAGCCCATGAACAGCGCCGCGATCAGGATCACAATCGGGATGAACAGATAGACCTGCCGGACCAGCTTGTTGAATTTGGGCAGCTCGTCTTCGCGCATACCGCGCATACCCAGCTTGGCGGCTTCGAAATCGACCATGAAATAGACCGACACGAAATACAGCACCGCCGGGATGATCGCGGCAATGGCGATCTCCTGATAAGGGATGCCGGTGATCTCGGCCATGATAAAGGCCCCTGCCCCCATGATCGGCGGCATGATCTGCCCACCCGTGGAGGCGGCGGCCTCTACCGCGCCGGAGGTGGTCGGGCGGTAACCCACCTTTTTCATCAGCGGAATGGTCAGGGACCCGGTTGCCACCACATTCCCCGCCGAGGTGCCGTTGATCATGCCCATCAGGCCAGAGGCAAAGATCGCGACCTTGGCCGGGCCGCCCCGCGCCCGCCCGGCGGCGGCAAAGGCGAAGTTGACGAAATAATCCCCCACCTTGGAAGCCTGAAGAAAGGCCGCGAAGATGATGAACAGAATGATATAGGTCGATGACACCGCCGTTGTCGGCCCAAGGATGCCCGCGTCCGAATAGACATGGCCGAAAAACCGCTGCCATGTGTAGGCGCTTTGCACGGCAAGGATACCCGGCAACATATGCGCGACAAAGGTGTAAAGCAGGAAAACGCCGGTAATGATCACCAGCGCCAGCCCCGCGACACGGCGCGTCAGTTCCAGGATCAGCGCGGAGCCTGCGGTCGCGGCAAAGGCCACGCCCATGGGCACAAACGGCGTGCCGACCGCGTTGCGCGCGGCGGTCCCGTAAACCGCGATCAGATACACGGCGACCGCGACACCGCAGATCGCCAGCACGATATCCGAGACCCGGAACCGGTCGCGCGGGGCCTTTTCCAGCCAGCCCAGTATGATCCCCCCTGCCGTCGCCGCCAGCAAAGGGAGGCCGAAATACCAGATTTCCTGCATCTGAAGCGGCGAGCCCGCAAAGGCCGGCCATGTCACCAGCCCGCCCATTTCCGGCAGCGTACCCGAGGCGATGTTGCGCGCAAACCAAAGCCCCGCGCCCACCGCCAGCAATGCGGGCAGCAACAGCACATAGGCGACCTTGCCCCAGATATTGCTTTCGTTGGCGGATGGCTCGTCGCTGTCAGAAAACATCATCGCGTTATAGACGACAAAGCCAAGGGCCAGCGCCCCGGCGATATGCACAATGCGGAAATTCCATGTTTCCATGGGGAATTGCGGCAGGAACGGAATGGTGATTCCGGTATAATCCGAGATCGACACACCATTGAGCGCAGCCATGTGAAACAGGGCGTAAAGCGCGGCGAAACCGGCCACGGCCTGCATCCGCCACCCATCAAAACTGCGCCGGTTATTCTCGACCGGCTCTTCATCAATGCCGTCTGCGATCACGGCCTCTTCGGCTTGTGTTGTCTGCTGAACCATAGCCACCTCCCTGGCAAAGCCGCCTTGGCCCTCGCGTCGGCGCTTCGATGTTCCGAACAAAACCCGCCCCCATGCCCGCGCTGCGCGGGGGAGACGAAACAAACACGGCGCGGCGCACCTGACGGCACGCCGCGCCCTCTGTTTTGTTTACATGCCGTGGATCATGTCATCGGGGATATCGGCCCCCGCATTTTCCTTGAACCACTGGGCCGCGCCGGGATGCCACTTGAGCACGCCGTTCTTGTCCCAGTTCTCGGGCAGGGTCGAGCGCGCGGCACGGTGGATGTTCACCATGCGCTCGTTGTCGGACATCACCACATCGACAGCCGCCTCGACAAAGCTGGCGGGCAGGTCGCAATTGGCAATGGCGAAGTTCCACATCGACACCGAGCGCGCGGGCGCTTCCAGCGTGGTGTAGGTATCGGCGGCGATCTCGAAGGCAGAGACGGGGAACGCCGCCATGATCTTGGCCTGCTCTTCTTCGGTGAACTCGATGATGTTCACATCCGTCTGCACCTCAAGCTGGCTGACGGCCGGAACCGGCACACCGGCGGCAAAGGCGATCACGTCCAGCAGACCGTCCTGAAGCTGACCGCCAAGGTCGGACCAGCCACCGTTGCGGCGCTCGAAATCCACACCCAGCTCTTCCATCATGCGGGGGAAATAGGTGTCGGAGGTCGAACCGGCGGGGCCAAAGCCGATGCGCGCCCCGTCAGGGATATCGGCCACCGCTGTGATGCCCGAAGACGACAGCGCCGTTACGCTGAACGGTGTCTGATACATCGGGAACATTGCGCAGGCATTGCTCATGGCCAGACCCGGAGCGATCGGGTTGGTTCCGGCAAGAGATTCCGCCGCAGGGCCCATGGTCGTCATGCCGAATTGCGCATCGCCGGTATGCACCAGCGCCATGTTCTGCATCGGCCCGCCGGTCACTTCGCCGCCGCCCGACACGCCAAGCTCGTCGGCGACAAGATTCGCCCAGCCCGAGCCATAGGCGAAGTAGGTGCCGCCCTGCGACGCGGTGCCAACGGTAAAGCTGTCCGGCCAGCCGGTGCGGTCCACATCGTCCTGTGCAAAGGCGTGGCCTGTAACCGCGACGGTCGCGGCAAAGGTGAGTGCTGTGAGTTTCTGCATTGGTTCCTCCCGAATGCGTCTGTTGATGATATGCCCGGACCGTTGCTCCCTGCCGGGTCGCGGCTTAGCAACCATGCCGAAGCGTGGATCGCCTAGCACCGTTTCCGCAAACATTTCGGACAAGGGCAAGTTTTTCGACCCGGTGGGTCACGACGGGAACAAAGCCCGCGTTTCTTGGGTCGAACCCGACACATCCCCAACTGCGTAGCGCGAAAGCGCCTTGCGCTCAACCGTCCGGGTCGACAAACGACTCGCGGTCCAGCCCGTGGCGCTGCATCTTTTCGTAAAGCGCCTTGCGCGAAATGCCCAGCGCCTCATACGTGTCCTTGAGCCTTCCCGCATTGACGGCCAGGCTGGCGGCGATCAGCGCGCGCTCGTGTTCGGCGACCCGTTCCACCAACGTGCCCGGTGGCGGCCCCTGCTGATCGGCGACATCCGGCAGGCCAAGCACATAGCGCTCTGCCGCGTTGCGCAATTCACGGGCATTGCCGGGCCAGGCACGGGCAGCGATGGCATCCAGCACCGCACCCGGCACCTGTGGCACCGGCTGCTTGTAGCGTTCGGCCATCTGCCCCACGAAGGTCAGGAACAGCATCGGGATATCCTCGCGCCGCGCGGCCAGCGGCGGCATCCGAATCGTCACCACGTTGAGCCGGTAGAGCAGATCACTGCGAAAAGTGCCCTGTGCGGCGGCCGCTTCGAGATCGGATTTCGACGCCGCGATGAACCGCACGTCAAGGTCGATCCGCTCGTGCGAGCCAAGCCGGCTGATCGCGCGGGTCTCGACCGCGTGCAAAAGCTTGGCCTGAAGCGCGCGCGGCAGACTGTCGATCTCGTCCAGAAAGATGGTGCCGCGCCGGGCATGTTCGAACTTGCCCGCGCGCGCCCGTGCCGCCCCCGCAAAGGCACCGGGTTCATGCCCGAAAAGCTCGCTTTCTATCATGGTGTCCGGCAAGGCGGCGCAATTGATCGCCGCAAAGGGCCGGTCGGCCCGCGCGCTGGCCGCGTGCAGCGCCTGTGCAGCCAGCCCCTTGCCGGTGCCGGTTTCGCCCACGATCAACACATCCGCGTCACTCGCGGCAACGGCGGTGATCTGTTTGCGCACGGTCTCCATTTCCTTGCTGAAGCCGCGCAGCCCGTCCTTGCTGGCGATCAGCGGCGCGACCTCGGATCGCAATTGCCGGTTCTCGATGGTCAGGCGGCGCATCGCCAGCGCGCGGCGCACCGCATCCACCAGACGTTCGGGCGCATGGGGTTTCTCAATGAAATCATAGGCCCCTTCGCGCATCATCGACACCGCCAGATCCAGATCACCATGCCCGGTCACAAGGATCACCGGCAATTGGGGATCCTTTTGCAGCGCGGCCCGCAAAAGTGCGGTGCCATCCATCCCCGGCATCCGGATGTCACTGACCAGGATACCGGGAAACTCGGGGTCTATCCGCGCCAGCGCGTCGGCGGCGCGGTCGAAACACAGGCACTCAAGATCCGCCAGGTCCAGCGTTTGCTGCGCCGCGATGCGCAGGGGCTCTTCATCATCGACAAAAAGGATCGGTCCCGCCGGGATCATTCCGCCGCCTCCATCGCCACAGGCGCCAGTGACAGCGTCACCGAAAACACCGCCCCGCCCTGCGGGTGATTGCGCCCCTCCAGCATACCACCGAAGTCGCGCACGATGTTATAAGAGATCGACAGCCCCAGCCCAAGCCCCTTGCCCGGCTCCTTTGTGGTAAAGAACGGATCGAACAATTGGGCGATTTCATCCGCGGTCATGCCCGCGCCGTGATCGCGCACGGTGACACGCGCATGGGTCGCATCCGTGACGATATGCAGCCCGATGACAGGCTCGGGATCGTCGGCCATGGCATCCACCGCATTGCTGAGCAGGTTGACGAAAACCTGTTGCAGCCGGACTTGGCCGCCCAGCACCCTAAGCGCCGCGCTGTTGCCTTGGCGGTCTACCCGGCAGCCGGCGGCGCGCATCTTTGGCTCGACGATGGCCAGCGCGCCGTCGATGGCGCGGTCAAGCCGGATCGGTTCGGTCCTTTCGCCGGGACGCCGCGCAAAACTGCGCAGATGCGTGGAAATGGCGGCCAGCCTGTCGGCCATGTCGTCGATCATGCCGACATTCTGGCGCACCTTGTCCGCCTCGCCCCGGTCAAGATAGGCCAGCGCATTGCGCGCAAAGGATTTCACCGCCGCGAGCGGCTGGTTGAATTCATGGCTGAGCGCCGCCGACATCTGCCCCAGCGCGGCCAGCTTTCCAGCCTGGATAAGCTCGGTCTGCGTTTGCCGTAAAAGCGTTTCGGCGGCGCGGCGTTCCTCGACCTCCTGAGTGATGTGGATATTGGCCGCCTTCAATTCGGCGGTGCGCTGCGTGACCCGGTGTTCCAGTTCCACTTGCATGGACAGGGCGGCATTGATGCGTTCCTGCAACTGCATCCGGCGCAAGAGGACCACTGTCGCGACCAGCCCGATCAGCACAAGCAGCAGGGCCGACAGTGCAAAGGTGCCCGCCGCGCGTGTCCATGCCGGGTCCGCCGGGGTCAGCAACGACACCTGCCAGCCCGCCTCGGGAATCATCTGGCTTTGGACAATGAAGGTTTCCGTGGTGCCGGTGGCACCAGTGATTTGCAGTTGCTCGAACCCCGCCTCGGCCGCGCGGCGCGTGGTCCGCAATTGGCGTAGCTGGTCCATCGGATATTGCTTGGTCTGTTCGATCCGGGCAAGCGCCGCACGGGTCAGCGGCTCCAGCGCGCGGAAATGCCAATCAGGCCTGCTGGCCATGAAGATCACCCCGGCCTCGTCCAGAACGATGATATCATTGGTGCCGTCGCGCCAGGCCTTTTCAAAGCCATCGACGGTGAACTTGACCGCCAGCACCCCAAGGATTTCCGCGCCGTCCCGCACAGGCTCGGCAAAGAAATACCCGCGCTCGCCCGAGGTCGTGCCCAGCGCGAAGAAGCGGCCCTGCTCGCCGGACAGCGCGCCAGTAAAATACGGGCGATAGGCGAAATTCTGGCCGACAAAGGATAGCTCTTTCCAGTGATTGCTGGCGGCGATGGTCAGCCCGTCGGTATCGATCAGGAAGATATCCGACAGGCCCACCTCGCGGGCGGTGCGCCGCAGATCCGCATTGACCCGTTCAAGCAACGCGGGATCGGCGGGATCGCGCAGCGCCTGCGCCAGACCGGGGGTGTCGGCAATCAGTGCGGGCAACGCCTCGAACCGGCGCAAAGAGCCTTTCAGCCCCTCGACCGCAAGGGTCAGCGTAGAGGATTCGCGCTGCCCAAGCTGATTGAGGTAAACCCGCTCCAGCACCGGAAAGACCAGCAAAAGCGCCGCCAGAAACAGCCCCGCCGCACCAAGGGCAAGACCGGCGGTCCAATGTCGTTTGCGCAAGCGCAGCCCCTTTTCACCTGGTTGAAACATCACCCAAGATGCGGCCATTCCCGTGCGTTCACAAGCCCGTCCGGGCGATCAAGGGCAGTTTGCCACTGGCCTGACACGAGCCTGACACGGGCCCTACTAATGAAACAAGGGGCCACGTCAGGGCCTTGCGCATCTTGTGCCCGGACCGGTACTTGAGACAGATCAAGGTCGCTCCGGTCCACGCAAGGCAGGGTGCGGGCCGCCAACACCGTTAATGATGCGGCTTCACGTCGAAAGGACAGCCCGTGACACAGGTTCAGGTCTACAGGACAGCATACAAACCGCGCCGTTCCACCAAACGCGTGATGCGCGCCGTGACACCGCTTGCAGATCGGCACAGCGCATGATCCGGGCCGTTGTCACCGCCCTGGCCCTTGTCCTGCCCGGTCTGGCCACGGCAGAGACGTTGCAGGTACAGCCCGTTGCCAAAGATATCTGGGCCATCATCGGCGAAACCGAACAGCGCAGCCCCGAAAACCTGGCCAACAATGCAAGTTTCGGCCTGATCGCCACCCCCGACGGGGCGGTTCTGATTGATCCCGGCGGTTCGTGGCAGGGGGCCGAGGCGCTGCACCGGGTGATCCGTGAGTTGACCGACCAGCCCGTGACGCATGTCATCAACACCGGCGGCCAGGATCATCGCTGGCTCGGCAACGGATATTGGCGCGCCGAGGGTGCCACGATCATCGCCTCGCAAGCGGCGGTCGCGGATCAGACGGCGCGCGGCACCCAGCAGATGAGCGCGCTTGCCCGGTTTCTCGGCAACGCGCTGGAGGGAACAGAGCCGGCCTATGCCGACATCACCTTTGAGGCGGATCACAGGCTGGAAATCGGCGGGCTGCGGCTGGACATCACCAATCCCGGCCCGGCCCACACACCCGGCGACAGCTTTGTCTGGATCGAGGCGCGCGATGTGATGTTCTCGGGCGATATCGTCTATGTGGACCGCATCCTTGGCGTTGGCCCGCAATCCAATGTCCGGGACTGGATCGACGCGTTCGAGGTTATGGCCGCCCATGCCCCCGCCCATATCGTGCCGGGCCATGGGCCGGTGACGGATCTGGATACAGCGCGGCGCGACACGCTGGACTATCTTGAGAACCTGCGCGCCCGCATCGGCGCGGTCATCGACACGGGCGGCGACATCATGGATGCGCCGGGCATAGATCAATCCGACTGGGCCTATCTCAAGCAGTTCGACAGTCTTGCGGGCCGCAACGCGCAAACCACCTACGAACAGATGGAATGGGAATAGCGCGCCGCGTCTGAACGGCTCAGGGCGCGGTGATGGGCGGTGGTTTTCGGCGTTTGCCGGACATCGCGTTGCCCGCAATCGCCACCAGCAAAACGGCGCCCCCGATCAGCGTGTTAACGCTCGCCGTCTCGCCAAGGACCAGCCACACCCAGACCGGGCCAAGCAGTACCTCGGCCAAAGACAAAAGCGCCAGCTCGGCCGCGGGCAGGCTGCGCGACCCAAGCGTGTAAAGGATCAGCCCGGCGCCGACCTGGAACACGCCCATGCCCATGGCGATCGCGCCATCCTGCGGGCCAAGGATCACCGTCAGGCCCGACACCATGCAGATGCCAAAGGTGATCACGATCGCGAAAAGACCCGACAGAAAGACCGCTGGCAGCATCTCTCCGGTCCGGCCCCAGCGCAGGGCGACGGTGAACACCGCAAATCCAAGCGCAGACCCCAGCGCGGCAAGACTGCCCTTGAACGCCACGCTACCGGATTTGTCGGCAACCATGATCGCAATGCCGCCGATGGCCACGGCAATCGCGATCCATGTGGCCAAACGCACGGATTCGCGCAGCACCATGCGGCCCAGCAGGGCAGCGAGAAAGGGTGCGGTTGCAAACAGCAACATCGCATTGGCGACAGAGGTGGTCTGAATCGCGTAGATGCCCCCCGAATAGGCCGCCACAAGCGACAGCCCGGCGACAACCGCGGGCATCCCGATGCGCCAGATCTGGGCAAACGGGCTTTCACCAGAGCGCAGGCGAATGACGACATACAGGAAAAGCGACATGCTGATCGACCGGTAAAGCAGGATCTGCCAGACCGTTGCCTCTTCGATCAGGCGGATGCCAAGCCCGACGGTCGACCACAAGACCCCCGCAAGAAAGACGAAGATCACGCCGTATTTATGTGCAGCGGCAGGCGGGGCGGCGGGCGGGAGCGCAGTCATTCGGGGCCTTTCCTGACGCATTTCGCGAAACGCGGTGTTTTGTCCACTGTTTGAACGCGCTGCGTCCGTTGCCGATATCTCGGGTCACTGGCGCAACTCTGTCGCGGTCCTGTGCCCCACCATACCGGGCCGTGGCCGCGCTGCATCGCCAGTTTGCGACCCGGTCAGACAATCACGGCACGTCTTTCGGCAGGCATCGGGCGGCATGGCGCTCCAGTCAAGTTCGGCGATCAGCCGCAAACATGCAACCAATCCCCCTGTCACGCGTTGCAGGACGACGGTCACGGCAGAAAGATCACGCATGATGCATCAATCGTGCGGCGGTTGTGCCCCCTGCATCCTCCGCCCCTCGACAGTTCGGGCGCATGGGATTAAGGCGTTGCGCGAAAACCTGAAACACGGCCTGTCACCGCTGTCTCGGGTTTCGGGTGAAACGCTTTGGTGGCCATGACGCTGCCCGCCCCGAAAAGAGGTTTACCGATGTCTTTATCCCGTCCTTCCGTCTGGCTGTCCGTCGCACGCGCCATGCTGGCGGTCGTTCTGGCCGCGATGATGCTGATCCCGCATGGCGGAAACGCGCAAGACGGCGGTGAAACAGGCGCAGACGCGTTTGCCGCAGCACCGATAGAGGCCCTGCTGGAGGTGCTGCGCGATGATGCCGCGCGGGACTCCTTTATCGCCGCCCTTGAACAGGCGGGCCAGCGCGCGCCAGACGGCGACACGGCGGCTGGGGTTTCTTCTCAGCCCGCGCGGGCACCCACGATCGGGGCGCAGGTGGCAGAAATCACGCAAAACATCGCACAGGAACTAGCCGAGGGCTTTGCCTCGGTGACGCAGGCCATCAAAAGAAGCGGCAGTGTTTTTGATGGCCTGTCCGGCGCGGAGCTGATCGTGCTGATGGACAGCTTCAAAGAGCTTGCCCTGGTGATCGTGATCACCGTCGCGGTCTACCTGACACTGCGCCGGGTGCTGCGCCCGGTCTTTCAACATCTGGGCGCACGGGCCTCGGATTCGAATATCCTGCGGTCCGTCTTTCTTTTTCTGGGCTCGACGGCTCTGGATGTGATGATCGTGCTGCTCGCCTGGGCGCTTGGCTATGCGATCACGCTGCTGGCGCTGGGGGATTATGCGCAGATCGGGTTCCGGCAGGCGCTGTACCTCAATGCGTTCCTGCTGGTCGAACTGGTCAAGGTGGCCATTCGGGCCGTCATTTCCCCAAGCACGGGCGGTCTGCGGCTGATCAATCTGTCGAACCATGCCGCCGGACGTTTGAACCGACATGCCAGCCTGCTGGTCAGCGTGCTTGGTTACGGCCAACTTCTGGTGGTGCCGATCATTAATCGCAACGCCTCTTTCGCGGCGGGGCTTGGGGTTTCGGCGCTGTTGTCGGTATTCGTGCTGATCTACCTGATCGTGCTGGTGATCCGCCACCGCGAGGCCGTTGCCAACTGGATCGCGCGCCGCCTGACAGCCCAGCACGACGACGCGGAAACCGACGATCCGCGCGACGACAGGCAACGGTTGGGCGGAGTGCTTGGCACCCTTACCCGGACATGGCACTGGGTCATGCTTGGCTATCTGGTCTTCATGTTCTTTCTGGTGGTATCGCGCCCGACCCATGTGGTGGTCGACTACCTGATCGGATCAGGCAAGGTGGTGCTTGCCGCGCTTCTGGCATCGCTGGTGATCAGAACCATCGGCAAATCGCTGCGCGCGGGTGTGCGCCTGCCCGAGGATCTGCGCCGCAAGATCCCCCTGCTGGAGCCGCGTCTGAACAGTATCGTGCCCAAGATCCTGACCGTGTTGCGCAGCCTCGTGGCGCTGGCGGTAGTGGCTTATACGCTGGATGTGATCCATCTCGTGGATGTGGGCGGCTGGCTGTCTTCGGCCGCAGGCATCTCTTTTTCGGGCACGCTGATGTCCGTGGTCGGCATACTGGCGGTTGCCGCGATCATCTGGCTCGCGCTGAATTCGTGGGTGGATTACAAGCTCAACCCCGATTACGGCACCGCGCCCACCTCGCGCGAGACGACATTGCTGACGCTGTTGCGCAATGCCGTGACCATCGCGCTTCTGGTGCTGACGCTGATGCTGACCCTGTCGGAAATCGGTCTGGATATCGGGCCGCTTCTGGCTTCGGCGGGTGTGCTGGGTCTGGCCATCGGTTTCGGCGCGCAGAAATTCGTACAGGACATCATCACCGGCGTGTTCATCCAGTTCGAGAACGCGATCAATGTGGGTGACGTGGTCACCGTTGCCGGAACCACCGGCACGGTCGAAAAACTGACCGTGCGCTCGGTGTCGCTGCGCGACCTGCAAGGCACCTTCCACATCATTCCGTTTTCGTCCGTCGATATGGTGTCGAACTTCATGCGCGATTTTTCCTATTTCGTGTGCGACATGGGCGTGGCCTATGGCGAGGATATCGAAAAGGCGCAGCAAGCCATGTTCGACGCCTACGAAGAGCTGCGCCGCGATCCCGATCAACGCCCCTTGCTTCTGGGGGATCTGGAATGGTTCGGGCTGAACAGCTTTGGCGACAGCGCGGTGGTGCTGCGGGCGCGGATCAAGACGGTACCGGGCCAGCAATGGGGCGTGGGCCGGGCCTATAACGGCATTCTCAAGCGTATTTTCGATGCTCGCGACATCGAAATCCCGTTCCCACATCAGACGATCTATTTCGGCGACACGAAAGACGCCCCATCAAAGGCACCACGTCTGAAGGGCGATCTGTCGGATGCCAAGGAGGTGACGATGGGTGACGCGGCCTCTGATGAGGCCGCGACCAGCCGGGGCGAGTGACAAAAGCCGCGCCCCCACCAAAAGAGGGCGCGGGCCGTTGTTATTCCGCGAAGGACACACCATCGCTCCGCGGATCGCTGGCCGCCTCGGTGCGCCCGTCAGCGTGGCGCACCACCCCGCCCGCGTGGCCCGCAAGGCTGGAGAACGGGTCCAGCAATTCGATATCGTGGCCTGCATCGCGAAGGCTTTGCACCAGCGCGGGGTCGGCGTTGGCCTCTATCTTGAGACTGTCGGTGCTGTCGCCCCATGTCTTGCCCAAAAGCCACCGGGGCGCGCTGACCGCTTGTTGCAGGGGCTGGCCGAACATCGCGTAGCGGCTGAACACGGCGGCCTGTGTCTGGGGCTGGCCCTCGCCGCCCATGGTGCCATAGGAAAACACCCGCCCGTCATTAAGTTCCGCCATACCGGGGATCAGCGTATGGAACGGGTGCTTGCCGGGGGCAAGCTGGTTGGGGCCGGGTTTCAAAGAAAAGCCCGCGCCACGGTTCTGGAAGAAGACACCCGTTTCCGGGCAGGTCAGACCCGATCCGAATTCCCAGAACACGCTTTGGATAAAGCTGACAACCGTGCCATCGGCATCGGCGGCACCCATCCAGATGGTGTCACCCGGCACCGGATCATGCGGCCACGGCGCGGCGCGGGTCATGTCCACCTCACCCGCCATGCGGTCTAGCTCGGCATCCGTGAGGAACTCCTGCGCGGGCTGGCGCATCATGCGTTCGTCACCCAGTTCGCTGTTGCGGGTGATAAAGGCCTGCTTGGTGGATTCGACCAGCCCGTGCCAGTGGGCGAATGTCTCTCCCTTTTCGACGCCCAGACGGTCGAACGTGCCAAGAATGCCAAGCGCGGCCATGCCTTGGGTCGGCGGGATCATGTTGTAAAGCTGACCCTGCCGGGTCTGGATGGTCAGCGGCGTGACCTGACGGGCGGCATAGTCGGCAAAGTCGGCGGCCCGCAGCGGGCTGCCCGCACGCTCAAGAAACGCGGCATGGGTCGCCGCCAGATCGCCGCTATAGAAATCCTCCAGCCCCGCCTCGGCCAGACGCGCCAGCGTCTCGGCCAGCATGGTCTGGCGTAACGGGCTGCCGGTCTCGGGCACCTTGCCCGAAACAAGAAACGCCTCGGCAAAGCCCGGCACATCCGCCAGACCGTCAAGTTTCTCGCGCGTCGTGGCCGACTGATTGCGGGTCACGGCGATGCCGTCACGGGCATAGCGAATCGCGGGTGCCAAAAGCTCTGCCAGCGGGCGATGCCCGCCCTCAACCAGCGACAGCGCCCGGCCCCAACCGCCGATCGTGCCGGGCACGGTCAGCGCGGCAAGCCCGCCACGCGACGGCAAGGCCATGGTAAAACCCTGATCAGCATACCATTCCGGCGTCGCCAGCCCAGCCGCCTGGCCGCAGGCGAACACACCCACCGGCGCCTGACCCGGCCGCTTGATCAGCCAGAACCCATCGCCGCCGATCCCGTTCATATGCGGGTAAACCACGGCAATGGTAGCAGCCGCAGCGACCATCGCCTCGATCGCACTGCCGCCGGATTCCAGCACATCCGCACCGGCCTTGGTGGCAAGACGGTGTGGGGCGGTGAAGGCGCTGCGCAGGCCAAAAGCTGTTTCGATCACGTCACGATTTCCTTCTTTCCGGGATCCCGGGTCTGTGCCTTATCCGTTGGTCTTAGTAAATCCTGCCGTGCCGGTCTTTTGAACAAACCCGTGTCTTTAGAGATGGCGAAACACACGGGAAGACCACCCAAGGGCCTCGCCTTAGCTTTGCGATGGCTATCCTGACAGGCAATTAACGTCTATATTTTCAACATAAGGGCTTTGGCGGCCGCATTTATGCCTATTTTTTAATCTTTCTTGCAATCTGCTCTTGCAAGCTGGCCCGCCTGACGCTCCAAGTTCGCGCAGCGTGTGTCGCTCGGGCCTGTTCTCGGCAGGTGCGCCCCGACAGACTGCAAAGCTGGCGTCGTGGAAAAATGTGGGCGAAGAGAAAAAACTGCCTACCTTACGCTACGTCGGCAACGACAGGGTCAACAAGGAGGATGAACTCAATGGAAAGACGTAAGTTTCTGAAGGTCGCCACCGGCGGCGCGGCGGCGTCCGCACTGGCGGCACCGGCCATCGCGCAAGACCGTATCGACATGGTCATAGTGTCAACATGGGGCCGTGACTTTCCCGGCCTAGGCACCAGCGCACAGCGCGTGGCCGCCCGCATCGAGGAACTGACAGCGGGCCGCATCGCGGTTCAGTATTTCGCCGCCGGCGAGCGCGTCGGTGCGTTCGACAGCTTTGACGAGGTCGCCTCTGGCAACGCGGATGCCTATATCGGCACAGACTACTACTGGAAGGGCAAGCACCCCGGTTGGGCACCGTTCACCGCCGTACCGTTCGGCCTGACCTACACCGAGATTGACGCGTGGATGAAGTTTGGCGGCGGTCAGGCCCTGCTCGACAAGATCGGCGCAGAATTCGGCATCAAGGGTATTCCTTGCGGCAACACCGGCCTTCAGATGGGCGGCTGGTTCAACAAGGAAATCAACTCGCCCGAGGACCTCAAGGGTCTCAAGATGCGTATTCCCGGTCTTGGCGGCGATGTTATGTCGAAGGTCGGCGCGTCGCCCGTGTCCCTGCCGGGTGGCCAGATCTACGAAAACCTGGTCTCGGGTGCCATTGACGCAACCGAATGGGTGGGTCCGTGGAACGACTTCTTCCTCAAGCTCTATGAAGCTGCGCAGTACTACTACTGGCCCGGTATGCACGAGCCCGCAAGCCAGGTCAGCCTTGGCATGAATGCCAACTTCTGGTCGAATCTCAGCGAGAGCGACAAGCTCATCATCACCGTGGCCTGTGCAGAAGAGAACGCGAGGCAGCCGGCCGAGACGAACTATCAGAACGGCATCTACCTCAACCGCCTGATCAACGAGTATGGTGTCGAGCTGCGCGAGTTCAACGACGATGTCTACGAGGCGTTCGGCGAAGCGGCCACCGAAGTGATCGAAGAGACCCGCGATCACAGTGCGCTTGCAAAAGAGATCATCGACAGCTTCCTTGCGGCACGCAACAACGTGGGTGTCTGGACCAACTATTCCGATGCGCCCTATGTCGCCAAGCGGAACCGTTTCCTCGGCATATAAACCGAGATACCGGATCGTCGGCTGAAACCATGCCGGCCGTGATCGGGCCAGATTGTCAATCTGGCCCGATCCACATATAGAGTTTCGAGAAACCAATCAGGGGGGAATCCGGATGTCGGATACGTATGGCGCGCCAGCCTTGGTTTCGCGCTCTTTCGCTTGGGTCATGCTGGCTGTGATGACCGCGTTTCTGGTCAACGCCATTCTGAAATTCTGGTTCGACTTCCCGGGCGTCATGGCGATTTTGTCAGGTGGCGGCATGAAGTCAGCCTTGCAAATCGCGATTTACGTCCTGACCGTCACCGCGGCGCTTGTCAGCGTGAACCGAACGCCCGGAACGACCCTGCGTGAAGACGCGGCGCGCATCACAGGCATCAACACCTTTTTGGTGCGCGCGGCTTTCTGGGTCGTCGTTCTAGTCGGACTTGGCGATGCGCTTGTCTCGTTCCTGCGCGTCAACGGCTCGCTTGAGGCGTTGGTCGGCAGTGAGCTTGCAGGCAACCTGGGCCGCGCGGTATTTCGCGGCATGTATTTTCACCTCCCGCTGGTGGCACTTGGCATCCTGATCGCTTCTGTGACCCGGTCGCTCGGGTTCATCTGGCTCGCGCTGCTCGTGGTCTTGGCGGAATTGCTGATCGTGATCAGCCGCTTTGTCTTTTCCTATGAGCAGGCCTTCATGGCCGATCTTGTACGCTTCTGGTATGGGGCGCTGTTCCTGTTCGCGTCGGCCTACACGCTGCTGGAGGACGGGCATGTGCGGGTCGACCTGTTCTACGCGGGCATGCGCCGCAAGACCCAAGGCAAGGTCAACGCGGTCGGGTCCATCCTGCTGGGGATGCTCTTGTGCTGGACGATCCTGATCATCGGCTTTGGCGGCTCATCCAGCGCCATTGTCGGCCCGATCCTTGTGTTCGAGGTCACGCAATCGGGCTTTGGCCTTTACGTGAAATACTTCATGGCAGGCTTTCTGGGCGTTTTCGCGGTCACCATGATGATCCAGTTCATCGCCCAGTTCCTTGAATCCATCGCCGACAAACGCGGTGAACCCGGCGCGCGCGTGACGCACGCCGACGTGATGTAAAAAGAGCAGGTCAGCCCGATGGAACTATTTTTTCTCCTCCTTCTGATCGTCATCATGGCCGGCGCGCTCGGCTCCGGCTATCCGGTTGCCTTCTCGCTTCCCGGTGCGGCGATCATCACCATTCTGGCCGCAGCGGGTGCAGGGTATCTCTTTACAGGCGACACCGACGCGTTTTTCGAGTCCGGTGGGCCCTCTCAATGGCTCAGCGCGGGTGTCACGAATTTGCGCGGGGTCTATTGGGAGCCTGAACGCGATACGCTGATCGCGATTCCGCTGTTCATCTTCATGGGCATCATGCTTCAGCGCTCCAAGATCGCCGAAGACCTGCTGGTGACGATGGCGCAACTGTTCGGGCCGATCCCCGGCGGTCTGGGGATCTCGGTCGTTGTCGTGGGCGCGCTGCTGGCCGCCACGACGGGTATCGTAGGCGCGACCGTGGTCGCCATGGGCCTGATCTCGCTGCCCGCCATGATGCGCAACGGCTATTCCAACTCCTTGTCGTCAGGCATCATCGCCTCTTCCGGCACGTTGGGGCAGATCATCCCGCCCTCCATCGTGCTGATCATTCTGGCGGATCAGCTTTCATCCGCCGTGGATCAGGCAGGGCAGGCGCGTCAGGATCTGTACAAGGAAGTCACCGGCGAGATCGTCATGCCGTCGGAATTCGGCGTGGTCTCAACCAGTGCGGGCGACATGTTCCTCGGCGCGCTGGTGCCGGGCCTCGTGCTTGTCGGGCTTTATATCGTCTTTATTCTCGCAGTTGCGCTGATCCGGCCAAAACTTGCCCCGGCTGTGCCGTTTGAGGGCGGGTACGACTTCAAATTCATGGGGCAGGTCTTTATTGCCATGTTCCCGCCGCTTGCCCTGATCGTTCTGGTTCTGGGCTCCATCATCGGCGGCATCGCCACCGTGAACCAGGCCGGGGCGATCGGCGCGGTCGGTGCGCTTGTCATGGCCGGATACCGCCTGCATCCGGGCGGACGCCTGCGATACGTGCCCGCTGTTCTGGCGCTCCTGGGGCTCGGGGTCATCACCTATGTGTTGTCGAATTACAGCCCGAACGTGCAGAACATCCGCAACGCCGAAGATCTGTTTGCCATTCGTCTGGCCAGCTTCGGCGTGGGCCTCACCATGGTTTCCGTGGTCTGGAGCGGTTTCCGTGCCTATTTCAACAACGGCGCGCTGATCGGCGTTATGGTGGACACCGCCAAGACAACGGCACTGGTCTTTATCATCCTGCTGGGTGCCGCGATGCTGACAGCGGCCTTCCGCGCCTTTGGCGGCGAGGAACTGGTCAAGCATTTTCTCGAAGGTCTGCCCGGCGGTTTCTGGACCAAGTTCGCCATCGTCATGCTGGTCATCTTCATTCTTGGCTTCTTTCTTGACTTCATCGAGATCGCCGTGGTCGTGGTGCCGATCGTGGCTCCGATCCTGCTGGCCGACCCTGAGGCGAACATCACCGCTGTGTGGCTGGGTGTGATGATCGGTCTGAACATCCAGACCTCGTTCCTGACACCGCCTTTCGGCTTTGCGCTGTTCTATCTGCGCGGCGTTGCGTCCAAGGCCGTCAAGACGATCCAGATCTATATCGGTGTGCTGCCATTCATCGCCTTGCAGATCGTGGCCCTGTTCATTGTGGCGTCCTATCCGCCCTTGGTGAACTACCTGCCGATGCGAAGTTCGCTGACGGCGGATACCGCGCCACCGCCGATCAACCCGGCGCTGCAATATTGCGTGGAAAACTACGTGGCACAGGAATTTGCGCAGAACGGCGATGAGATCAAGGCAGCCATTGACCGGGCGGCATCGCTGAACGTGTCTTACCTGCCCGAAAATCTTCAGGATGATTTCCGCGACAGCATCGAAAAGTCGCGCGAAGCCTTCACCCTGATGGACGAAATCGAAACCCTGAAGGACGAGCTGGCCGACAAGGCGGTGGACTACCGTCCGCAGCATACGGTCGTGCGGGCCTTGCAGCGTGACGCACGCCGCCTGTCAAGCCAGATCGCCGATCTGGACACAGCGATTGAACGCGGTTTCGGCGACACCGACGCGCAGCGCGAGCGCAGGGCAGAGATGGAGGAAGAGCGCGACGCGCTGCTGGCACAAATCCCTGATGGCTGGGAAGAGGTCCAGACAGCCTATGGCCAGCTCACCGCGCAGGACCGTCGGGCGCGTGGCATGTATCGGCGCACGGTCGATCAGGCTTATAAACCGATCGAAGAGCTGCAAGAGATCATCGGCGATGCCGACAAGCTCGCCGCGCTTGAGGCCCAGATCGACGCGCTGGCCGCCGATGCACGGGGTATGGACGCCGACACAGCCGAGGAGCGATTCAAGACGGTCGAACGCCTTGTGGGCGATGTGGCGGGTGCGGGTGACATCCGCAGCCTGTTGTCCGATGCGCGCCGCAAGATCGACGCGCGCACACCCGATGTGGACGAGGCACTGGAAAACATCGCCGAGGCGCAAGCCATCCTTACCGCCGAGGTTGCCTGGCGCAGCCGCGCCGAGGATGACCTGCTGCCTGGCCTGCGCACCTATGACGAGGGCATTCGGGACACGATCGGTCTGCGCCAGCAGCCGCGCCTGCCCCGCGAACAGGCGCTCTTCGTGGCATCGTGCAGCGCCGAGCATCGCGATATCTCGCTGAACTTCTGATCGGCGACACAGTCTGAACCAAAGGCCGGCGGGTGTCTCGCCGGCCTTTTTCATGCGCGTATACCCACAAAAACTGTCGCCGCGACCGTGAAACCCGGCACTGTGCCGCTATCTCGTGCAACAAACAGGGCGCAACGCGAGGCGGCGGCACATGCAGGTGGTGTGGTTCAAAAGGGATTTGCGGGTGCAAGACCACCGCCCACTGGCCGAAGCCGCAAGGCGCGGCGCTGTCCTGCCGCTTTACGTGGTCGAGCCAGATCTTTGGGCACAGCCGGACATGTCGGCGCGTCACTGGGGCTTTATCGCCCAAAGCCTTGCCGAGTTGCAAAACGATCTGGCCAAACTTGGCCAACCCCTGATCATCCGCCAGGGCGAAATGGCCGAGATTCTGGGCGGGTTGCAGAATAGTTGCGGAATAACCGCGCTTTGGTCGCATGAGGAAACCGGCAATGGCTGGACCTATCGCCGCGACAGACAAGTGGGCGCATGGTGCCGCGCGCATGGCATCCCGTGGCACGAGATTCAGAACCACGGGGTGATCCGACGGCTGGGGTCGCGCAATGGCTGGGCGACGCAATGGGACCGTTTCATGGCCGAACCTGTCACCCCGGCTCCTGCCCTGACGCCGCTTGCCCATGATCCGGGGCACATCCCGACGGCGCGTGATCTGGCCCTGTCCGATGATCCCTGCCCCGACCGGCAACACGGCGGGCGCAGGGCGGCCTTGGCCTGTCGCGACAGTTTCCTGCACACGCGCGGCGAAAGCTATCGGCGCGCCATGTCCTCGCCGCTGGCGGGCGCGCAGGCCTGTTCGCGCCTTTCGCCGCATCTGGCCTGGGGGACGCTTTCAATGCGCGAGGCGGCGCAGGCGACATGGGCGCGGCAACGCGCGCTCAAGGCAGAGACGGGGCAAACCGGCGGCTGGCGGCCTGCTCTGCACTCCTTCACCGGGCGGCTGCATTGGCATTGTCACTTCATCCAAAAGCTGGAAGACGAGCCAAGTCTTGAATTTGAAAACCTGCACCGCGCCTATGATGGCCTGCGCCCTTCGCAGCCAGATGCGGCGCGGCTGGCCGCATGGGAGACAGGCGAAACCGGCCTGCCCTTTCTGGATGCCTGCATGAGGTCGCTGCGCCATACCGGCTGGCTGAATTTCCGGATGCGGGCAATGGTGATGGCCGTCTCGTCCTATCACTTGTGGTTGGACTGGCGCGCGCCCGGCCTGTCGCTGGCGCGGATGTTCACCGATTACGAGCCGGGCATCCACTGGAGCCAGACACAGATGCAATCAGGCACCACTGGCATCAACACTGTACGGATCTACAACCCCGTCAAGCAGGGCAAGGACCAAGATCCAGACGGCGCGTTCACTCGCCGCTGGCTGCCTGAACTGGCAGCGATCCCCAATGCCCATTTGCACGAACCCTGGAAAGCCGAAAACGCGGGCACGGTTCTGGGCAAAACCTATCCGCACCCAATCGTCGATCATCTGGAAGCCGCGCGCCATGCCCGTGACAAGGTCTGGGCGGTGCGGCGCGGCGGGGCGTATCGCGCTGCCGCTCAGGATATTCAGACCAAACATGGCAGCCGCAAAAGTGGCATTGCCAATCGTGGCCAACGGCGCGGGCGCAAAGCGGACCCTGCACAGATGTCGTTG
This sequence comes from Paracoccaceae bacterium, assembly GCA_024742835.1. Taxonomy (GTDB): domain Bacteria; phylum Pseudomonadota; class Alphaproteobacteria; order Rhodobacterales; family Rhodobacteraceae; genus Roseovarius. The sequence continues at coordinate 96,877 of JANSXS010000001.1, read as the reverse complement.
CCACTGGACGGGGGATCGTCATGAAAATGCGCCGCAAAGCCGACCTGCCGACCAAAACCTGCGCCACCTGCGGGCGCCCCTTCACATGGCGCAAGAAATGGGAAAAGGTCTGGGCCGAGGTGCGCTATTGTTCGGATCGGTGCCGCCGCGAAAAACCGCGCCGCGATCAGGTGTAGCGCGCAATCAGCGGGTCCAGATCCACCCGCGCGCGCAGGCGTTCGGCCAAAAGGTAACAGCCAAGCACCTTGCGTTGCAGCAACAAGGTCTGGGTGGGCGGGGCGTGGATCTCGACCCGCTCTTCCGCCAGAACCAACCCTGCCCGGCGCAACCGCCCCAAAAGGCCGCAGGTGCCGAAATCAAGCACGCCGCCCTGACGCAGCGGCTCTGCGGCCATGCCGAAAAGCTCCAGTATCCTGGCCCGATCCGCTATGTCCATATCCGCTGGTATCAGCCCGATCCGCACCATTTCATCGAAAGCGGCCGCATCATCACCAGACACCGCCGCCGCGAACAGCGCGGCATAGCGCGACACCATGTCAGGATCAAAGATCTGCGTGGCACCAAAATCCAGCAGCACGATCCGCCCGCTGTCGGGCTGGTACAGGTAATTGGCAAAATTCGGGTCGGTCTGCATGTCGCGCAACACGAAAAGCTCGTGCAATGTCAGGTCGATGATGGCCGTTGCCGCCTTGTCCCGCGTCACTTGCGGGGCCTCGGCCAGCTTTTCGATGGGATGGCCCGCGACAAAATCCATCGCCAGAATGTTGCGCGTGCTCAGGTCCGGCTGCACATGGGGCACGACGAAAAGCGGATCGTTTGCCAGATGCGCGCCAAACCTGCGCAGCGCCTCTGCCTCGCGCAGGTAATCGGTTTCCTCGTGCAATTGCGCCGCTCCCTCGGTCAGCAGGCGGTCCATGTCAAAGCCCTTGGGCACCATGCCAGAGGCCCGCGCAACCATGCCCAGATTGCGCATGTCGCTGTCGATGCTGTCGCGCACGCCAGGATATTGCACCTTGATGGCAAGATCGCGCCCATCCCTGGTTTGCGCGCGATGCACCTGCCCGATAGAGGCGGCGGCAATCGGCTTGACATCAAAGCGCTTGAAATGGCGCAGAAAATCCTTGCCCCATTCCGCCGCCAGCACCTTTTTCAACTGCGCGGGTGGCATGAAATGCCCTTCAGAGCGCAACCGAGACAGGATTGCGGCCATCTCGGGCGGCATCAGATCGGCGGTTTCCATCGACAAAAGCTGTCCGGCCTTCATCGCCGCACCGCGCATCCGAGCCAGTTGATCCGCAACGCGGGCAGCATTGCCCGGCGTCATCAGCAGATCGGACAGCACGGGTTTGCGCCCGCGCAACAGCTCCAGCCCGCCACGCGCCGCGACGTTTCCGGCAAGCGATGTGGTCAGCCCGCCCATTCGCACCATGCGATTGATACGCCCGCGAGGCACAGCGACGGCGCGCTGGTGGCCCGAGCTGTCACTGTCGGCCAATGGACAGCGCCTCGCCGCGCGACAAAAGGAATGGGATCATGCGTTCGCCGTCTCGTCCTTGGTCAGGTGGCGGCCCAGTTTGCGGGCAAGAAACGGGCGAAGCGGCAGAAAGCCCCGATAGGCCATTTCCATCAGCCAAAGCATACCCGGTATATGCGCCATCGCCGCCAGCCAGCGCCAGCCACGCATCCGCAGCCATATCTCGACAAAGCCTTCGGCACCGGACACCAGCGATCCATCGGACCGGCGCACATGAAAGCGCGACGCGGCCTGTTCGAGATCAAGATTTTCGCCAAGATCCGCCGCGTCGGTTATATCGACAAAGGCGATCTCCTCTGCCCCGTCCTGTGTCTTGTACATAGAGATTTCCGCCCGGCAAAGCGGGCAGGCCCCGTCGAAATAGACGGTCAGATCATCGGTGGTCTGCGTTTTGGTCATATCCGCCTCCGTCATCTGCTTCGCCCGGTTCGGGCGCGCGCTTGAGAATACGTTGCAAGGTGCGCCGGTGCATTTTCAACAGCCGCGCCGTACGGGTGATATTGCCATCGGTGCGTTCCAGAAACCGCTCGATATGCTGGCGTTTCGCCTCTTCGGGCGAGATGGGATTGTCGGGCGCGGGCGGTAAGCCCCCCTCGCCCACCATCAACGCATCGACGATTTCATCCGCGTCCGCCGGCTTGGCCAGATAATCAATCGCGCCCAGCTTGACGGCAGCCACAGCGGTGGGTGTGTTGCCATAGCCGGTCAGCACGATCACGCGGGCCTTGCTGCCCTGTTGCTTGAGCATCTCGATCACCTCAAGGCCCGAGCCGTCATCAAGATGCAGGTCGATCACCGCATAGGCCGGTTCACGCTCGGCGATAGCGGCACCTGCCTCTGTCACGCCAGACGCCTTAAGCGGGGTAAACCCGCGATTGGCCATGACCTTGGCCAACTGGTCCCGAAACACGGTGTCATTCTCCACGATCAGGAGCGTGGGATCTTCCAAGGGTTGTTCCATGTCGACCTCCTGTAACGAATACGTAGGTAACGCGGGGTCGGATTGGATAAACTTCACGCCTGCGGCGTTTTGTACAAAATCACCCAGAAAACGCAAAACGGCACCAGCCCCAATGGGACCGGTGCCGCGTTTTTCCCGGCTTTCAGCCGTGGATCAGATCACGCCGGCGCGGTCTGCGTCCATGACCTTGGCCCATGCCTTGGCGAAGTCCTTGACGAACTTTTCGCCATTGTCCGCCTGTGCATAGACCTCTGCCAGCGCCCGCAATTGCGAGTTGGAGCCGAAGACCAGATCGGCACGGGTGCCGGTCCATTTCTTTTCTCCGGTCTCGCGGTCCTGAGCCTGAAACAGCGTGCCCTTCTCGTCCAGCGCCTTCCATTCGTTCGACATGTCCAGCAGGTTCACGAAAAAGTCGTTGGTCAGCGCACCGGGGCGCGTGGTAAAGACACCATGCTGCGAGCCATCGTAATTGGCTTCCAGCATCCGCATACCGCCCACAAGTACGGTCATTTCCGGCGCGGTCAGCGTCAGCAACTGTGCCTTGTCGATCAGCATTTCCTCGATCGAGACGCTGTATTCGCCCTTGGCATAGTTGCGGAAACCGTCGGCTTGCGGCTCCAGCGGCTCGAACGATTCCGCATCGGTCTGCTCTGCGCTTGCATCGGTGCGGCCCGGCGTGAAGGGCACGGTGATGTCGACGCCGCCAGCCTTGGCCGCCGCTTCTACAGCCGCGTTGCCGCCCAGCACGATCACATCGGACAGGGACACTTTCTTGCCGCCCTCTGCCGCGTCGTTGAACGCGGCCTGAACACGCTCCAGCACCGCGAGCACGCGGGTCAACTGGTCGGGCATGTTCACGTCCCACGCGTTCTGCGGGGCCAGACGGATGCGCGCGCCGTTCACGCCGCCGCGACGGTCCGACACGCGATAGCTGGAGGCCGCAGACCATGCCGTGTAGGCCAGTTCGGACACCGACAGTTCGGATTCCAGCAGCATCTGCTTGAGCTTGGCCGCGTCCGCGTCGTCGATCAACGGATGATCCACCGCCGGAACCGGATCCTGCCAGATTAGCTCTTCTTCCGGCACTTCGGGGCCGACATAGTAGCTTTTGGGGCCCATGTCGCGGTGGGTAAGCTTGTACCATGCGCGTGCAAAGGCGTCGGCAAACTCTTCGGGGTTCTCGTGGAAATGACGCGAGACCTTTTCATAATCAGGGTCCATGCGCATCGCCATATCGGCGGTCGACATGATGATCGGCACCTTTTTCGACGCATCCATCGCGGCGGGCGCCATGTTGTCATCCGTCATTTCCTTGGGTGTCCACTGCCACGCGCCTGCGGGGCTTTTGGTCAGTTCCCACTCGTTGCCGAACAGCATATCGAAATAGGAATTGTCCCACTGCGTCGGCGTCGGCGTCCACGACCCTTCAAGCCCGGAGGTGATGGTGTCGCCGCCCTTGCCCGACTTGTAGGTGGAGATCCAGCCAAAGCCCTGATTCTCGATCGGGCTGCCTTCGGGCTCGGTTCCGACATGGCTGGCATCGCCCGCGCCGTGGCACTTGCCGAACGTGTGGCCGCCAGCGGTCAGCGCGACAGTCTCGTAATCGTTCATCGCCATGCGCGCGAAGGTTTCGCGAATGTCATGCGCCGAGGCAAGCGGATCGGGCTGACCATCGGGGCCTTCGGGGTTGACGTAGATCAGACCCATCTGCACGGCGGCCAGCGGATTTTCAAGAACCCGGTCTTCCATGTAGCGCGTGCCCGGCTGGTCGCTGGTGGCAAGCCATTCGGTTTCCGCACCCCAGTAGATATCCTCCTCGGGTTCCCAGACATCGGCGCGTCCGCCACCAAAGCCAAAGGTTTCGCCGCCCATGGATTCAATGGCCACGTTGCCCGCCAGGATCATCAGGTCGGCCCAGGACAGCTTGTTGCCGTATTTTTGCTTGATCGGCCACAGCAGGCGGCGCGCCTTGTCGAGGTTGCCGTTATCCGGCCAGCTGTTGAGAGGCGCGAAACGCTGCGTGCCTGCGCGCGACCCGCCCCGGCCGTCGGCCGTGCGATAGGTGCCGGCGCTGTGCCATGCCATGCGGATGAAGAACGGGCCGTAATGGCCGTAATCCGCTGGCCACCACTCCTGATTGTCAGTCATCAGCGCGGTCAGGTCTTTCTTGAGCGCGTCATAGTCGATCGACTTGAACGCCTCGGTATAGCTGTAATCCTCGCCCATCGGGTCGATATTGGCCCCGTTCTGCGCCAGGATCTTCAGGTTAAGCTGGTTGGGCCACCAGTCCTTGTTCGACTGCACGCTAAAGCGCGTCGCGCCGTGCATGACCGGGCATTTGCCCTTGTTTTCAAGATCATTGCCGTCCATGAGTCTCTCCCGTCCGTTGTGGTGCTTTACTTGGGATCGAAGGGGCGCTTGTCCAACCGGTCGGAATCGGATTTTTCACCACGCCCTTCAATTTGGAATCGGTCTAACAGACCAGCGCGATATATATAAGTTGCAATTTATGATCGAACCCATAAGTTTTCCAAATGACAAAAATCACTCTGCGACAGCTTCGCTACGTGGATGCCCTTGCCCGAACCGGCCATTTCGGGCGCGCGGCGGAACATTGCGCGATCAGCCAACCGGCCCTTTCGATCCAGATCAAAGAGCTTGAAGCCACGCTTGGCGCGCAGCTTTTCGAACGGGGCCCCCGCGATGTGCGTCTGACCGGGCTGGGAGAGGCCGTGGCCACGCGCGCCCGCGAGGTGCTGCGCGGGGTGGACGAAATCGCAGAGGTGGCGCGCGCCGCGGGCAATACGCTGGCGGGGCGGTTGCGCGTCGGGGTAATCCCCACAATCGCGCCCTATCTTTTGCCACGCCTGTTGCCCCGGCTGTCACAGACCTATCCGGATCTGGATATCCAGATCCGGGAAAGCGTGACACCGCGCCTGCTGACCGAACTGGGCGAAGGCCGTCTGGACACCGCTATCGTCGCATTGCCGATTTCGGACCCCACATTGCAGGAAGTGCCCATTCTGGATGAAACGCTGATGCTGGTGCGCCCGGCAGGCGCGACCGGGGCGGCACCGCGCACGGCACAGGATCTGACCGGGCTTCGCGTGCTGTTGCTTGAGGAAGGTCACTGCTTCCGCGATCAGGCGTTGTCTTTTTGCAACCTGCCGGGCGTGGTCGCGCGCGACGGGCTGGAGGGCACATCGCTGTCGACACTGGTGCAGATGGTGGGCGCGGGTATCGGCGTGACGCTGATCCCAGAGATGGCGGCGGAGGTCGAGACGCGATCGGCGGATGTGCGGGTGTCGGCTTTTCAAGACCCGCAGCCGTCCCGCACCGTCGGCATGATCTGGCGGCGCAACAGCCCTTTGGCCGAGAAATTCACCGGGCTGGCCGATCTTGTTATTCAGGCCACGCAACGAGGCGTTGCGTCGTGACATCCGGCAACACCGCTGGCAGGCGCTGACGGCCTATGGCCGTCATCCGCTGCCCATCATCGGCATGTGCCGGTTCACATCCTTGTACAGCAAATAGCGAAACGGCCCCGGACCGCCCGCGTAGCAGGCTTGCGGGCAAAAGGCGCGCAACCACATGTAATCGCCTGCCTCCACCTCGACCCAGTCCTGGTTGAGCCGGTAAACGGCCTTGCCCTGCAACACGTAAAGCCCGTGTTCCATCACGTGGGTTTCCGCGAAGGGGATCACGCCGCCGGGCTGGAAGGTGACGATATTGACATGCATGTCGTGGCGCATGTCGGCGGGATCGACAAACCGTGTGGTTGCCCATGCGCCCATCGTGTCGGGCATGTCGACCGGCGCGTGCAGGCTTTCGTTCGTGACAAGGGGCGCGGGCCGGTCAAGCCCCGCGACAGGCTGGTATCGTTTGCGAATCCAGTGAAATTGCACAGGACAGGAGGTGTGGTTTTTCAGGCTCCAGTCCGCGCCCGGCGGCAGATAGGCATAGCCGCCTTCCGTCATGGCGTGATGCTCCCCCTCGACGGTCAGCGCAACCGCGCCGCTGGTGACGAACAGAACCGCCTCTATGCCATCTTCGGTTTCGGGGCGGTCGCTACCGCCGCCCGGCTCTACCTCGGCGATGTAATGCGAGAACGTCTCGGCAAAGCCCGACAGCGGGCGCGCGATGACCCAGAAGCGCGCCTTGTCCCAGAACGGCAGGTAGCTGGTGACGATATCACTGAAGCTGCCCTTGGGAATGACGGCATACGCCTCGGTGAACACGGCACGATCCGTCAGAAGCCGGGTCTGGGGCGGCAAACCGGCGGGAAGCCTGTGGTAGCGGTTGTCAGCCACGGTCCTGTCCTTTCATGGAATGTGCCACGCGCGGCGTCATGCGGGGAATGTTACGTCAAGCGGCGCATCGAACCAATGTTCTTGCAGGTTGCGGCCCTCTCCGATCCGGTCGATCACCGCATAAAGCGCCGTGCCCTCACCGATGGGGGTCAGGACACCGTGCCAGATATCGCGGTGGATGTTTACCGCCTGATCCCCCGCAACCGTAAAGGCCCGCATTTCCGCCGGAACACCGCCGCGATCTTCTGCCACGATCAACAGGTAGGGCGTGCCGTTCAGCGGGATGAACGCCTGACTGCCAAGCGGGTGGCGCTCCAGCATCTCTATGCGGAACGGGGGCTGGAACGTCTCGGACTGAAACAGGCTGATGCCCGCCCGCCCGCCGATGATGTCAAGCGCCGCAAGATCGTGGAACCGCCCGCAGCGCCCCTGATTGATCAGCAGATCGGGTGCCGCGCCGGAGGCGGCGATCAGATCACCGAACCGCGCGAACGCGGCTTGCGTGATCCTGTGCGCCTCAAGCCTGTGCATTGTCGGCCTCGGCGAAATGGGCTGTCACACGGGCGCGGCAGGCCGCCTCGATCCGCTGGCGCAGCTCCGGCCTGCTTGGCGCGGCCTGCGGATCAAGCCGTGCTGCCACAGACGGCAGGGCGCTGTCGGGCAGTTGCCGAAGGGCACGGCAAAGCAGGCTGTGGACCCCGTCGGCGCAATCATGCGCGGGCCCGCGTTCCAGCGCCACGGCCCGCGCGATCACCTCGGGGATGTCGCCGATCAGCTTTTGCAGGAAGGCGGCCAAAGCCTCGTCCGCCATGTCCGAGACGCGGATGCCGGGGGCCGGGGGATGATGCGTGGCCCAATGCCGCGCGATGTCGATGCGGCGCGGGCACCAGACATGATCGACCCGCGCGATATAGTCGATGAAGCGTTGCAACCCGGCCAGTTTGCCAGGCCGGCCAATCAGGCGGCAATGCAGGCCGATGCTCATCATCTTGGGCGCGCCCGCCGTCCCTTCGGCGTAAAGCACATCGAAGCTGTCCTTGAGATACTCAAAGAACTGCGCGCCCGTCGCATAGCCGGGGGCCATTGCAAAGCGCATGTCGTTGGCCTCCAGCGTGTAGGGGATGACAAGCTGCGAGTGCCCGCTGACTTCGCGCCAATGGGGCAGGTCATCGTCATAACTGTCTGATATATAGTCGAAACCACCCTCTTCCGCGATTAGGCGCAGGGTGTTGACACTGCACCGCCCCGTATACCAGCCGCGTGGGCGGTCGCCCACGACCTCGGTGTGCAGGCGGATGGCCTGTGCGATGGCCGCGCGCTCCTCGGCCTCGGGCATGTCCTTGTGTTCGACCCATTTCAGCCCGTGGCTGGCGATTTCCCAGCCTGCGGCCTGCATCGCCTCGACCTGTTCGGGGCTGCGCGCCAAGGCGCTGGCGACCCCGTAGACCGTGACGGGGATACCCGCCTCGGTCAACAGCCGGTGCAGCCGCCAGAACCCGGCGCGCGCCCCGTATTCATAGACAGATTCCATGTTCCAGTGCCGCTGCCCCGGCCACGGTGCCGCGCCCGGAATATCCGACAGGAACGCCTCTGACGCGGCATCCCCGTGCAGGATACAGTTTTCGCCGCCCTCCTCGTAATTCAGTACGAATTGCACGGCGATCCGCGCGCCACCGGGCCAATTCGGATCGGGCGTGTGTTGCCCGTAGCCGCGCATGTTTCTTGGATATGTCATCTGATTTCTTATGCGTGCCGGGTCAGGATCATTCGTTGCCGACGCGCAGATGCGCCGGGGATGGCTGTGTGGCGGCCTGCTTGTCGACGGCCGGGGCATAGGCCCCCACCTTGGAGGTGGACAGCCCCGCCGCCACCAGCGCCTCGGCCATGCCGACGGCACAGGAAATCCCGTCGATCATGGGGATGCCGAATTCGTCTGAAAGCTGCTGCATCAGGTCAGCCATGCCGGCGCAACCCAGTACGACCGCCTCTGCCCTGTCCTGTGCGATGGCTACGCCGATCTCCGCGCGGATCTGGTCAAGGCTGGCCGGATCGCCCTCTTCCAGCTTCAGCACCGGGATATCAGTGGCGCGGATGCTGGCGCATTTGGCCTCCAGCCCGTAACGTTTGAGATTGTCAGCGATGCCCGCCACCGACCGGCTGAGCGTGGTGACAACGGAAAACCGGTGCGATAGCATCGCCGCCGCGTGATAGCCCGCTTCGCCGATGCCTATTACCGGCACGTCGAACAAACAGCGGATTGCATCAAGCCCGGTGTCGTCGAAACACGCGATCACCACAGCATCCACATCGCGATGCAGCCGGGCCTCTTGCAGCAGGCCGGGCAGGCAGGCCGCAACGTCGTAATAGCCTTCGATACTGTAGGGCCCCTCGCGGGAATTCGTCGCGATGATTTCGGTGTCGGGGCGCGCCACTCTGCGCGCCGCGACTTCGGCCTTGCGGGTCATGGATCGGGTGGTGTTGGGATTGATAAGTAAAAGCTTCATCCCGCCCTCCGGGTATTGGGGCGGCGTACCGGGGCCGCCGCCTTTCGAGCCTTGCTGCGTTCAATAAGCCACACCACCAGAAAGAACAAACCGATCACAAGCAGGGAAAACACCGTGGTCAGCGTGCCAAGCGCATAGATCACCGGCGAGGTCACATTGGTGGTCATGCCGAAGATTTCCAGCGGCAGGGTATTGTAGCTTCCGGCGGTCAGCAGCGTGCGGGCGAACTCGTCATAGCTGAGCGTGAAGCCGAACAGCGCCACCCCCAGAAGCGAGGGCGCGATGATCGGCAGGACGACATGGGCAAAGGTCTGCCACGGGCTGGCACCCTGATCGCGGGCGGCCTCCTCATAGCTTTTATCGAAACGGTTGAAGACCGCGAACATGATCAACAACCCGAATGGCAGCGTCCATGTCAGCTGCGAGCCATAGCCGGAACTGGCCCAATGCACCCGAAAACCCAGTTGGTTGAAGATCAGCCCGACACCAAGCGACACAAGGATCGACGGGATCACCAGCGAAGCGATGGCAAGGTAAAACAGCGCGCCCGACCCGCGAAACCGCTTGCGAAAGGCCAGACCGCCCAGAACCGACACCACGACGGTGGTGACCATCACCATCAGCGCAAGCGCCAGCGACCGCCGGAAACTGCCCCAGATATCGCCCACCGCCTGCTGCTCGAACAGATCGCGGAACCAGTGCAGCGAGGTGCCGTTCATCGGAAAGGTCAGCCCGCCTTGTGGCCCCTGAAAGCTGAGAACCCCGATGGTGATGATCGGCCCGTAAAGGAACAGGACAAAAAGGCCGAAAAAGGCACCAAGCACGTAAAAGCTGCGTCCGCGTTGCTCCATGGGATCACCCGCCCCGGACCTGATCCGGGGCCTCCTTGCGCAGGTGCCGGTCAAGCCGAACGGTCAGGCACGGGGCGCAGCGGTTGGCATTGACGGCGTACGGCATGGATCACAGCTCCTTTCTGATATCGACGAAACGCAACAGGATGGCGATCACCAGCAGTACGGTGCATAGCAGCACCACGGCGGTGGCAGAGGCGGAGGGATATTGCAACAGGCTGATATCGTTTGAAATAAGCCGTCCGACATTGGCCCGTTGAGAGCCGCTCATGAACCGCACGGTGATGAAATCGCCCATCACCAATGTCACGACAAAGATCGTGCCGATCATGATCCCCGGCTTGCATAGCGGGATGATCACGTTCCACAGCGTCTGAAACCCGGTCGCACCGCTGTCGCGCGCCGCCTCGATCAACGAGCGGTCGATGCGCATCATCGAATTGAAGATCGGCACGACCATGAACAGCGTGTAAAGATGCACAAAGGCCAGGATCACCGAGAAATCCGAAAACAGAAGCCAATCAAGCGGCTCGTCGATGACGCCCCATGAAATAAGTGTCTGGTTGGCGATGCCATTGCGCCCCAGAAACGGTATCCAGCTGATCATGCGGATGATGTTCGACGTCCAGAAGGGAATCGTGCAAATCAAAAAGAGCGCTATCTGCCATTTCAGGCTGCGCAGCTCGAAGGCCAGGAAATAGGCGACCGTGAAGCCGATGGTCAGGGTAAAGGCCCAGGTGATCAGCGCATATTTGAACGTGTTGAAAAAGACCGTGTAGGTGACCGGCGAAGTCAACAGGAAGGCGTAATTGTCGAACTGGAAATCGGGATAGATGGAATATTCCGTCGCACCCCAGAAGCTGACGATCACGATCATGATGATCGGCGCCACCAGAAAGCCCAGCAGGACGACCGCCAGCGGTGCGGCCTGAATCCAGGCAAGTATTGTGTCTTTTGACCTGAGCATTCTGAAAGACCAGTGCCTGTGATATTGCTTGGGATGGCCTGCCCCGACCCGCAGATGGCCGGGACAGGCCCTTGCGCGATCAAGCCGAGATGAACTCGTTCCACTTGCGCACCATGTACTGGTTCTCGTCCATCACCGAGTTCCAGCACGCCACGGCACCCATTCGGTCGTTGAACGAGCCGCCGTCGCGGATCTCGCCCGCCTCTGCCAATGCGTCGCCGAAGGGGGACGTGATCGTGTCGGTGGCTTCCTTGCCCTCGAACCAGTAGCCCCATTCGTTTTCGGACATGAACGCCTTGGAGGTTTCCGGCACGGCGGAGTAGTAGCCCTGACGCATCAAGAAGCCGCCGACCCAGCCCGACAAATACCAATTGATGTATTCATAGGCCGCATCCAGCTCCATCCCTGACAGGCTGGACGACAGGCCGATGCCGCCGCCCCAGCTGCGATAGCCTTCCTTGAGCGGCTGGTAGACACACGGGATCCCGCGCGAGCGCACGGCGGTGATCGCGGGCGACCACATCGACTGGATCACCACCTCGCCCGAGGCCATCAGGTTGACGCTTTCGTCAAAGCTCTTCCAGAAAGCACGGAATTGCCCGGCTTTCTTGGCCTCTGTGAAGATAGCAATGGTCTTGTCGATTTCCTCTCGGGTCATGTTGCCCTTATCGCCATAGGTGATTTCGCCCATCGCCTCGCAGACCATGGCCATGTCCATGATCCCGATCGAGGAAATGTCGAGGATCGACGCCTTGCCCTTGAATTCGGGGTTCAGCAATTCCGTCCAGCTTTCGATCGGACGCCCGATCAGGTCGGGGCGGATACCCAGCGTGTCGGCGTTGTAGATCGTCGGGATCAGGGTCATCCAGCCGCTCTCATTATCCGCAAAGTCGGTCCCGCCCGGCCCGTCGACAAAGCCCACGGAATGCGGCGCGGTGCCTTGGGCAATCTCGCTTTCGGGGGTCAGCTTGCCATCGCGGAAGATGCCCACGATTTTGTCGTAATTGTCGATCTTGGCGGTATCCATCGCCTGCAGATTGCCTGTCGGCCAGACCTTCTTGCACACGAAATACTCGATATCGGCGATATCGAAACTGTCGGGCTGGGTTGCGGCGCGCTGCGTGACGCTGTCGGTGTCAAGCGCGGTCATCTCAAGCGTGATGCCCAGATCCTCTTTCACCTTCTGCGCCACCTCGTTGAGGTTGGATACGCCAGTGCCGAACTGGCGCAGCACGATGTTTTTCGTCTCTTGTCCCCAGACCATCGGAGCGGGCAGCGCCGAGGCCGCAGCCATCGCGCCCCCCGCCTTGAGAAGGGACCGACGGCTGTATCTTACCTTGCTGATTGTTGTCATGATGCTTTCCTCTCTGTTGGTTACTTTTTACTTCGGCTTTTCAGGTCTTTAGCTTGTGCGCCGCGCCCGGATCCCAATACAGGCCCACCGTCTGCCCGATATCCTGCGGAGCCGCGAAAAACGCGGCGTCAGGCATCAGCGCGGTCACGTCCTGATCGCCCGCAACACGCGCGGTCAGCGCGACATGGGTTCCCTGGTATTCGATGGCGGTAACGACCCCTTCGACCTTTGCCTGCGCGGGGTCGATCAGTTGCATCGCATCCGTGCGCAGCGCGACATGCCCCTCGGGCAGCGCGATGACGTTGTGCCCCCCCATGAAGCGCGCCACGAATTCTGTCCGCGGCGCGTTGAACACCTCGCGCGCGGAGCCGGCCTGTTCTATGCGGGCGTCATTCATCACCACGATCTCGTCGGCCAGCGCCAGCGCCTCGTCCTGCCCGTGCGTGACATGCAGAAAGCTGATGCCAAGCTCGCGTTGCAATTTCTTCAACTCGGCCCGCATCCGCACCCGCAGGAACGGATCAAGCGCCGACAGGGGTTCGTCCAGCAACAGGATCTGCGGACGGGTGATCAGCGCGCGGGCCAGCGCGACGCGCTGTTGCTGCCCGCCCGAAAGCTGCGCGGGCAGCCGGTTGGCATAGGCGGACATATCCACCAGTTCCAGCATTTCGCCCGCCCTGCCGTGGCGCGTAGCCTTGTCCACGCCAGCCATCTTGAGGCTGAAGGCCACATTGTCCCGGACGCTAAGATGCGGAAACAGCGCGTAGTTCTGAAACATCATCGCGGTGCCGCGCCTGGCTGGAGACAGGTGGGAAATATCCCGCCCGCCCAGCAACACGGCCCCGTCCGAGACATTCTCGTGCCCGGCGACCATCCGCAGCGTCGACGACTTGCCACAGCCCGACGGCCCCAGAAGACAGGCATAGGTGCCCGCCTTGAAATGATGATTGACCGCATCCACCGCAACGGTGGAACCGTAGCGTTTGGTCAGCGAAACAAGTTCAAGATCGGCAGGTGTCATGTGGTGTTCCGGCGTTGCACAGGCCCAGCAGAGGACGACACCCGCCATCGCACAACGCCCGGCCTGCGCGCGAACCGGACAATTCCGCAAAAGCACAATATTTAGGCGAAGATTCTTGTATCTGCGACAATCTCGTGCACAAAATTGTATACAGTTTTGGATATTACTGCATGTTATCTGTCAAATGCTTGTACCGGGCCGTGCATACATACAAAATGATTCCCATGGACAACCTCATTCACCACCCGATGGAGACTTCCCTATCTCCAACGGCGAACCGCGAGACACCGCGCGACCGCATGGTGCAGGCCCTGTCGCAAGCCATTCACGAACATCATCTGGCGCCGGGCACCAAGCTGGGCGAGGATGAGTTGAGCGATGTGTTTTCCGTATCCCGCACGGTGGTTCGCTCGGCGTTGCAATCGCTGGCCCACGAAAACCTTGTGGAACTCAAACGCAATCGCGGCGCGTTCGTGGCGCGCCCCACCATTCGCGAGGCCCGCGAGGTGTTCGAGGCGCGCGCCCTGCTGGAGCCGCGCACCGCGCGTTCTGCGGCGGAACGCATGACGCCGGAAGGTCTTGCCATCCTCGAAGCCCATATCGAGGCGGAGCACAAGGCGCTGGCCGCCGGAGAGGCCGGCAAGGCGCTGCGCCTGTCGGGACAGTTCCACATCGAAATCTCGCGCCTTGCCGATCAGACCATCATCGCCAATTTTATCGAGCAGCTAATCGCGCGCTCTTCTCTGGTCATCGCGCTTTACTGGCAACGGCAAAGCGCACTGTGCGACAAGCACGCGCATCACGCGCTGATGGAGGCGTTCCGGGCCGCCGACGGGAAAGAAGCCGAAGCCCTGATGACATCTCATCTTGTCGACATCGTGTCGGCACTTGATCTGCGCGAGCGACCGCACGGGGATACAAACCTCAAGGATATCCTCTCCAGGATTGGCGGCACGGGCTGATCCCTGCCACCTTTCCGAGGCTACGTTGCACAAATCGGGTGATGGCGGAGGTTCCCCTTTCCCCGGACGGACTCATCCCACGGATTGCGTGACGGGCTCACCCCCACGGGAGTATCACAAACGGTCAGGAGAGGACCAAACCCTGAACAGAGCTAACCAAAGCGTTTCGCGAAAAACCTGAATCACACCTTGTGAAGCGCACGCAACAGACCAGCATTGCGGGTGTTTCGCCTTCAATTGATGCCTCGGGTTAAAGGCGAAACGCTTTACGAAACGCGTACTCCAAGAGGAGCAGGTCAGGCTGCTTGTGGTCCTGACCCAGCCCGCTGAACGCCCCGGGGACACGATCGCCATGTTGTGGCGGGCGGTCAATGCCAGAGGTATGCGCTGTAACGTCTTGCCCATCGCGAGTTATTCCGTCCTCGGCGCGGGCTTCATGCAGGCCTGGCGACGGCTGTCTGCCACCTTCGGGAGGGTGTTTGCCTCTGGTGCCTGTGTCGGGGTGTGCCGTCACCATGGTGCAGGCCGGATCGGGGCGGTCGCCGCCATGCACTTGATCGACGCCGGGTATGAAACCGAAACCGCACTGCGCCTGCTGCGCCGCCAATTTCCCAAGACGGTGGAAAACGACCATCAGCATGAGTGGCTGACGCGATATGCCAGCAGTCTGTGACATCCACGGGGCCGAGGCGACATCGCCAAAGCAGGCTTTGCCCATGCACTTCAAAAAGACGTTACAGACGCCAGCTACACGCAATCTACAAACAGTTCAAAAAGAGGGTCATAGGACCATGACGTCACTGAAACATCTGATCGCCGCCGCTGTCACGGCGGTTGCGCTTGGCGCGCCGGCCTCGGCCGAAACGCTGCGCGTGGGCATGGAATGCACCTATGCGCCTTTCAACTACAAGACCGAAACCGGCGAGTTGGCGGGCTATGACGTCGACGTCGCAAAGGGCGTCGCCGATATTATCGGCGCCGATCTCGAATTCGTGTGTCAGCAGTGGGACGGGATGATCCCGGCGCTTCTGGCCAACAAGTTTGACCTGATCGTCGCCTCCATGTCGATCACCGAAAGCCGTCTTGAAAAGATCGACTTCTCCAGCCCATATCGTGACTCCGTCGGCCGCATCATCGGCAAATCGGGTCAGGACATGAACTTGTTCGACGACGCGGGCGCGCCTATCGCGGCCAATTTCGACGGGCTGCGCATCGGGGTCGAGCGGGCCTCCACCTATGAGAACTGGTTCAACGCCAAGCTGCCGGATGCCGATATCGTGCTTTATGACGGCAACGAGGAAATGTATCTCGATCTGGTCAATGGCCGGGTGGATGCCATCATCACCAACCCGATGAAAGCCCATCTGCGGTTCCTGTCGCAGGAAAACGGAAGCGGATTTGAATTCATCAGCCCCGCTATCAACGAGGTCGAGTACTTCGGCGTCGGTGTCGGGATCGGTCTGAGGCAGGGCCAGCCCGAGCTGAAGGCGCGTCTGAACGGGGCGATCAAGCAGTTGATCAATGACGGCAAGCTGACCGACTACGCCCTGCAATATTTCCCTTTCCCCATCCACAACGAAGACTGGGGCGATAGCTAAGCCCATAGCCAGCAAGGGCGGCGCGCAGAGTGATGGCGCGCCGCCCTTTTGCCGTTGCACGGTTTGACGATCACAAGAGGGACAGCAATTGGAGGCCTTGTCAGGATGGGGGGACGACTTTTTCCAAGGCTCTGTGGTGGTGGCACAGGTGTTTGTCGCGTCCCTGATCCTGATGGTGATCTTCGGCCTCATCGGCGCGGCCGCCAAATTGTCGGGCAACCGGCTGGCCCGGACCATTGCCGGGGCCTACACGGTTGTGTTTCGCGGAACGCCTGAAATCCTTGTCATCCTGCTGCTGTATTTCGGCACCGCCCTCACGTTGACCGCGATCGCGCAGCTCTTCAATCCCGAAATCCGGTTCATCGATGTGCCTCCCTTCTGGGCCGGCACCTTTGCGATTGCGCTGATCGTCGGCTCCTACGCCACCGAAACCTTCCGTGGCGCGTTTCTGGGGGTGACGCCCGGCAGTATCGAGGCCGCCCACGCGCTCGGGATGTCAAACCTTCAGGTCTTTTTCTATGTCCGGGTGCCGGAAATGTGGCGGTTGGCCCTGCCCGCCTTTGGCAATCACATGCTGTCGCTGATCAAGGACACGGCCCTGATTTCTATCATCGGCCTCAACGAGACGCTGTTCGTCGCCAAGCAGGCCATCGGCGCAACCGGCCAGCCCTTCACCATGTATATCGTCGTCGGCCTGATTTACCTGGGCTTTTCCACCATCATCACACTGACCGTAATGGGGCTGGAGCGTTACGGAAACCGCCATTTGAGGCAAGGCACATGAGCTTTGACACGGCGCTCATCGTCGAGTCCCTGCCAAAGATGCTGATGGGGATCGGGCTGACATTTCAATTGTTGGTCCTGTCGGCTGTCTTCGGGTTGATCCTTGCCACCCTGCTCATGCTGATGCGGATCAGTGGCAAGTGGTGGCTGTCCTGGCCTGCGCAAGTCTACATCTATGTGTTTCGCGGCACGCCGATCCTGGTGCAGATTTTCATCGTATATTACGGGTTTCCACAGCTTGAGGTGATCCGCGAGAGCGTTCTCTGGCCGGTATTCCGGGAGCCGTTCGGCTGCGCGGTATTCGCGCTTAGCCTGAACGCAGGGGCCTATGTCTCTGAAATCCTGCGCGGCGGTGTTCTGGGCGTGGATCGCGGTATGCTGGAGGCGGGCGAGGCATTGGGACTGTCGAAAACACAACGCTTCGTCTATCTGACCACCCCCATCGCCACGCGGCTGGCCCTGCCCGCTTATGGCAACGATATCATCAGCCTGCTGAAATCGACCGCTCTGGCCAGCACCATAACCCTGATGGAAATGACAGGCATCGCGCGCACCATCGTGGCGCAAACCTATGCGCCCTATGAAATCTTCATTTCCCTGGCGATTGTCTACATGGTCCTGACATTCCTCATCCAAAAACTGGTGGCCCGGATCGAACGTCATCTGGGCCGCTACACGTTGAAAGAGGGCTGACATGACATCCGATGCACCGCTGATCCGGATGCAGGCCGTTGGCAAGCGCTTTGGCAATTTTCAGGCATTGGCAAACATCGACCTGACCGTGACAAGCGGCGAGCGTATCGTGGTTTGCGGTCCGTCGGGATCGGGCAAATCCACGCTGATCCGCTGTATCAACCGGCTGGAAAAGCATGACGCGGGCCGAATTTTCATCGGCCAGACAGAATTGACGGACGCAATGGAAGATCTGAACGCGGTGCGCCGCGAGGTCGGCATGGTGTTTCAAAGCTTCAACCTGTTTCCACATATGACCGTATTGAAGAACCTGATGCTGGCACAGCGGCTGGTGCGCAAAATAACCAGACAAGAGGCGCAGGATATCGCGATGCACTACCTGGAGAGGGTCAGGATCCCCGAACAGGCAAAGAAATACCCGATCCAGCTTTCGGGAGGGCAACAGCAACGGGTGGCCATTGCCCGCGCGCTATGCATGAAGCCGCAGGTCATGCTGTTCGACGAGCCCACATCGGCGCTGGACCCGGAAATGATCCACGAGGTTCTCGATGTGATGGTCGATCTGGCAAAGGACGGTATGACAATGATTTGCGTCACCCATGAGATGGGGTTCGCCCGGTCGGTCGCAGACCGTGTGATTTTCATGGATGAGGGCAGGATACTGGAACAGGCCCCGCCGCTGGATTTCTTTCAAAACCCGCGACGGGGCCGCACAAAGCAGTTCCTCAGCCAGATATTGCAGCACTGAAAGGCGTCATGACATGACAACCGCGCAACCCGCCCATGACGACTTCCTGATCTTCGCCGACCATCTGGCCGACACAAGCCGCGCCATGCTTCTGGAGGCGTGCCAGCACAGGCCGCAGGTGCAGATCAAGGCGGATGCCTCTTTCGTGACCAGTGCCGACCGGGCCGTCGAAACCGCGCTGCGCAACATGATCATGGCCCGGTTTCCCAACCACGGAATTCTGGGCGAGGAATTCGATAATGTGAACACTGACGCTGAATTTGTGTGGGTGCTGGACCCAATCGACGGCACCGCGCCTTTCATAGCGGGCATTCCGGTTTACGGCACGCTGATCGGACTGGCGTGGCAGGGCCGGCCCTTTCTGGGCGTGATGGATCACCCCGTCACCGCCGACCGCTGGTGTGGCGTATCGAGCCGCTTCGCCACCCGCAACGGCGCGCCCGTCCGGGTCCGGCCCTGCGCCGCGCTGCAAGAGGCCTTCGTCACCTGCAGCAATGTCGATTTCATGTCGCCCGCCGATCAGGCCCGGTTCGCGCGCATCCGGCAGCGCGCCCGTTACGTGCAATATGGCGGGTCGTGCTATGCCTACGGGGTACTGGCCTCGGGGCATACGGATCTGGCCATTGACGGCGGGCTGGCCCCGTTCGATGTCTACGCCTGCGCGGCGGTGATCGAAGGTGCCGGTGGCCGTGTCACCGATTGGCAAGGGGCCCCGCTGTCTTTTGACATGACAGGCACTGTGATTGCCGCGGGCGATCCTTGCCGGCTGTCCGAAGCTTTGGCGCTTTTGCAGGGCTGACCCTCGCAGACGCCTTTTGCAAGCCGCACTCGGCGGGGTTCAGACCACCCGCCCCGGTCTTGAGCCGGGACGGATATTTCAGGTGAACCACAGCACGCTGTCACGCGATGGCAGTGGTTCAGGCTGTCACGCGGGGCCGCCGCTTACCACGCGTTATAGGAAAGATACTTGCCAGACATCTCGACCTTCACGCGGTCGCCCTTGGGGTTCTCGACCCGCTGCACGGACATCTCGAAATCAATCGCCGACATGATGCCGGTGCCGAACTTTTCCTCGATCAGCGCCTTGAGCGTAGGGCCGTAGACGCCCACGATCTCGTAAAAGCGGTAGATGCACGGATCGGTCGGCACGGATTGTTCCCAGACCTTGGTGGGCGGCTCTTCCAGCACGCTGGCGGCTTCCTGTGGCAAGGCGAGCGCGGTCACAAGCGCCTCGGCCTTGTCCTTGGAGAACCCGTTCATGCCCATGCAGGCGGAATGGGTCCAGACCGGTGACATGTCGATCTTCTCAGCGATCTGCTCCC
Organism: Paracoccaceae bacterium; assembly: GCA_024742835.1. Taxonomy (GTDB): domain Bacteria; phylum Pseudomonadota; class Alphaproteobacteria; order Rhodobacterales; family Rhodobacteraceae; genus Roseovarius. The sequence continues at coordinate 77,269 of JANSXS010000001.1, read as the reverse complement.
ATGTCAGGCCCGCCTGCTTCTTGGCGGAAAGGATCATCATCGTGACGTCCTCCTTGGTCATCATGGTCGGCACCTGGAACGTATCTTTCATGGGTCGTCTCCTTTAGTCACTGGGTCTTGCGTCGGGTTTCAAAGGCCAAGCTCTGTCAGGCCGGGGTGATCTTCGGGCCGCGGCCCCTGCGGCCAGCGGAATTTTCGGTCGGCTTCGGCAATCGGCACGTCGTTGATCGAGGCATGGCGCCGCGCCATGAATCCGTTCGCGTCGAACTCCCAATTCTCGTTGCCATATGCGCGAAACCACTGGCCGGACGCGTCGTACCATTCGTAGCAGAACCGCACCGCGATCCGGTTGTCGTCATGCGCCCAGATCTCCTTGATCAGGCGATAGCCGTTTTCCCTTGCCCATTTACTGGTCAGAAAGGCTTCCACCTCGGCGCGCCCGGTCAGGAATTCATCCCGGTTGCGCCAGCGTGTGTCGGGCGTATAGGCCAGTGCCACTTTGGCAGGGTCGCGGGTGTTCCACGCGTCCTCGGCCATGCGGACCTTGCGCACCGCGTCATCGCGGCTGAAAGGCGGCAAAGGGGGGCGTGGCATGTCTTGAACGGTCATGGCTGCGCGCCCTCAGTGATTGACGGCGCGCAGCGCGGGGCTGCTGTCTTTGGACGCGTCGCTTTCGCCTGCGACATCAATGCGGACGGTTTCGGGCCGCAGGTCTTCGGCATCCATTTTCTGCCCGGCCAATTCCTTGGAACGCTTGCCAAGAAACTGCACCAGGTGGTTGCGGATCGCGTAGTAGTTCGGATGCTCCACGATCTCGGTGCGCGTACGGGGGCGGGGTAGGGTGATTTCCACCGATTCCGCCACCCTTGCGAGCGGTCCGTTGGTCATCAGCAGGATGCGATCCGCCAGCAGGATGGATTCGTCGATGTCATGGGTGATCATGAACACCGTCTGTTCCGTCTCGCCCCAGACCTTCAGAAGCTCGTCCTGAATGGTGCCCCGCGTCAGCGCGTCCAGCGCGCCGAAAGGCTCGTCCAGTAGCAAAAGCTTGGGCTGGTTGGCAAAGGCGCGCGCGATGGACACCCGTTGCCGCATGCCGCCGGAAAGCTGGCTTGGCTTGCGGTGGATCACATCGCCCTCCAGACCGACCTTGGCCAGAAACTCGCGGGCGTGGGCCTCTACCTTGTCCTTGGACCAATTCGGATAGCGCGCCTTGACGCCGAACGTGACGTTTTTCAGCGCCGACAGCCAAGGCAGGAGCGAGTAGTTCTGGAACACCACGCCCCGGTCGAGCGAGGGGCCGGACACTTCCTTCCCGTCCATCTTTACCACGCCGGAGGTGGGCTCTGCCAGCCCGGCGAGGATGTTCATGATGGTGGACTTGCCGCAGCCCGAGTGGCCGAGGATGCACACGAACTCGCCCTTTTCGATCCCGAAGCTGGCATTCTCGAACACGGTCAGCGTACCGCCAGAGCCATCCGAAAATTGCTGCGTGAGCCGTTCGATACTGAGAAATGGTTTAGACATGGGCTCGCTCCTTATTCTGCATAGGCCACGGCGCGCTGAAGCACGCCGAAGGCCGCGTCCAGCAACATGCCGACAACGCCGATCATGAGGATCGAAAAGATGACCGAGGTGAGGTCGAGATTGTTCCACTCGTTCCAGACGTAATAGCCGATCCCGGTGCCACCCACGAGCATCTCTGCCGCCACGATGACCAGCCACGCGATGCCGATGGAAATGCGCATCCCCGTGATGATGGTGGGGGCGGCGGCGGGCAGGATCACCGTCATGGCGGTCTTGAAGCTGCCAAGTTCATGCGTGCGCGCCACGTTCACCCAGTCGGCCCGGACGCCCGCCACACCGAAGGCGGTATTGATCAGCATGGGCCAGATCGAGCATATGAAGATGACGAAGATCGCGCTCGCCTCTGAATCCTGGATGATGAACAGCGCCAAGGGCATCCATGCCAGGGGCGAGATGGGCCGCAAAACCTGAATGAACGGATTGAACGCCTTGTAGGCCACCTGGCTCATCCCGATGAGAAAGCCGAGCGGAATGGCGACGATGGCGGCAAGGAAATAGCCGGTCAGCACGCGGTAGATCGAATACCCGATCTGGATGCCGATGCCCTTGTCGTTGGGGCCGGCATCGTAGAACGGATTGCTCAGTTGCTCCCACGCCTTTTCCAGCACGGCAGAGGGCGGGGGCACACCGGCGCGCTCCTGGCCAAGACCCATGAGCCGCTCGTATTCCGTCAGTTCCGTCGCCAGTTTCTGCGCCGGGATGGAGGCCTCCCATATCAGGAGACCTCCTATGAGCATCGCGACCGAAAGGATCGCCGCGCGTTGATTTACGGAAAGGTTGTCCAGCATGGATCAACCCTTGCCAATGGGAAAGCTGGACACATACGCCTCCGGTTCCGCCGGATCGAAGGTCTTGCCCATGATCGTGTGCGACTTGTAGGTCACGTCGGGCGCATCGTAGCCCAGATCGTTCATCACCTTCTTCGCATCCGCCGCAAGATAGACCTGCTCTGCCACGGCGCGGTAGTCGATATCGCCTTCGATATAGCCCCACCGCTTCATCTGCGTCAGGATCCACACACCCATAGAGTGCCACGGGAACGGGTCGAAATCGATCCGGTCCGGCACGTTCTGCACCTCTCCCAGCCCGTCGGCATAGGTGCCTGTCAGCACCTGCTGGATCACCGGCACCGGCTGGTTGAGATAGTTTGTCGGCGCGATTGCCTCTGAAATCTCGATCCGATTCTCGGGGTTCGACGCGTATTGCGTCGCGTCGATGATCGACTTCAGAAGCGCGCCATAGGTGTTGGGCAATTCCTCGGCGAAGGACAGCGGCGCGGCGAAGGCGCAGCAGGGATGACCCTCCCAGATCTCCTTGGTGAGGATGTGGATAAAGCCGATGCCTTCCCAGACCGCGCGCTGGTTGAACGGGTCGGGTGAGAGGTAGCCGTCAAGGTTACCGGCACGCAGGTTGGCAACCATCTCTGGCGGCGGCACGACGCGGATCTGAATATCGACATCCGGGTCCAGCCCGAATTCCGCCACGTAGTACCGCAGAAGGAAGTTGTGCATCGAATATTCGAACGGCACGCCGAATGTGAAGCCTTTCCACTGCTTCGGATCACGCTTGTCGAGGTGTTCGTTGGACAGCACGATCGCCTGACCATTGATGTTTTCCACGGCGGGCATGATGTAGGGTTCCGCGACAGACCCGGCACCAAGGGTCATGGCCAGCGGCATCGGCGTCAACATGTGGCTCGCGTCATATTCGCCCGACAGCGACTTGTCGCGCGCAACGGCCCAACCGGCGGTCTTGATGACCTGCGCGTTCAACCCGTAACGCTCATAAAAGCCAAGCGGCTGCGCCATGATGATCGGGGTGGCACAGGTGATCGGCACGAAGCCGATGTTCAGGTCTGTCTTTTCTGGCGGTCCAAGATTATCGAGAATGGCGGCCTTTGCCTTGTCGAGCGGAAAGACAGACGCAAGCGCCGCAGCCACCGTGCCGCCGCCCAGCATGCCCATGAAAGAGCGACGGCCGATATCGCTTTGACCGAAGACAGAGCGCACCACGGCGTTTTCGACGGCACGCTCCAGCATCTGTTCGGACGACATATGCGTGGGGTCAAGCTCGTGCTTGACATGCGCATGTCCCGACGCGCAGCTATCACAGCCGCAATCCGCACCGTGGCGCAAATCTGTTTTTTCGGAGAAGGGGTTTCCAAGGCTCTTGATGGTCATCGGCTATCCTTTCAGACGTCGCAGAACGATTTTGGCTTTATGCATATAGCTTCACAGGATTTTCGGGACGGGCAAAGCCGGTGCATAAACTTTAATCGAAGCGTGAATATATAATTATAACAATATCTTAGAAGGTAACGCACATAGGCGGATTTTACGAAAAATGGTACTTTACGAAATTTCGTTTTGGGGTGTGGCCGCAATTCCCTAAGCTGGGTTCATGCTTGACGACCCGCATGAATTTGATTCCCTGATCCGGATACTGCCCGACGCGGCCCTTGTGCTTGATGCCTCGACGGATCGCGTGACCACGTGGAACGACGCCGCCGCCAATCTTCTGAGTGGGCGGGACGATGCGCCGCCACCACTGCCCTTTTCCACCTATATCGGCCCGGCGCTGGCCCGATTCATCGTCTTTCTGGAAGAGGTAGAGTATCGCGGCCAAGGCTGGAGCCGCGACGTGGACCTGCGCAACGCGAAGGGCGAGACGCTGCGCTGCGAGATACGCGCGCGCTGCCTTGGCGACACCTCGCGCCGCACATTGATCATTCTGACCGATCTCGACGCTTTTGAAAGGCGCACGGCGGTTGCCGAAACCGCGGCCATGCATCGCGCGGGGCTGACCGAATGGAAGCGGGCCGAAAAATTCTTTACCGAACTCGAACGCGAGAACCAGTTGATCCTGAATGCCGCCGGGGAAGGCATCTACGGGGTGAATGCCGAGGGCAAGACCACTTTCGTCAACCGCGCCGCGCGCGAGATGCTTGGCTGGACCGGAGAGGATCTGCTTGGCCGCAACATCCATTCCATGATCCACCATCACCATCTGGACGGGGAAATATACCCGGCGCATGAGTGCAAGATCTACCAGTCATTCCGTTTCGAACAGGTGAACCGCTTCGATAACGAGGTGTTCTGGCGCAAGGATGGCAAGCCGATCCGCGTGGAGTATGTGTCGACGCCGATCTACGATCAGCAGGTGCTGGTTGGGGCGGTCGTCATCTTTCGGGACATCACCGAACGCAAGGAAAACGAACGCAAGCTGCATGAAGCCCTGGCCGAGGTGGCCTCACTGCGCGACAAGCTGGAAGAGGAAAACGCCTATCTGCAAGAGGCGATCACGTCCGAACGGGCGCATCACGACATCATCGGCACGTCTGCCGCGCTCCGCCAGATCCGCGCGCGGATCGACCTTGTCGCGCCCACCGATGCCACTGTGCTCATCACCGGAGAGACGGGCACCGGCAAGGCGCTTGTCGCCAACGCAATCCACAAGGCCAGCGGGCGGGCGCGGCGGACGATGATCCATTTCAAATGCGGCGCGTTTTCCGCTGACGAAATCGAGGTGGAGTTGTTCGGACAGGTCCGGGGTGCTTTTCCGGGCGCGATGCGCGACAAGCCGGGCAAACTGGAACTGGCGCATGGCGGCACGCTGTTTCTTGACGATGTGTCGGACCTGCCCGCAGAGGTTCAGGGGCGGCTTTTGCAATCGCTTCAGGACGGCAGCGTCACGCGGCTTGGCGATACGCGCGCCAGATCGCTGGATCTGCACGTCATTGCCGCGATGAAGGAAACAACCGAACAGGCGGTCAAGACCGGGCGGCTACGGGAGGACCTGTTGTTCTATCTCAACGTGTTCCCGATCTTCTGCACGCCCTTGCGAGAGCGCAAGGAAGACATCCCGCTTCTGGCAAGCCACCTTCTGTCGATCAGTTGCCGCAGGCTGAACCGCCCCGTCCCCGTTCTGACTGAGGGGGTGGTCAAACAGCTCAACGCCTATGACTGGCCCGGCAATGTACGCGAATTGCACAACGTGATGGAGCGCGCGGCGATCGTCTCGCCCGAAAGAAAGCTGGCGATCGAATTGACAGGCTCGGCACCGGCCCATGCGCAAAGCCTGATGGTCAGGACAGAGGCGCAGATGCAGGAGCTGGAGCGAAATAACCTTGTCGCCGCTCTGCGCGAGACGGGCGGACGCGTGTCCGGCCCGTCAGGAGCCGCCGAATTGATTGGTATAAAGCCGACAACGCTTTATTCCCGGATCAGAAAGATGGACATTTCCGAAAGCGATTGGGCCTGACGCGCCCCCGCGGAATACGGTCAGCCGCGACCGGCCATCCTGCGCGCCATATCGAGCATACGGCACGAAAAGCCCCACTCGTTGTCATACCAGCCAAAGACCCGCGCCAAACCGCCATTGGAGACGGAGGTTTCAGGCCCGACCATCACAAGAGATTCGGCCCGCCCGCGCAGATCGGAACTGACAAGCGGTGCCTCCGTCCAGCCGAAGACGCCGCCGCCCTTGGCCGCGTCCTGCAACACCGCATTGATCTCTGCCTCGGTCGGGCGGGCGCGTAATGCGGCGGTGAGGTCTATGCAACTGACGCTGGCGGTGGGCACACGGATCGCGCGCGCCTCGATCCGACCTTTCAGATGCGGCAGGACAAGGCCCGTCTGATGCTGTGCGCTTGTCGTGGTCGGCACAATCGACAGGGCGGCGGCGCGGCTGCGCTCGGGAGCGGCGCGGGGCTTGTCCACGGTGGGTTGGCTGCCAGTGTAGCAATGCACAGTCGTCATCTGCGCACTTTCCAGCCCGAACGCCACGTCCAGCAGGCGTGCAAGCGGCGCCAGCGCGTTGGTGGTGCAGGACGCGTTGGAAACGATCGCCTCGCCCGCATAGCTTTGGTCATTCGCGCCCATCACCAGCGTCACATCCGCCTCCGCCGAAGGGCCGGAGACCAGCACCTTGCCCGCCCCCGCCGCGATGCCGCGTTCGGCCATGGCGCGTTTGCCGCCCATGCCGGTGCATTCCAGCACGATGTCTACGCCGCCCAGATCCAGCGCGCGCAGATCGGCCTCGGCGTGAAAGGGGATCGCACGGTCGCCGACGCGCAAGACGCCCGCCTCGCCGCGCACCTCTTCGGGCCACGGGCCGAACACGCTGTCATACTGGAACAGATAGGCGCAGGTCGCCAGCGGCTCGATCTCGTTGATGCACACAAGCTCAAAATCCGGCGCGTCACGCAGCAGGATCCGCAACAGCGTGCGCCCGATCCGGCCGAAACCGTTGATCGCGATGCGAATGGGGGGCTTGGGCATGGAACCTCCGAGGTTTAGCGGGCTTTCGGTGCCGACCCTTACCGCCCCTTGGGCCGAATTCCAGCACCGATTGCGCCGCATGATCAAATTCGCTGCACAACGCTGCGCTCAAGACTGGGATACCGCAGGCCAAGCGTGACACCGCGCGCCATGAAACTGATCAACAGCGCCAGCCACAGCCCGTGATTGCCCAAAAGTGGCACCAGCGCCAGCACGGCCGCGATGTAGATCATCAGACTGATCGCCATCATGTTGCGCATGTCCGCCGTCCGTGTGGCCCCGATAAAGATGCCATCCAGCATCCACGGGGCCAGCCCGACAGCGGGGGCAAGGACCATGTAGACGAGAAACACACGCGCCTCGGCCCGGACGTTTTCCGCCGTCGTCATCAGGTCGATGATCATCCCCCCGAAAATTGCGAAGACGGCACACAGCCCCAGCGTGACAATCACACCCCACAGGCTCGACAGGATCGCACCGCGCCGCAGCGTTGCCCGGTCTCCCCGGCCAAAGGCCTGCCCGACCAGCGCCTCGGCGGCAAAGGCGAACCCATCCAGCGCATAGGCCGTGATTTGGAGGAATTGCAGCAGAACCTGATTGACGGCCAGCGTCACATCGCCGAAGTCGCTGCCCGTAAAGAGAAACGACACGAAGATTCCCTGGAGCATCAGCGACCGCAGCAGGATATCGCGGTTGACCGCCATCATCAGCCGCAGGCGCACGGGGTCGAACACCCTTGGCCAGTCGCGCCACGCGGCCACGCGGAAGGCGCCTCGGCAAAGCCAAAGGCCCAGCGCAAGCCCGCTCCACTCCGCGATGAACGTGGCCCAGGCCACGCCCGGCACACCCCAGTCGAGCCCCAGCACGAACACCAGATCCAGCAGGATGTTGACGCCGTTCATCACGACCTGAAGAACCAGAACCGCCTTGGTGCGTTCCTGTGCGATGAGCCAGCCGGTGACGCCGTAAAGTGCGATGATGGCCGGGGCGCTCCAGACCCTGATCGCCATGTATTGTTGCACCAGCGTCTCGACCTCGGGACTGGCGGGCGATAGCAGGAACGCGCCGCGAAAGATCAGCGATTGAAGGGCGATGATCGCGGCACCGCCCGCAAAGGCGACCATAAGCGCGCGGGTCAGCATGGCCGCCACCTCGCCGGTCTGGCCCGCGCCATGCGCCTGGCTGGTCAGCCCGGTGGTGCCCATGCGCAGAAAGCCGAACACCCAGTAGATCGCGCTGAGGATGATGGCACCGATACCGACCGCGCCGATAGGCGCGGCCTGCCCCAACTGGCCCACAACGGCCGTATCGACAGCGCCAAGGATCGGCACGGTGGCGTTTGACAGCACGATGGGGATCGAGATCGCCAAAACCCGACGATGCGTGATCGCAGCGCGCGGCGGCAGGATATCAGCCATCTCCGCGCGGCATCACGAAATGCGCGGTCGCCTGAGCGATGGGCCGGGCGCGATTGTCCTGCCACGCCTCTGCCCGCACCGAGGCATAGCGCCGGCCCGAGCGCGTGACCTGAGCACGCGCATAGGCATCTCGGGGCAGGCCCGACCGCAGGTAATCCACAGTGAAATCAATCGTCTTGGGCAAGCGCGGCAGGTTGCCCGCCACCAGCGCCTCGGGGTCGAGCGTGCCGCTTTCGATATCGTCCCAAAGCATCGCCCAGCTGAGCCCGATGATCGACGTCACCTCCAGGAACGCCGCCGTCGCACCGCCATGCAGCGCCGGCAAAAGCGGGTTGCCAATCAGCTTTTCGTCAAAGGGCATGACCGCTGTAAGCTCATCACCGCGCCGGTCGAACTCTATTCCCATGAACTGGATATAGGGTACGCCCTGCACCAGCGCGCGCAGCGCCGCGTCGCGGCGCTGCTTGACCACCTGAACCGGGTCGGGGGGACGGCGCGCGCTCATGGCTTTGCTTCCACCGTAAAGGTGCCGGTGGCCTGTGCGACGGGGCGATCCGCGTCGTCATCCATGGCCGTGGCGCGCAGGAACGCCACCGAACGGGTAATATGATAGCATTCCGCGCGGGCGCGGATCTTTTGCCCCGGCGTGGCCGGGCGCATATAGTCGATCCGCAGGTCGATCGTGGCCGTGCCACCGGGCGAAGCGGGGTGGCTCATGGCGGCGGCACCACAGCAGGTGTCCATCAGCGCCGAAACCGCCCCGCCATGAATGACGCCGGTTTCCGGGTCGCCGACAAAGCGCGCGTCATAAGGCATCTCGATTTCCGCCGTGCCCTCGCCCACATCCGTCAGCCGCATACCCAAGGCGTTGGAATGCGGGATCGCGCTTATGAACTGTTCGGCTATCTGCTTTTTGTCCATGCCTTGCTCCGGCCTGAAATCCGGCACCTTTATGGGCCCGAATGCGCGGGGGCTGCAAGGGTTGCCGTTGCCCTGAAAGAGGTCGGCCAATGGCTGCGCATTTGCGTAACAGCGCATGTGGGCCACCCGGCACAGCCTGACAGGCGACACCGCATTGCGAGCGCCACGCCCGCTTGCGACCCTGCCTGTCATAAAATTGTGTAAAACCCCTGTTTACCTTGCCTGATCTTACGTCAATACGAAAGTGACGCGACGTAGCAGTTACGTCAACGTGAAGAGCTATTGTAACCAAGGGTCAACGCCCACAAATACGCCGCAAGTTCAAACGAGCAGCGAGCAAGACGATGACCGACGAAACCATGACAATCCGCGAAATGTGCGACACTTTTGACGTGACCCCGCGCACCCTTCGCTTCTACGAAAGCAAGGAGCTGCTTTTCCCGGAACGCCGGGGCCAGAAACGGCTGTTCACCAAGCGCGACCGCGCACGGCTCAAGCTGATCCTGCGCGGCAAGCGCTTCGGTTTCAGCCTGGAGGAGATCCGCCAGCTTCTGGATCTGTATTACAAGGGCGACCAGCAACTGACCCAGCTCACCCGGACCTACGAGCTGGCGCAACGACGGCTTGATGACCTTGTGCGCCAACGCGACGAGTTGAACGCGGCCGTTGCCGACTTGCAGGACCAGATGAAATGGGGGGAAAAGATGATCGCCTCGCTTCAGCAGACACCGAAAGCCGCCGAATGAACGTGTAAACCAACCGGCGCTTCCATGGAGAACAGGATGCCCAGCTACAAGGCCCCCGTAAAGGACATGCAGTTCATCCTGCATGACGTGCTGAAAGTCAGCGAAACCGGCACACCCGGCTATGCCGAGCTTGAGCCGGATTTCACGGGGGCGGTGCTGCAAGGGGCCGGCAAGATCGCCTCGGATGTGCTGGCCCCGCTGAACCCGGTCGGCGACAAGGAGGGCTGTTTGCTGGAAAACGGGGTCGTGCGCACGCCCACCGGCTTCAAGGCAGCGTTCGATCAGGTGCGCGGGGGCGGCTGGACAGCCCTTGACCAGCCAGAGCGATACGGTGGGCAGAACATGCCCTATATCATGTATACGGCCGTGGGCGAGATTTCCTCGGCGGCCAATCAGGCTTTCACGATGTATCAGGGGCTGACGCATGGCGCGGCCTCGGCCATTCTGGCGCATGGCTCTGAGCGGCAGAAAGACACTTATCTGCCAAGGATGACGTCCTGCGAATGGACCGGCACCATGAACCTGACAGAGCCACATTGCGGCACCGATCTGGGCCTCATGCGCACCAGGGCCGTGCCGCAGGATGACGGCAGCTACAAGATCACCGGGCAAAAGATCTTCATCTCGTCGGGCGAGCATGACATGGCCGACAACATCATCCATCTGGTGCTGGCCAAGATCCCCGGTGGGCCGGACGGCATCAAGGGTGTGAGCCTGTTCATCGTGCCCAAGGTCCTTGTGAACGAGAATGGCAGCCTTGGCGCGCGCAATGGCGTCGCCTGCGGCAAGCTCGAAGACAAGATGGGCATCCACGGCAACTCCACCTGCGTGATGAATTATGACGAGGCGACGGGATATTTGCTTGGCACCGAGCACACGGGCAGGCGCGCGATGTTCACCATGATGAACGAAGCGCGCATCGGCGTGGGAATGCAAGGCGTGGCACAGGCCGAGGTCGCCTATCAGAACGCGCGCGCCTATGCCAAGGACCGGCTTCAGGGCCGTGACGCGACCGGCGTCAAGAACCCCAAAGGCCCCGCCGATCCGCTGATCGTGCATCCCGACATCCGCCGCGCGCTGCTGGATCAGAAAAGCTTTGTCGAAGGCGCGCGCGCCTTCCTGCTCTGGGGCAGCCAGATGATCGACCAAAGCCACCGCGGCGGCGACGCGGCCGCCGAGGGCATCGTCAGCCTGCTCACCCCCATCATCAAGGGGTTCCTGACCGACGAAGGCTTTGACATGACGATCCGCGCCCAGCAGATCTATGGCGGGCATGGCTATATCGAGGACTGGGGCATGTCCCAATTCGCGCGCGACGCCCGGATCGCCATGATCTACGAAGGCGCGAACGGTGTTCAGGCGCTTGACCTTGTGGGGCGCAAGCTGTCTCAGGATGGTGGCAAGCACGTCATGGCTTTCTTCGAGATAGTGAAGAGCTTCATCAAGAAGAACGAAGGCAACGAGGCGCTGAAGGCCGATTTCCTCGATCCGCTCAAAGCGGCGTCCAAGGATCTGCAACAAGCAGCGATGTATTTCATGCAGCATGGCATGAAAAACCCCAATGCGGCGCTCGCGGGGTCTTATGATTTCATGCATCTTTTCGGCCATGTCTGCCTTGGGCTCATGTGGGCGCAGATGGCCAAGGCCGCGCAGGAGGGCATCCAGGCTGGCGACGGCGACGCGGGCTTTTACCAGTCCAAGATCAAGACAGGGCGCTATTACATGGCGCGCCGCCTGCCCGCGACCGCGATGCACCTGGCCCGGATCCAAAGCGGCGCGGACCCGGTGATGGACCTGGAAGACGCGGCGTTTTAACAAGGGTGGGTTGAAACCCACCCTACGGAGGGGACCACATGCCGAAACGTTTTCGCCTGACGCGCCGATTTAATGCCGCGATGACAGAAGACGGCTACCGCCGCCTGCGCCGTTTCGCCCAGGAAGCGGGGCTGGACGAGGGAGAGGCGCTGTCTTTCCTCTTCGAGAATTTCGACAGCGTGATCGACGGGGAAACATTCGGCCACAGGCTTCGGATCTTCAACTCCGAACTTGAAGAGCGCAAGAAATAAGGGAGGCACTACCCGATGTCGGCATGGATGACCGAAGACCACCAGATGCTGGCAGAAATGACGGCCAGATTCATCGCCGAGGAATGGCAACCGCATTTCAACCGCTGGCGCAAGGCCGGCATCATGGACCGCGAAATCTGGCAGCAGGCCGCCGGGCTTGGCCTGCTCTGCCCCTCTATCCCCGAGGAATATGGCGGCGCGGGCGGCGATTTCGGCCATGAGGCGGTGATCTGCATCGAGCAAAGCCGCGCCAATCTGGCCAGTTGGGGCAACCCGATCCATTCCGGCATCGTCGCACATTACATCCTCGCCTATGGCAGCGAGGCGCAGAAACAGAACTGGCTGCCCAGGATGGCCTCGGGCGAGATGGTCGGCGCACTTGCCATGACCGAACCCGCCGCCGGATCGGACCTGCAAGGGATCCAGACACGGGCCGTGCGCGATGGCAACGCTTACAGGCTGTCGGGGCAAAAGACCTTCATCACCAACGGCCAGCACGCGGACCTGATCCTCGTGGCCGCCAAGACCGACCCGAACGCGGGCGCGCGGGGAATTTCGCTCGTCGCGCTGGAAACCAGGGGGGCAGAGGGGTTTGCACGCGGGCGCAACCTCGAAAAGAGCGGGTTGAAAGCGGCGGACACCTCGGAGCTTTTCTTCGACAATGTCGATGTGCCGCCCGAGAACATCCTTGGCGGTGAGGAGGGGCGCGGCTTTTACCAGATGATGAAACAACTGCCTCAGGAGCGCCTGATCATCGCCTGCGGCGCGCAAGGCGCGCTTGAAGGCGCGGTGGAGCGCACCATCGCCTATGCCAAGGAACGCGAGGCCTTTGGCGGGCCGATCTTCGACAAGTTCCAGACGATCCGATTCACGCTAACGGAATGCCTGACCAAGACGCGGGTCTGCCGCGCGTTTCTGGACCAATGCATCACAGAACACATGGCCGGCAAGCTGAACGTCGAGACGGCGGCGATGGTGAAATACTGGCTCACGGACACCCAGTTCGAGGTGCTGGACGCCTGCGTGCAACTCTATGGAGGCTATGGCTACATGGCCGAATACGACATCGCCGAGATGTGGGCGGATGCCCGCGTGCAGCGGATCTACGGGGGTACGAACGAGATCATGAAAGACCTGATTTCAAGGTCGCTATGACTTTTCAAACGGCGGCACCTGCCGCACCATCAGACCGCCTCCGGCGGGGATATTTCTTGCAAGATGAAGCAGCGGAGGTCCACCCCGCCGTGCGCACGGGCCCCTTGGCATCAGGCGCGGCGGCGGGGCTTCACCTTGCACGCCCATCGGCTTCCCAGCCTGTAACGCCCCTCCATCAAACCCGAGCAAGCTTAATTAAGTATGAACGCCCCAGGCTTCATCTTGCAAGAAATATCCAGATCCGACACCGCCAACAGGAGATACCCTATGAGCATTAAACTTTACTGCATGGGCGAGTCCGGCAACGCCTACAAGGCGGCGCTGGCACTGGAACTGTCAGGGCTTGAATGGGAGCCAGTGTTTGTCGACTTTTTCGGTGGCGAAACCCGCAGGGAAGAGTTCCGCGAGATCAACGTCATGGGCGAGGTGCCAGTGATGGTCGATGGCGATGTGACGCTGACCCAATCGGGGGTCATGCAGATGTATATCACCGAGAAGACCGGAAAGTTCGGCGGCGCGACCCCGGAAGAGGCACGCGAGGTTATGCGATGGGTGTTCTGGGACAATCACAAGCTCAGTTCTCAGGTCGGTATGACGCGTTTCCTGGTGAATTTCCTGCCCGAAGAAAAGCGCCCGGCAGAGGTGATCGGCTTCATGCAGGACAGGCTCAAGGCCGCGTATACCGCGCTCGATGTCCATCTGACAGACCGCGACTGGATTGTCGGCAACGGCATCACCAATGCCGACATGTCCTGCTGTGCCTATCTGTTCTACCCCGAGCCTTTCGGCTTCGATCGCAAGGGCTGGCCCAATATCGACCGGTGGCTTTCGCACATCGCGGCGCAACCGGGGTGGAAACATCCCTACGACCTGATGCCCGGCAATCCGTCGGATCGGGCCTGAGAAAGGAAACATCATGTCTGACGCCTATATCTACGATGTCGTGCGCAGTCCGCGCGGCAAAGGCCGCAAGGACGGCGCGCTGCACGAGGTGACCGCGGTCAGGTTGAGTGCGCAGATGCTCAACGCGTTAAAGGCGCGCAACGGGTTTGAGGGCCACGCCGTCGAGGACGTGATCTGGGGCAATGTCACGCAAGTGATGGAACAGGGCGGCTGTCTAGCGCGGACCGCCGTGCTGGCCTCGGATCTGGACGAGAGCATCCCCGGCCTTGCGATCAACCGCTTTTGCGCCAGCGGCATGGAGGCGGTGAACCTGGCCGCCAACCAGATCCGTGGTGGGGCGGGCGATGCCTATATCGCAGGCGGTGTCGAGATGATGGGCCGGGTCGCCATGGGCAGCGATGGCGCGGCCATTGCCGTGGACCCCAGCGTGGCGGTGGACAGCTATTTCGTGCCTCAAGGCATCAGCGCCGATATCATCGCCACCGAATACGGGTTTACCCGCGATCAGGCAGACGCATTGGCCGTGGAAAGCCAGAAACGCGCGGCGGCCGCGTGGCAGGATACACGTTTTACCCGCTCCATCATCGAGGTCACGGACCAGAACGGGCTGACGATCCTCGATCATGACGAGCACATGCGCCCTGGCACCGATATGCAGGCGTTGGGCAGCCTCGATCCCAGTTTCAAGCAGATGGGCGAGGTGATGCCGGGCTTTGACGCTGTGGCCAAGCTGAAATACCCGCATCTGGATCGGGTCAACCATATCCACCACGCCGGAAACTCTTCGGGGATCGTCGACGGTGCAGCGGGCGTGTTGATCGGCAGCAAGGCGTTTGGCGAGACATGGGGGCTGAAGCCGCGCGCGCGCATTCGCCAGACCTGCAAGATCGGCACCGATCCGACGATCATGTTGACCGGGCCGGTGCCCGCCACGCAAAAGATCCTTGCCGATAGCGGCATGGAGATCGGCGATATCGACCTTTTCGAGGTGAACGAGGCCTTTGCCGCTGTCGTGCTTCGCTTCATGCAGGCGTTCAAGGTGGGCCCAGACCGCGTGAACGTCAATGGCGGCTCGATTGCCATGGGGCATCCGCTTGGGGCCACGGGCGCGATCATTATCGGCACGCTGTTGGATGAGCTGGAGAGATCGGACAAGGAGACGGGCCTTGCCACGCTTTGCATCGCGTCCGGCATGGGCGCAGCGACGATCATCGAGCGCGTTTGACGGCGACATAAGGGAATAGAACCATGACTGATTTCACGATGGAAAAAGGCGCAGATGGCGTTGCCGTGATCACCTGGGACACGCAGGCCAAGTCGATGAACGTGATGAACGAGCAGGGGTTTTTCGATCTTGAAGCCCTGATCGACGACGCGCTTTCGGATGACGCGGTCAAGGGAGTCGTCCTGACATCGGGCAAGGCGGGTTCTTTCGCCGGGGGGATGGATCTTAATATCATTGCCCGGCTCAAGGACATCGCAGGCCATCAACCCGAAAAGGGCCTGTTCGAGGGCGTGATGCGGATGCACGGCATCCTGCGCAAGATCGAGCGCGCGGGCATGGACGACAAGAACAAGGGCGGCAAACCCATCGCCGCCGCCCTGCCCGGCACCGCGCTTGGGATCGGGCTGGAAATTCCGCTGGCCTGTCACCGCATCTTTGCCGCCAACAATCCATCGGCCAAGATCGGCCTGCCCGAGATCATGGTCGGGATTTTTCCGGGGCTTGGGGGCACCACACGGCTGGTGCGCAAGATGGGGGCTATGGCGGCGTCTCCGCTGTTGCTGGAAGGCAAGCTGAACGACCCCAAGAAGGCGAAAAGTGCGGGTGTGGTGGATGAAGTCGTGCCTGCCGAGGAGCTGCTGGACGCGGCAAAGGCTTGGGTGCTGTCGAACCCGGCGATCGCCAAGCCATGGGACGAGAAAGGCTACCAGATGCCCGGCGGCGCGCCTTACCATCCGGCTGGGTTCATGACCTTCGTGGGCGCTTCTGCCATGGTGAACGGCAAGACACAGGGCGCGTTCCCGGCAGCCAAGGCGCTTTTATCGGCCGTGTACGAAGGCGCGCTTGTGCCCTTTGATACCGCCCTCCGGATCGAGGCGCGGTGGTTTACCAACGTTCTGATGAACCCGTCATCAAGCGCGATGATCCGCTCGCTTTTCATCAACAAGGAAAAGCTGGAGAAGGGCGCGAACCGCCCGGACGTGCCGGACCAGAAGGTGAAGAAGCTGGGTGTGATGGGGGCGGGCATGATGGGCGCGGGCATCGCGCTGGTATCAGCGATGGCGGGTATCGAGGTTGTGCTCATCGACCAGAAACAGGAGACCGCCAACAAGGGCAAATCCTATACTGCCGACGACATGGACAAGCGCATCAAACGCGGTAAGGCGACAGAGGCCAAGAAGACCGCCGCGCTGGACCTGATCACCGCAACCACCGATTACGATGCACTGAAGGGCTGCGACCTCATCATTGAGGCCGTGTTCGAAGACCCCAAGGTGAAGGCCGAGGTCACAAAAAACGTGCTCAAGGTCGTGGGTGAGGACTGCATCTTTGCCACCAACACCTCGACCCTGCCGATCACGGAACTGGCCAAGGCGTCGGACACGCCTGAAAATTTCATCGGCATCCATTTCTTCAGCCCGGTCGAAAAGATGATGTTGGTCGAGATCATCAAGAGCCAACAGACCGGCGAACGTGCCGTGGCCAAGGCGCTGGATTATGTTCGCCAGATCCGGAAGACGCCAATTGCCGTCAATGACGCGCGGTTCTTCTACTGCAACCGCTGCATCATTCCCTATATCAACGAGGGCATCCGCATGGTGGCCGAGGGCGTGGCCCCCGCGCTGATCGACAATGCGGCGCGGCAGTTGGGCTTCCCGGTGGGACCGCTGCAACTGGTGGACGAGACCTCTATTGATCTGGGGGCCAAGATCGCGCGCGCCACGAAAGCGGCGATGAGCGAGGATTACCCGGACGCCGCCGTCGACGAGGTCATCTTCTGGATGGAGGGCGAAGGGCGTCTGGGGCGCAAGGCCGGTGCCGGGTTCTTTGACTATGACAACAAGGGCAAGCGGCAGGGCTATTGGCCCGGCCTTGCCGGGAAATACCCCCCGGCACAGGATCAGCCAGACCTGTACGAGGTCCAGCATCGCCTGATGTTCGCGCAGGTGCTGGAAGCCGTGCGCGCGCTGGAAGACGGCGTTCTGGAAGATATTCGCGAAGGCGACGTTGGCGCGATCCTCGCCTGGGGTTTCGCGCCATGGTCCGGCGGGCCGTTTTCATGGCTGGACATCATCGGCACGCCCTACGCGGCCGAGCGTTGCGACGAACTGACAGAAAAATTCGGGGCGCGGTTCACCACGCCCCCACTTTTGCGCGAAATGGCCGCGCAAAATCAGGGCTTCTACGCCCGCTTTGCCCTTCAGAATCCCGAAGCCGCCTGACAGGTAAAACACCTGACATCTGCGGCAATGTCAGAACGACTCATGCAGGCCCGCGCGATGGCGAGTACACCGCGCGGGCCTCTGTCTGGCCCGATCCGTGTGTGAGAGATCAGGCCATGGCCGCCGCTGCCCACGTATCCTGAGGGGAAAACGCGCGGTTGGTGGCTTGTGCTTCTTCAAGGTGAACGGCCAGGAAACGGGCCTCGTCCATCGGAAGAATGGCGTAGGGCTGGCAGGTGCTGTCGCTGCTGGCGGCTTGCAGTACATCGTGGCAGGCCGGGCAGAAAAACAAGGCCCCGTTTTCGGCGAACACGATCTGGTCCTCGGCGAAATGCAGCACGATCACGTCGATATCACCCTGCGCTGGCACACGCTCGACACCGCTGGTGCCTTCGACCGCTTCGGCGGGGATCAACGAGAAAGGATCACCGTAAAGATCCTCGGCCGCGTCGCTTTCGATCATCACGTTCTGGCCGGGCATGACATGCATCAACTCTCGATTGCCAAGCGCACCGGCGGGAACCTCCAGCGGCCAGAACCGGCGCGGGCAGCTTTCCTCGGCGCTCCACAGCCGGATGTGACTGACCTTCACGATGGTTTGCAGCCCCGCATCGAAGGTCAGAACCTTGTCCCCTTCGGCAATGGCTTCGACAGAACGCCAGCCCATGGCAGTCGCGACACGGGTGCCGGACATAAGCCCGGCCTCGGCGCTGGTCGATTGCCCCGGCATGGCGGCAATCCCGCCGGGCTGGTTGATTTTTGCCGCTGAACGCGCAGACTTCCATCCAAACATGTTTTCCATCCCCTTGGTGCGCCGGTGGCAGCCGGCTTGAGCAGACAAGTTCCATTTGCCGTGATTCGCTGGACGCTCCTTGGTCTGGAAAGGGGCCGAATTGGGGCATTGTTGCCTTATTGGGATCAGTCGGGCGCGTTCACGAGATTTCGTTTAAAATGCGCAACGCTGGCGTCTCAAAAGCGATAGCCAAAGCGCGCAATGTCCTCGGAACAGCACGAAGCAAGGGTTTCCGCGTCCTGATCCGCGTAATAGCGGCGGTAATCGCGATCCCGGTCCGACGCGTTCGCATGTGGCACGTTCAGCCGAAAGCCAAGATGTTGCCACAAGGGCACCGCATCTTCTTCCAGATGTTCCAGCCGCAGATACAGCCTCGCATGTTCCACGCCGTCGGCGGCGATCATGTAGCGGCAATAGGGGTTCGCGCGCAACGCGGCGCACGTGGCGGGCGCATTCAGAAAGCCGCTGAAATCGCGTTGCCGCGCCAGATGTATCGCCGGATGATCAAAGCTCTGGTCTCGCAGCCAGTGGTAATAGCTCACCATCCGGTCCCATGGATTGCGCACCAGCGTGAAACAGAACGCCGCGCGGATCTGCTCCGGAGGTACCAGCCTGTCGATATCGGCGAGGGTCGAATGCTTCCAAAGACGGCCCGCCGCCGTGACGCCCTTGAGACGTCTGCGCCGCCGCCGTGCCTTGGGCGTGTCACCGATAAGGATATCATCCGCCCTTGCGCGCGTCTCAAGCGCCAGCGCCATGGAGCTGCCACCGGTCTTGGGAATATGAACAAAGATATAACGCCGCCCGGCAGAGATGATCATGCAAGAACGCTATGCGATCCCCGCCCGGCGTGCAAAGTTTCACATGGCCGCAAAAGAACTTTGCTTTCACCCATGAAATGCGCAATATCCGCGGCGTTTCCATCGCGTCATCGCTAAAGGGGAGAACGAGCATGGGTTGGATGAAGGACGAAACCGGTCTAGACAAGAACGCGGCCAATTTCGTGCCGCTCACGCCGCTGTCGCATCTGCGCCGCGCCCGTCACGTCTTTCCCGATACAGAGGCGCTTGTCTATGGCGAGGTGCGTCGCAGCTATGCCGAATATTACCAGCGATGCACGAAACTGGCCTCGGCGCTTGTCAAGGTCGGTGTAAAACCCGGCGATGTGGTCGCGACGATCCTGCCCAACCTGCCCGCCCATGCCGAGGCGCATTTCGGCGTGCCTGCCTGCGGGGCGGTGTTGAACACCATCAACACCCGGCTGGAGGCCGACACCATCGCCTATATCCTTGATCATGGCGAGGCCAAGGTGGTTCTGGTCGATCCCCAGTTCCTGCCCGTCACCGCCACAGCCATCGAGCTGATGGAAGGGCCTGCCCCGCTTGTGATCGAGGTTGCCGACGATCAGGCCGGTGCCCATGCGCATGGCCACTATATGGAATACGAAGAGCTTCTGGCGACGGGCGACGCGGATTTCGACTGGATCATGCCCACAGACGAGTGGGAAAGTATCGCACTCAACTATACCTCGGGCACCACGGGGCGGCCAAAGGGCGTGGTGTGCCATCATCGCGGTTCCTACCTGCTGACCACGGGCACGGCGGTCACCTGGCCCCTGCCCCGCCACGCGCGCTATCTGACCATCGTGCCGCTGTTTCATTGCAACAACTGGAACCACACTTGGGCGATGCCGCTGGTGGGCGGCACCGTCGTGTGCTGCCGCGATATCACGGCAACAAACATCTATAACGCCATAGCGGATGAAGGCGTCACACATTTCGGCGCGGCCCCGATCGTGCTGAACATGCTGGTCAACGCCAAGGATGAAGAGCGCCGTGACTTTGCCCACAAGGTCAATGTGGTGACAGCCGGCGCGCCGCCCCCCGCCGCAACCCTGCGCGCCATAGAACCGCTTGGATTCGAGGTCATGCAGGTTTACGGGCTGACCGAAACCTATGGCCATGTCACCGAATGCCTGTGGCAGGAGCGCTGGAACGACAAGCCCGACGACGAACGTTATGCGATCAAGGCGCGCACCGGCGTGCTGATGGGCTTCATGGAGGACATCACCGCGATGGACCCCGAGACCATGACGCAGATCCCGATGGATGCCCAAACCCAGGCCGAGAACATGATCCGCGGCAACGCGGTGAAGAAGGGCTATTACAAAAACCCCGAAGCCACCGCCGAGGCGTTTCGCGGCGGGTACTTTCATTCCGGCGACATCGCCTATCAGCACGAGGACGGCTATCTCAAGATCGCCGACCGGGCCAAGGACATCATCATTTCGGGCGGCGAGAATATCAGTTCCGTCGAAATCGAGGGCGTGCTGATGATGCATCCCGCCGTTCTGCTTTGCGCGGTGGTCGCCATGCCCGACGACAAATGGGGCGAGGTGCCCTGCGCCTTTGTCGAGATCAAGGACACAGCCGAGGTGACTGAGGCCGATCTGATCGCCTTCGCGCGCGAGCGGCTGGCCGGGTTCAAATCGCCCAAGAAGATCATCTTTCAGGAACTGCCCAAGACATCCACCGGCAAGATCCAGAAATTCGAGCTGCGCAAGGCGTTCCGCCCCGCCTGATTGCATGACGATTGCCGCTGGTGCGGCGTGTGTGCTATTGCTGTGTCAACGAGGCAGAGCAGGCCCGACCGTACATGACGGCGTTACAGGAATATCAACGGATTGAAGCCGCGGGATTGTGGCGCGCATCACCCGACGCGCAGCGTCTGGACGTGATCGTTTCCATCGGAGAGGCGACACTGACCATTTCCGATCTGCGCGACAGGCCGCTTGCGCATTGGTCGCTGGCCGCTGTTGAACGCGCGAACCCCGGAGAAACCCCGGCGATCTATCACCCCGATGGGGACGCGAACGAAACGCTGGAATTGCCGGCCGACGAACACGCCATGATCGCCGCAGTAGAAAAACTGTGCAAGGCGATCGGCAGAAGGCGGCCACATCCGGCCCGGTTGCGGCTGACGATGTTGATGGCGTCGCTGGCGGCCACGGTGGCGGTGCTGACATGGTGGCTGCCCGACGCGTTGCGCGATCATGCCGTCACCGTGTTGCCAGAGGTCAAGAGAGCCGAGATCGGGCGCGCCATACGCAGAGAGATCGAAACCGCGACAGGCCCGCTTTGCACCACCCGCGAGGGCGAGATCGCGTTGACCCGGCTAGCCAGTCGGCTGCCGGCAGAGGCTGGTCCGGGACGGATCGCCGTGCTGCGCAGCGGGGCCAAGCCCGACATCCCCCTGCCCGGCGGAACGGTCCTGATCAACCGCCGCCTCATCGAGGATTATGAGGAACCGGACGTGATGGCAGGCCATGTCGTGGCTGCAAGGCTGCGCGCACGCGACCATGATCCGCTGCAACGCCTTTTGGCGCAGGCAAGTCTTTTGGACGTCGCCCGGCTGTTGACATCCGGAAAGCTGCCGCCCGAAATTCTTCAGGATCATGCCCGCAACCTGCTTGTCACCCCCGCGCAAAGGCTTGATGATCAGACGCTGCTTGCCGGGTTTCACGAATGGGCCGTGCGATCCGCGCCCTATGCCTATGCCATGGATGTCACCGGGGAAACCACGCTGGGTCTGATAGAGGCGGACCCCTATGCCAGTGAAATCCCACCGCCGCTGCTCAACGATGCAGATTGGCTGCAACTTCAGGGCATTTGCGGCAGCTGACAAAAGCACCCCACCTGTAACCCGAAACGCCTTGAAGCGTTTCCCGAAAAACCTGCCGCGCAGATTTTCAAGAGACGCAGTAATCTGTCCAGTCGTTGCACGCGTTCCGCCTTTCGCTGATGTCTCAGGTGAAAGGCGGAACGCTTTAGGTGGCGGCGACGCGCCATCCGCATTCAGCCGCCATCACATTGGCAATGCTTACTTGCGCAGTTTCGCGCCGCCATATCCAGCCGCCCGCGCTTGAGATAGCGCCGACTGAAGCTGTGCCTGCGTACGGAACGGCCCTGCCACCACCAGCGTATACGGCTGGCCATTGCGGTTCAGCGTGCCGGTTTTCGCGGGCAATCCCTTTTGGGCCAGCGATCGCGCCGCGCGCTTGCCGTGGGCGGCATTTACAAAGATCCCGACTTGCACGTAACGATGGCTCGCCGCCTTGGCCGCCGGTTTGGGCGCGGAGCGTGTGGACACCGTGGGCGCGGTTGCGCGGCGGATAGTTGCCTGCGGCTGTGCGGTGGTAGGCACCTGCGCAAGGCGCCGGATCTGACCATCGCGAGACCGGATGACGCGAACGGGTTCCTGCATCACGACGCCACGGGTCGCCACGGTCACCCCGGCGGCGCGCTGTTGGTCAAAGCTGGTATAGGGGTATTGCAGGCCCGGATAGCGATAGGTCACCTCGCGCCCGGTGCTGCGCTCGACCAGGCGGCGCGGTACAGTCTTTGTCCAGACCACATCAGCCTGTGCCATGCCCGCAAAGGTCTGATGGGCGCGTTCAGGGTTGAGACGATCGTCTTCCCAGACCGGCTGATATCCCGTCGGCACACTGATGCCAGCGGCGGTGTTGACCTGCTTGCGATACACATGCTTGGGGGCCACCCGTGTCTGGCTTGTGATCACGCGGCGCGGCACGTTTTCCAGTGCGCGGGCGGTCTGCGTGGCCGGCTGACGCACCACCCGCATGGTCGGCCCTGCGCCGCCGCCACCCGAAATCACGGTGCTATGGGGCTGTGCCTGAGGACCGCAGCGCACGGCCATACCCGGCTTGGCCCGCAGATATTGCGCCGAAATCGGGCTTGCCCCCTCGCAGGCGGGCTGGCCTTGGGCAACCTGCGGAGCGGGCTGACGCACCCGCACTGTCTTGGCACCCGATGCCTGTTTTTTCGGTGTGGGCGTTGCGGATGGCTGCGCCTTCTGCCGCGCGGGGCGCGGAGCGGTCGCGGTGGGGGCCGCTTGCGGGCTGCGGCTTACCACTCGGGGCTGTGGCGCGGGCGCGGTGCTGCGCTGTGCCGTGCTGGCCGCCGGGCGTGTAGAGGCCGTCTCACGGCTTGGGCTCTGCTCGGGCCGCGCCTGGGGCGCGACAGTGATCTGCACGGGCGGCGGGGCAGACGACGCTTGGCGCTGCACCGGCTGTGCCTCCGCCTGCGCAGTGGTTGTGGCTAGCGAGGGCTGGAACCCGCAAATGACCTTGCGCGCCCGAGAAAGACGCGGCACCCATGTCGTCTGTCCGTCAATCCCGGCACGGATATATACGCAACCCTTGCTGTCCACATACTGCCGACCCGTATAGGATTCCGGCGGAAATTCGTTTGGAACCCTGACATTCGTCCCGCTTTGCGCCCAAGCACCACCTTCGGCCACGGATACGGCGACAATACCAATCGCCAAAACTCGTTTAAGTGTCATTTTGCCCCCAAAATCTTTGACGGCAGGTTGCATGATTACGCGCTTTTAGTAAACAATAATTCGCTTATTTAGTGCCGAACATCCGATCACCCGCATCCCCTAGACCCGGAAGGATATATCCCAATTCATTGAGCCGCTCATCCAGTGCCGCCGTCACGACAGGAACATCCGGATGCGCCTCTTTCATGCGGGCCACGCCCTCGGGGGCTGCGAGAAGGCACAAAAAGCGGATATCCTTTGCCCCCGCCTGCTTTAGCATATTCACCGCCGCGGCAGAGGAATTGCCCGTGGCCAGCATCGGATCGACCACGATTGTCAGGCGTTGCGCCAACTGGTCGGGCACCTTGAAGTAATACTGCACCGGTTGCAGCGTGTCTTCGTCCCGGTACAGACCGACAAAACCGATCCGCGCCGACGGGATCAGTTCCAGCATCCCGTCCAGCAGCCCGTTGCCTGCACGCAGGATCGAGATCAGCGCCAGCTTGCGCCCGGCCAGAACCGGCGCTTCCATCTCTTGCAGCGGCGTCTCGATGACGCGCGTGGTCATCTCAAGCTGATGCGTGACCTCGTAGGCCAGAAGCTGGCTTATTTCGCGCAGCAATTGGCGGAACACGGCTGTGGGCGTGTGCTTGTCGCGCATCAGCGACAATTTGTGCTGAACGAGAGGGTGCTGCACGATGGTCAGATGCTTGTCCATGGTATCTCCGGTGGGGTGGCGGCGGTTCCGGCTCTGTTTTCCAGAAACCACGGCCAAGGGCAACGCCACTCAGTCGCGGGGCAGCGCGTTTGTCCCCGGCCCGTCATTGCGCACCCCCAGATGCGCGGCAACGCAGGCGGCAACATCACCGAAGTTCAGCAGGCCAAGCGAGCCACGGCCGCCCCCCGCGATCAGCACCGGCACGCATTCGCGAGTGTGGTCCGTCCCCGGCCATGTGGGGTCATTGCCATGATCGGCGGTGATCAGCATCATGTCGCCCGGCCCAAGAGACGTCAGAACAGGCCCAAGCGCCGCGTCGAACCATTCCAGCGCCCCTGCATAGCCCTGCACATCGCGGCGGTGCCCGTAAAGGCTGTCGAACTCCACGAAATTGGCAAAGGTCAGCGACCCCGGCTCGGCCCTTTCCACCGCATGTTGCAGATGCGCCATCAGTTCAGCGTCCGATCCCTTGACCAGCGTGTCGATCCCGCGCATTGAAAATATGTCGCCGATCTTCCCGATTGCATGAACCGTTCGCCCGGCCTCGCCAACCCAATCACACAAGGTACGGTCCGGCGGCGGCATGGCAAAATCACGCCGGTTGGCGGTGCGCACAAAACCGGTATCAGTGCTGCCTGTAAAGGGGCGCGCGATGACGCGGCAGACATTCATGGCGTGCATCATCGGCGCGATGTCGGCGCAAAGGGCAAGCAGCCTTGCAAGGCCGAACGCCTGCTCATGGGCCGCGATCTGTAGCACACTGTCGGCGGATGTATAACAGATCGGCCAGCGGCTTCGCAGATGCTCTGCACCCAGCCGGGCCACGATCTCGGTGCCCGAGGCATGGCAATTGCCAAGGATACCGCCGGTTCCGGCAGCATTGGTGATCACGCTTACAACCGCATCGGGAAAGGCGGGCTCCCGGTCGGGAAACTGGCGCAGAGCACGACGCAGCGGCACACCGGCCAGATCCCAGTGCCCCGAGGGCGTATCCTTGCCCGCAGATTTCGGGATCGCCGCCCCCCAAAGGCCCGTGGGCCTCGTGCCAAGCCCCGGCACGACCTGACCCGACGCCAGACGCAGCGCCGCCCCCAGACCAAGCGTATCCAGATTGGGCAGGTGCAGCCCGCCCGCGCGCGCCTGCGCGATATGGGCCAGCGTGTTCGCCCCGGTATCGGGCACGCCACCAGAGACAAAATCACCGGCATCCGGCGCGCCGCCGATACCGACGGAATCCATCACCACCAGAAAGGCGCGGGTCAAGGCCCGATCCGCTGGTGGATAAGGGGCGGCGCGGCGGGCGGCTCATCCGTGACGTGAATAGCCTGCCGCACCGCCTGTTCCGCCGCCTCGGCATGGGACGCGCGACTGGCATGAAGCCGCAACAGCGGCTGCCCGCGCGTGACGGCTGCCGCCAAAGCCACGATATCGGAAAAGCCAACGGACGGGTCGATGCGGTCCGTCTCGACATTGCGCCCGCCGCCCATGGCGACGACCGCGCGGCCAAGCGCCCGACCGTCGATCGCCGTGACATACCCGGACCGCTCTGCCGGCACCTCGCGTATCACGGTCGCCTCTGGCAGGAACCGCGCCCAGCTATCGACGAAGGCGAGCGGCCCGCCCATCGCGGCGATCATGCTGCCGAACCGCTCTGCCGCCTTTCCGGTGCGGATCGCTTCGGCAATCTTGCCCGCGCCCGCCCCGGCGCAGTCTGCAAGGCCGCCAAGCCACAACGCCTCGCCGCCAAGCGCACAGGTCAGCTCATGCAGTTCTCCTGTGACGTTGCCGGTCAAAACCCGCATGGCGCAGGCCACCTCCAGCGCGTTGCCCGCCGCCGGGGCAACTGGCTGATTCATGTCCGTGATCAGCGCCGTGGTCCGGCACCCGGCGGCGTTCGCTGTCTCCACCAGTGCCGAGGCCAGCATCCGTGCCTGCGCCAGATCCGGCATGAATGCGCCAGAGCCGACCTTGACATCCAGCACAAGGGCATCCAGCCCCGCCGCCAGTTTCTTGGAAAGGATCGAGGCGGTGATAAGATCAAGGCTTTCGACCGTCGCCGACACGTCGCGGATCGCGTAAAGCCGCCGGTCCGCCGGGGCTATGCCAGTATTGGCCGCCGCAATCACAAGCCCAAGCTTTTCGACGATGATCCGCATTTTCGCCTCGGGCAGGTCGGTGCCGACACCGGGGATCGCCTCCAATTTGTCCAGCGTGCCGCCGGTATGCCCCAGACCGCGCCCCGAGATCATCGGCACGCAGGCACCGCAGGCCGCCAGAGCGGGGGCCAGAACAAGGCTGACGCAATCGCCGATCCCGCCGGTGGAATGCTTGTCGAGCACCGGGCGGCCACCCGCCCATGACAGCACGCTGCCGCTGTCGCGCATACCAAGCGTCAGCTCCGTGCGGGCGTCGACGCCAAGACCGCGCAGCACCACGGCCATGGCAAAGGCCCCCGCCTGCGCGTCACTGACATCGCCGCTGGCAAGCCCCCTGGCAAAGCCCGTCAGCGCGCCCGGTGCCAGGGCTGTGCGATCACGGATCGCCTGTATGGTGTCGTACGCGCTCATGTGCCTGTCACGCTCAGGTTGGCCGCGCCAAACGCCCCCGGCAACAGCTCGGCGAGTGTCATTCGGCTTATCTCGCCGTTGAGCGCCGCCATCGTCACCACGACATCGCCCGCACCGAATTCCATCAGTTTCTGCCGACAGCCACCGCAGGGCGGCACCGGGATATCGCCATCCGCGATCACCGCCACGGCACCGACCCGCCGATCACCGGCGGCCACCATGGCCGACAGGGCACCGGCCTCCGCGCAGGTGCCTTGCGGGTAGGAGGCGTTCTCAACATTGCAGCCGACAAAGATGCGCCCCGAACAGCCGCGTATGGCGGCCCCCACGCGGAACCCGGAATACGGGGCATGGGCGTTTTCGCGCACCGCGCGCGCCCGCAACAGAAGCTCTGTTTCGTCATCCTGAATCATGCCGGTCCTGCCCATCCGCTGTGCTCAGGCAAGCAGATTGACCGGCCATGGTGGCGGATGCAACCCGGTGCCCACCCGCATATCCGGTTGCGCAGACCGCAATATGGTTTAAGCCTGAACCATATTCTGCGGAGAGACCAGACCAATGACAGATACCCCGACAGACCCGTTGCGCGAGGCCGCGCTGTTCTATCACGAGTTTCCCAAACCCGGCAAACTGGAGATCCGGGCGACGAAGCCATTGGCGAACGGGCGGGATCTGGCGCGGGCCTATTCGCCCGGCGTGGCCGAGGCCTGCCTGCAGATCAAGGCCAATCCCGACGATGCGCGCCGCTATACCGCGCGGGGCAATCAGGTGGCCGTTGTAACCAATGGCACCGCGGTTCTGGGTCTGGGCAATATCGGCGCGCTTGCCGCCAAGCCGGTGATGGAGGGCAAGGCGGTTCTGTTCAAGAAATTCGCCGATATCGACTGTTTCGACATAGAGCTGAACGAAACGGACCCCGAAAAGCTGGCCGATATCGTCTGCGCGCTTGAGCCGACATTCGGTGCCATCAACCTTGAAGACATCAAGGCGCCCGACTGTTTCATCGTCGAGAAGATCTGCCGCGAGCGGATGAACATCCCCGTCTTTCACGACGATCAGCACGGCACCGCCATCGTCGTGGGGGCAGCGGCGCGCAACGCACTGTTCGTGGCCGAAAAGAAGCTTGAGGACATCAAAATTGTCTCGACCGGGGGCGGCGCGGCAGGCATAGCCTGTCTGAACCTGCTGCTGAAACTGGGGGTGAAGCGCGAGAATATCTGGCTATGCGACATTCACGGTCTGGTCTACGAGGGCCGGGCCGAAGACATGAACCCGCAAAAGGCGGCATTTGCGCAAAAGACCGATCTGCGCACGCTTGATGACGTGATCGACGGCGCAGATCTTTTTCTGGGCCTGTCGGGCGCGGGCGTGCTGACCCCCGACCATGTCAAGCGCATGGCCAGCCGGCCCATCATCCTGGCCCTTGCCAACCCGGTGCCCGAGATCTGGCCGGATCTGGCCCGCGACGTCGTGCCCGATGCCATCATCGCCACAGGCCGAAGCGACTTTCCCAATCAGGTCAACAACGTCCTGTGCTTTCCCTTCATCTTTCGCGGCGCGCTTGACGTAGCTGCGACCGAGATCAACGACGAGATGCAGATCGCCTGCGTCGAGGCCATCGCGGATCTGGCCCGCGCAACAACCTCTGCCGAGGCCGCCGCGGCCTATCAGGGCGAGCCGATGACCTTTGGCGCGGATTACCTGATCCCCAAACCCTTCGACCCTCGCCTGTCCAGCGTGGTGCCCACCGCCGTGGCCCGCGCCGCGATGGAAAGCGGCGTGGCCAAGCGCCCGGTCGAGGATCTGGACGCCTACTGCGAAAGCCTCAACGCCTCTGTTTTCAAATCGGCACTTTTGATGCGCCCCGTGTTCGAGGCCGCGGCAACCGCAGAGCGGCGCATCGTCTTTGCCGAGGGAGAGGACGAGCGCGTTTTGCGCGCAGCGCAGGCCGTTCTGGAGGACACCACCGAGCTGCCGATACTTATTGGCCGTCCCGAGGTGATCGCGCAACGCTGTGAACGGCTTGGGCTGCAAATGCGCCCGAACGAGGATTTCAGCATCGTGAACCCCGAACGCGACCACCGCTACCGCGATTACTGGGCCACCTATCACGACATCATGAAGCGACGCGGCGTGACGCCGGATCTGGCCAAAGCGATCATGCGCACCAATACCACCGCCATCGGTGCCGTCATGGTTCATCGCGGCGAGGCGGATTCCCTGATCTGCGGTTGTTTCGGCGAATATCGCTGGCACCTGAACTATGTCACACAGGTGTTGGGTGACGCGGATCACCATCCCCATGGTGCCTTGTCGATGATGATCCTGGAAGACGGCCCGCTTTTCATCGCCGACACCCATGTGCGAAGCCGCCCCACGCCCGAGGAACTGGCCGAAACCGCCATCGGCGCGGCGCGGCATGTGCGGCGGTTCGGACTGGAGCCGCAAATCGCCTTTTGCTCGCAATCGCAATTCGGCAATCAGGGCAGCGATTCAGGCAACCGCCTGCGCGCGGCGCTTGAAATTCTTGATGCCGCCCCTCGCGATTTCATCTATGAAGGCGAGATGAATCTGGATGCCGCACTTGACGCGGATCTGCGCGACCGGCTTTTGCCGGGCAACCGGCTCAAGGGCTCGGCCAATGTGCTGCTGTTTTCCAACGGCGACACGGCCTCCGGGGTGCGAAATATCCTCAAGATGAAATCTGGCGGGCTGGAGGTTGGACCGTTGTTGATGGGCATGGGCAACCGCGCGCATATCGTGACACCGTCGATCACCGCGCGTGGCCTTTTGAACATGGCCGCCATCGCCGGCACGCCTGTCGCGCATTACGGATAAACGCGGCGTCCCATGCCTGTGGGGCATCACGACGATTTGCAAAGTTTTTGCGTAACAGCAAAGCGACTGCCCCCAAACGGCGAAATTTGCAAATACCTGCCCGGCTTTGGGGTTGGCCGGGTGCAAAATCCTGCGATAATCTGCCACGTCGCCGCCACGATATCTTGCCGCGGCGGCCCGCGATCCCGTATCGCTGTCGCGAACACCGGAGGAGAATACCATGGGATACAAAGATGTCTACGAAAGCTGGCAACAGGATCCTGACGCCTTCTGGATGAGCGCGGCCGACGCGATCGACTGGGACCGCAAGCCGACCAAGGCGCTCTTTGACGACAACGCCCCGATCTACGAATGGTATAGTGACGGGCTGGTGAACACCTGCTGGAACGCGGTCGACCGTCATGTAGAGGCCGGGCGCGGGGATCAGGCTGCGATCATTCATGACAGCCCCGTGACTCATACCAAGCACGAAATCACATATGCAGAGCTGCGCGACCGCGTGGCGTCGCTGGCGGGCGCGCTTCGGGCCAGGGGCATCGAGAAGGGCGACCGCGTCATCATCTACATGCCGATGGTGCCCGAGGCGCTAGAGGCAATGCTGGCCTGTGCGCGTCTTGGTGCGGTGCACTCCGTGGTCTTTGGCGGCTTTGCCTCCAACGAGCTGGCCGTGCGCATCGACGACGCCAAGCCCAAGGCGATCATCGCCGCCTCTTGCGGGATAGAGCCGGGCCGCGTGGTGCATTACAAGCCGCTGGTGGACGGGGCGATCGAACAGGCCACCCACAAGCCCGAATTCTGCGTGATCTTTCAGCGCGAACAGGAAGTGGCGCGGCTGATCGAAGGGCGTGATTTCGACTGGCACGGCTTTCAATACGGCGTGGAGCCCGCGGACTGCGTGCCGGTCGAGGGCAATCACCCGGCCTATATCCTTTACACGTCTGGCACGACGGGCGCGCCCAAGGGCGTGGTACGCGCCACGGGCGGGCATCTGGTCGCGCTGAACTGGACCATGAAGAACATTTACAATGTCGACCCCGGAGAGGTGTTCTGGGCCGCGTCGGATGTGGGCTGGGTCGTCGGCCACAGCTATATCTGCTACGCCCCGCTTATTCACGGCAACACCACCGTGGTGTTCGAGGGCAAGCCCATGGGCACGCCCGATGCGGGTACGTTCTGGCGCGTGATCAGCGAACACAATGTCCGCAGCTTTTTCACCGCCCCCACCGCCCTGCGCGCGATCAAGCGTGAAGACCCCAATGGCGAATGTCTGAAGGATTACGACATCTCGGGCCTGCGCGCGCTGTACCTTGCCGGTGAACGCGCCGATCCCGACACGATCGAATGGGCGCAGCGGATCATGGGCGTGCCGGTCTACGATCACTGGTGGCAGACCGAAACCGGCTGGACCATCGCAGGCAACCCGACGGGGATAGAGGCGATGCCGGTCAAGATCGGCTCGCCCACCGTGGCGATGCCAGGCTACGACGTGCAGATCCTTGACGAGGCCGGGCACCCCGTTGCCCCTGGCACGCTTGGTGCCATCGCGGTAAAGCTGCCCCTGCCCCCCGGCACCTTGCCAACGCTGTGGCACGCCGAGGACCGGTTTCGCAAAAGCTACCTGACCACCTTCCCCGGATACTATGAAACGGGGGATGCGGGCATGATGGATGAGGATGGGTATCTGTATATCATGGCGCGGACGGATGACGTGATCAACGTGGCAGGCCACCGCCTGTCGACCGGCGCGATGGAAGAGGTGTTGGCCGGTCATCCCGATGTGGCCGAATGCGCGGTCATCGGCGTGACCGACCAGCTCAAGGGGCAATTGCCCGTGGGCTTTGTCTGCCTGACCAAGGGCGTTGACCGACCGCATTCAGAGGTGACCGCGGAATGCGTCAAGCTGGTGCGCGACAAGATCGGCCCGGTGGCGGCGTTCAAGCTGGCCGTGGTGGTGGACCGCCTGCCCAAGACGCGCTCGGGCAAGATCCTGCGCGCGACGATGGTCAAGATCGCAGACAACCAGGAATTCCGCCCACCGGCCACCATCGACGATCCCGCCATCCTTGACGAGATCCGGGACGCGCTTGAAGGTATTGGTTATGGCCCCAAGTAAACCACATTGGCACCGCCGTGCCGTTCTGACATCGCTCGCGGCGGCGCTGTTTGTGCCGCGAGGGGCCATGGCAGACACAACGCTTATCGACGACTTCTCGGACAAGACAGGCCCGTGGCGCTTTTTCACCGATCAGGTGATGGGTGGCGTCTCGACGGGCGAAGGGCGTGTAACCACCGAAAATGGCAGGCGTTTCCTGCACCTGACCGGCAGCGTCAGTACGGAAAACCGGGGCGGTTTCATTCAGGCCCGCCGGGATCTGGACACGCCCTTGCCATCCGCCGCAACGGGGGTCCGGATCACCGTTCGTGGCGACGGGCAAAGCTATTTCCTGCACCTGCGCACGCGCGGCACCGTCCTGCCCTGGCAATATTATCAGGCCGAATTTCAGGCCGGTCCGGCATGGCGCGACATCACCCTCCCGTTTTCCGCGTTCAAGGCGTCGGGACGGCTGTTGCCCGCAACGCCAAAGCCCGACCGCGTGGAAAGCGTGGCGCTAGTCGCCTATGGGCGCGACCATCAGGCGGATGTGTCGCTGGCGCAGATCGAAGCCGTCTGACGGATCAGGAAAACTGTTCCCGCAATAGCCGCTCTTCCAGCCCGTGACCGGGATCGAACAGGATGCGATGCTCGATCCTCGGCTCTGACCGGACCTCGACCACGGTCACATTCTCGATCCAGTTGCTGTCGGCATCGGCCATCACGGGCCGCTTTTCGGGGTTGAGCACATCAAACCGGACATGCGCGGTCTTGGGCAGCAGCGCCCCGCGCCAGCGTCTGGGACGAAACGCCGCAACCGCCGTGAGCGCCAGCACATCCGACCCGATGGGCAGGATCGGCCCGTGGGCGGAATAGTTATAGGCCGTGCTGCCCGCGGGCGTCGCCACAAGCGCGCCGTCGCAAACAAGCTCGTCCAGCCGCAAGCGCCCGTCGATGGTGATGCGCAGCTTGGCGGCCTGCGGCCCGGCGCGCAACAGTGAAACCTCGTTGATCGCAAGCGCCTCATGGGTGCTGCCATCCTGGCATTTCGCGGTCATGGCCAGCGGGTTGATCACCTCTTCCTGTGCCTCATCGAGCCGGTCAAGCAGGTCGGATTCGCTGTATTCATTCATCAAAAAGCCGACGGTCCCGCGATTCATCCCGTAGACGGGCACGCTTAGATCGTGCTTGTCATGCAGGGTCTGAAGCATGAACCCATCGCCACCGAGCGCCACGATGACATCGGCCTCTGACTCTGGTACATTTCCAAAACGAGAGATCAGCGCACCACGTGCGGTTTGCGCCATGGGCACGTCACTGGCGACAAAGGCGATCCGTTTCTTGGCTTTCATCGGGCACACATCCAAAAGCATGACTGGACCGGGATCGAAGCACACTTTAACGACGCTGACCAGCAATGCCGAAGACAAAGCGGCTTTTGTCGCTTTACAACCTTTAAAATACGCTAAGTTTCCGATAGGAAATCTTGGAACACCCCGTGGACGGAGAGAAATGCATGGCACATGACGGAAACCAGACCTTTGTTTCAGAAGGTTTTTTCACAGAATCACTCGCAACCCGCGACCCTGATCTTGCCAAGGCCATTGGACAGGAGCTGGGTCGTCAGCGCGAAGAGATCGAGCTGATCGCCTCGGAAAACATCGTATCTGCCGCTGTGATGGAAGCGCAGGGCAGCGTGATGACCAACAAATACGCCGAGGGTTATCCGGGCCGCCGCTACTATGGTGGCTGCCAGTTCGTGGACATCGCCGAGGAACTGGCGATCGAGCGCGCCTGCAAGCTGTTCAACTGTGGCTTTGCCAATGTTCAGCCGAACTCCGGCAGCCAGGCAAACCAGGGCGTTTTCACCGCATTGCTGAAGCCTGGCGACACCATTCTCGGCATGAGCCTTGATGCCGGCGGCCATCTTACCCACGGTGCCAAGCCGAACCAGTCTGGCAAGTGGTTCAACCCGGTGCAATACGGCGTGAAGCGCGACACACTGGAAATCGACTATGACCAGATCGCCGAACTGGCCGCAGAACATAAACCCCAGATGATCATCGCAGGTGGCTCCGCCATTCCGCGCCAGATCGACTTTGCCCGCTTCCGCGAGATCGCGGACAGCGTGGGCGCATGGCTTCTGGCCGATGTGGCGCATTTTGCGGGATTGATCGCGGCGGGTGAATACCCCATCCCGTTCCCACAGGTACACGTTGCCACCACCACCACACACAAGACCTTGCGTGGCCCGCGTGGCGGCATGATCATGACCAATGACGAGGCACTGGCCAAGAAATTCAACTCGGCCATCTTCCCCGGCATTCAGGGCGGCCCGCTGATGCATGTCATCGCCGCCAAGGCCGTGGCATTCGGCGAGGCGCTGCGCCCCGAGTTCAAGACCTACCAGCAGCAGGTGATCCGCAACGCGCAGGCGCTTGCCGACCAGCTGCACAAAGGCGGGCTTGATACCGTGACGCATGGTACCGACACGCATGTGATGCTGGTGGACCTGCGCCCCAAGGGCGTGAAGGGCAACGCGACCGAAAAAGCCCTTGGCCGCGCGCATATCACCTGCAACAAGAACGGCGTGCCGTTCGACGATGAAAAGCCGACCGTGACCAGCGGTATCCGTCTTGGCACCCCCGCAGGTACGACGCGCGGGTTTGGCGAGGCAGAGTTCCGTCAGATCGGTGACTGGATCAACGAGGTTGTCGATGGTCTGGCCGCTAATGGTGAAGAGGGCAACGCGGCCGTCGAGGCCAAGGTTAAGGCCGAGGTCGAGGCGCTTTGCGCCCAGTACCCAATGTATCCGAACCTGTAAGCCACTGATATATCAAAAAAACCCGCGCGACCCTTTCACGCGGGTTTTTTATTGCCCAAGCGTCAGACCAGCCCCTGCCAACGCAAGACCAACAACAGTATCGCCACCAGAAGCAGCAAGTTGAAGACGATGCCGCCAAGCCAGCCAAGGATCTTGCCCTTGCGGCGATCCTTGGGGTCCACCCTTACCAGATACGCCTCGATCGCTTGGAAGGCATTGTTAACCCGCACAAAATCTACCTGACGCGCCAAGCGTGGATGCCCCAGTTTCACCTCGGCTTGTGTCAGAAGGGCCGCCTCTGTCCGCAAGCGCCGGGGCAAAAGCCGCCCTGCCCTGCGCAGACGCACCGACAGACTTTTGCCGCGCAGGCCCAGCTTGGTATGCAGCATCGCTTCCAGCTTTGACGCGCGCTGATAAAATTGTTTTATAACAACCACTTGCATATCCTTTCGGCATGGCAGATTAAGATGGATCAGCGCCGGATACAATGCCCTCTGGCCAGTGTGTGAGCAGCGCGATATGTCTGGCCCATGCTGAACACAATCCAATACCATTCTGACGGCGCAGCCACCAAGCTATTGATAGCTCACGGTCTTTACGGCTCTGGACGGAATTGGGGCGTGATCGCCAAACGCCTGTCGGATCGCGGGCCGGTGACCGCGGTGGATATGCGCAACCACGGGCTAAGCCCTTGGTTTAAAACGCAATCCTATCCCGAGATGGCGCAGGATCTGGCCGGGGTGATCGAAGCGGGCACGACAGGGGCCGCCGATGTGCTTGGACATTCGATGGGGGGCAAGGCCGCGATGGTGCTCGCCCTGACACGGCCAGAGTTGGTGAGCCGCCTGATCGTGGCAGATATTGCGCCTGTGGGCTATGAGCATAGCCAGATACAGTATATCAGGGCGATGCGCGCAGTCGATTTGACCCAGGTCGAGAAACGCGCGGACGCCGAGGCGCAGTTGGCCGCGCATGTGGCGGACAAGGCGCTGTTGTCCTTTTTCACCCAGTCGCTGGATATTGGGCAAAAACGCTGGCGGCTGAACCTTGACACGCTGGAAGGCGAGATGCCGAAAATCTTGGATTTTCCAGACGTTAGCGGGGTTTTCCATGGCCCGGCGCTATTCCTGTCGGGGGCGAATTCGGATTATGTCACCCGTGAACATCGCCCCCGCATCAAGGCGCTTTTCCCCAAGGCGCAATTCGCCAGGATCCCCGGCGCGGGACATTGGCTACATGCGGAAAAACCGCGTGAGTTCGAAGCGGCTGTGCGGGCTTGGCTGGATCATGCCAGACCGCTGTAATATCAGGATAATTCTTTGATTTTCCGCGCGACGAGCCAGCTCACGGGGACGGCCGCCACGAAACCGATGGCGGCGGCGATCAGGATTCCAGTCATGTCATCAAACCCGACCACCAGCGCCGCGATAACGGCACTGCCGGCCAGGGTGGATCCGATGAAGAGATGTAGTATGAAAATCAACCACATAGCGGTTACTCCGGTTGCACAGGTTGGCCTGACACTACCCTTTGCACGGCGGAACCGCCTTGATTTGGGTCAGATCGGCAGCAATCAGACCTCTGGCGCGGCGGGGTCCGGGACAGGGCCCTGCTCGTGGTCGCGGGTGTGGTCGAATTCCGGGTCATCCCGCTTGATCATGCGAGAGATAAAATATGCGACAGGCCAAGCAGTTAGAAAGCCCAACGCCGCGGCGCCGCCGATGGCGGGCCAAGAATAAAAGCCAAGGCTCATGACCGCGATGACGAAAACACCTGTGGTCACGGGGCCGGTGGCGAGGGTGAGGATCAGACTTAGACGGTCCATTTGCGGTCTCCTTTCTACCCATTAACGCGCGACACTGGGGCGGCGTTCCGAACGGTGCGTTAGGCGGGGTTTTGTACAAAATGAGGCAGGTTTTCCGGGACTGGAATCCAATTTGTACATGTCACAGGAGCCTGCCCGATGAAATCCGGACCCACCTACACCCTGCCCGTCTCGTCCGCCCGGGCCCGGCTGTCAGAGATCGTGCTGAAAGTGCAGGATCCCAGATCGTCCTTCATCCTGACGCGCCACGGCAAGCCGGTGGCGGCGGTGGTGTCGATGGAGGAGCTGAACCGGATCTGGTCGGAACAGGAAATCGCCGACATCCTCGCCAACCGGACGCCGGTGGAATGGGTGCTGAAAGGGCTCAGCAAAAGCCGCATGACCACGCCCCACGCAGCGGCAGAGAAGATCCGGAAGGTGCAGATGGACCGCAAGGCAGAACGCGCGATCCTGGAATACGCGGGGATGGAGCCGGTGGAAGGCGGGGAGGTAGGGGTTGAGGTGGAGGAGGTTCGGAAGGTGGTGAAGCGGAAGCGGTGGTGGGGGCGGTTTGGAAGGCTTTCGCGTCGGTTAGAGTAATAAAGATTTTCCTGAAACACTTGCTTCAAAAAGGGTGTGATTGCTTAAGATTCATGGCATAGCTTACAACTATGAGGAGCGCGGACGCCATATTAACCTTGAGGATCAATACCTCGCAACCGATTGAGCTGGATGCGTTCGTCGGCGCGTTCACATCTTTGGCACATGAATTCAAGCGTGAAATTCGCGCAAATCATCCAGAAGCCGATGGTGAGCCAAAAGTTTACGTGAAGGAAATCAGAAAAGGGTCATATGAGGCAGACCTCATTCCATATGTTGCAGTTGCTGCACCATTCATCGCCCAAATGGATCAAGTTCTAATTGCAGAGCAATTTATTCGCACTTGGGTCAGCCGAATCACTTCACTAATATCCGGCGAACTGGGTGAGTGGAAGCCAACCAAGAGCGAATTAGCTACATGGACAAACGCTACGCAAGCAATTGCAACTGATCCAAACGCGAATTCAACGCTTGAGGTCGCGACCTTTGAGGACGACAAAAGGAAAGTTAGAGCTTCATTTGTTTTTAACACACCACAAGCAATTGATGCTCAGAAAACCATTGATGCCACCTACCGAGAACTAGAAAAACCCAATCATTCTGATCACCAGCGTGTACTTATGGTTTTCACGCGTTCTGACACTGGCTCCGCACATATTGGTAAAAAATCAGGCGAAAGGGTTGTTATTGAAGAGATTTCCTCCAAGTCTCTCGCCATTATGTACGCATCAGAACTAGCGGAAGGAAGAATTAAACACGAGATCAGGGATTCGGAAGATAATATTTATAAAAAGGGATTTGCAGTAGACGTAAACGTTAGAACAGTGAATGGAAAGCCGTCAGTTTATGCAATCACACATGTCCACGAAATCATTGACCTCCCAGAGGAAAACGAGTGAGGAATATATTATATATCTTTAAAATAATTATGTGATTCGGCCAATCTTAGTTATTTTATTTCATGTTGCCAGCAATATAACTGGCCAACATTATGAAGCCTACGCGGAATCAAGGCACGCTTTGCGTGCAGCCGCGCGCTCGCCAGACCGCCCGTCACGCCAAAGGCGTGCCGACTATAGGCGGCGCACCTTTGGTGCGACGGGCTGGCGAGCGCGCGGCTTTGGGCGTTGTGCTTAAGGTGCTACAGTCTTCGACGGTGTGCGACCGCAATTGGCTGCGCCAATCGCTTGCCCGCAGTCGCGCCAAAGATGGACTTAATTGTCCATCTTCAGCGCGCTGATGAAGGCCTCTTGCGGGATATCCACCTTGCCGAACTGGCGCATCTTCTTCTTGCCCGCTTTCTGCTTTTCCAGCAGCTTTTTCTTGCGGGTGGCGTCGCCGCCGTAGCATTTCGCGGTCACGTCCTTGCGCATCGCGGACAGCGTTTCGCGCGCGATGACCTTGCCGCCGATGGCCGCCTGGATCGGGATCTTGAACATGTGGCGGGGGATCAGATCCTTGAGTTTTTCGCACATCGCCCGGCCGCGCATCTCGGCCCGGTCGCGGTGGACCATCATCGACAGCGCATCCACCGGCTCGTCATTCACAAGCACCTGCATCTTGACGAGGCTGTCGGTGCGGTAGCCT
Source organism: Paracoccaceae bacterium (assembly GCA_024742835.1). Classification (GTDB taxonomy): domain Bacteria; phylum Pseudomonadota; class Alphaproteobacteria; order Rhodobacterales; family Rhodobacteraceae; genus Roseovarius. The sequence goes on along the minus strand of JANSXS010000001.1, from coordinate 38,581 downwards.
TCGAGCTGATAATCGAAAGACGCGTAACCTTTTGTTACCGATTTGAGCCTATCGTAGAAATCGAAGACCACCTCGTTGAGCGGCAGGTCATAGACCACCATCGCCCGCGCGCCGGCATAGGTCAGATCCATCTGGATGCCGCGCCGGTCCTGACAGAGTTTGAGCACGTCGCCAAGAAACTCGTCAGGCACAAGGATGGTGGCCTTGATGCGCGGTTCCTCGACATGGTCCACAAGGGTCATGTCGGGCATGTCGGCGGGGTTGTGCAGGTCGATCTGGCTGCCGTCGCGCATGTAGATGTGGTAGATCACCGAAGGGGCGGTGGTGATGAGGTCGATATCGTATTCGCGCTCGATCCGGTCGCGGATGACTTCGAGATGGAGCAGGCCGAGGAACCCGCAGCGAAAGCCAAAACCGAGCGCGGCGGAGGATTCCATTTCATAGGAGAAGGAGGCATCATTCAGGGCCAGTTTCTCGATCGCGTCGCGCAGGTCTTCGAATTGCGCGCTGTCCACCGGGAAGAGGCCGCAGAAGACAACCGGGACAGAGGGTTTGAACCCCGGAAGCGCCGTGGCGCAGGGCTTTTTCTCATGCGTGATGGTGTCGCCGACGCGGGTGTCGCGAACCTGCTTGATCGACGCGGTGATGAAGCCGATTTCGCCCGGGCCGAGGCTGTCGACGACGGTCATGGCGGGTCGGAACACGCCGATACGTTCAACGTTATAGGTGGCACCGGTCTGCATCATCTTGATGCGGTCGCCCTTTTTCATGCGCCCGTCCATGATGCGCACCAGTACGACGACGCCGAGGTAAAGATCGTATTTGCTGTCCACCAGCATGGCCTTGAGCGGCGCGTCCTCGTCGCCTTGCGGGGAAGGCAGGTGGGTGACGATAGCCTCCAGCGTCTCGACAATGCCCTGGCCGGTCTTGGCGGAGACGGCAATGGCGCCCGACGCGTCGATGCCGATCACGTCCTCGATCTGTTCGGCAACGCGGTCGAGATCCGAGGCGGGCAGGTCGATCTTGTTGAGCACGGGGATCAGTTCGTGATTGGCGTCGATGGCCTGATAGACATTCGCCAGCGTCTGCGCCTCGACGCCCTGGGTGGAATCGACGACCAGCAGGGAGCCTTCGACCGCGCGCATGGAGCGGGAGACCTCGTAGGCGAAATCCACGTGGCCCGGCGTGTCGATGAGGTTGAGCACGTATTGCTCGCCGTTCCGGGCGGTGTAGTCGATGCGGACGGTATTGGCCTTGATGGTGATGCCGCGCTCGCGCTCGATATCCATCGAGTCGAGCAACTGCTCTTTCATGTCCCGTTCGGCGACCGTGTCCGTCATCTGGATCAGCCGGTCGGCAAGCGTGGATTTTCCGTGGTCGATATGCGCCACGATGGAGAAATTGCGGATGTGCGAAAGCGGTGTCATGCGTTTGGTATGTAGGGGATTTGGGGGGTGGTCAAGGTGGGTTGAACGGCGGCGCGGGTGCGGTAGGGTTGTCGCGCGGCGGATAGGACGCGGGTGGGCAGATTGCCCACCCTACCAGGCCAGGGAAAGCGGGACAGAGGGCGCGCATGTCCTTCTGGTCCCTGCCAGCGACAGGAGAGGAACATGCAGAACCAGACGACCGTCACGGGCGTGAACGTGACCGGCAAGGTACAGGGCGTGGGCTTTCGTGCCTGGACCCAGGCCGAGGCAAAGGCGCGGGGCCTGCGGGGCTGGGTGCGCAACCAGGCTGATGGTTCTGTCCGGGCCGTGCTGTCGGGCCCGGAACCGGCGGTGGCCGACATGCTGCGCGCGCTGGAGAACGGACCCGAGGCCGCAGACGTGACGCGCGTGGCCCCCGAACCCGCGGAGCCGCCCGAACAGGCCGGGTTCGAGATCCGCCGCTGACGCGAGGCGCAGGACCATGATCGGATCAGCGGCGTTCTGGAACCGTCATGCCACGGGCTATGCGGCGCGCAATTTCGGCAACCCGGCGGCCTATGAGGCGACGCTGTCGCGGGTACGGGCGCATCTGTCGCCGGGCGACAATGTGCTGGAGCTGGGCTGTGGCACGGGCACCACGGCGCTGCGGCTTGCGGATACGGGCGCACGGATCGAGGCATGGGACCATGCCAGTGCGATGATCGCCCTCGCGCAGGCCAAGCCCGAGGCCGCCGCGGCGGCGGATGTCACCTTTCATGCCGGTGAGATCGAGGCGGCAATCGCACGCGGCCCTTTCGATGCGGTGCTGGCGTTCAACCTTTTGCATCTTCTGGATGATCTTGACGCGACGCTTGCCGATATTCACGGCGCGCTGCGGCCCGGCGGGCTGATCCTGTCAAAGACGATCTGCAAACCGGACCGGGGCGGGCCCGTACTGTATCACCTGTTGAGGGCGTGTTTGCCCCTGTTGCAACGGCTGGGAAAGGCACCGGCCATGCGCTTGCGTCGTGTCAGCGCGCTGGAGGCCGCTGTGCGACACGCAGGATTCGAGATCATCGAGACGGGCAATTATCCCGACGCGCCACCGCGCCGCTTTATCGTGGCGCGCAAGCCGGGCTGAGCGGGACGCATTGTCGCGGCGCATCCAAGCGCTAGGTCAGGTCATGAGAAGGGGGCGGACATGCAGATCCTTGGGTTATACGGCGTCACGGTGGTGATCTTTTTCGCGCTCGACTTCCTCGGACTGCGGTATCTGGTGGGGCCGCTTTTCCGGCGGCTTGTCGGTGACATGTTGCTGGAAAGTTTTCGCGCCGGGCCGGCGCTGGTCTTCTACCTGTTTTATGTCGCGGGTCTGGTATGGTTCGTGTCGCTGCCCGCCCTGCGCGGGGACGGGCCGGGCGATGCGTTCGTGCAGGGCGCGTTTCTGGGCGCGCTCGCCTATGGCACCTACGAGTTCACCAATTACGCGACGCTAAAGGGCTGGACCTGGCAGATGGTCGCCGCGGATCTGGCATGGGGCACGCTGTTGACGGCGGTCTCGGCGGCGGCAGGCGTGGCGGTGATGCGCGGCAATCTTGTGAATTGAAAACGCCCGCTGCTTCGGGCAAGGATGACGCGAGGCAACGGTGCCGCGCCGGACAGAGGGGATCACACCCGCCCCTGGCGCAGTCCAATCCGGGCAGATGAGGCAGGCATGAAAAACTTGGTCGTGATCGCGATGGTTCTGATGGTGGCCGCCTGCGGGCGCGCGGAGCGTTTCAAGGGCGCGCCGGGCCCGCTTACCGCGGGGGCACCGATGGCATTCGGCCCGATCTCGAAAGCTTGCATGACATCGGATCGCAAGCGCCGGTCGCGCACGCTTTGCGGTTGTATTCAGGCGGTGGCCAATGACACGCTGACCAACAGCCAGCAGCGCCGCGCCGTCGGCTTTTACCGCGATCCGCATTCCGCGCAGGACGTGCGCCAAAGCGACCGCGCTGTCGATGAACGGTTCTGGAAAGCGTATCGCGAATACGGGGATCGGGCCACCGCGCAATGCGGCTGAACCGGGCCGGTCACGCCTTGAGCCGGTAGCCCCGCCGAAACATGTTCCACGCCAGAACCCCGACCGCCAGGGTAGAGCCAAGCACCACCGCAAAGCCGAAGGCGGGATTGGCGTCGGATACGCCGATCATGCCGAAACGCACCCCGTCGATCAGGTAGAAGACCGGGTTCACGTGGCTGATCTCGTATAATCCCGGCGGCAGGGCTTCGACCGAATAGAAGGTGCCTGACAGGAAGGCCAGCGGCGTGACGATGAAATTGGTGATCGCGGCCATCTGGTCGAACTTGTTGGCAAAGATCCCCGCGATCATGCCAAGCAGCCCCAGAAACGCCGCCCCCAGCACTACAAAGGCCAGCGCCACCAGCGGATAAGCCGGGACCAGCCCCAGAAAGACGAACAGCCCAAGCGCAATGACCAGCGCCACGACCGTGCCACGCCCGACACCCCCAGCCAGATAGCCCAGGACCAGTTCCAGCGGGGCAAGGGGCGGCATGAGCGTGTCGACGATATTGCCCTGCACCTTGGAAATCACGATCGACGAACAGGTGTTGGCGAAGGCGTTCTGGATCACTGTCATCATCAGGATGCCCGGCGCGATGAAGGTGGTGAAATCCACGCCCATCACGTCGCCCCGGCGCGGACCGATGGCGATCGAGAAAATCACCATGAACAGCCCCGCCGTCATCAGCGGCGCGCCCAATGTCTGGGTCCAGACCGACATGAACCGCTGCATTTCGCGGGCCGCCAGCGTGTAAAGCCCCAGCCAGTTGATCCGGCCGAAGCGGCGCGCGCCCATTTCAGTCACTTCCTGCATGATGTCCTCGTCTCTCTTGCGTCTTTGCCTTGTAACTGACTGACCAGTGATTAGAATAGGCATTCCTGTAATGATCCCGTGCCGCCGAGATAGCGTGGCGCGATGAGACGGAAAGGTGGCTCATGTCCTGGAGCGACGAGCGCGTTGAACTGCTGAAAAAGATGTGGACCGAGGGCCAGTCGGCCAGCCAGATCGCCAAGGAACTGGGCGGCGTCACCCGTAACGCGGTGATCGGCAAGGTGCATCGCCTTGGCCTGTCCAACCGCAACGGATCGGGCGGCGGCGCGGCTGCGGCAACCGAAGGCACGGCCAAGCCCAAGGCGAAACAGGCGGCCAAACCGGCCGCCCCCAAGCCAACGCCGAAACTCGCCAAGCCCGAGGCCAAACCCCAGGAGGCTCCCGTCGCCGCCGATGACGCGCCAGAGGACGAGACGCCGCCAACGCCCGCGCAGACCCGGATCCGCGCGATCATCCCGGCCGGTCAACCCCTGCCGCCACAGCCCTCGGCCAACGAGATCGACCCGGAGGCGCTCAAGAAAGTGAGCGAGATCGAGAAGAAGGCCAAGAAGCTGACGCTGATGGAGTTGACCGAACGGACCTGCAAATGGCCCGTGGGCGATCCCGCAACGCCCGATTTCTGGTTCTGCGGCCTGCCCACGCAATCGGGCAAGCCCTATTGCGAGGCGCATGTCGGCGTGGCCTTTCAACCGATGAGCGCCCGGCGCGACCGGAAACGGTAACCACGGCTCCGGATCTCCGCCCGGATCGCGCAGATAAGCCGGGCGCAGCACCATGACCGTGGGCTGCGCGGGAAGGCTGTCAAGCGACACGTTCAGCGCGTTCATCCCGGTTTCGACCACCGGGAAAATCCCGTCCATTCCGGCCAGAAACCTCTCAAGCGTGGCCTCTCCGAACCAGTGCATCGGGATCACGATCGAGGATTTCAGCCGCTGGATCACCGCGATCATGTCCGATTGCGACATGGTATAACCGCCATCGACCGGGGCCATCACCACGTCGACCCGGCCAAGCGCCGCGAATTGCCGGTCCGTGGGCACATGGTGCAAATGCCCCAGATGCCCGATGCACAGCCCCGCCGCCTCGAACACGAAAATCGAGTTACCCTCGGGCTCCGCCCCGCCGCCATAGGGCGAGCGGATATCCGTGGACACGTTGCGCACCACCACATCGCCCAGATCCAGGTAATGATCGATTCCCGCACCATGCTCTTCGCCCCAGCCCCGCAGCACATGCGGGATGTCGGGATCGGGATAGGGGGTCCAATGGGTGTCATGAGCATGGTTCATGGTGACGATGTCGGGTATGAAATCCACGTTGCCGATAAAACCCGTGTAATCCGTGACGGCGGATGTGCCGCCATGGGTCTGGATCAGGAAGGACGCATGGGCGATATACTGCAACCGAACCTTGTGCAGGCCCACCGGGTCACGAAAGGACGCCTTCTGCACATATTCCATTCCCGGCGTGGTCTGCGCCACGGCCAGACAATGCGACGGTTTGCGCGCAACCTCCTGCGCGGCGGGCGCTTCGGCAAGTCCCAGAACGGCACACAAGGCAAGGAAAATCGGTCTGCGCATCGAAACACCTCCATGTTTACTGTGAAGATAGCACAGCCTTCCCTTCCGTCATCTTTTCTCGAAACACGGCTTCATCTGGCGAAAAATACCTTGGGGAGTTTGAGGGGTGAAACCCCTCATTCAAACTGACCAGCGTGGCCCAGCCACTCCTTTGGATCAGCAAAAATCAGCCGGCATCCGTCCTGCCACGACGATCCGCACGCAGGGCGGCATAAAGCACATGGGTGCGCCAGCGGCCGTTGATCTGAAGATAGGATTGCGCGACCCCCTCGTATTTGAACCCGCAGCTTTCCAGCAGGCGGCGCGAAGGCGCGTTTTCGGGCAGGCACGCGGCCTCCAGCCGCGACAGATCCAGTCGGCCAAAGGCGTAATGCACCATCGCCTGCAACGCCTCGCGCATATAGCCCTGACGCGCGTGGGGTGCCCCCGTCCAATAGCCCAGCGTGCCGGCCTGTGCCGGGCCACGGCGGATATTGTCCAGCGTGATCGCCCCCAAAAGGCACTCATCCTCGCGTCGAAACAGGAACAGCGGAATCGCCGCGCCCGACGAGATAGAGCGCTGCACCCAATACACGCGGTTGGCAAAGCCCTTGCGCGACAGGTGGTCCGGCGCCCATTGTGGCTCCCACGGGACAAGGAACTCGGCGCTGTCCTTGCGCAGGGTGGACCAGTCGCGAAAATCCGTAAGCACCGGTTGGCGCAGGGTCAGCCGCTCTGTCTCGATCCGGATTTTCCGGCGCGGCAGAAACATCAGGCGGCGCGCCTTTCCTGCAATTCCGCGAGGTCCGGCGCATCCGCGACGGGGCCGTAAAGCGCCATGGCCGCCGGGGCGGCATGGGCCATGTGACCCGCGAAATCGCGCAGGCCCAACAGCGTGACGCCGTCGATATGCGCGATCACCTCATCCAGCCCTGGCACCCGGCCCCAGATCTGAAGCATCCGCGCCAGCCGCTCGGCCCGATTGGACGGGCTTTCCAGCCCCATCAGCAGCCCCGCCTTCATCTGGGCGCGGGCGCGCTCCAGCTCTGCCGTGGACAGGTCATCGGCGGCGCGTTTCATCTCGTCGATGGTGATCCGCGCCAGCCCCGGCATTTCCCCCGCCGACGTGCCCGCATAGATCGTCATCATCCCGGTGTCGGAATAGGCCCCCGCCTGGGCAAAGATCGTGTAGCACAGGCCGCGCCGTTCGCGGATTTCCTGGAACAGCCGCGACGACATCGAGCCGCCAAGCGCCGTGGCGTAGATCTGGGCGGTGTGCATATCCGGGCTGGTATAATCCGGGCTTTCGAAAGCAAGTGCGACATGTGCCTGCTCCAGCGATTTGACCGTGCGGCTTTCGCCGCCTGCAAAGCGCGCGGTGGCCGCAGCAACGTCCACCTTCGGTTCCATGTCGCCGAACAGCTTTTCGGCCTCGCGCACCAGCGCGTCATGGTCCACCGCGCCCGCCGCCGACAGGATCATCTGTCCGGGGCGATAGCGCTCATCGACAAAGCGCAGCAGATCGGCACGGGAAAAGCCGCTGACGCGCGCCGCCTCGCCAAGGATGGCACGGCCCAGCGGGTGGTCGGGATAGGCTTTTTCCTGAAGCCAGTCAAAGATGATGTCGTCGGGCGTATCGAGCGCCTGCCCGATTTCCTGAAGGATGACCCCGCGCTCGACCTCGATCTCGCGGTCCTCGAAGACCGGGTTGCGCAGGATATCGGCCACCACATCCAGCGCCAACGGCACATCCTCTTGCAGGACACGCGCGTAATAGGCGGTGACTTCGCGGCTAGTATAGGCATTGATATAGCCGCCCACATCCTCGATCGCCTCGGCGATTTGCAGCGCGTTGCGCGTTCTGGTGCCCTTGAAAGCCATATGTTCCAGAAAATGCGCCACGCCGTTCTGCGTCGCGGCCTCGTGGCGCGCCCCGGCCAGCACCCAAACGCCGATAGCCGCCGATTTCATCGACGGCATGTGTTCGGTGGCGATGCGAAATCCGTTGGGCAGGGTCGTCAGTTGCACGGTCACTGGGGCACGCGCTCCTTTATCAGGGTTTCGATTGCGACAAGATCATTGTCGACGCGGGTCACGCGTTCGTCGCGGTCATAAAGATCGGCCATCCGCTCTGGCAAGGGCGGGTGGATGCCCGTGGCCTGCTTGACGGCGGCGGGGAATTTCGCCGGGTGGGCGGTGGCAAGGGTGATCATCGGCGTGCCGGTCTGGCGGGCTTCCTCGGCGACCTTCACGCCGACGGCGCTGTGCGGACACAAAAGCTCGCCTGTCGTGTCCGACAGTCTCGCGATGGTGGCCGTGGTTTCCGCCTCGGAGGCGCGGCCCGAAGAAAAGGTTTCGCGCAACGACTCCAGCGCGCCCTGGCTGACGGAAAACCCGCCTGCCTTCAGCTCTGCCATCAGCTGCGCCACGGCGCGCCCGTCCTGATCGTAAGCATAATACAGCGCGCGCTCGAAATTCGAGCTGACCTGGATATCCATCGACGGGCTGATCGTCGGGCTGACCCCGTCGGGGCGATAGTCGCGCGTGGTCAGGCAGCGGTGCAGGATATCGTTCTGGTTGGTGGCCACCACCAGCCGGTCGATGGGCAGCCCCATGCGCCTGGCGATATAGCCAGCGAAGACATCGCCGAAATTGCCGGTTGGCACGGTGAAGGACACTTTCCTGTGCGGCGCGCCAAGCGCCACGGCGGAAGTAAAGAAATACACCACCTGCGCCAGCACGCGCGCCCAGTTGATCGAGTTGACACCGGCCAGCCCGACACCGTCGCGGAACGCAAAATCGTTGAACATGTCCTTTACGCGGGCCTGCGCGTCATCGAAATAGCCGGTGATCGCCAGCGCGTGAACGTTGCTTTCCACCGGCGTGGTCATCTGGCGGCGCTGCACCTCGCTGACCCGGCCATGCGGGTAGAGGATGAACACATCCACCGCATCCAGCCCACGAAACGCCTCGATCGCCGCCGATCCGGTATCGCCAGAGGTGGCCCCCACGATGCAAACGCGCTTGCCCGAGCGTTTGAGAGAGGCTTCGAACATCTGCCCGATAAGCTGCATCGCGAAATCCTTGAACGCGAGCGTGGGGCCGTGGAACAGTTCCAGAAGGAAATGCCCCTGATCGAGCTGTTTCAACGGCGCGCGGGCGGGATGGCCGAACCCTGCGTAGCTGCGCGCGATGATGTCGCGAAATTCGTCCTCGGTGAAGGTGTCGCCCAGAAAGGGCCACATGATGCGGAACGCGGCCTCTTCATAGGATACGCCTTCGAGGGCGGCGATATCTGCGTGGCTCATCTGCGGGATCGTTGCGGGCAGGTACAGCCCGCCGTCACGGGCGAGCCCGGTCAGCATCGCCTCCTCGAAACTCAGGATGGGCGCGTTGCCGCGTGTGGAGATATAGTTCATATGCCGGGGCCTTTTGCGGATTTGCGGCTGCGCAGGATGTAATAGCCCGTCATCGCCAGCCAGATCGCGGCGAGGGAAAACCAGGTGACGGCGTATTGCAAGTGGTCATTGGGAATATTGCCGGTGTCGACCGGCATCGGCGTGATCGCGGCCTCGGCCGGGGTGATCCGGCGCGCGGTCAGCAGCAAGGGATCGGTCGAGAGGTGATCGGCCATCTGCGGGATATCGCGGGCGAACCAGGTGTTATCGTCGATGTCATTGTCGGGTGTCGACGAATTCCTGTCATCCGGCCAGTGCAGATTGCCGGTGATGGTGACAGGGGCCTGTGGCGTGGCGGGCAGCGGCGTATCCAGCTTGAGAAAACCGCGATCCACCAGGATGCGGCGGCCCGCGTCAGTCTCGAATGGCGAGATCACCAGATGCCCGGCGCCAACCCGCTTTCGGCTGACCAGCACGCGCAGCGCGCCCGTGTCGAACGTGCCGCTGACAGTGACGGGAAGATATTGATCGTCCTTTGGGTCGGGCGCGGCAGGCAGAGCAACGGGGGCGGCGGAAACGCGGCTCTCGATCTCGGCGAGCACGCCTTCCTTCCAGGCCAGCCGCTGCATTTGCCAGACCCCCAAGGATATCAGGATACCGGCCCCGACAAGGCCGAAAAGCAGTGGAATAAGCAGAGCTTTACGCATGAGACCCCATGGACGCGAAAATGCGGAAGGTCCCCCCTCCGCATCTTCTTCTTGATTCAAATACTCTCGCCGAAGGCGACGATTTTTCCGGGAAAAACCGTCTTCATGCCCCCCAGACGTAGATCGCGGCGAACAGGAACAGCCAGACCACGTCGACGAAGTGCCAGTACCACGACGCCGCCTCGAAACCGATATGGTTTTCCGGCGTGAAATGGCCCCGCAGCACGCGCAGCAGGCAGACGAACAGGAAGATCGTGCCGATCACCACATGCGCGCCATGAAAGCCTGTCGCCATGAAGAAGTTGGCACCGTAGATGTTGCCCGCGAAGCCGAAGGTCGCATGGGTGTATTCATAGACCTGAAAGCCAGTAAAGATGACGCCCAGTCCAATTGCCAGGATCAGGCCCCATTTCATGTCTTCGCGATTGTTCTCATGCACCAGAGCGTGGTGCGCCCATGTCGCCGCAGCCCCCGAACACAGCAGGATCAGCGTGTTGATCAGCGGCAAGTGCCACGGATCAAATGTCTCGATCCCCGCGGGCGGCCAGACACCATCCTGAAGGGGGGACATTTCGCCCATCGGGTACATGGCGTGCTTGAAAAAGCTCCAGAACCAGGCGGCAAAGAACATGACTTCCGACATGATGAACATGATGAAGCCATAGCGCAGGCCGATACGCACAACCGGCGTGTGATCGCCGACCTGGTTTTCCTTGATCGTGTCGGCCCACCAGCCGAACATGACATAGGCCACGCCAGCCGTGCCGATCAGCAGAAGCCACGGGCCACCGTCATGCATGAAGAGTACGGCGCCAAACAGCATGACAAACGCCCCAACGGACCCAAGGAAAGGCCAGACTGAGGGGTTCAGAATGTGGTAGTCGTGATTTTTCTCATGTGCCATCTTTTAGTATCCCTCGTCGAAGGCCTTTTTTTAGTTCACGGTTTTCCCGGTTTCCTCGTCCACGTCAAGCGCGGCTTGTTCCTGAGGCAGGTCGATTTCATAAAATGTGTAGCTGAGCGTGATCGTGTGGGTGAATTTCGCGTCCCGGTCGGTGACGATCTCGGGGTCGACAAAATAGGTCACCGGCATTTCCACGCGCTCGCCCGGTTGCAGGATCTGCTGTTCAAAGCAGAAACAATCGATCTTGGTAAAGAAGCCGCCAGCCTCGTAGGGGGTGACGTTATAGCTGGCCGAACCCGCAATGGGCCGGTCGGTGGGGTTGTACGCCTCGTAGAAGGCAAGCCCGGTCTCGCCGATGCGCAATTCCATCTCGCGCTGAACCGGCTTGAATTCCCATTCGAACCCGCGCTCCTTGGAGGCGTCGAAACGAATTGTCATTGTCTTGTCGAGAATTTCGTCAGGTCCGACGCTTGCAATACCCGGCGCGCCACCAAAACCCGTGACCCGACAGAACCAGTCGTAAAACGGCACCGACGCCCATGCCAACGCCCCCATGGTGACGCCAACGCCCACCAGTTTCATTACCGTCTTGTTGTTTTGACTTAGTGCCATCAGGTCGACTCCTCCTCGGCCGGCATTACGAAATTATCGTCGGATACCTTTGCGATTGTCAGCCCAAAGACCAGCGCCACCAGGCCGACCAACACGAGGCCGAGGCCGAGGTTCCGACTGAACCGGCGCTTGTGAACGTCATGTTGCCGCGACAGGGCCATTACCAGAGCCCCCAGCCAAGAGAGCTGAGAATCGCCTCGGCGGCGATGGCACCGAAATGCGCGAACAGATAGACCAGCGACGCCTTGAAGAAGCGGCGCTCGGTCAGATAGCTGTCGGCCTCTGCCATGGTTTCGTCGCGACGCCAGATATCAACCGCCCCCTTGAGGAAGCGCGCGTTGAGATACACCGCGACGGCAAGGTAAAGCGGACCACCTATGGCGGTGAAGCCCACGCCGATGGCCAGAGCGGCCAGCAACACGGTGTAGATCAGGATATGTCGGCGCGTCGCCGGGCGGCCATGAGTGACCGTCAGCATGGGCACCTGTGCGTTGTCGTAATCCATCTTGGTGAACAGCGCCAAGGCCCAGAAATGCGGTGGTGTCCACATGAAGACAAGCGCGAACATCAGCACCGATTCCAGCGAGACACCGCCGGTGGCCGCGGCCCAGCCGATCATCGGTGGAAAGGCCCCTGCCGCGCCGCCGATAACGATGTTCTGCGGCGTCCACCGCTTGAGCCACATGGTGTAGATCACCACGTAAAAGAAAATGGTGAAGGCCAGCAGCGCCGCCGCGAAAAGATTCGTCGCCAGCCCCAGCAGCACCACCGAAAAGCCCGCCAGCGTCATGCCAAAGGCAAAAGCCTCGTCGCCCGTGACCTTGCCCGCCGGGACCGGTCGGCGCGCGGTGCGTTTCATCACCGCGTCGATATCGGCATCCCACCACATGTTGAGCGCGCCCGAGGCTCCGCCGCCCACGGCAATGAACAGGATCGCCGCGAACCCGACAAATGGGTGGACTGCCACCGGCGCCGCGATCAGACCGACCAGCGCGGTAAAGACCACCAGTGTCATGACACGCGGCTTGAGAAGCGCGAAGTAATCGCCAAACCCCGCCTCGTATGGCTGGGCGGAGTTTTGGGCTGTATTGAGGCTTGCGTCGCTCATCTTGTTCCTGGCGTGCTGGCGTTTCAGGCAGGACGCGCCGGTGGCGCATCCTTCGGGAGCAGGGTCGGGATGCGCCGCAAGCGCATCCCCTTGCCGTTACTTGGCCGATGCGACCTGAAGGTGGCCGGGCAGCGTCGAGGGGTCACCGGCATATTCGTCGATCGCGCCGATCAGCCACTGGTCATAGACCTCCTGGCTGACCACCTTGACGGTGATCGGCATGTAGGCGTGGGCCTGTCCGCACAGTTCCGAGCACTGGCCGAAATAGACGCCTTCCTTCTCGGCCTCGAACCACAGCTGTGCAAGGCGCCCCGGAACGCCGTCCTGCTTCACGCCAAAGGCGGGAATGGTCCAGCTATGGATCACGTCACCGCCGGTGACCTGCATGACGACGGTCTTGTTGACCGGCACCACGACCGCCGTATCGGTGGCAAGCAGAAACTCGTCTTTTGTGTAACCCGCTTCTTCGAGCTGGGCGATCACATCGTCGTTCAGGGCGTTGTTGCCACCCGTCGCGGGCGCGCCGATCATGTAGCTGTCAAAGGCGAAATCGTGATCGGTATATTCGTAGCCCCAGTACCACTGATAACCGGTCACCTTGATGTTGATGTCCGCCTCGGGAATTTCCTGTTGCTTGAACAGCACCGGTAGCGAGAAGGCCGCGATGAACACAAGAATCACGATCGGCACCACCGTCCACGCCACTTCGAGCGGCGAGTTGTGGGTGAAGGCGGCCGGGGTCGGGTTGGCCTTGCGGTTGTACCGCAGGATGCAGATCGCCAGCAGCGCGCACACGAAGATCGTGATGATGGTGATGATCACGAGGATCATGCCATCTAGCCATTGCAGATCGGTGGCCAGTTCCGTGGCGGCGGGCTGAAAACCCATGCCGCCCGGCTCCGGACGGCCGATGATTTCCAGACCGTCCTGCGCCATGGCTGGAAGCGAAGAGGCAGCCGCCATCGTGGCAGCCAGAAAACTGGTGATTTTGCGCATTTTGCACCCTGATCTGTTAAATCGGTTATGTAGCCCGTGAGCGTGCCCATCGCGTACACGATGGAATCCCGTTGTCTCGGCTTTGTTAAAAACCATATTCTGTCCCAGCACACAAGCAGGGCCGTTGCGGCAAAACGGCGCTTTCTTGACATAGATCAATACTGACCTAGGGCAGTTTGCCGCAGCCCTTGTAAAGGAAAAACCATGTCTGACGCACCGTTTCGCCCCTTCGAGAGCCTGCTGGATCGCGACACCGCCTTGTCGCGGTTGCGCATGGCGGTGGCCGGCGCCGATGACGGAGAGCTGTTTCTGGAACGGGTGCGCTCAGAAGCGCTGGTTTTCGATGACGGGCGGGTCAAGACGGCCTCTTACGACGCCTCCGAAGGTTTCGGGCTACGCGCGGTGCGCGGCGAAGTGGCGGGCTATGCCCACAGTTCGGATATCTCCGACGCCTCGCTGAAACGCGCGGTGGAAACCGCGCGTTTGGCTGTGGGCGATGGTGGCGGCACGCTGTCAGGGCCGCCCGCGCGCACCAACCGCCACCTTTACACCGACGATGACCCGATTGCGGGCATGGGCTTTCCGGTCAAGCTGGACACGCTGCGCGAGATCGACGCCTTTGCCCGCGATCTGGATCCTCGGGTGGTGCAGGTCTCTGCCGGGCTGTCGGCCTCGGTGCAGGAGGTCGTGATCCTGCGCGCCGATGGGCACGAGGTGACGGATATCCGCCCCATGACCCGGCTGAATGTCAGCGTGATCGTCGAAGAGGACGGACGCCGCGAGAGCGGCGGCGCGGGCGGCGGCGGGCGAGTCACGCTCGACGGGCTGATCGACCCCGCCCATTGGCAGGGAAAGGTCCGCGAGGCGCTGCGCATCGCACAGGTCAACCTGCGCGCCGAGGCGGCCCCCGCCGGCGTGATGGACGTGGTGCTTGGCCCCGGCTGGCCCGGTATCCTGCTGCACGAAGCCATCGGCCACGGGCTTGAGGGCGATTTCAACCGCAAGGGCAGTTCTGCCTTTGCCGGGCTGATGGGCCAGCGGATCGCGGCCAAGGGCGTGACGGTGCTGGATGACGGCACCATGCCCGACAGGCGCGGCTCGATCACCTTCGATGACGAAGGCACGCCCTCTGGCAAGACCACGCTGATCGAGGATGGCGTGCTGGTGGGCTACATGCAGGACCGCCAGAACGCGCGGCTAATGGGGGTGGAACCCACGGGCAACGGGCGGCGACAAAGCTATGCCCACGCGCCCATGCCACGCATGACCAACACCTACATGCTGGGCGGCGATGCCGCGCCCGGCGATATCGTGGCCGATCTCAAGGACGGGATCTATGCCGTGGGGTTCGGCGGCGGCCAGGTGGACATCACCAATGGCAAATTCGTGTTTTCCTGCACCGAGGCGTACCGGGTCAAGAACGGGCAGATCGGCGCGCCCGTCAAGGGCGCGACACTGATCGGGGATGGCGCGACCGCGTTGCAGCAGATCCGCGCCATCGGCAACGACATGGCGCTGGACCCCGGCATCGGCAATTGCGGCAAGCAAGGCCAGTGGGTGCCGGTGGGCGTGGGCCTGCCCACGGTGCGGATCGGCGGGCTGACGGTGGGCGGCTCCAACGCCTGAGCGAAAACGCTTACGCGAAAAAATGCGGGCCGCGGCGATTTTTTCGGTCGTGGCGGTTCGTGGTTTACGCCTCTTTAACCATCGGTGCGCTATGCCTGTATCAGCAACAGGGCGGAGCGACGATGACCGACGCGAAAGATTCTTCCACTCACCCCCCACTCCCACCCACCACGGAAGAGGATCGGGTGTCGTGGCTTCGCCTGTTGCGATCCCGGCGTGTCGGGCCGACGACCTTTCACAGATTGCTGACGGAACACGGCTCGGCCTGTGCCGCACTTGCGGCGCTGCCGGATATCGCCCGCGCAGCGGGGGTGGACAACTACACCCCCTGCCCCGAAGGCGTGGCACGCGCCGAAATCGCCGCGGCGCTTGCGGGCGGCGCGCGAATGCTATGCGCAGGGGCGCCGGATTACCCGGCGGCCCTGCGCGACCTGACCGACGCGCCGCCCATCCTTTGGGCGATCGGGGATGTGACACTTCTGACCCGGCCATTGGTGGCCATGGTGGGGGCGCGCAACGCCTCCTCGCTGGGGCTGCGGATGGCGCGCGCGCTGTCCACGGAACTGGGCGAGGCGGGATTCGTCGTCGTCTCGGGCATGGCGCGGGGCATCGACACGGCGGCGCATGGCGCGGCGCTGGACACGGGCACGCTGGCGGTGCTGGCAGGGGGCGTCGACGTGATGTACCCCGCCGAGAACGCGAAACTGGGCGAGGATATCGCCGCGCGCGGCCTGCGCCTGTCGGAAAAGGCGATGGGCATGGTGCCGCAGGCGCGGCATTTCCCGGCGCGCAATCGCATCATCAGCGGGCTGGCCCGCGCCGTCGTGGTGGTCGAGGCGGCGGCGAAATCGGGCTCGCTGATCACCGCGCGTGCGGCGCTCGATCAGGGGCGCGAGGTGATGGCCGTACCCGGCCACCCGTTCGATGCGCGCGCGGCGGGGTGCAACATGCTGATCCGCGACGGTGCGGCGTTGGTGCGCTGCGCGGAGGACGTGATCGAACTTTTGCCCAAGCCGCGCGCGGCACCCGACTGCGCACAGCCGGAACTGGCGCTTGACGCGATGCCCGCCCCACCCCCCGAAACGCGCAGCCTGCGCGACACCGCCGCGCTGCATGGGCGGATCCTCGACCGGCTTGGCCCGTCGCCGCTGGCCGAAGACCAGTTGATCCGCGATCTTTCCGCCGCGCCCGCCACTGTCGCGCCGGTGCTGACGGATCTGGAAATGTCGGGGCGTATCCGGCGGCATCCCGGCGGTCTCGTCTCGTTGGAGCGATAAGGCGTTCCGCCTTTGACCTGAGGCATCAATAAAAGGCGAAACGCGTGCAACGCTGGTCTGTTGCGTGGGTCTCACGAAAAGCTGTGACTCAGATTTTTGCGAAACGTTTTAAAGACGGAACGCGTGCAACGATCAAGCGGGGCACGCCGCATGGACCACGGATCGTGCCGCGGTCATTTTCGCTGCATTGACAATCTCCTCCTCGACCCCACATGTTGCGCCGCCAACCGTTCCGCGTTGAGTCGTCAGGAGTCCCCATGCCCGTTGTCGTCGTCGAATCCCCGGCCAAAGCCAAGACAATCAACAAGTATCTGGGGCCCGATTACACCGTTCTTGCCTCTTACGGCCATGTCCGCGACCTGCCGCCAAAGGACGGGTCTGTCGATACCGAGCATGATTTCGAGATGAAATGGGAGGTGGGCGCGGACAGCCGCAAACATGTCAAGGCCATCGCCGACGCGCTCAAGGACGACAACGCGTTGATCCTTGCGACCGACCCCGACCGCGAGGGCGAGGCGATCAGCTGGCACCTGGAAGAGGCGCTGCGCAAGCGCCGCGCGATCAACAAGGATACGCCGGTGCAGCGCGTGGTCTTCAACGCGATCACCAAGGCCGCCGTGACCGAGGCAATGCAGAATCCTCGCGACGTGGACGGCCCACTGGTAGAGGCGTATCTGGCGCGGCGTGCTTTGGATTATCTTGTCGGATTCAACCTCAGCCCGGTATTGTGGCGCAAGCTGCCGGGCGCGAAAAGCGCCGGACGTGTGCAATCGGTGTGCTTGCGGCTGATCGTCGAGCGCGAGATGGAGATCGAGGCGTTCAAACCCCGCGAATACTGGAGCGTGAAGGCGATCCTCAAGACCCCGCGCGGACAGGATTTCGAGGCGCGTCTGGTCAGCCTTGCCGGCAAGAAGCTGGACCGCTATGATCTTGAAAACACCACGCAGGCCGAAATGGCCGTGCAGGCCATCGAAAGCCGCGACCTGAGCGTGACCTCGGTCGAGGCAAAGCCCGCCAGCCGCAATCCCAGCCCGCCCTTCATGACCTCGACCCTGCAACAGGAGGCCAGCCGCAAGTTCGGCATGGGCGCGCGCCAATGCATGAGCACGGCGCAGCGCCTTTATGAGGCGGGGCACATCACCTATATGCGGACCGACGGAATCGACATGGCCCCCGAGGCCGTGACGGAGGCGCGCGCCGCCATCGGCGACCGGTTCGGCAAGGACTATGTGCCGTCCAGCCCGCGCATCTACAAGAACAAGGCCAAGAACGCGCAGGAAGCGCATGAATGCATCCGCCCCACAGACATGGCCCGCGATGCCACCGCGCTTGGCCTGACGGATGGGGATCAGAAAAAGCTGTACGACCTGATCTGGAAGCGCACGCTGGCCTGCCAGATGGAAGGCGCGCGCATGGAACGCACCACCGTCGAGATCGGCGCGAAGGATGGGCAGGTTGGCCTGCGCGCGACCGGGCAGGTCGTGCTGTTCGACGGGTTTTTGCGCGTCTACGAGGAAGGCCGCGACGATGTGGCCGCCGATGACGACGACAAGCGCCTGCCGCAGATGGCCGAGGGTGACGCAACCGCCAAGCAGGGCGTCACGCCCGAGCAGCATTTCACCCAGCCGCCACCGCGCTATACCGAGGCGACGCTGGTCAAGCGGATGGAAGAACTGGGCATCGGGCGCCCGTCCACCTATGCCAGCATCGTCACCACGATCCAGGATCGCGAATATGTGCGCAAGGACAAGAACCGCCTGATCCCCGAGGACAAGGGCCGGATCGTGACGGTGTTCCTGCTCAATTTCTTCCGCAAATACGTGGGCTATGAATTCACCGCCAATCTTGAGGATCAGCTTGACGTGGTCAGCGCCGGTGGGGCGGATTACAAGGAATTGCTGGCGAGCTTCTGGCGCGATTTCTCGGCCGCGATTGCCGAGACATCTGAATTGCGGATCTCCGAGGTGCTGGACGTGCTGGACGAGGCCCTGACCCCGCAGCTTTACCCGCCCAAGGAGGATGGCACCGATCCGCGCGCCTGCCCGCTTTGCGGCGACGGTAGCCTGCATCTGAAAACCTCGCGCTCTGGCGGATTCGTCGGCTGTTCGCGCTATCCCGAATGCCGCTATACCCGGCCCATCGGGGGCGATGCCGCCGAACAGGGCGACCGGGTGCTGGGGGAGGATGCGGGTGACGAAATTTCGCTGCGCTCGGGCCGGTTCGGCCCCTATGTGCAGCGCGGCGAGGTGACAGAAGAGGTCAAGAAACCGCCACGCGCCAGCCTGCCCAAGGGCTGGAGCCCCGATGACATGGATCTCGAAAAGGCGCTGATGCTACTGAGCCTGCCGCGCGAGGTGGGACCGCATCCCGAAGACGGCGAGATGATCGAGGCCGGAATCGGGCGCTATGGACCCTTCGTGAAGCATGGGCGGCTGTACGCCAATCTCAAGGAGGTCGATGACGTCTTTACCATCGGCATGAACCGCGCGGTCGAGGAGCTGGCGGCCAAAGCCGCCAAGCGCGGCGGCGGGCGCGGGGCGGCGGCCAAGCCTCTCAAGGAACTGGGCGAGCATCCCGAAAGCGGCGGGCCGGTCAACGTGATGGACGGCAAATACGGGCCTTATGTGAAATGGGACAAGGTCAACGCGACCCTGCCCAAGGGCACCGAGCCGGGCGACGTGACGATGGAAATGGCGGTGGAACTGATCGCCGAAAAGGCGGCCAAATCCGGCAAGGGCCGCAAGACCGCCGCGAAAAAACCAGCCGCCAAGAAGCCCGCTGCGAAAAAACCGGCGGCCAAAAAGCCCGCAGCCAAGAAAGAGGCGTAAGCCGCGTCAGTTCGCGGCGAGGCGCAGCGCGCAGGCGTCGGTTATCAGCTCAGGCCGCGTACGGCACAGCCCGCTTGCGACCTCGAACGCGGCCAGCACCTTTGGGATGTAATCGCGGGTTTCCGCAAAGGGGGGCACGCCCTTGTGCGTTTTCACTGCGTTCTCGCCCGCGTTGTAGCCCGCCAGCGCCAGCACGGCGTCGCCGCCGAATTCCTTGAGCAACCAGTCAAGGTAGGCGACCCCACCCTTTATGTTCTGGCTCGGCGACAGGCTGTCTGTCACGCCAAAGCGTTCGGCGGTGGCGGGCATGAGCTGCATCAGCCCCACGGCCCCTGCCCCGCTGAGCGCGTCGGTCTGGCCGCTGGATTCGACCGCTATCACCGCAAGAACCAGCGCCGGCGACACGTCGGTGCCAATGGTCGCGCGCAGGATATCTGCGCCGCGCGCCTGTGCAATGGCCTGAAGCGATTGCAGCCTTGGGGCCGCGACACGCACGCCGCCCGGCCCGCTGCGCAGCATCTCGAAGGCCAGCGCGAGACGGCGCGCGCCCTCCTCGCCCTGTCCCGCGGGCACCTTGGACCAGAACCACGGATAGGTCAGCTTGGCGGTGGGTGCCTCGGGCACCGTGGTTTGGCGACCGTCGGGTGCGGCGCGCCGCGCCTGTTCGGCAGGGTCGATCTGGACCAGATCGACGCGCGCGCCGGGTTTGGGCGGCTTGCCCATCTTGAAGGTGAAATCGGGAAAGGGCGGCGGACCCTCCGCACGGGCGAATGGCGCGGTCAGACACGCCGTCGCGATGGCGATGAGAATCCTTGTTTTCATGAAACGGGCCTGCGCTGCCTCGGTATGTTTTGTAGACAGTATGCCATCAATCGGACGACTGCGCCAGCATTGTGCAAATTGGGATGACAATGTTTTGCGGCATGTAAGAGCAAATGCCCAAGAAATTAAAAATGTTAATTATTTTGTTATTTTAAATCAGAGGCTTGAATAGGTTCTATCTATATTAACCAATCATCGCGAAAATCGCTCCAATACTGCCAAATTCTTGCCGGATTTCACTGGCTATATCCCCTCATACCGCGACGGCAGCGGGCCAATGAGAGAGAAGGCCCGGCATCCTGTCAAAGCGGTTGCAACCGTGTATCAGATCTAATGGAGGGACCAACCCATGATCAAATTTATCAAGAAGTTCAAGAAAGACGAAGATGGCGCCGTGACTGTTGACTGGGTCGTTCTGACCGCAGCTGTCGTGGGCCTTGGCGTGGCCGGCGTGTCGACTGTTTCGGGCGGCGTGGATACGCTTGCCACATCCATCAAGGAAGGCGTGTCCAGCAAGTCGGTCAGCAATGGCGACGGCAGCTAAACGCTCCGCATGAACGGAAAATGCCAAAACGTTTCATGAAAACCTGCTGGGCAGATTTTCAGAAATCTGACGCTTCATCCAATCGCTGCACGCGTTCCGCCTTTTGCTGATACTTCAGGTTAAAGGTGGGACGCGTTCGTGGCCGCAAATTGACAAATTTGCGGCCATTGGCGTGACGGCGGAACGGTTGATCCTGCAAACGGGACCAGCCAAGGACACCAGAACGGTCTCAGCCCTGCCATCGCATAGAACGAGCAATTCCCAAATCATGAGTATCAAATATGCGATATCTGCTTTCAAGATTCCTGAGGGCCGAGACTGGTGCGATCACCGTTGACTGGATCGTCATGACGGCCGCCGTCGTGGGGCTTGCCGCGACGGGCGGTACATCAATCCTGTCTGCGACAAAGACCCTGTCGGAAAACATCGACACCGAAGTGTCCGAAAAAACGGTCCATAACGGCGATTGAAACATCCCGCATGTCATGCAGGTAAAAACCAGCGGTTTTCCATTATTTGGCCATATTCCGCTGGCATGAATGGCCCGTAAAACTGGCACAGCAACGTGCCCAACAAAGCAGAAAACGTCGAAAGGACAAGCCATGCGTGTGGTGTTCGGACTTGTACTTATACTTGGGCTTGGCCTGGCCGGTTTCGCCGTTTACATGGCGCAAACCTATATTCAGAGTTACCAGGCCCAGCTTGAAAAGGAGCGCAACAGTCGCGGCCCCGAGATCGACCTTGTAGATGTGTATGTGGCCACCGAAAAACTGGAATATGGTCAACGGCTGTTGAAAAAGCATGTCGAAAAGATCGCCTTTCCGGCATCCTCCTTGCCCGAAGGTGTTTTCAAAACCGAGGAAGAGCTGTTTCCACAGGGCGAGGACGAGCCGCGCAGCGTACTACGCTCCATCGAGGCCAAGGAGGCGGTTCTGGCAGTCAAGGTGACCGGACCGGGCGAGGAGGCCGGGATCACCTCGCAGCTTGCGCGCGGGATGCGCGCCTTTGCCATCAAGGTCGATGTGTCGTCGGGCGTGTCCGGCTTCCTGCGGCCGGGCGACCGGGTCGATGTGTACTGGACCGGACAGGTCAACGCGGGCCGCGATGAACGGCGCGGCGGCAACAACGAGGTCACAAAGCTGATCGAAACGGGTGTTCGGCTGATCGCCGTGGATCAGGTTGCCAATGGCGACAGGACCGAGGCGATCATCGCGCGCACGGTCACGGTGTCGGTACGCCCGCACCAGGTGGCTGCGCTGGCGCAGGCGCAATCATCCGGGCGGCTGTCACTGTCGCTTGTGGGCGCAGAGGACGATTCCGTGGCCGAGGCCATCGAGGTGGACCAGCGCAGCCTGCTTGGCATCGCGGAGGTCGCGCCACCGCAAGAAGCCCCGCGCGAAGAGATCTGCACGATCAAGACCCGCCGTGGCGGCGAGGTCATTTCGACCCCGATCCCTTGCACCAACTGAGCCGGGCGCGACACGCCAAAGACGATCCCAGCAACGCGAAAGGGCGCCGCCATCATGGGGGCGCCCCGTTTCATTCGGGCAACTGTTTCGGAAAATCCGGTGCAAACCGATGATAAAGGTTATTGATTCTTGAAAAACCACTGGAATTGGCGCAAGGTTTATTCAAATCGGGCAATAGACCCGTTTATTGAGGCGTGATCGGAAAGGCAGGTCACATGAAAAATTCGAGTGTGCTGAAAGCGGCCCTTTTGGGGGTTGTTGTGCTGTTCGGGCCATTGGCCGAACAGGCTGTGGCGGAAAATATCCAGGTTGTCCGCAAGGGCGCGAGCCGGGATCTGAGCATCCCCATGAACCGCGCCGTGGTGATCGAAAGCGATGTGCCCTTTGCGGAACTGAGCATCGCCAATCCCGCTATCGCGGATTTCTCGACCCTTTCGGATCGCACCGTCTATGTGCTGGGCAAGGCACCCGGACGCACGACGCTGACGCTTTTGGATGCGACCGGGCGTCTGATTACCAATGTAGAGGTACATGTCAGCCCCGATATATCGGAATTCAAGGAACGGCTGCAACAGATCCTTCCGGGCGAAAAAATCGAGGTCCGCTCGGCCAATGATGGCATCGTGATGTCGGGCACCGTCACCAGCGCCTCCAAGATGGATCGCGCGCTGGAGCTGGCGCAACGCTATGCGCCCGAACGGGTCTCGAACCTGTTATCAGTCTCCGGCAAACAGCAGGTGATGCTGAAGGTCCGTTTTGCGGAAATGCAACGCAGCGTGTCCAAGGCGCTTGGCACATCCATCGGTATCGACGGGCGGTCAAACAATTCGCTTGGGGCGATCGGCGGCACCAATACAACCAATACGCAGTCCAGCGTTCTGGACCTGCTCGGCGGCGCGATCCCCGATGTGCAAAGCAATGCCGGCGCGCTGGCCATCGGGTTCGACATCGGATCAACCGAGGTGGGCATCCTGCTTGAGGCGCTGGAAACCAAGGGCATGGTCCGCACGCTGGCCGAACCCAATCTCACCGCCCTGTCAGGACAGGAAGCCAAGTTTCTGGCGGGCGGCGAATACCCGATCCCGGTGGCACAAGAGAACGGCACCACCTCGATCGAGTTCAAACCATTTGGTGTGGAACTTAATTTCGTGCCGCGGGTGCTGGACGACGAGGCGATCAACCTTGAAATGGCCGCCGCCGTGTCTTCGGTCGACCCGACCAACGGGATTACCACCAACGGTTTTACCGTGGATGCGTTCCGGCGGCGCGATACCTCGACCACGGTTGTGCTGCGCGACGGTCAAAGCTTTGCCATCGCCGGGCTTTTGCAGGATGATTTCCGCGACAACGCCGGGCAGGTGCCATGGCTGGGCGATATCCCGATCCTGGGGGCCCTGTTTCGCAGCGCGGATTACGAACGCTCGCAAACCGAGCTTGTCATCATCGTCACCGCGCATCTTGTGACGCCGACGGACGGCGACGCCTATGTCTTGCCGACCGACCGGGTGAAGCTGCCGACCGAAAAGGATCTTTTCCTCAACGGACGTGTCGCGCGGGATGGTGCCCCCTCGGGAAGCGAGGGAGAGGTTGCGCAGCAGGACTTCAACGGGTCCTATGGCTATGTGATGGATTGACGTCACGCGCCTTTTGTTCAGAACATGGGCCAAAGGTTGTGAACGATTGGACGAGGTCATGTGTCGCACGGGAACCGGCGTGTCGGTTTCCGCGGGACGATTTAAGAAAAGGCAGGCGCATATGAAAAAAGTTTTTGCAGCCGCATCCATACTGATCGTTGGAGCCTGTTCACAGCAGGGTCAGGTTTACCGCTCTTATTTTAACGAGGCCGGCTCTTTGGTGGATGGCGGCGGGTTCGGCAATGCCACCATGCACAACAAGATGGTGATGACCGGCGAGCGATCCTATGTTTACGATCTGGCCAACCGCTTTTCGAACGAGGTGCTGAGCACGGTGAATTTTGCCTTTGATTCAGCAACGCTGGATGCCGGGGCGCGCGACACGCTGCGCGAACAGGCCCGTTGGATCAAACAATTCCCCGAAGTGCGCTTTCGCGTTTACGGGCACACCGATCTGGTCGGCTCGCCCGCCTATAACGGCCAGCTTGGCCAGCGGCGCGCGAATGCGGTGGTCAATTATCTTGTCAGCACCGGCATAAGCCGGTCGCGGCTGGAGGCTGTCACGTCCTTTGGGGAAACCCAGCCGCTGATCGTCAGCCAGGGGCGCGAACGGCGCAATCGCCGCACCGTGACCGAGGTGACGGGGTTCGTGTCCGCGCATCCCATCGTGATGGACGGCAAATATGCCGAGGTGGTGTACCGCGAATATATCGACAGCGCCGAGCCCGCCTCTGATCTCTCGATGGTTCAGGATGCCGGCGGAGGCGTGACCGGCGGGACCGAGTGACCGGTTTCCCCCTGTCCGATCAAGACGGGACAGGCTGAACTTTCGGCACAACATGCCATCCGTCAAAGCGTTGCACGACCCGCTCGGAACAATCATCCGGGCGGGATTTTTTTGTCCGGTAATAACGCACAATTACGATCTTTTGGCCAAAATGTTGCCAAGATCTTGGGTCAAATTCAGTCCATCACAGGTAGACCGAATGCCCGAAACGGGCCGCTCGCATGTGACAGGATAAAGGTTTCGGCGGACGAAACGCCGCGACAAACCCACGGGGCCAATTAAAGATGAGTAGTGCACAGCCACAACCAGAAGCCAACCCGATCACGGCTTGTACGATCAGCCGCGACGTGCAGGAATTCGACCTTCTGATCGAAGACATGGAAAGCGCGCTTGGCGAAAGCTGGGGCGATCTGGGCTTTTCCGAGGCGCTGGCCTTTTTCAATCAGCCCGAGGCCCAAAATCTTGAATTCGTGGCCCTGGCGATCGACGAAAGCGACGAGGACGAGATCGCCCTGCTGGGCGAGATCATCACGTTGGCCAAGGCGCGCGGAATCGGCGTGATCCTGATTGCCGAGGATGTCAGCCCCGCCGCCCTGCATCAACTTTTGCGACAGGGCGCGGATGAATTCGTGCCCTACCCCTTGCCCGAAAACGAGCTTCAATCGGCCATTGACCGCCTGAGCCGTCAGGCCGAGATCCTACCGCAAGCCAGCCCGCAGGCCGTCATGCCCGCGAAAACCGGCGCGGATGGCGTGGTTCTGGCGGTGCAGGGGATCGCCGGGGGCACCGGGGCGACAACGCTGGCCGTGAATCTTGGCTGGGAGCTGGCGACAGTCGACAAGAAGGACGCGCCAAGCGTCTGCATCATCGACCTTGGGCTGCAAACCGGCTCGGTCGCCACCTATCTGGATCTGCCGCGCCGCGATGTTGTCTACGAGATGTGGGCCGACACAGAATCGATGGATGAAGAGGTATTTGCGCAGGCCCTGGTCAGTTTCGAGGACAAGATGTGGGTGCTGACCGCGCCCGCCGACATTCTGCCTCTGGACATGATCACCCCCGAGGATGTGCAACGGGTGCTGGCGCTGGCGCGCTCGCGCTTTGATTACGTGATCGTGGACATGCCCGGTACGCTGGTCTTGTGGACGGAAACAGTGCTGACCGCAGCGCAGATCTATTTCTGTTCGCTGGAGCTGGACATGCGCTCGGCGCAGAATGCGCTGCGGCTGAAACGGGCCCTCAAATCCGAGGAATTGCCGGTGGAAAAGCTGCGCTTTTGCCTGAACCGCGCGCCCAAGTTCACCGACCTGAACGGCAAGAGCCGGGTCAAGCGCATGGCCGAAAGCCTTGAGATCGGGATCGAGGTGCAATTGCCCGATGGCGGCAAGCCGGTAATGCAAACCGGGGACCACGGGCAGCCGCTGGCCATGACCGCCGCAAAGAACCCGCTGCGCAAGGAAATCGCCAAGCTTGCCAACAGCCTGCACCAATTGGGCACAAGCGATGCCGAGCAGGCCGCATGAGGGGAGTTTGACGGATGTTTTCACGCTACAAGAAGGCCGGTGATGCCGGCAAGGCCCCAAGGCCCGGCGCAAAACCCGCACTCAAAGCGGTGGACGACACGCCCATGACCGCCCCGGTGGAAAACGCGGCTTCCACCTCTTTGCGCCGTCCCGCGCAGGCCGCCGCCGCACGGGTCGTGCCCCAGGACAAGGAACGCAAGCGCAAGGAGCGTCTGGCGGAAATCAAGATCGACCTGCATAAATCGCTGCTCGACAACCTTAACCTTGGGGCGCTCGACACCGCCACCGAGACGGATTTGCGCGCCGAGATCAGCTCCATCGCGAGCGAGGCGCTGGAAGAGCGCAACATCGTGCTGAACCGCGAGGACCGGATCACCCTTAACCAGGAGCTTTACGACGAGGTGCGCGGCCTTGGTCCGCTTGAGCCGCTTTTGAAGGATGACACGGTCAACGACATTCTTGTGAACGGCCCGCATCAGGTGTTCGTGGAACGCGCGGGCAAGCTGACCCTGACCGACACCGCCTTCAAGGATGAAAAGCACCTGTTGCGGATCATCGACAAGATCGTGAGCGCGGTGGGCCGCCGGGTGGACGAATCCAACCCCTATGTCGACGCACGGCTTCAGGACGGATCGCGTTTCAACGCGATGGTCGGCCCCATCGCCGTGGATGGCAGCCTTGTGTCCATCCGCAAGTTCAAGAAAGACAAGCTGGGCATCGACGATCTGGTGCGCTTTGGCGCGTTTTCCGAGGAAATGGCAGCCTACCTTCAGGCCGCTGTCGCCTGTCGGCTGAACGTGATCGTATCGGGCGGGACCGGCTCGGGCAAGACGACCACGCTTAACGCGCTGTCGAGCTTCATCGACAATGCCGAGCGGATCCTGACCATCGAGGACACGGCCGAACTTCAACTGCAACAGGTGCATGTGGGCCGGATGGAAAGCCGCCCGCCCAACGTGGAAGGCAAGGGCGAGGTTTCCCCCCGCGATTGTCTGAAAAACGCGCTGCGGATGCGCCCGGACCGTATCATCGTCGGCGAGACGCGCGGCGAGGAAGTGATCGACATGTTGCAGGCCATGAATACCGGCCATGACGGGTCGATGACCACGATCCACGCCAACAACCCGCGCGACGGCATCAGCCGTCTTGAAAACATGATCATGATGGCCGGGATGGAAATGCCGCTCAAGGCGGTGCGCAGCCAGATCGCCTCTGCTGTGAACCTGCTGGTGCAGGCCAGCCGCTTGCAGGACGGATCGCGGCGGATGACCTCGATCACCGAGATCACCGGGATGGAGGGCGATGTGATTTCCATGCAGGAAATCTTTCGCTTTCAGCGTGTCGGCCTGACGCCGGAAAACAAGATCATCGGCCATTTCACCGGCACCGGTGTGCGGTCGAACTTTTCAGAGCGGTTCCGGCTTTGGGGCTATGACCTGCCCCCAAGCATCTATGAGCCCATAGCCGCGGAGTGAACAGACATGACCATTAGTGCAGAACCGATCATCTATGGCCTTATCTTTATCGGTGTGCTGGTGCTGGTCGAAGGAATTTACCTGACCGTCTTTGGCCGCTCGATCAGCCTGAACAACCGGGTGAACCGCCGGCTTGAAATGCTCGACAAGGGCGGCAACCGCGAAGAGGTGATGGAAAAGCTGCGCAAGGAGATGGAACAGCATCTCAAGGCGCGGCGCATCCCGCTTTATGCAATCCTGTCGGCCAAGGCGCAAAAGGCGGCCATCGCCTTTTCGCCCAAGCAGCTGATCCTGCTGATGGCCGGGCTTAGCCTTGTGGCCTTTGTAGGCTTGTCTGTGGGCACCGCGACATCCGTGCCGGTGCGCGCCGTCGTGTCGGTGGTCATGGGCGTGGGCGGTATTTTCACCTGGATCACCATGAAGGCGAACAAGCGCATGGCGATGCTCGAAGAGCAACTGCCTGACGCGATCGAACTGATGGTGCGCAGCCTGCGGGTGGGCCATCCGTTCAGCTCGGCCATTTCCATCGTCGCAAGCGAGGTGGCCGATCCGCTGGCCACGGAATTCGGCGTCATCGCGGACGAGGCCGCCTATGGCCGCGACATGGGCGAGGCGCTCAAGGACATGGCCGAACGGCTGGACATGCAGGATCTGCGCTTTCTTGCCGTGGCGGTGACGATCCAGCAACAGTCGGGCGGCAACCTGGCCGAGATCCTCGAAGGTCTGGCAAAGGTGATCCGCGCGCGGTTCCGCCTGTTCCGGCGGGTCAAGGCGATCACCGCCGAGGCGAAATGGTCGGGCAAGTTCCTGTCGGGTTTCCCGATCATGGCGCTGATCGGCATCCAGCTTTTGAAACCCGATTACTACGACGATGCGATGGCACATCCCTATTTCATCCCCGCCTGTCTGGCCGTCGGCGGATTTCTGATCGCCAACCTGATCGTGATGCGCGCGCTCGTGAATATCAAAGTATAAAGGACCGGCCTGATGGGTTTCTTCGACAACATCATGCAGATGACGACCGATGCGCTTGGGCCGTTCGGCCCGGTCATCGCAATCGGCACGCTGGGTCTGATCCTGATCCTTCTGACGATCCCGATCATGATCCGCGACAGCCAGGACCCGCTGGAAAAGCTCAAGAAGCATTCCCGCGCGGGGGCGGCGGAAAAAGAGCCGAAAAAGCGCCTGCGCGCCGGGCAGCGTAACGAAAAGCTGGATAAATACGCCAATTTCCTGGAACCGCAGGATGAAAAGCAGCTCAGCCAGATCCGCCTGACGCTGATGCAGGCAGGCTATCGCGACCGCGACGCGGTGCGCTATTATCATTTTGCGCAGTTCGCGCTTGGGATCGGGTTTCTGATCGCGGGGGTGCTGTATTTCGTGCTGTTCGTTTCGGGTGGCGAGGACACGTCAACGCAGCAAACGCTGCTGTATATCCTCGGCCCCGGCGGCGCGGGCTATATGTTGCCCAAATACTGGGTGACAAAGCGCCAGCAGCAGCGCCAGGAAGAGATCACCGACGGGTTTCCCGACAGCCTTGACATGATGCTCACCTGCGTGGAGGCAGGCCAGTCTATGGACCAGTCCATTATCCGCGTGGCCAACGAGATCCGCGCATCCTATCCCGCGCTATCCGAGGAATACGAGATCGTGGCGCACCAGATCAAGGCGGGGCGCGACAAGCCCGCCGTGCTGAACGAGATGTCGGAACGCTGCGGCGTACAGGATATTTCCAGCTTTGTGACGGTGCTGGTGCAGTCGCAATCCTTCGGCACCTCGATCGCCGACGCGCTGCGGGTCTATGCCGGAGAGATGCGTGACAAACGGGTCATGCGGGCCGAGGAAAAGGCCAACAAGCTGCCGACCAAGATGACATTGGCCACGATGATGCTTACGGTGCCGCCATTGCTGATCATTCTGGTCGGGCCGTCGGTTCTGGGCATCATGGAACTGTTTACCATGGCCGGCCAGTAGAACGAAAAAGGGCAACATGGCACGAGCAGGTGTCTTGCTATTTGTATCCTGCGCCCTGACCGCGGCCTGCGGTCAGGGCGATGCGCGTTTGGGTGACAGCCCCTTTGCGCCGGGTGTGGCCCGCAACCAGGAGGCCGTGGACGGGTTGCTGGTGGGAAACCGCCTGCTTGACGCGGGCGAATACGAACTGGCGATCGACGCCTATTCGCGCGGCGCACTGAACCATGGAATGAGCGCGGATATTCTGGCCGGGCTTGGCGCCGCGAACCTTGGATTGGGGCGTTTGCATACCGCCGAACGGCTGTTGCGGCAGGCCGTGGAAAAAAATGAAACCTCGCCCGAAATCTGGAACAACCTTGGTGTCGTTTTGTTGGAACGCGGCCAACTTGGCGAGGCGGAACTGGTATTCAAACGCGCCTATGCGCTTGACGATGGCCAAAGTGACTCAATTCGTGACAATCTGCGGTTAGTTCTCGCAAAATCCGAAAACAAGGATTATGATGATACTCAAGAACAAGATTATAAACTGATACGGCGGGGTAGCAGCGACTACCTAATTCGCACGATATCAGAATGAGGCGAAGGCAGTACAAAGGACGCAAAAATGCGCCATCCCATCTTTGCAGGCATTTGCGTGGCTGGCGCATTTGCGCTTTCGGGTTGCGATCAACAGGGATCGGAAGACGTGGACCGCGCCCTGTCGGATATCAATGTCGTTGACGAAAGCAATCTCAACGACGTGATGCTGAACGTGGCCGACCCGAACGAGGCCGTCGCCTATTTCCAGCGCA
The DNA here is from genome assembly GCA_024742835.1 of Paracoccaceae bacterium. Taxonomy (GTDB): domain Bacteria; phylum Pseudomonadota; class Alphaproteobacteria; order Rhodobacterales; family Rhodobacteraceae; genus Roseovarius. Next base: position 8,244 of record JANSXS010000001.1, on the reverse strand, counting down.
CGCTTGGCGAAAACCCCGGCCGTATTGACGTGCAAAGGGGGTTGGCGAAATCGTTGATACGCGCGCGCCGCCATACCGAGGCGGTCAGCGCGTGGAACCGCGTCGTCAGCCACAACCAGGCCACCAATGACGACCGTGTGGATTTCGCCGATGCGCTGATCCGCAACGGCGAATGGGACCGCGCCGAAACAGAGCTGAACGCCGTCCCCCCGACCTTTGAAACGTTCAAGCGCTACCGGCTGGAAGCGATGGTCGCCGACAGCAACAAGGAATGGAAAAAGGCCGATAGTTTCTATGAAACCGCCATCGGCATGACCACGCGCCCCGCAAGCGTCATGAACAACTGGGGCTATTCCAAGCTGACCCGTGGCGATTTCGAGGCAGCGGAACGGCTGTTCACCGACGCGATCAGACAGGACGAAAAGCTGTTCACCGCCAAGAACAACCTCATCCTGGCACGCGGTGCGCAAAAGAAATATTCCCTGCCGGTAATCCCGTCCAGCCAAATCGAGCGCGCGCAGCTTTTGTATACGCTGGGGCTTTCGGCGATAAAGCAGGGCGACACCAATATCGGCAAGGGCCTGTTGCGCGACGCGATAGACACCCATCCGCAACATTTCGAAGCCGCTGTGCGATCGCTCAGGGCGCTGGAAAACAACGTCGAATAAACCGCGAAAGGCGTTGCCCCATGCCCTTGGACATCACCAGCTGGTCGGCGGCCTGGTTCCTGCCCTTTGTCACGCCGATCTGTCTTTGGGTGATCTGGAGCGACCTGAAAACCATGCGCATCCCCAATGCCGCCGTCCTGACGATGACGGGCATCTTTTTGATGGTGGGGTTGGTCGCCGTGCCGATCTGGCCGGATTACGCGCTGCGGCTTCTGGCGCTGGTGGTGATGCTGATCGCGGGGATCCTTGCCAATGCCGCCGGGCTGATGGGTGCGGGTGACAGCAAGTTCATCGCCGCCGCAGCACCTTTTGTCGCGCCCGCCGATTGGCGGGTGATCCTGTTCATCCTGATGGCCAACCTGCTGGCCTGCTACGCGACGCACCGACTGGCCAAGCACACGCCCATGCGCGCGCTTGCTCCCGATTGGGTCAGTTGGGACAAGGGGCGCAAGTTCCCAATGGGATTTGCGCTTGGCTCGGCACTGGTGATGTATCTGGCCGCCGGGATCATCTGGGGCCGGTAACGCCCCGGCAATGCCCCGCACCTGCCCAGCCCGTACCATAATTTCCTCAAGATGATGACCGATGCTGTCCACCAACGCAGCCCGGCCGGGCCGCGATCAGGTCAATCAATGGGGCAGACATCAGATGAACATGCAAGTCAGCACCGGGGTGCAACCGCCACCACCGCCCAAGACCCTTGGGGACATGCAGCTTCCACTTGTGATGATGCGCGACATCATGCTCAAGACCATGTACCGCAAGAATATCGACACGATCAGCGAACTGGCAGAAGCAGTTTGCCTGCCGCGTGCCGTCACGCAAGAGGTGATGGATATCGCCCGCGGCCAGAAACTGCTGGAGGCCACGGGCATCTCTTCGGCACATGGCACTGGCGAGATGGGGTATCAGCTGACCGAAGCGGGCAAGAGCCGCACCATGGATGCGCTGGAGCAGTCGGAATATTTCGGCGCGATGCCGGTGCCCCTGGCCGTTTACCGTGAACAGATCAAACGCCAGTCGATCCGCGATATCCAGATCACCCGCAATGAACTGACCAAGGCGATGGGTCATCTGGTGCTGCCGCCTTCGCTCATCGACCATCTGGGGCCGGCGGTGTCTTCGGGCCGGTCGATCCTGATGTATGGCCCGCCGGGCAACGGGAAATCCTCCATCTCGAACGGCATCCGTGACGCAATGGGCGACAGGATCTATGTGCCCCGCGCCATCGAATACGCGGGACAGGTCATCACCGTCTATGACCCGATCGTGCATTCCAAGGCCGAGGTGGAGGTGGACGACCCCAACAGCCTGCGCCGCAAACGCACCTTCGACACGCGCTATGTGCGCTGTGAACGCCCCACGGTGATCACCGGCGGCGAACTGTCGCTGAGTATGCTGGATCTGGTCTACAACCCGACCGCGCGCACCTATCAGGCGCCGCTGCAACTGAAATCCACGGGCGGGATTTTCATCGTGGACGACCTCGGCCGACAGGCCGAACCGCCGCAAAACCTTGTCAACCGCTGGATCGTGCCACTGGAGGAATCGAAAGACATCCTCGCACTGCAATCGGGGGAAAAGTTCGAGGTGCCGTTCGACACGCTGGTGATCTTTTCCACCAACTTCCACCCCAACGAGATCTTCGATCAGGCCGCGCTTCGCCGGATCTTCTTCAAGATCAAGATCGACGGGCCGAGCCAGCAGGACTTCCTGAAAATCCTCGCGCTGGTGGCCAAGAAAAAGGGCATGGCGCTGGACGAGGCGGCGCTGTTGCATCTGCTCAAGGTCAAGTACCCAACGATCCAGAACGTCTATGCCAACTACCAGCCAGTTTTCTTGATCGACCAGATGATTTCCATCTGCGAGTTCGAAGGCATCCCCTATCAGATGTCGCCAGACCTGATTGACAGAGCCTGGGCGAACATGTTCGTCAAGAACGAGACGATCGTGAAATGAACGCGGCCCAAGAGTTTTTGAAAACTCTTGGTAAAACTTTTTCTGAAAAGTTTTGGCGGTCCGCCTACATCAGGCGGATGACATATTTGCCCAACACGTTTCACGACTGGTTCGCCGCGCGCGGCTGGTCCATCCATCCGCACCAGCAGGCGATGCTGAACCGCGCCGACGAGTCCGCGCTGTTGCTTATCGCGCCCACCGGCGGGGGCAAGACGCTGGCCGGGTTCCTGCCTACACTCGTGGATCTAGCAAACGGCACGCATGACGGGTTGCACACGCTTTATATCTCTCCGCTCAAGGCATTGGCCGCGGATATCCGCCGCAACCTGACCACGCCGGTAACGGATATGGGCCTGCCCATCCGGATCGAGGATCGCACCGGCGACACGTCGTCAAGCGCCAAGCGACGGCAGCGCGCGGACCCGCCGCATATCCTGCTGACCACGCCCGAAAGCCTTGCCTTGCTGACCTCTTACGAGGACGCGCCGCGCATCTTCAAAGGGCTGAAACGCGTGGTGGTGGATGAGATCCACGCGCTGGCAGAAAGCAAGCGCGGCGATCAGTTGTTTCTCGCGCTGTCGCGCCTTCAGGCCATGTGCCCGGACCTGCAGCGCGTGGGCCTTTCGGCGACGGTCGAAGACCCCGCCGCCATCGCGCGCCTTCTGGCGAAGAACCCGGACCCCTGCGAGATCCTTCATGCCGATCCCGGCCCCGAGCCGGACATCGCCATGCTGGAAACGGAGGCGCCGCCGCCTTGGGCCGGGGGCGGGGCGGCCTATGCCATTCCGGCCGTGCTGGAGCAGGTCAAGCGCCACAAGATCACCCTCATTTTCCACAACACCCGCGCGCAGGCGGAGATTTTCTTTCACAACCTGTGGCTGGCCAACGAAGATGCGCTGCCCATCGGTATCCATCACGGCAGTCTTGACCGCTATCAGCGCGAGCGGGTGGAGGGTGCCATGCAGCGCGGCGAGCTGCGCGCGGTTGTCTGCACCGGAAGCCTTGATCTGGGCATCGACTGGGGCGATGTGGATCTGGTCGTTCAGGTCGGCGCGCCGAAGAACGTCAAGCGGCTGGTGCAACGCATCGGTCGGGCCAATCACCGCTACAACGCGCCGTCAAAGGCGCTTTTGGTGCCGGCCAACCGGTTCGAGGTGGTCGAATGCGTGGCCGCCTTGCAGGCCGTGCGCGACCGCGATCTGGATGGAGAGCCGCGCGGGCCGGGGCCGCGCGACGTGCTGTGTCAGCATATCCTGATCCGGGCCTGCGCGGGGCCGTTTCAGGCCGACGCGCTTTATAACGAGGTCACGACCGTGGGTGCCTATCAGGGGCTGACGCGCACGCAATTCGACGATTGTCTCGATTTCTGCGCCACGGGCGGCTATGCGCTGCGGGCTTATGACCAGTGGCAACGCCTGCTGTGCCGGGATGGGCTGTGGCAGTTGCGCGATCCGCGCAGCGCGCGGCTTATCCGGATGAACGTGGGCACCATTCAGGACAGTGACCTGCTCAAGGTGCGGATGAAACGCCAGCGCGGTGGCAAGCCACTGGGCGAGATCGAGGAAGGCTTTGCCGCGTCCCTGACCCCCGGCGACACGTTCCTGATCGGCGGTCAGATCGTAAAATACGAGGGCCTGCGCGAAATGGTGGTCGAGGTCAGCCGCGATGCCGCGCGCAAACCAAAAATCGCCACCTTTGCGGGCACCAAGTTCGCCACATCCACTCAGTTGAGCCAGCGCATCCTGCATCTGCTCAACGAGGGCGATCAGCGTGCCGTGCCCGCCCATACCCGCGACTGGATCGACCTACAGGCGCGGATGTCGCGCCTGCCGCGTGCAGGCCGCCTTCTGATCGAAAGTTTCCCCCATGACGGGCGCGAACATGCCTGCGTCTACGGCTTTGCCGGGCGCAACGCGCAGCAGACACTTGGCCTGCTTTTGTCAAAACGGATGGAGGAAATGGGCCTTGCCCCGATGGGATTCGTCTCGACCGATTATGCGACTCTGATCTGGGGGCTGGATCCGTTGACCGAAGCCGAACCGCTGTTCGACCGCGCCGCGCTGCGCGATGGGCTGGACAGGTGGCTGGCGGGCAATCAGTTGATGAAACGTACCTTTCGCGCCTCTGCCACCATCGCCGGGCTTATTCAGCGCAACGTGGCGGGTGCGCGCAAATCGGGGCGGCAGGCGACGTTTTCGTCCGATATCCTGTATGACACGCTGGCGAAATACGACCCCAATCACCTGCTTCTGGACATCACCCGGCAAGAGGCGATGCGTGGGTTGATCGATTTTGGGCGCATCGAGGACATGCTGGACCGGATCGAGGGCCGCATCGACCTGATCCGCCTGCCGCGCGTCACGCCCTTTGCCGCGCCGCTTTTCCTGGAGGCCGGGCGCACCCCCGTCGAGGGGGCCGCGCAGGAACGTCTTCTGGAGGAAGAAACACAACGCCTGATGGAGGCCGCCGGGCTGGCGTGATAGAGCTTGCATTGCGGGGTATGGCGCGAGATGACCAAAGAATGAACGGGTACGATTTCATCCTTGCCGGTGCGGAGTTGACGGCGCTTGGCTCGGGCGCGCTGTTCTGGCGCGACAAGAACCTGCTATGCGTGTCAGACATGCATCTTGGCAAGACGGAGCGCCGCGCGCGCATGGGCGAGGCGAACCTGCCCCCTTACGAGACGCATGACACCCTGTCGCGGCTACAATCCGATCTGCACGCGACAGGGGCCACGACGGTGATCTGCCTTGGCGACAGCTTTGACGACGCCGCCGCCGCGCAAGCCTTGCTGGAGGCCGAAAAGCTGTGGATCACACGGCTTCAAGCGGGGCGGCGTTGGGTCTGGATCGAGGGCAATCACGATCCCGGCCCGGTCGATCTGGGTGGCACGCATCTGCACGAGTTGCCACTGCCGCCGCTTATCTTTCGCCATATCGCCAAACCTGGCCATTCTGGTGAGTTGTCGGGCCATTACCACCCCAAGGTCACGCTGCCGGTGCGCGGCCGCGCGATCACGCGGCCCGCGTTCCTGATCGACACGGACAGGGTGATCCTGCCCGCCTATGGTACCTACACGGGCGGTCTGCGCAGCCATGACGCGGCGCTCGGCCAATTGATGCGCCCCGAGGCGATTGCCGTGCTGACAGGCACCACACCCCGCGCCGCGCCGATGCCGCGTTGAACCTGGGCACGGATCGCGACGTGATGACCAGCGTTCAAGCGTAGCCCGTGTTCCGCCTTTCCTGCGTGTCTCGGGGCAACGGCGGCATCCTTGGGGCGCAACGCCCATCAAATCACGCCCGCGGCTTCCAGATCGGGACGGTATTTGCGGCTGACGGGCACACGGTCGCCATTGATCAGCACGATCCAGCATTTCTGGGTGCCTTCGCGCTCGATCCGATCAATGGCCGCACACGCAATCCAATGGGACCGATGTGTGCAATACCCCTCGATCGGGTCCATTTCGTCGATCGCGTCGACAAGCCGCATACGCAACATCTGGGTGCCCGACATGGTCGCAACCTCCACATGATGATCCTGAGAGGTCAGACGCAGGATAGGCCCGGCGACCTCCGGTTCAAGACGGCGCACCAACCGCGGCTGTGGCGACTGGCGTGCTGTGCCATCCGGCAGCATTTCCCCGTCTTCGCCGGACAGAAATCGCAACGCACCAGGCTCCATCTCCGGGATCAGGTAGCGCAGCACGATCACCGACAGCGCGATGATGAACACGTACAGAGCGATGAAACCCAGCCGCGCGGTATTCGCGCCTGTCACCGCCGGAAAGCTTTGGGCGATCCACCAGATCGCCGGCGACAAAAGCGCGACCAATAGCGCGATTACCAGCATCTCTTGCGCAATGCGTCGGTCAGGCCGAAAGACCGTAAAGGCCACAGCCCTCACCAGATACCCGGCCACCACCGAAACCGTGACCACGACCCCCCAGAAAACAAAGCGCGACTTGAGGTCCAGCAAATCCATCGTACCGAATGGCCCGGCCACCACACTTACCAGAACCGCACAGGCCCAGATCAGGCCAGTTTGCAGATTGCATAGCGAACGAAAATGAATTGTCAGATTTTTCTTCAACCTATCACGCAAAACCATAGTCCTACACACAGTCACAAAAAACGAATTGTATCATATCGTATTTTTTCGTGAAACCAACGGACCACAAAATATTAACGCCTTTCTACAAAGCCAGGCTGAACGCAAAACGCTTTCACATCCCGTAACTTTGCTCTCATTGGCAACAAATATCCCGAAACCCGTGAATTGTTCGTAAAGCGCGTTACAAAAAACCCGCCACGCCAATTGCCCGAAAAAGCGCCGCGATATCTCATTGTCGTTTCCCGGTCGGCTTTTCGCCGATACATCGGGTGAAGGATGAAAGGCGTCAATTCCTATTCACCTGGCGGTCACAATTGCCGTAAAATATCCATGCCACAATAAAAAACCGGAGGCGCGGAGCCTCCGGCTTGCACATTATTCCTGTTCCGCGGTCTGCGTCAGGCGGTCAGGCCCTCGGGCTCTGCCAGACCATTGGCCCGGCAGCAGGCGGTAACCGTGTTGGCCAGAAGACAGGCGATGGTCATCGGCCCCACGCCACCGGGAACCGGCGTGATGGCACCGGCGCGTTCCTTGCAGCTCTCGAAATCCACGTCGCCCACCAGCTTGTTCTTGCCGTCCCGCTCGATCCGGTTGATGCCCACGTCGATCACGGTGGCGCCTTCCTTGATCCAGTCGCCGGGTACCATCTCGGGACGGCCCACCGCGGCCACGACGATATCGGCAGCCCGTACCACGTCGGGCAGATCCTTGGTGCGGCTATGCGCGATTGTCACCGTGCAGCTGTCGCCCAGCAAAAGCTGCGCCATCGGCTTGCCCTCGTTGTTGGAACGTCACAGCACCACCGCGTTCATGCCCGACAGGCTGCCATGGTAGTCGCGCAGCATCATCAGCGAGCCAAGCGGCGTGCAGGGCACCATGCTTTTCTGTCCCGTCCCCAGCAGGCCCACATTGGAGATATGGAACCCGTCCACATCCTTGGCCGGGTCGATGGAATTGATCACCAGATCGGAATCCAGATGATCAGGCAGAGGCAGTTGCACGAGGATTCCATGCACCTCGGGGTCCTTGTTGAGCTTGTCCACGATGGCCAGCAGATCCTCTTCCGAGGTGTCGGCATCGAGCCTGTGCTCGTAGGAGTTCATGCCGACCTCGACGGTCTGCTTGCCCTTGGAGCGCACATAGACCTGGCTGGCGGGGTCTTCGCCCACCAGCACCACCGCCAGACCGGGGGTAATACCGTGCTCTTGCTTGAGCCGGGTCACATGGTCCGCCACCTGTTCGCGCACCTTTGCGGCAAAGGCCTTGCCGTCGATGATATCCGCGGTCATCTTTCTCTCCCTCTTTTCCAATTGGTTACGCGCGGTTTTAGCGCTAACCGCGCGTAACGCCATGCCTCCTTTTGTCTCAGAACAACCCTTCGATCTGTCCGTCCTCGTTGAGGCGGATGTTTTCCGACGCCGGGCGCGAGGGGAGGCCGGGCATGGTCATGATCTCGCCGCAGACCACCACGATAAAGCCCGCGCCCGCCGACAGCCGCACTTCG
>JANSXS010000019.1 GCA_024742835.1 Paracoccaceae bacterium | reverse complement strand
CAGGAAAAGCCATCATCGCCACCGCGCGAAAGCTCCTGACCATCATCTACAACACATTGAAAAACAAATGGGTCTTCGAAGACTTCACAGCCTTCAAGATCAAAAACTCCAGCCAAACCGCTGGACAAACATCATAGGAGATCGCCATGGCTGAAACGCATGCAAAACTCGCAGAGCTGGACCCCGTCTGGGCGCGAATCAAAAGCGAGGCGGAGACCGGCATCGCGGACGAGCCGTTGCTGGGCGGTTTGGTGCATTCCTCTATCCTGCATCACAAGACCATCGAATCGGCCCTTGCCTATCGTATCTCGCTGAAACTGGCCTCCACCGAGATGCCCGAACAGATCCTGCGGGAAATCTGCGACATGGCCTATGCTGATGACGCAGATATCGGCCATGCGGCGCGTGCCGATATTGTCGCCGTCTATGACCGTGATCCGGCCTGTGACCGCTTTTTGCTGCCGATGCTGTTCTTCAAGGGGTTTCAGGCGATCCAGTCGCATCGCGTCGCCAACTGGCTGTGGCGGCAGAACCGCCGCGACATGGCGCGGTTTTTCCAGATGCGGTGTTCCGAGGTGTTCGGCGTGGACATTCATCCCGCCGCGCGGATCGGCAAGGGCATCATGATCGACCACGCGCATTCCATCGTCATCGGCGAGACGGCGGTGGTCGGCGACAACGTTTCGATGCTGCATTCCGTGACCCTTGGTGGCACCGGCAAGGAAGAAGAGGACCGGCATCCGAAGATCGGCGACGGTGTGTTGATCGGGGCCGGGGCCAAGGTACTTGGCAATATCAAAGTGGGCTATTGCTCTCGCATCGCTGCGGGCTCGGTGGTGCTGCAAGAGGTGCCGCCCTGCAAGACGGTGGCAGGGGTGCCCGCCAAGATCGTGGGTGAGGCAGGCTGCGCGCAGCCTTCTGTAGCGATGGACCAGCTTCTGGGCGTGCGCTGAGCCGGGGGACCGCCGCGCAGATCGGTGCGTTGCCGCTCTGATACCTGCCTGAGACGTCACCATGCAGCCTTTTTTCCTTTTTTCAGAAATGCTTTGCCTTGCTGCCGCCGGTATCGGGTGTGGCGCTGCCTCTGCCGATGATCTTTTCCAGACGCTTGGAAAAGGCGCGGACGTGCTTGATCGCTATCGCTGAGAAGCCGGCCCGTGGTCCTGTTCGGGCCGTCTGCGCAGGACAAGACATACCGCCACGCGCTTGTGGGTCTTGACGCCGCCCGTGCAAATTTGCGCGACCGCGACATTGTGGTGCTGGCGGACGTCACACCAAACACGCCGAGCGCCATTCGCCAACAGCTTGAGCCCAATGGCTTCCTGATGCTGCTTGTCGGCAAGGATGGCGGCATAAAGTTGCGGTCGCAGGAAATCATCCCCGTCAAGACGCTGAAACAAACCATTGACGCCATGCTCATGCGCCAGCGCGAGATGCGTCAGGACTGAAGACGCTCGCCCTGATCCGTCGGAACATGTGCCGCACTGCCCGCGTTACCTGTTTTAGACTGCATCGCGTTCAACCCGAGACGTCGGCGATAGGCGGAACGCGTGCAGTGAGTGAGCGGAGCAGGCTTTCTCGAAACGTTTTGGACAATCGGACGGGCAGCATGGACTTTCTGAACACCTGGGCGGACGCGGTCCTGACCACGCTTGGTTTTTTCTGGATGGCGTTCTGGGCCTTTGGCCTTGGCTATGTGATCAGCGCGGTGATCCAGCTTTTCGTGTCGCGTGACCGGATGCAGCAGGCGATGGGGGCAGAGACGTTGAAATCCGTCTCACTGGGCAGCTTTTTCGGGTTTCTGTCCTCGTCATGCAGCTTTTCCGCGCTTGCCACGACCCGCGCGCTTTTTGCCAAGGGGGCCGGTTTCGTGCCGTCCATGGCGTTCCTGTTGGCCTCGACCAATCTGGTGATCGAGCTTGGCATCGTGATCGCGGTCTTTTTGAGTTGGCATTTCGTGGTGGCCGAATATGTCGGCGGGCTGATCCTGATCGGGGTCATGTGGGCCATTGTCCGGATCTGGCGTCCGCAAGACCTGATCGATTCCGTGCGCCAATCGCTGGAGGCTGGCGATGTCGACAAGCCCGAAGACCCCGCCGAACTGGCTGACAGCCCCGCGCTTTGGGGCAAGCTGGGGCGTGCCTACCTGATGGAATGGCGCATGGTGTGGAAGGATGTGACCGTGGGCTTCACCCTTGCGGGCATCATCGCGGCCTTTGTCCCGCCCGAGTTCTTCACATGGCTGTTTCCGGGCACCGGCGAGGAGGGCGCCCGCAGTTTCTGGGAGGTGCTGTTGCACACGATCATCGGGCCTGTCGCGGCGTTTTTCACCTTCATCGGGTCGATGGGCAACATTCCACTTGCCGGGCTTTTGTTCGCCAACGGGGTCAGCGTGGCGGGCATCATGGCATTCATTTTCTCGGATCTGGTGGTGTTCCCCGTCATCCGCGTTCATGCGCGCTTTTACGGCTGGAAGATGGCCGGGTATATCGCGGCGCTATTTCTGGGCGCTTTGATCATCACGGCACTTGTGGTGCATTATGGCTTTGCCCTGCTGGGCCTCGATCCGCAGGCCTCGGCCAAGGGGCTGCTGGAACCGACAGAGCGGTTCGAGATCGACTATACCTTTTGGCTGAACATGATCTTTCTGGGCGTGACGGCGGTGTTCGGCTGGCTGGTCTGGCGTGGCGCAGGGGGCGGCCATGACCATCACGACCACGACCATGGCGGGGTTTTGGACAGTGTTCTGTACTGGCTGGCGATCGTGGGGTTTGCATGGCTGGCGGGGGGCGTTGTGATCCACGTCCTTGCCTGACAGCACGGCAAAAGGCCGGGATGACCCCGGCCCTTGTCTGTCACGGATTGTGCGTGGCGGTCAGGCCAGCATCACCATTGGGTTTTCAAGGTTCTGCACGATCTGGTCCAGAAGCTGCGCGCCAAGCGCCCCGTCGATGACCCGGTGATCCACCGACAATGTCACGCTCATCACCGTGGCAGAGGTCAGTTCGCCATCTTCGCCCACCACGGGTTTTTTCACGCCCGCGCCCACGGCGAGGATGCCGCCATGAGGCGGGTTGATCACCGCATCGAAATTGTCGATCCCGAACATGCCAAGGTTGGATATGGCAAAGCTGCCGCCCTGATATTCATCGGGGGCAAGTTTGCGGTCGCGGGCGCGGGTGGCCAGATCCTTCATCTCGGTTGACAGCGCCGAAAGCGATTTCATCTCGGCATCTTTCAGAACCGGGGTGAAAAGCCCGCCTTCGATGGCCACGGCCACCGCCACATCCGATGGTTTGAGCTTGAGCACCCGGTCGCCCGCCCAGACGGCATTCGCATCCGGCACCGCCTGAAGCGCAAGCGCACTGGCCTTGATGATGAAATCATTGACCGAAAGCTTCACGCCGCGCGATTCAAGCTTCTTGTTCAGCTCGCCACGGAACTTGAGCAGCGCATCCAGACGGATGTCGCGGCGCAGGTAGAAATGCGGGATGGTCTGCTTGGCCTCGGTCAGGCGCGCGGCGATGGTCTTGCGCATCCCGTCCAGCTTGACCTCCTCGAATTCGCGGGTCTGGTACATCTTGAGCACCGTCTCCGTCGAGGGGCCAGCAGGCGCCGCCGCAGCAGCGGGGGCCGGGGCCGCTTCGGATTTCGCTTCGGTCTTTGCGGGGGCGGCGGCCTTGCCGGGCTGCGCGCTGTCCACATCTGCCTTCACGATTCGGCCATGCGGCCCGGACCCGGTGACAGAGGCAAGATCCACGCCCTTTTGCGCCGCGATCCGGCGGGCGAGGGGGGAGGCGAAAATGCGTTCGCCCTTGTCATCCGTGGGCGCGGCGGGCGCGGGCGTGTCGGGGGCTTTCTCTGGCCCGGTACCACGGCCATGGCTCTGCGCGGGTGCGGTCTGCTCGGACGGCTCGGCAGGGGCCGCACCAGAGGAGGCGGGCGCGGGTTTCGGCTCGGCGCTCGCGTCGATATCGTCCGCGCTTTCGCCTTCTTCCAGCAAAACGGCGATGGGCGTGTTCACCTTCACGCCCTCGGTGCCTTCGGCTACAAGGATCTTGCCGATGGTCCCTTCGTCCACCGCCTCGAATTCCATCGTGGCCTTGTCGGTCTCGATCTCGGCCAGAAGATCGCCCGAGCTTACCTCGTCACCCTCCTTGACCAGCCATTTGGCAAGCGTGCCTTCCTCCATGGTGGGCGAGAGGGCGGGCATCAGAATTTCCGTTGGCATCGCGTCGCGCTCCTTACCGGTAGGTCACTTGTTTGACGGCGTCCATGACCTCGGCGGTCGAGGTCAGCGCCAGCTTTTCGAGATTGGCCGCATAGGGCATGGGCACATCCTTGCCGGTGCAGTTGATCACCGGCGCGTCCAGCCAGTCAAAGGCGCGCTGCATCAGGATCGCGCTGATATGGTTGCCGATGGAACAGACGGGAAAGCCCTCTTCGACGGTCACGCAGCGATTGGTCTTCTGCACACTGGCCACGACCGTATCATAGTCGATGGGGCGCATGGTGCGCAGGTCGATCACCTCGGCGTCGATGCCGTCCTCGGCCAGCTTTTCGGCGGCCTCCAGCGCGTAGGTCATGCCGATGCCAAAGCTGACGATGGTCACGTCCGTGCCTTCCCGCGCGATGCGGGCCTTGCCGATGGGGATGGTGAAATCCTCCAGCACCGGCACCTCGAAACTTTTGCCGTAAAGGATCTCGTTTTCAAGGAAAATGACCGGGTTCGGATCGCGGATCGCCGATTTCAGCAGGCCCTTGGCATCTGCGGCCGAATAGGGCTGCACCACCTTGAGACCGGGGATTGACGCATACCAGGCCGCGTAATCCTGACTATGCTGCGCGCCCACGCGGGCCGCCGCCCCGTTGGGACCACGAAACACGATAGGGCTGCCCATCTGGCCGCCGGACATGTACAGCGTCTTGGCCGCCGAGTTGATGATCTGGTCGATGGCCTGCATCGCAAAGTTCCAGGTCATGAATTCCACGATGGGTTTCAGCCCGCCCCAGCTTGCGCCGACACCGATCCCGGCAAAGCCGTGCTCGGTGATGGGGGTGTCGATGACGCGCTTGGTGCCGAACTCGTCGAGCAGACCCTGGGTGATCTTGTAAGCGCCCTGATACTCGGCCACTTCCTCGCCCATGATGAACACGGTGTCGTCGTTGCGCATCTCTTCGGCCATGGCCGTGTTGATCGCCTCGCGCACGGTCATCTTCTTCATCTCGGTGCCTGCGGGCCAGTCAGGCTCCATGGTCTGGGCAACCTGTGCGGGGGCGGACGGGGGAGGGGCGCTGACCGGATCAGGCGCGCTGTGGGCCTCTTGCTTCTGCTCATCGCCGCCTTGAGGCGTGGCGTGCGTCTCGCCGATATCGTCGGCGCTTTCGCCCTCTTCGAGCATCACGGCGTTGGGCGTATTCACCTTCACGCCCTCGGTGCCTTCGTCGATCAGGATCTTGCCGATGGTGCCTTCGTCCACCGCCTCGAATTCCATGGTCGCCTTGTCGGTCTCGATCTCGGCGAGGATATCGCCGGATTTCACGTCATCGCCTTCCTTGACCAGCCATTTGGCCAGCGTGCCTTCCTCCATCGTGGGCGACAGGGCGGGCATGAGAATTTCGGTGGGCATGTATCTTTACTCCTGCAATCTCTGTCGCTCAGGCTTCGAGCACGATGTCGGTCCAAAGCTCTTCGACCGCCGGTTCCGGGCTTTGCTTTGCGAATTCCGCCGCGCCGTTGACCACGGCCTTGATCTCCTTGTCGATCGCCTTGAGATCCTCTTCGCTGGCGTGCTTGCCGTCGAGCAACAGGTCGCGGACATGCTCGATGCAGTCCTTTTCGTCCCGCATCTTTTGCACTTCTTCGCGGGTGCGGTACTTGGCCGGGTCCGACATGGAATGTCCGCGATAGCGATACGTCATCAACTCAAGGATATAGGGGCCCTTGCCCGCGCGGCAGTGATCCACCGCCTTCTTGCCCGCGTCGCGCACCGCCAGCACATCCATCCCGTCGACCGCCTCTCCGGGGATGCCGAAGGCCTCGCCACGGTGATAGATGTCGGGCGAAGATGTCGAGCGTTGCTGCGAGGTGCCCATGGCGTATTTGTTGTTCTCGATCACGAAGATCACCGGCAGCTTCCACAGGGCGGCCATATTGAACGTCTCATAGACCTGGCCCTGATTGGCGGCACCATCGCCAAAATAGGTGAAGGTCACGCGATTGTTGCCCTTGTACTGATCCGCCAGCGCCAGCCCCGCGCCAAGCGGCACATTCGCCCCGACGATGCCGTGCCCGCCGTAGAAATGCTTTTCCTTGCTGAACATGTGCATGGAGCCACCCTTGCCCCGCGAATAGCCACCCTCGCGGCCGGTCAATTCGGCCATCACGCCGTCGGGGTCCATGCCACAGGCCAGCATGTGCCCGTGATCGCGGTAGGTGGTAACGCGCTTGTCGCCCTCTTCGGCGGCGGCTTCCAGCCCGACGACGACGGCCTCCTGACCGATGTAAAGGTGACAGAACCCGCCGATCAGGCCCATGCCGTATAGCTGACCTGCCTTCTCCTCGAATCGGCGGATCAACAGCATGTCGCGGTAATATTGCTTCAACTCGTCGGCAGAAACATTTGGTTTGGCAGGTGTTTTCCGGGTGGCCATGGGCGGATGGCTCCTCTGCTGGGCAAATAGTTTAGCGTTAAACTATTTACTACCGCATCCCGAGGAAATTTTCGAGAGTGAATTTCGGGGGCGCTCAGCGCACCACGATTTCATCGGCGCGCAACAGGCCGAGCACGTCACGCGCCTGCTGGTCGAGCAGGTCCAGGTCCAGATAGGTATCGGATAACCGTTTTGTCAGGTTTTCCATCCGCGCAACCCGCGCTTGCAATGTGTCAAGCTGGGCGCGCAATTCCGCCTCGCCGGCCTCGATCTCTGCCCGGCGGAAGAGGCCGTAATCGCCCTGTACGGCGGCAAAGGTGAAATAGGCCCCCAACCCGAAGGCCACGGCGGAATATAGAAGGACACCGATCGCGGGTTTGTTACGCGTGTTCATGATCTTGCTGCTCTGCTTTTGATGCGCGCCTCTTTACGGGCGCGGCACGTTCATGATCGCACAGCCAAGAGGCTTTGTGAATCCCCTTTCCCCTGACTCGCCTTAAACGGTAGAAGCGGTGTCAAAGGAGAGTCTTTCATGTCACAGGTTCCGCCGCGCGCCGCGCTTTTGACGCATGAGGTCATGAACCAGCCCGCCGCACGGGGCGATGAAAACCTCTGGGACATCGACCCCGCCTTGCAGACCCATGCAACAGCGGCCGGCGCGGATGCGGCGCATCTGGCGCGCTTTGGTGCCACCATGGGCACGGCGGACATGGCCGAGGCCGGTCGCGACGCGAACCGCCAGCCGCCCGAGGCGTGCCTGTTCGATACGGGCGGGCGGCGGCTGGACGAGGTGCGCTTTCACCCGTCGTATCACAGGCTGATGCGCGAGGGGCTGGCCGCGGGCTATGCCGCGCTGCCATGGGAGGGGGCGGCGGGCGGTCACGCGACTCATGCGGCCATGGTGTATCTGACCAGTCAGGTGGAACCGGGCGTATGCTGTCCGATGACCATGACCTATGCTGCCATCCCGGCGCTGAAACCCGACGCGGCGCTGTTCGATCGCTGGGTGCCCAAGCTGATCAGCCGGGCCTATGACGGGGCGGCCAAACCGCTGGCGCGCAAAACCGGCGCGACACTGGGCATGGCGATGACGGAAAAGCAGGGCGGGTCGGACCTGCGCGGCATCACCACCCGCGCCGCGCCGAATGGCGCGGGCTATGTGCTGCGCGGGCACAAGTGGTTCTGTTCCGCGCCCATGTCCGACGGGTTCCTGACGCTGGCGCAGGCCCCCGACGGGCTGACCTGTTTTCTGGTCCCGCGCTGGCTGGAGGGGGAGCGAAACGCGATCCAGATCCAACGGCTCAAGGACAAGCTGGGCAACCGCGCCAATGCCACCGCCGAAATCGAATATCTCGACGCCGACGCCTTTCGGCTGGGCGAGGAGGGGCAGGGCGTGCGGACCATCATCGAGATGGTGCATCACACCCGGTTGGATGCGGCCATGGCCCCCGCCGGGCTGATGCGCGCTGCCTTGAGCCATGCCGCGCATTGGGCGCGGCACAGGACGGCTTTTGAAAAACGGTTGATCGACCAACCGCTGATGCGTGCGGTGCTGGCCGATCTGGTGCTGGATTGGGAGGGCACGCTGGCACTGGGGCTGCATGTGGCGCACAGCTTTGACGCGCGGGACGAGGGCGACCGCGCCTATGCCAGGCTGGCCGTGGCGCTGGCGAAATACATGGGCAACAAGCTGTGCCCCAATGTCGTCTACGAGGCGATGGAGGCGATGGGCGGCGCGGGCTATGTCGAAGGCAGCGCCCTGCCGCTGTTATACCGCGAGGCGCCGCTCAATTCGATCTGGGAAGGCTCGGGCAACGTCCTCTGTCTCGATATCCTGCGCAGCTTGCGACGCGCGCCGCTGGCGGGCGCGCGGCTGAGCGACGAGCTGGGCGCGGTCGCGGGGCAATACCGGCGCTATGACGATGCGCTCAACCGGCATATCCGCCGCTTTCCCCGCCTGCCCGAAGAGGCCGAGGCGCGGTGGTATGTTGAAAGCCTTGCCACGCTGCTGACCGCCTCGGTGTTGATCCGGCAGGCGCCACCCGCGGTGGCCGAAGGGTTCGTGGCCACACGGCTGACCGGCGAGCGTGGGCGCAGCACAGGTGCCATCGGCGCAGTGGACAACGCCACGATCCTGAGGCGTCTCGGGCCGGATGGATAAGATGGGTCTGGCTGGCGTGCCGGGGCAGTGACTCGAGAAAAGGCGCGCAGAGCTGCGCGCGCCTTGTGCTTTGACGACATGTCTCTTGAGCGGTGTCAGACCGCCGCTAGAATGACCGCCGGCAGGCCAATCATCCCCGCAATGATGAGTGTCAGCGACAATCCCAAACCCTTGAACATTTTCGATCTCCCTTGTTGATTGAAACCGTTATATGGGGTGCCGCCGTAGCAGTCGGGACGTGGCAGGCGGTCGCAGCCTTAGCCGGGATGCTGGTCCGTGGCGCGGCTGGCCGCGAAATCGAGCAATGCGGCCACGGCGGCCTTCAGCCTGTCATCAGCCACGGTCAGACCAAGCCGCACATGCCCCGCCCCGGCCGCGCCAAAGCTTTCGCCGGGCATCACGGCGACATGGCGCTCGTCCAGCAGGGCCAATGCGAAATCCTCGCCCGACAGGCCGGTGGCGCGGATATCGAGCATCACGAACATGCCGCCGCGCGCGGGCACGGCCCGCACCACGCGCGATCCCGCGACCTGCGCCAGCACGGCATCCCGCCGCCGCCGGAAGGGCGCGGCGATACCAGCCTCGAACACGTCGCCAAGGCCAAGCGCAAACACCGCCGCCTCCTGCACAAAGCCCGCGACGCCATAGGTCGTGTGCGTGGACAGGTTCCCCATATGCGTGATCGCATCCTCGGGGCCGATGACCCAGCCGATGCGGCTGCCGGTCATGGCGTGGCTTTTGGACATGGAGCCGATGACCATCGTGCGCTCGGCCATGCCGGGCAGGGCGCGGGGCGACAGATGCGCACCCTCCCAGACCTGCGTGTCATAGACCTCGTCCGAGATGAGCCACAGGTCGTGATCCTGCGCCACGCGCGCAACGCCGTCCAGCGTGTCGCGCCCATACACCACGCCGGTGGGGTTGTTGGGCGAATTGATCAGCAGCGACCGCGCGCCGCTTGCTTGCGCGGCAATATCCGCCGGGTCGGGCTGAAAATCCCGGTCGGGCCGTGCGGCGATGGGCACGGGGGTTGCACCCACCCCCCGGATCGTGCCGGGATAGGTGGCGTAATAGGGGTCGATGAACAGCGCGCGATCGCCCTCGTCACAGGCCGCGTGATGGGCCGCGAAAAGCCCCGCCTGTCCACCCGGCACCACCAGCACATTGTCGGGTGTGGTCGCCACGCCTGTCCGCTCGGTCACACGGGCAGCCACGGTTTCGCGCAGGTTCAGATTGCCGTTGAACATCGCATAGCCCACATGCCCGGCAAGGCCCGCGTCATGCATCGCGTCAAGGATGCTGTGATGCGTGCCCACGTCATGTTCGCCGATGGTCAGCATGGCGATATCGGTGCCATCCGCCTGCATCGCCTTGGCCTTGTAATAGACATCCCACCCGTCAGAGCCGCCGCCCGTCAGCCCCGTGATCCGCGTCGAAAGCTGCATCTGTCCGCTCCTTTGTTCCGGTTGTGGGATTTGGGCGCGGTGTCGCGCGGGGTGTGGTGCGAAGTCAAGCAACTTGACCGAAGGGGCCGTGCTGGCGTAGACGCTATCCCATGACCACCACCTGCATCATCATTATTGGCTGCATTATCCGCTAAGACATCTCTGGCGGGCCGGTCTTCTATTTCCTCTGACAATCGAAGTTGCTAAGCCCGCCGCGGGACCACGCGCGCGAGGACGGTATGACGACGATCAAACTGCACAACACGAAGACGCGAAAGAAAGAAGACTTCGCGCCGATCGACCCGGACAATGTCCGCATGTATGTCTGCGGGCCGACCGTCTACGACCGGGCGCATCTGGGCAACGCGCGGCCCGTGGTGGTGTTCGACGTGCTCTACCGGCTGTTGCGGCATGTCTACGGCGCGGATCATGTGACCTACGTGCGCAACTTCACCGACGTGGACGACAAGATCAACGCGCGCGCCGCCGAAAGCGGGCGCAAGATCTCGGAGATCACCGCCGAGACCACACAGTGGTTTCTAGACGATATGGCAGCGCTTGGCGCGCTGGAGCCGGACGAGATGCCACGCGCCACGCAATACATCCCGCAGATGGTGGCGATGATTGAGACGTTGATCGACAAGGGCTACGCCTATGAGGCCGAGGGCCATGTGCTTTTCGCCGTCGATAGCTGGCGCGAGGGGTATGGCAAGCTGTCCGGGCGCTCGGTCGACGACATGATCGCGGGCGCGCGGGTCGAGGTGGCGCCGTATAAGCGCAACCCGATGGATTTCGTGCTGTGGAAACCGTCAAGCGACGACCTGCCCGGTTGGGACTCGCCTTGGGGCAGGGGGCGTCCGGGCTGGCATAGCGAATGCTCGGCCATGTCTTATGAGTTGCTGGGCGAGAGTTTCGACATCCACGGCGGCGGCAACGACCTGATGTTTCCGCATCACGAGAACGAAATAGCGCAAAGCTGCTGCGCGCATCCCGAGGGTGGTTTTGCAAATTTCTGGCTACATAACGAGATGTTGCAGGTCGAGGGCAAGAAGATGTCCAAGAGCCTTGGCAACTTCTTCACCGTCCGGGACTTGCTCGATCAGGGCGTGCCGGGAGAGGTGATTCGCTTCGTGTTTTTAAGCACGCATTACCGCAAGCCGATGGACTGGACGGCAGAGAAACGAGATCAAGCAAAGCAGGCTCTGAGAAACTACTTCTTGCAAGCCTTCGTGCTTGCGCCATCCAATGGCGCGGCCGAAGAGGAATGCCCGGAGATAATTGCGGCTTTGGCAGACGATCTGAACACGAGCATGGCCTTGTCTTTGCTGGAAAAGCACGATGACAGTGGCAACGTGGCGGCGCTGCGGTTCGGGTTGAAAGTGCTAGGCTTAAAACCAAGCGGGAATTGGTTCAAGCCAACATCGCTTGAGTTTGAGAAAGACGGTTTTCTTCTAAGCCTTCAGTACTATGACACGTTACCGCAAAACGTTCGAAATCAGATTGTTCGCGTTCTTGGTGCTTACGCTCATGCGAGGCGCAACAAAAACTATCCTGAGGCTGATCGCCTACGGATCGCAGCGCAATCTGTTGGATTGGACCTAAGGGCCGTAAAAGGGCGGGACGCTCACGCTGAGGCGCATTTGGACTTCGACCCCGCCAAGCTGGAGGCCCTTGAATGACCGCGCCTATTTTGTCGAAAGGTCCAACCCGCCCCGAGCTTGCAGTGGCTGGACAGTGTCTGGGCATGGTCCATGCGTTGGCACTTCGGAGCGAAGGGATCGCATCATGACCCGCGAACGCCTCTACCTCTACGACACCACCCTGCGCGACGGGCAGCAGACGCAGGGCGTGCAGTTTTCCACGCCGGAAAAGCGGACCATCGCGGCCACGCTCGATGCGCTTGGGCTGGATTACATCGAAGGCGGCTGGCCGGGGGCGAACCCCACCGATAGCGGGTTTTTCGAGGCCGCTCCCCAGACCAGCGCAAGGCTGACGGCCTTTGGGATGACCAAGCGCGCCGGGCGTTCGGCGGAAAATGACGAGGTGCTGGCCGCCGTGCTGAACGCGGGCACGAAACATGTCTGCATCGTCGGCAAGACGCATGATTTCCACGTGAAAACCGCGCTTGGCATCACGCTGGAGGAAAACGCCCAGAACATCGCGCAATCCATCGCCCATATCGTGGCGCAGGGGCGCGAGGCGCTGTTCGATGCCGAGCATTTCTTTGACGGGTTCAAGGCCAATCCCGACTACGCGCTGACCTGCCTGCGCGCCGCGCAGGCCTCGGGCGCGCGCTGGATCGTGCTTTGCGATACCAATGGCGGGTCCCTGCCGCAGGAGATTTACGAGATCACCCGCGCCGTCATCGCGGCGGGCATTCCGGGCGATCATCTTGGCATCCATACCCATAACGACACCGAGAACGCCGTCGCGGGCAGCCTTGCCGCCGTCGACGCGGGCGCGCGGCAGATCCAGGGCACGCTGAACGGGCTGGGAGAGCGCTGTGGCAATGCCAACCTGACCGCGATCATCCCGACGATTTTGTTGAAAGAGCCTTATGCGTCGACCTATGAGATTGGCGTCACGCGCGCGGCGCTTGGCGGGCTCACGCGCGCCTCGCGCCTGCTCGATGAGATCCTGAACCGCGTGCCGCTCAAACAGGCGGCCTATGTCGGGGCATCGGCATTCGCGCACAAGGCGGGGCTTCATGCCAGCGCGATCCTCAAGGACCCTACCACCTACGAGCATATCGACCCCGAGACCGTGGGCAACGCGCGCGTCATCCCGATGTCCAACCAGGCCGGGCAATCGAACCTGCGCCGCCGCCTGATCGAGGCGGGGATCACCGTGGACAAGGACAACCCCGCCCTGCCGCGCATCCTTGACGAGATCAAGACGCGCGAAAACCGTGGTTACACCTATGACAGCGCGCAGGCGTCTTTTGAGCTGCTCGCACGCGACCTGCTGGGTCAGATGCCGCGCTTCTTCGAGGTCAAGCGCTACAAGGTCACGGTCGAGCGGCGCAAGAACAAGTATGACAAGATGGTGTCTTTGTCCGAGGCGGTCGTGGTCGTGAAGGTCGATGGCGTGAAAAAGCTGTCGGTCAGCGAGTCGCTGGATGAACAGGGCACCGACCGGGGGCCGGTGAACGCGCTGGCACAGGCGCTGGCCAAGGATCTGGGGCCGTATCAGGCCGCGATCGAGGACATGCACCTGGTGGATTTCAAGGTCCGCATCACCCAGGGCGGGACCGAGGCCGTGACCCGCGTCATCATCGACAGCCAGGACGGTCAGGGGCGGCGTTGGTCCACCGTGGGGGTGTCGGCGAATATAGTAGATGCGTCCTTCGAGGCGTTGATCGACGCGATCAACTGGAAATTGCTGCGCGACGCGGGCAATGCGTGACGGCCCCTTCGCCAAAAGGGAGGTGACGGGATGGACGAAAACCTGATCGCCTGCGCCCGCATTGTCGAACGCGGAGATCCCGTACGCTTTGCGGCCGTCATGGCGGCGCCCGTCAAAGTGCGTGCCAAGCTGTTCCCGATATATGCTTTCAATGTCGAAGTGGCCCGCGCACCCTGGGTCACGCAAGAGCCCATGATTGCCGAAATGCGCCTGCAATGGTGGCGCGACGTGCTGGAGGAAATCCGCAGCGGCGCGCTGGTGCGTCGGCACGAGGTCGCCGTGCCGTTGGCCCATGTGCTCGACGCGGCGGGGGCCGACAGGCTGGACGCGCTGACCTGTGCCCGCCGCTGGGACATCGCGCGCGATCCGTTCGAGGACGAGGCGGATTTCCGGGACTATCTGCGCGCCACCTCGGGCGGGCTGCTGCTGACCGCCGCCCGCGCGCTTGGCGACGCGCCACCCGAGCCGGTGATGCAGGCGGGCTTTGCCATGGGCGTGGCGAACTGGCTGATGGCGGTGCCGGAACTGGAACGCGCAGGCCGCAAGCCGTTGGTCGATGGGCGTGCCAAGGCGGTTCAGGCGTTGGCCCGAGAGGCTCAAGCGGCTTTGCGCAAGGCGCGGCGCATCACCCTGCCCAAAGCGGTGCGACCGGCGATGCTGGCGCTCTGGCAGACCGATGCGATCCTTGCGCAGGCCGCCCGCGATCCCGGTTTGGTTGCCAATGGCGCCCTTCTGCCGCCGCCCCTGCGCACCCGCCTGTCCCTAACCGCCCGCGCGGCGACAGGGCGCTGGTAGGCCGCGCTACGCCTCTTTCGGGCGCAGAACCAGCCAGATCAGCGCGCCGCCCGCCAGCGTCAGGAAGGGCAGCATGGCGATGTTGACCGCGGCCCAGCCAGCCTCTGCGGTGCCGCCCGAACAGTTCATCAGCCCGCCCGAGGCCAGTGAGGCCAGCGTGACGCCGCCGAACACGATCAGGTCGTTAAGGCCCTGCATCCGGCCACGTTCATGCGGCTCATGGGCACCGGCGAGCATGGTGGTCGCGCCGATGAAGCCGAAATTCCACCCCAGCCCCAGCAGGATGAGGGCCACGAAGAAATGCTCCAGCTCTACCCCGCTGAGCGCGACCGCGCCCGCCCCGGCGAGGATCGCGATGCCAAGGCCCACGATCCGCTCCACGCCGAACCGTGCGATCAGGTGCCCGGTGAAAAAGGACGGCGCGTACATCGCCAACACATGCCCGGTGACGATATCGGCGGCGCGCCCCTCGGAAAAGCCGCAGCCGACTACCGCCAGCGGCGTCGAGGTCATCACGAGGTTCATCAGCGCATAGGAGACGGTGGCGCAGATCACCGCCACGGCGATGCGCGGGGTCTTGAGCAGCTCCATCCGCGAGCGTCCGCGTGGCGCGTCCTTTTCGGGAACGGGCGGTTTGGGGATGTCGAGAAACAAAAACATCAGCGATCCCGAAAGGTTGATCGCCACCACGGCCAGATAGGTGCCAAGGAAGGGGATCACCATCGACTGGCTTGTCACCTTCACCAGCTGCGGGCCGATGATGGCGCTCGCCAGCCCGCCGGCCAGCACATAGGAAATGGCCTTGGGCCGGAACGCCTCGCTCGCGGTGTCGGCGGCGGCGAAGCGGAAAAACCCCTGCGAGGACATATAGATGCCGGTGATCAGGCTGCCCAAAAGAAAGATCGGGAACGACGCTATGTAAAGCCCGTAGCCGCTGATGCCCGCGCCCGCCGCGCCTGCCATCGCCCCGATCAGGAAACCCGCGCGCCGCCCGAATCGCTGCATCGCCGCCGATAGCGGGCTGGCCGACAGCATCGAGCCCAGAACGATCAGCGAAATCGGCAGCGTGGCAAAGCAGACATTGCTGGCAAGGCTTTGCCCGGCAAGCCCACCCACGACAAAGATCATCGCCATCTGCGCGCCCAGAAACGCCTGTGCGCAGACCAGAACGGCAACGTTGCGCCGGGCGCGTGCGTCATGTGCGGAAGAGAGGCTGAGATCGGTCATGTGGCCGTGCTAGTGGTGTTTTCCGGGCACGGCAAGCCGTCAATCGCGGCGTTCGATCAGATGCGCGAAGGAGCCTTCTACGCGCCCCTCTCGCAGACCCATGGGGGGCAGGGCGGTGGCTTCGGCATCCGTGGCGGTAAAAAGCGGCGTGCCGTCGGCGCGTATCGTGCTTGCGTAGTGAAACTCGTGCCCGGCCCATGTGCCGGCAAAGCGGCCCTGCGTGGCATTCAGGCGGCGATATCCCAGATGCAGACGGCGCGCCTGATACGAGGTTTCAAGCCGCAGCAGCCCGGCCATGGCGTGGCGAGTGCCCGCCGCGTCGATCAGCCCGTCGCCCAGAACCATGTAGCCGCCGCATTCGCCATGGATATCGGTCTGCGGTGCCGCGCGGCGCAGGCTGCCCAGAAACCTGTCGCAGGCGGCAAGGCGCGCGGCGTGCAATTCGGGGTAGCCGCCGGGCAGAAAGATCAGGTCGGCCTCTGGTGCCGGGTCATTGGCCAGCGGGGAAAAGCACCGGATCTCGGCCCCCGCGGCACGCCAATCCGCCAGCATGTGCGGATAGGCAAAGGCGAAAGCCTCGTCGCGAGCCACGGCGATCACCTGGGCGGGCGGAGCTGTCGGTGCTGTTGGCCGGGCGTCGGGCAGCGCGGCGGCCAGGTCCCGAAGCGCGGCACGGTCCAGCCGCGTGGCCAGCGCATCCGCCGCGCTGTCGAGGAACGCGTCAAGATCCGGGCGCTCTGCCGCCTGCACAAGACCCAGATGACGCGATGGCAGGGCAAGACCCGGATCACGCCGCAGCACCGCCAGAACCGGCAGGCCCAGCGGGGCCAGCGCGCGCCGCAGCATCGCTTCGTGCCTGTCCGATCCGACCTTGTTCAGGATTACACCCGCCACGCGCACGCGCTTGTCGAACCCCGCAAACCCGGCCACCAGTGGCGCGACCGAACCGGCCATGCGCCCCGCATCCACCACAAGCACCACTGGCAGGCGCAATATCCGCGCCAGATCCGCCACGGCACCCTTGCCATCGGGGGGCGCGCCGTCGAACAGCCCCATCGCGCCTTCGATCACCAATAGCCCCGCGCCAGAGGCCCGCGCGGCGATCCGGTCGGGCGTCATCGCCCAGGCGTCTAGATTGACACAGGGCGCGCCGCAGGCGGCGGCGTGAAAGGCGGGGTCGATGTAATCGGGGCCGGATTTAGCGGCGCGCACCGCCACGCCTTCGCGCGATAAAAGCCGCAAGAGCGCCAGTGTCACGGTTGTCTTGCCGCTGCCGGAGGCTGGCGCGGCAAGGATCAGGCCCTGTGCCATCACGCGCCTTTCCTCATGTCCGGATCGCAGCAACCGTGGCCCGGCGCGTGCCGCCGGTCATGCGCTTTCGGCGGGCCGTCCGCGCCCCAGCGGGTCAAGATCGCGCGGGGCCATGCCGGCGATCATGCCTTGCCAGTCCAGCACCTGCCGCATCAGCACCGAGCGCCCGATACACAGGATCGCTGGCGGCTCCATGCCGCTGGCCTCGATATCGGCGGCCATGCGGCCCAGATCGGTTTCCAGCACATCCTGCGCGGGCGTCGTGGCAGAGGTCACAACCGCCACCGGTTCCGCCGGGTCGCGGCCCGCCGCGATCAACGAGGCGCTGATCTGCGCCGCGTGTTTCATGCCCATGTAGATCACCAGCACCTGCGCGCCTTCCGCGATGGCGCGCCAGTTCAGCGAACTGGGGGCCGCCCCGGACTGATCATGCCCGGTGACGAATGTCACGGACTGGTTCACGTCGCGATGGGTGACGGGGATGCCCGCATAGGCCAGCCCGCCGATGCCCGCGCTGATGCCGGGGATGATGCGAATGGGGACGCCGTGCTGTACCAGGGTTTGCGCCTCTTCGCCGCCGCGTCCGAACACGAACGGATCCCCGCCCTTTAGGCGCAACACCTTGCGGCCAGAGCGGGCCAGGTCCACCAGCCGAAGCGAGATATCACGCTGTTTGGCCGAGGGCTTGCCGCCGCGCTTGCCCGCATAGACATGCTCGGCCTGCGGGGCCCAGTCGAGAATCCGGTCCTCGACCAGCGCATCGTAAACCACCACATCGGCCTGACGCAGGGCGTTGACCGCATGGAGCGTCAGAAGGCCCGGATCGCCGGGACCGGCACCGCAAAGCCAGACCCAGCCGGGCTGCATCTCGGGCCAGTTGCCCGTCGGAAGGGAAATCGAGTCGGTCATGAACCTCTCTATGCCTCTAAACGCCGCGCCGGAAAAGAGCGGCTGCGACCATGACGGGGGGTATCCGCGACATTCACACCCTGATTGGTCGTCATGCAGGGCTGAGTGCTCTGGTGGAAATTTAGCTGATTGGCCTTGGCCTTGCCCATCCCTATAGTCCGGCCCGACATGGCCCGTAAACCCGACACCCCCCTGCGCCGAGGCTGGACCACCGGCGCTTGCGCCACCGCCGCCACCCGCGCGGCGCTGATGGGGTTGTGGGGGGCGCCCGCGCCGGATCAGGTGCGCCTGACCCTGCCGCGTGGCGAGCGTCCCGTTTTCCAGATCGCCCATTGGCAGCAGGGTGCGGGGTGGTGCGCGGCGGGTATTGTCAAGGACGCCGGGGATGACCCCGACGTGACCCATGGCGCGCTTGTCATCGCCCGCGTCAGCGCCTCGGACGGGGGGGTGCTGTTTCGCGCGGGCGAGGGCGTGGGCACTGTCACAATGCCCGGTTTACCGATCCCGCCCGGAGAGCCCGCGATCAACCCGGTGCCGCGCCAGATGATGATCCAGACGGTCGCCGAGATGGCCGCGCAGTTCGATCAGCGCGCCGATATCACGATCGAGATCTCGATTCCCGGTGGCGAGGCGCTGGCGCAGCAGACCTGGAATCCGCGCGTCGGCGTCAAGGGTGGGCTGTCGATCCTTGGCACCACGGGCATCGTGCGGCCCTTTTCCTGCGCGGCGTGGATCGCGTCCATCCATCGCGGCATCGACGTGGCGCGCGCGGGCGGTCAGGCCCATGTGGCCGGATGTACCGGCGCGACCAGCGAACAGACGGTGCAGGCGCTTTATGGCCTGCCGGATCACGCGATGCTGGACATGGGCGATTTCGCCGGGGGGATGCTGAAATATCTTGCACGTCATCCGGTTCCGCGGGTCACAGTGGGCGGCGGTATCGGCAAGATGACCAAGCTGGCGCAGGGCGCGCGCGATCTGCATTCCGGGCGCAGTCAGGTCGATTTCGCGGCGCTTGCCGAGGCGTTGGATATCCCCGATCTTGCCTACATGAACACGGCCTTGCAAGCATATGAAAATGCAAAGGAAAATATGCCTGATTGGGTCGCCCGCAACAGCCTTGAAACTGTGCGCGCAATGCTGCCTGACACGATCCATGCCGACACGGTGGTGATCGACCGGCAGGGCCGCATCATCGCGCGGGCGGGCGCATGACGCTGTTGTTGCTGGCCGGTACGGGCGAGGCGCGCGACATTGCCCGCGCGCTTTCGGAACGGCAGGTGCCCGTCATCGCCTCGCTGGCCGGGGTGACACGCGCGCCGCGCGCATTGGGCGTGCCAACCCGTCTGGGCGGCTTTGGCGGCGATGCGGGGTTTCGCAGCTACCTGCGCGAAAACGCGATCACGGCCGTTCTGGATGCAACCCATCCGTTCGCGCATCAGGTGTCCCTGCGCAGCGCGCGGCTTTGTGCAGAGGAAAACATTCCCTATTGCCAATTGCTTCGCCCGGCCTGGGCCCCGTCGCCCGAAGATGACTGGACCATCTTGCAGGACGAGGCGGAGGCGGCAGAACACATCGCGCCGGGGTCCACGGCGTTTCTGGCGACGGGGCGGCAGACATTGCACCGTTTTGCGAATCTTGATCGCTGTCGTCTGATCTGTCGCCAGATCGACCCGCCGGATGGGCCTTTTCCCTTTGCCAATGGCGCGTTCCTTGTGGGCCGTCCACCCTTTTCCGAAGAGGATGAATTCACGCTTTTCCAACGGCTTGGGGTGGATTGGCTGGTTGCCAAGAATGCAGGGGGCACGGTGCCCTTCACCAAGTTTCTTGCAGCGCGCCGTTTGGGTATCCGCGTGGCGATGATCGCGCGCCCGCCGCAACCCGTGGCCACGCGCGTTCAAACCGTGCCCGAGGCGCTGGATTGGGTGGCGGGGCTATGAACGAGCGGATCATCCAGAACTTGAACGACGTGTCGGAAGGTGTTGAATACCTGACGAATTCCTGCCCTCGCATGGCACATGCGCAGGCGCTTACCGGGCCTTTGCCCTTGCGCCGCAAGCCCGATGGCTTTGCCCAGCTTCTTAGCGCGATTGTCAGCCAGCAGGTCAGCGTTGCCTCGGCCAACGCTATCTGGGGCCGCCTGAAGGCGGCGGGGCTGACCGGCCCGCGCAAGGTCAAATGGGCCAGCGATGACGATCTGCGTGCGGCGGGTCTGAGCCGCCAAAAGATCCGCTATGCCCGCGAATTGGCGGCATCCGGCATAAATTTCAGAGCCTTGCGCGCCAAAGCTACACCGGATGTGGTGGCGGAACTGACGCAGGTTCCGGGCATTGGCGTATGGACGGCGGAAATCTACGCGATGTTCTCGCTTGGCCGCGCGGACGTGTTCGCGCCCGGCGATCTGGCCCTGCAAGAGGCTGTGCGCCTGCTTTACGATCTGCCCGAGCGTCCCAAGGACCGCGCCCTGCGCGAGATGGCTCAGCGGTGGCACCCGTGGAGATCGGTTGCGGCGCGGCAACTCTGGGCCTACTACCATATAGCAAAACAAAGGGAAGGGATCAGATGACCCGTGTTCTGTCAGCCGAAAAGAAGCCGCCTGTTTCGGGCACGACCCGGTCGGTGGTGGTGTTCCTCCACGGGTATGGCGCGAATGGCGCGGACCTGATGGGTCTTGCCGACCCGCTGTCAGAGCATCTGCCCGACACGTTGTTCGTGGCCCCAAACGCCCCCGAGGAAATCCCCGGACTGCCGATGGGGCTGCAATGGTTCCCGATCCCGTGGATCGACGGATCGAGCGAGGAAGAGGCGGAACGCGGGCTGGTGGCCGCTGCCGGGGATCTTCACGCGTTCCTTGACGCGCTGATGGTGGACGAGGACGTGTTGCCAGAACAGGTGGTGTTGTTCGGCTTCAGCCAGGGCACCATGATGGCGCTGCACGTGGCCCCCCGCCGCGAGGACGAGATCGCGGGCATCGTCGCCTTTTCGGGGCGGCTTTTGTCGCCCGACCTGCTCAAGGATGACGCCGTGTCGCGCCCGCCTGTGTTGTTGGTGCATGGCGATGCTGATGACGTGGTTTTGCCCAAGGCACTGCCCGAGGCCGCCGAAGCCCTGCAAGAGGCCGGCTGGAAAGAGGTGTACGCCCATGTGATGAAGGGTACTGCCCACGGCATCGCCCCCGACGGGCTATCCGTGGCGCTGGCGTTCATGCGCGACAAGCTGGGGCTGTGAGGCGCTTTTCCAGAGCCGACGGGGCTGACATGTCTTGTTGATGCGTCTGTAATACACCGATGCGCGTCTGCATTCAGGGCTTCCCGGCTATCCCGTGTTTTGAGACAAG
Source organism: Paracoccaceae bacterium (assembly GCA_024742835.1). Classification (GTDB taxonomy): domain Bacteria; phylum Pseudomonadota; class Alphaproteobacteria; order Rhodobacterales; family Rhodobacteraceae; genus Roseovarius. The sequence goes on along the minus strand of JANSXS010000019.1, from coordinate 31,200 downwards.
ACCAAAAACGGGTGGCGATGTTGAACGGACGGGATTTGACTGACAAGCGGCGGCGCATCGACGCCATCCCTCGGCTGCCCCGAGCCGCTTCGCCGTGCCGTGACTTGTCGCCTGCACCGGGCAAACAGCGCGAAGGTGCATTCGCGTTATCGGCGCTGGATACTGAAACGTTTCGCGAACAACCCGCCATGCAGATTTTCTAGAGACGCAGCACTCCGCCCCACCGTTGAACGTGGTCCGCCTTTCGCCGACGTCTCGGGGGAAAGGCGGAACGCTTTAGAATGCGCCGCCAAGCAGCATGATCCACACCACATAGGCAACAGCGACGACAAGACCGTCGAGCTTTTCCGGCGAACTGGCAATGGCATCGGCGCTGACCACCTCCGGCGCGACGATCGGATCCGTCAACGACCCGGCTACTGCGGGGTCGGCCCCGACAAGAACGACCAGCGCGAGGGCAGGAAAGATATATTTCACGGCGACAATCCCCAAATTGTGCATTTCCAAAGCGTTTCGCGAAAAATCTGTCGCGCAGATTTTCAATAAACGCAGCGCACCGACCAATCGGTGCACGCGTTCCGCCTTTCATGCATGTCGCAGGTCAAAGGCGAACCACATCGAAGGAAATACTCCTCTCAGCCGGTGAGGGTCAACTCGAAGGTGGCATTTTCGTGTAGTTTGCGTATCCTTAAGTTTATCGCGTAAACACAAAAGGCAGAGCATGGCACGCAAAAGTAGCACAAAAAGCAAGGCAACCTCGCTTCCGCCCGGTCCCGATGCGGATGTCCCGGCACCGGAGGTTGTCAGCGACGTGAAATCGGTCGTCACCGCGCCCGAGCTCAAGAAAAAAGAGCTTTTGGAACTGGTGGCGGAACGCAGCGGGCTGCGCAAGAATCAGATCAAACCCGCCGTCGAGGCGATGATGGAAATTCTGGGCGAGGCGATTGCCGAGGGCCGCGAGCTTAATCTTGAACCGCTCGGCAAGCTCAAGCACCAGCGGGCCAAGGAAACCGGCAACGCCCGGGTTACCGTGGCCAAGATCCGCCAGAACAAATCCGCAGGCGGCAAACAGGATGAAGAGACCGACACGTCGGATGTAACAGTCTGAGCCTGAAAGACGGCGCGCGGCATGGCCGCTGTTTTTTGTTGGGCGGGTTAATTCCCCGCCGCTTTGGTGTTGCGTCAGGTCGGGACTGTCGCTAAACACCGCGCACGGCGGGCGATTAGCTCAGTGGTAGAGCGCTTCGTTCACATCGAAGATGTCAGAAGTTCGAATCTTCTATCGCCCACCAATCCCACCTCCGCCATGGCTGGCGCGACACCCGAATGGCTGCCAGACCCGCGGTAATCACGGAAGCGCGGATGCAGATTGCCACGATACCTGACCTGCCAGAGCTGTGGGTACTGCGCCACGGTGAAACAGAGTGGAACGTGGCCGAACGGTTGCAGGGCCGATTGGACAGCCCGCTGACCCCCAAAGGTGTAGCGCAGGCGCAGCAGCAGGGCGACATCCTGCGCGCAGCGGCGCTGCCAGCCGAGGCGCGGTTGATATGCAGCCCGTCGGGGCGCGCGTTGCACACCGCGCGGATCGTGGCGGGGGCGCTTGACCGCGATGTCTGCACGGATCCGGCGTTGCTGGAAATAGATCTGGGCGCGTGGCAGGGCTGCTATCTGGCCGACATACCCGAGGCACGCGCGGCGGCGCAGGGCGGATTTGACCCGCATATGTGGAAGTTTTCCGGCCCTGGCTGTGAAAGCGTTGATCAGATGTCGGCACGGCTTGGTGATTTTCTGGTCGCGCTGACAGGCCCGACGGTGATTGTCACCCATGGTGTGACCTCGCGCATGTTGCGTTGTTTGGCGACGGGGCGCGCGCCTGATGCGCTGTCGCAGCTTCCCGGCGGGCAGGGCGTGGTGCATCATGTGGCCAAAGGCGTGGCGCGGACCCTGCCGCAGGAGCGCGTCTGAGGCACCGAAATCGCGGTTAAAGCGTTTCGCGAAAAACCTGAATCACAGCTTTTCGTGAAACGCACGCAACAGATCAGCGTTGCACGCGTTTCGCCTTCAATCGATGCCTCAAGTTAAAGGCGAAACGCCCTAGTCAGCCGGTCAGAAAGCGGGTCAGGGGCAGGGCGATGGCCACAAGTGTGATCGCCACGCAAAGCGGCCATGCCCAGCCGGGCCAGCTGCGCGGCAGCCGCAATCGCAGCAATTGCAGGCTTGCGCCAAGAACCAGCGCGGTCGTTGCACCCGTGAGACTCAAAAGCATGTAGGCACCACCCGGCCCGTCACGCCCGGCAACCGCACCGATATCCAGACCGAAAGCCAGCCATGCCAGGGCGATCGCTGTCGTAAGGCCAAGCACGGCCTGACGCGCCAAGCGCCCCGGAGCGACAAGCGCCAGCCCCAGATAGATCACAAGCGGCAAGCCAAAGATGATCAGCCAGATAACCATGTAACGCGCAACGTGCTCCAGCCCGGTCGGGCCGTGCAAGCCTAACGCGGTTCACGAAAAAGCTGAAACACGGATTTTCGCGACATGCGGTATTGCGCCGGATCTTTGTGCCCCGCCCGCCTGCCTTGCCCTTTGGTGTCAGCGAAATGGCTCCACCCGTGCACGACCCGTCGATATGGCCTTGCGCCCCGACGCGGCTATTTGCTAAAGGCCGCGTATCGGGCGGTTAGCTCAGTTGGTAGAGCGCTTCGTTTACACCGAAGATGTCGGGGGTTCGAGCCCCTCACCGCCCACCATTCCGATCCGGCAGGGGTGGATTTCCGCAGGCCTTGCAAAAGGTACTTGGGTGCGGGCCGATACTGCCCCTATGCCGCGCACCCCGTGACTGTGAACCACGCTGACCGGGGCGGTTTCGGACCTGGTGCAACTGTTGAAAAAGCCGGGCACGCAGGCCTTGGTTGATGGCGCAGGTTGAAAAAGCCAAATGCCCTGAGCGGTTGCCGTGTTCGAAAGCATGACGGAATACTTGTCCCGACCGACGGCTTGGTCCGGTCTGTGAACAGCATTCTTGTAATCCCAAGACGGTTTCAATGCATCACGGCGAATCGCCAGAGATTTTCGGAATGATTCGGCCAAATTATGGCATGATCGTTTCCTCTAATCGGACGATTGCCCGAATTAACGGATATTGATCAAAGCTTAACCAAGCTGTCGCAGGACGCGTGGCTTTGGCGTAGCAACATTCCGGACCACGTTCTGCGCGCGTAGATTTGGAAACAATGCTCAATCCTTGGGTGATTTGCCCCCAGATTTTGGCTGGCAAAACATTGTATTACATAGATTATTTAAAAACTCTCTGCGTGTATTCCTGGAAACAATCCTGAAAAACGGCGCGGTTTGGACGCCTTTTTTTTCTGCAGGCAAAACGTCAAAACCGTTAAGGATGACGATTTTTGAACAAATTTCCCTTTGTCTACGCGCCCGGTTTTATTAAAGGTTTAGAGGCCCACTGGGGGGCGATGTCTGTAGGTCACGGGGGCGACCGCACGGAACGCATCATTACCGATGCGGGAGAGGTGTGATCGCCGGGTCGTTTAGGCGGCCGGTTGATGACGAACGAACTGGGCTTTTGCCCTTTGCGTTTCCGTTCGCCAGTACATGGCGGGCATTCTCCCAAGGTATGAGGCTCGTGCAGGTCGCCCCGACCACCGCATCGTCGGTCTGGGTAGTTGTTTTGTTAAGGCGGGCGCAATTTCTGTGTCCGCCAAAGGAGAAGACGATGTCGAATATTCTATGCGGCCCGCTTGTGGTTCGTCGTTACGGGCTTTCGCACGGTAACTCCTGGCTCCTTGGCGCAAGTGAGTCGGTGACATCGCATGAAATGCAGGCCGCGATCGTGGCAAAGCGCTTGCCGACCTGAACCGGATGGTTTCGACATCAATGGCCGAAACAACCTGAGTTTTGCCTTTATATACGACGCTTTGAAAGGCGTTCCTGTTAGGAGATAGTCACTTGACCCTGTTTTTGTTTGACCCCAAGGATGCTGCAATCAGTGGTCGGCTTTATACCGACACGAATGCCGACAACACCGAATTTGCAGCCGATGGCGGGTTCGAGCCCGGCCTTGCCGGGCAGTCTGTTCAGTTGTTGGATCACGGCGGCCATGTGATACGAACGACCCAGACCGACGGCGCGGGGTTTTATTCATTCACCGGCCTTTCAAGCGGAAGCTATTTCGTTCAATTCCCGACCAATGTCGATGGTGAGCGGCCCATTCAAAAGGATGTGGGAAGTTTCAACACCGACAGCGATGCAAATGTGGATAGCGGGCGCACGGATCGCATTCATCTCGACAAGGGAGAGAGGGTCTCAGAGGTTGACGCGGGGTACACGTCCCGTCCTCTTACTGATGGCGTTGTCGACGGGGCGCAGATCGGTGAACCCATGCCCGTTGGCTATGTCGATCCGCAAGGCGATGCGATCACCGATGGCAACGACGCGATCTTTGGCAATGATGGCAATGACCAGATCGACGCCGGAGGCGGTGACGATTTCGTGTCGGCTGGCAATGGCGATGATTTTGTCGAAGGCGGCGCGGGCAACGACAACCTGAATGGCGACGCAGGCGATGACGACCTGCGCGGCAATGGCGGTGACGACCAGCTCTTTGGCGGCAGCGGCGATGACGAGCTGCGCGGCGGCGACGGGGCAGACCTGCTTGCCGGCGGGTTGGACAATGACCTGCTGCTCGGCGGCGCGGGCAATGATGACCTGCGCGGCGAGGATGGCGACGATTTCCTGTCTGGCGGCGATGGCAATGATTTTGTCGTTGGTGGCAATGGCAATGACAGCCTCAACGGCGATGATGGCGATGACGACCTGCGCGGTGAAGCGGGCAATGACGAGCTTTTCGGCGGTAACGGCGATGACGAGCTGCGCGGCGGCGAGGGCAATGACCTGCTTGCGGGTGCTTCAGGTAGCGATTTCCTCGATGGCGAAACGGGCCTGGATACGTTGATCGGCGGCGCAGGCGCTGACGATCTGCGCGGTGGCGACGATAATGATGTTCTTTATGGTGACGGGGGTGGGTCCGTGCAGGGCGGTGGATCGCTCAACCTGCTCGTTAACGGCTCTTTCGAGGATACGACCGGCCTTGCGACGGACCCGTTCGGTTTTGTCGGTATCGGGGAAATTCCGGGCTGGACGACCGCCGATCCCAATGATCGGATCGAGGTCTACAACGTCAACCCGGAACTGGACCCAGCTGCGAGCGACGGTCTGAACGCGCTGGATCTCGAAGGCTCTCCGGGCAATATCCGCATCGGTCAGAACGTGCAGAATCTCGCCGATGGCGAAGCCTATCGCCTGTCCTTTGACGTAACCGACTCGCAGAACCTCACCGCGACGGATGGTCCGGACGAAAACGTGGTTGACGTGTTCTTTGGCGGCGTTCTGATCGACACGGTGGACCCGTCGAATATCGGGGAATCCGAGTTCCAGACAATCAGCCTCGACGTTGTCGCCGGATCCGGCAATGGCAATGACCGGCTCGAATTCCAGGGGCGTGGTGTTGAAGACAGCATCGGTGTCGGCCTGGACAATGTCAGCCTTGTGCCGATTACCCCGGCGGGTATTCCGGAGGGTCTAGATTTCGGCGCGGGAGAGGATTTCATTGACGGCGGCGCGGGCGATGACCAGATCTTTGGCGGTGACGGCAACGACGACTTGCGCGGTGGCACGGGCGAGGATTTTCTTGTCGGCGGCGTGGGCAACGACCAGCTTATGGGCGGCGCTGATGATGATGCGCTTCGTGGCGGCTCTGGCGATGACCGCATGTTCGGCGAAGATGGCGACGACGACATGTTGGGCGGAACCGGCAGCGATTCTATGGATGGCGGGACCGGCGATGACTTCATGGGCGGCCAGGACGGCGACGACACCCTGACCGGCGGCGATGGCGCGGATCTGATGTCGGGCGACACGGGCAACGACGTTCTCGATGGAGGTACTGGCGAGGATACCATGTTCGGCGGCAACGGCGCAGACGATCTGACCGGCGGCGACGGCGTGGATCTGATGTCGGGCGGCGCGGATAATGATACGCTTGACGGTGGGTCCGGAAACGACGCGATCTATGGTGACAGCCTGCCGGAATTTGCCGGACAGAACCTGATCCAGAACGGATCCTTCGAGGATGTCAGCGGCCTTGCGGGCGCCGATTACGGTTTCGTTGGCACAGGTAGCGTTCCGAACTGGACAACCGTGGATCCGACCGAGGAGGTCGACATCCATAATGACGGTCGTGACGGTGTGATCGCCAGCGATGGTGACAATTGGCTCGATCTTGACGCGTCTCCGGGCAATATCCGGATTGGTCAGGACGTACAGGGCGTTGTGGCTGGCGAGGATTACGAGCTTCGCTTCGATGTCAGCGACAGCCAGTTTCTGCCGACAGACGGGCCGGATGAAAACCTGGTAAATGTCTATTGGGGTGGCGATCTTGTCAGCACGATTGATCCCTCCAATGTAGGCGAATCCGATTTCGAGACGATTACATTGACCGTTACCGGCGGCACGGGCGATGGCTCGAATCGTCTGGAATTCGAGGGCACGGGTGCCGAGGACAACGTGGGCGCTTCTGTGGACAACGTGTCGCTTGTGCCGCTCGATCCCGGCGCGGCGGACCTTGCGAATGGTGGCAATGACGAGATCGACGGCGGTACGGGTGACGATCTTATCTTCGGCAATGGTGGCGACGACCAGATTTCCGGATCCGAGGGTAATGACACGATCTTTGGCGATAACGGCGGCGATACCGGGTCCGACCCCGTGCTTGTCGACGTGACGCCGGTGGCCGGTGCCGCGAACAGCTTCATCGTGTGGGAGCTGTCGGACGCCACTATCGTGAACGCGTCTGGCAATGACGATCCGTTTGGCAACAATTCGGTTGGCGAGGACGATGTAAACGGCTCGACCTTCACTCTGAATCCCGGCTCGGTGCCGACCACGGTTGGTATCAATGACAACGAAAACCTGTTCGAGGACGGCGACAACAGTCAGGAACTGGTGCAGGGTGTAACGCTGAATGGCAAGAATGTGGCCGCCGGTGAAGAGCTTGAGATCGAGTATTCCTACTCGGTCCAGGACAGCAGCGGCAACGTGATCAACATCTTCGCCGTCGAAGAGGACAGCGACGATGTGGTCGGGTTCATTTCCGACGCGCCGTTGACCGTGGGCGAGACCTACACCTTTGTAGAGCGCACCAGCACCGACCCCGAGATCCCTTACAACAACATCGCTACGGCCTATCTGGACCCCGATGCCGGACCCAGCACAGGTGATGATGACGGAAATGGCGGTGACGACACGATTACCGGCGGTGCCGGTGCCGACATGATGATGGGCGAAGGCGGTGACGACACCTTTATCGTTGGCAGCAGCGCCGATGGCGCGGGCGACGTGATAGAAGGTGGCAATGGTCCCGACCAGACCGCGGATAACGATGTGCTGGATCTGCGCGGTGCGGGTGCGGTCACGATCACCGACAGTGCCGACGCCACCGATGATGGTGCAACGGCCGGTACCGTCACTTTCGAGGACGGATCGACACTGGAATTCAGCCAGATCGAAACCATCCTGACCGATCCGCTCACTAACGGTGTTGTCGACGGCACCGATGACGGCCAGGAGATGGATCTTGACTTCTTCGATGCGGAAGGCGACCAGATCACCACTGGTGACGATTCCATCCTCGGCAATGACGGGGATGACACGATTGACGGCGATGCCGGGGATGACACGATTGACGGCGGGGCCGACAATGACGAGATCACCGGCGGCGACGGCAACGACAGTGTCGATGGCGGCGATGATGCGGATACGCTGGCCGGTGGCGAGGGCACCGACACCCTGAATGGCGACGCAGGCGATGACGAGATCGCCGTGGGTGGCGATGACAGCGCGACTGGCGGCACGGGTGACGACGTATTCACCCTTGATGCGACCGATACCGCGCCCGATGTCGATACCACCATCGACGGCGGTTCGGACGGCACCGATGGCAATCCCGATGGGCCGGAGAATGGCGACGAGGGCGATACGCTCGACCTGAGCGATCAGGCGGATGCGCTGATCGTGGATCTTGGCGTCGGTGATGGCGAAAGCGGGACGGTCGATGGTCTTGATACGATTGTCGGTGATGATGATGTCACTTTCGACGAGATCGAGAACATCCTGACTGGCGCGGGCGATGACGATATAGATGGCTCTGATACGACCACGGATCTCGACATTGACGCGGGCGCTGGCGACGACACTGTCGATGGCGGCAGCGGCAATGACAGCATCCTGGGCGGCGATGGCGAAGATCAGTTGTTCGGCAACGACGGCGATGACACGCTTGACGGCGGTGCGGATGACGATCTGCTTGTTGGCGGTGACGGCGACGACAGCCTTGATGGCGGTGATGGCGCGGATATCCTGCTCGGTGGCGAGGGCACCGACACGCTGAACGGTGGCGCAGGCGACGACGATATCGGCGTGGGCGGCGATGACAGCGCGACGGGTGGCACCGGTGACGATGTGTTCACCATTGATACGATTGACCCCACGGTCGACATCAACGCCACCATCGACGGCGGCTCGGACGGTACCGACGGCAATCCCGAGGGTCCGGAGAATGGCGACGAGGGCGATATTCTCGACCTGTCGGACCGCCCCGAGGATCTGACCGTTGTGCTGGACGATACGGACCCTGAATCTGGCACCGCTGACGGGCTTGACGCCGACGACACCCCGGATGTGAGTTTTGACGAGATCGAGAAGATCGTCACAGGCTCCGGCGATGACACGGTTGATGCCGATAATGCGGATGGCCCCATCGATGTTGAAACCGGCGCAGGCAATGATTCCGTCGAAGGCGGCAATGGCGACGACGTGATCAGCACCGGGCCGGGCGATGACACTGTCAATTCTGGTGATGGCGCGGACACGGTCGATGCCGGGGAGGGCAACAACTTGGTCGACACCTCTTCGGACGCGGCGGTTCCGCTGCCCGATGACGGGTTCCCCGGATATGGCCCTGTTCTGGCCATCCCGTCCGATCCCGATGAGGACGACGACCGCGATCTTGTCACCACGGGCTCCGGTGATGACACGATCACCACCGGTGACGACAACGATACGATCACGGCGGCTGGCGGTGACAATCTGATCGATGCCGGTATCGACGATGACGACATCACCACCGGCGACGGCAGTGACACAATCGTCGGCGGCGAGGGCAACGATACGGTCAGCTCTGGTGGCGGAGATGACCTGATCTATGGCGGGCTTGACCCTGCGGTTGTGCCCATCGACGGCACCGACATTCCCGACGCGCCGGACGGTGGCAGCTTCGGTCCCGACCCGGATGAAGATAACGGCCGCGACGTCATAGACGCCGGTGCCGGAAACGATACGGTCTTTGGCGGTGATGACGACGATACGATCATTGGCGGCGCTGGCAATGACGAGCTTGACGGCGGCGTTGACGACGACCTGATCTCTGGCGGGGATGGTGACGATACCATCACCGGCGGCCAGGGGGCGGACACGCTGAGCGGTGGGGACGGTTCGGACACCTTCATCATCGAGAACCGCGAAGATGCCTTTGGCGACGTGCTTAACGCCGGCACCGAGGATGGCGATGGCGATCCTGCGACCGATAACGAGAACGACCAGCTTGACCTTACCGGTCTGGGCCGGTTCGAGATCGTCCAAAACGATGGCACCACCCCGCTTGATCTGTCGGCACCGAACGACCCGGATGGCAACAGCTTTAGCGGTCTGGTCAACTTCCTTGATGCCAGCGACAACGTCGAGGGTACGCTGACCTTCACCGAGATCGAGGATGTCATCCCCTGCTTTACGCCGGGCACCGTCATCGCCACGCCGAAAGGCGAGCGTCTGGTCGAGGAACTTGCGGTCGGGGATCGGATCATCACCCGCGACAACGGGTTGCAGGAAATCCGCTGGCTTGGCCGTCGGGATCTGAACGGGCAGGAACTTATGTCCGCGCCGCATCTGAAGCCGATTCTGATCCGGGCCGGGTCGCTTGGTCACGGGTTGCCGGAGCGGGACATGATGGTGTCGCCCCAGCACCGCGTGCTGATCAACAACGAGCGGAGCGCGCTTTATTTCGAGGACCGCGAAGTGCTGGCAGCCGCCAAGCATCTGACCGGCATCGAAGGTGTGGATCCGGTTGATACGCAGGGCGTCAGCTATATCCACTTCATGTTCGATCAGCACGAGGTGGTTCTGTCGAACGGTGCCTGGACCGAAAGCTTCCAGCCCGGCGAACAGGTGCTTGACGGGATGGGCACCGCCCAGAAACGCGAGATATTTGATCTCTTCCCCGAGTTGCAAGAGACGGATGGGCTCAAGGCGTATCAGGCCGCGCGCCGCTCTCTCAAGCAGCACGAAGCGGGCCTTTTGGTGAAGTAAACCGATTGCAGCGGGCGGGCTGGAGTTTTCGGCCTGCCAAACCGGAATCGGTTTAGGGGGCTGTCCCGATTTCATGAACAATCCCGGCTCTTGGCCGGGATTGTTTTCTTTTGCGCAAAGTCACGCCAATGATATCTTTACCGACTGGATTTATTCTTGAATTTATCTTGTTGCTGACGGGCCTTTCGAGAGTTTCAGCACCGCGTTGGTTGCGGTAGACTTTCTAATACAGGCCCATAGGCTGGGCATCTTTTACATCTCATTGGGAGCCTGTTTAATGGCGACCAACCAAGGGTCATCCGGCAACGATACGTTGTCCGGAACCGGTTAGCTTGACGGCTCCGATGGACAAGGCGACGACAGCGGGCTCATCTGCTTCACCTCCGGGGCGCGTATCATAACCCCGAACGGAGAGCGCCCGGTCGAGGATTTGCAGGCGGGTGACAAGGTTCTGACACGCGACAACGGTCTGCGCGAGATCCGCTGGATCGGACGCCGCGACCTTTGCTCTGCCCAACTTGTCCGAACGCCGGAGTTTCAGCCGATCCTCATCCGCAAGGGGGCGCTTGGCGATAACGTGCCCGAGCATGATATGCTGGTCAGCCCGAACCATCGGATGCTGCTGCGCCACGCTCTGGCCGAGGTGTTTTTCGGTGAGCGAGAGGTTCTGGCCGCAGCCAAAAACCTTACGGACGTGAATGGGGTGGACAGGGCCGTGGTGGGCAATGCCAGCTACATCCACCTTATGTTTGATACGCATGAGGTCATTCTTGCGAATGGCGCGTGGTCAGAAAGCTTCCAGCCCGGCGATTATTCGCTGAACGCTGTGGGACAGGCGACGCGCCACGAGATCCTGTCGCTTTTCCCCGAATTTGCCACGCAGTCGGGCCTTGACAAATACACGTCTGCGCGCCGGTCCCTCAAGGCGGTCGAAGCGCGGCTTTTGATTGCGGAAACGCTTTAGTTGGAGCGATGCGCGCGCCACGCGGCCCATGCCTCTGGTGTATCAAGATCAAGCGTTGCGTGATGGTCCGGCAAGGGGCAAAGGCGCGGGGGGGAGGCGCGCAGGATATCGCGCGCGCCGTCATCCCCCCTTAGCGCCGCCAGACCCGGCAGAACGTGGCGGGGCAGGATCACCGGGTGGCCCGCACGACCCGTGCAATCGGTCGCCCGGACGGGCTGGGTGGGATCCTGGGCAAAGATGCGTGCCATCAAGGTCAGATCATCACGCGTCAGGTCCGGCAGGTCGGGCAGAAAGATCATCAGCCCGTCATGATCGGTCCGCTGGCAAAACGCCGCGCCTGCGCGCAGGGATGCGCTCATGCCTTCTGACGCATTGGCGAGGCGCTGGATTGTCAGGTTTGTCTTGGCCAGATCTGCCAGGCTTTCTGCGCGGGACGTGTCCTCTGGCGGCAAAGTGACGAAAACCTTTGCGTTCAGATGCAGCGCAATCCGCACCTGTCGCCGCAATAATGGTACGCCGTCGATCTGTTCGATCAGCTTGTCGCGTCCGCGCATCCGCGACGAAAGCCCGGCAGCGGGGATCAGAACGGTCAGGGCAGGGGGCATGGAAAGCCTTTGTTGTGACAAAGCGGGCAGGGCAAATCCTACCCGGCCTAATGGCGCGCCGCCAGTGACGGCGTGCCGCAAAGATCAAGATCCTGACGCAAACCGAAAGGACTCAGGCGCAGCCGCGACCAATGATGTCGGGAACCGGCGCTCGCGCGGGGTGCGAAACGTCAAGATTGGTCAGAACGACAGACATGAGGACAAAGACATGAAAACCCATGCACAAGCGGTGGTCATCGGCGGCGGCGTGATCGGGTGCAGCGTGCTCTACCACCTGACCAAACTTGGCTGGACAGACGTGGTGCTGCTGGAACGTAACGAGCTGACCTCGGGCAGCACATGGCACGCGGCGGCCAATATCCACGGGCTGCATGACAGCGCCAATATCAGCCGGCTGCAACATTACACCATGAACCTCTATAACAGTCTCGAAGAAGAGACCGGCCAAAGCTGTGGTGTCTTCCAGCCCGGCTCGCTTTATCTTGCCCAGACCGAGGCGCGCGAACATCAGCTGAAACTGCAAGCCGCCAAGGCGCAGCTTTACGGGATGAATTTCGCCGAGATCACCCGCGAAGAGGCCGAAGAAAAGCACCCGCTGGTCAATTTCGACGGCATCCGCTGCATCATGTGGGAACCCGATGGCGGCAATGTGGACCCGAGTGGCGTGACCAATGCCTACGCGATGGGCGCACGGCAGCGCGGGGCCGAGATTTACCGTTTCACGCCGGTCACGGCGACAACCCCGCAGCCCGATGGAAGCTGGATCGTCGAGACGCCCAAGGGCAATATCCACACCGAGTGGGTCATCAACTGCGCCGGTCTATGGGGGCGCGAGGTGGCAAAGCTGGCGGGCATCGAGGTGCCGCTGCAACCGACCGAACACCAGTATTTCGTGACCGAAACGATTGCCGAGATTGACGGGATGGACCGCCGCTTGCCCTCGGTCGCGGACCGCGACGGGGAATATTACCTGCGGCAAGAGGGCAAGGGGCTGCTGATCGGCGCCTATGAAAAGGATGTGAAATTCTGGGCAGAGGATGGCACGCCGCTTGATTTTGCACATGATCTGTTCCCCGACGATCTGGAACGCATCATGGAAAACGTGATGCGCGCGATGGACAGGGTGCCCGTCGCCGCAGAGGCGGGGGTGAAGCGGGTGATCAACGGCCCGATGATCTGGTCGCCGGATTCAAACGTGATCCTTGGCCCGGTGCCGGAGTTGAAGAATTACTTCATGGTGGGCGGCATCATCCCCGGCTTCAGCCAGTCGGCGGGCATGGGTCTGATGGTCAGCCAGTGGATCATCGAAGGCGAGATGCAATACGACATGTTCCCGTGGGACATTGCGCGCTTTGGCCTGTGGGCGAATGACCGAAAATTTATCACTGCCAAGGTCGAGGATGTCTATGCTCACCGTTTCGCCATCCATTACCCCAACGAGGAACGGGAGGCGGGCCGCCCCCTGCGCACGCGCCCCGTCTACGAGATGCAAAAACGGATGGGCGCGGTTTTTGGCCTGAACTACGGGTGGGAGCATCCGCAATGGTTCGCCGATACGCCCGGCGCGAAAGACACAAACGGCTTTACCCGCCAGAACTGGTGGGCACCCGTTGGCAAGGAATGCCGGATGCTGCGCGACCGCGCGGGGATCATAGACATCTCGAATTTTGCGAAATACCGCTGCAAGGGGCCGGGGGCAGAGGATTGGCTCAATTCCGTCTTCGCCAACCGGATGCCCAAATCGGTTGGCCGGTCCTGCCTGACCCCGCTTATCTCGGTGCGCGGTGGCATCGCGGGGGATGCCACTGTGACGCGGGTGGCCGAGGACGAATTCTGGATCGTGTCCTCCGGCATGGCGGAACGGTATCACAAGCGGTTCTTCGACATGGTGCCGCTGCCCGACGGTACGACATTCGAGAGCATGACCGAGGCAATGTGCGGCTTCAACGTGGCCGGTCCGAAATCGCGCGAGCTGTTGCAACGGCTGACAAATGAAAGCCTTGCCACAGGGGATTTCCCCTTCATGCGCTCGAAGATGATCGAGATCGGGGGCGTGGAATGCCTTGCCCTGCGGGTCAGCTTTACTGGCGATCTGGGGTGGGAGCTGCATTGCGCGACAACCGATCAGGCGGCGCTTTATTCAGCCTTGCTGGAAGCCGGGAAGGAATTCGATGCCGGTCCCGTGGGCGCGCGGGCGCTGATGTCGATGCGGGTGGAAAAGGGCTATGGCTCATGGAGCCGCGAATACTCGCCCGAATATTTCCCGCACGAGGTCGGGCTTGGGCCGCTTTGCAAGATGGACAAGGAGTTCCTGCACAAGGCAGCGGCCCAGGAAGCGATGGAAAGTCCGAAGCGCGAGGAACTGGTCCTGATTCAGATCGACGAGGCGGACGTGACCGCGTCCAACGCCGACGCCACGGGCGGCGAGCCGATCCTCAAGGACGGCAAGCCGGTGGGACGCGTCACGTCTGGCACCTATGGGTACACGGTGGGCATGAGCCTTGCGCTTGGCTATGTGAAGGCCGGTCAGGCCGTACCGGGCGAGGCGGTGGAGGTCATGGTTCTGGGCCGCCCCCACAAGGCCCGCATCCTGCACGAGCCGCCGTTCGATCCCAAGGGGGAAAAACTGCGGGCGTGAATGCCGCGCAACAGGGCCGCCCCTGATCGGGGCGGTTCACAATTTCCGGATCTTCAATTTCGTCAGGCGGTTGTCCTGTTTCTCGACCACCTCGAAGCGGAAGCCGTGGAAGTTGAACACCTGGTTGATGTCGGGAATGATCTGCGCCTCGTGGATGACAAGCCCCGCAACGGTGTTCGCCGCCTCGTCGGGCAGGGCCCAGTCGGTGGCGCGGTTGAGGTCGCGGATCGTCATTGCGCCGTCGATGAGGAACTGGTTGTCCTCGCTTTTGCGAATGGGGTGTTCGGCTTGCGGGTCGAACTCGTCGGTGATCTCGCCCACGATCTCTTCGAGGATGTCTTCCAGCGTGATCAGCCCCTGCAAATCGCCATATTCATCCACCACCAGCGCGAAATGGCTGCGCATACGCAAGAATTGCCGCATCTGGTCATCCAGCGTGGTGGTTTCGGGCACGAAATAGGGCTTCATCATCACTTCGGTCAGGTCGAAACCGGCCATCGCCTCTTGGGTGGCGTCCTCGCTTAGCATCAGTTTGTGCATGGCGCGCAGAAGATCCTTGGCGTGGACCACGCCGATGATGTTGTCTGGATCGTCGCGAAAGACCGGCAGGCGCGTGTGATTGCTTTCAAGACATTGCTCCAGGATCGCCTGCGGCTCCAGCTCGGCATTGATCATCTCGATCTTGGAGCGATGCAGCATGATTTCCTCGACCGCGCGGTCCCCCAGGTCAAGCGCACCGAGGATGCGGTCGCGGTCTTCCTTCTCGACGATGCCCTCTGACTGGCCAAGATAAAGCGCGCCCGCGATTTCCTCGCGCACGGCAAGGATATGACTGTCGGGGTCGGTCTTGACCCCGAACAGGCGCAGCACCCCGCGCACCAAAAGCCGCACCGCGTTGACCACGGGCGAAAACAGCCGGACCACCACCACGATGATCGGCGCGGTACGTGACGCGGCGACCTCGGCATTGGTGATCGCGTAGGTTTTCGGCAGCACCTCGGCAAAGATCAGCACCAGCAACGTCATGACAAGCGTCGCGAGTGCAACGCCACTTTCACCCAGAAGCCGCGTGAACATGGCCGTGGCCAGCGAGGTCGCCAGAATGTTCACAAGGTTGTTGCCCAACAGGATTGAGCCAATCAGGCGTTCGTTGTCCTCGGTGATGGCAAGCGCGGTTCCCGCTCCTTTGGAACCTTTCTCGGCACGGGCGCGCAGCTTGCCGCGGGAGGCGGCGGTCAGCGCGGTCTCGCTGCCAGAAAAGAAGCCGGACAACACCAAAAGCCCGAAGATCGAGGCAGTGGTGATCCAGAAGGCGGCATCAAGTGTGGGTGACAAAGGTTCCATTCAACATCTCGCTGGAGTATTCGTTGGGGTTATGGGCGTCCATGCACCGGCAATCAAGGGAAACAGCACCCATGAACATCGCGGATCTGGGCAAATTGACGGGGCCTGTGCTGATTTTTGGCGGGCCCTATTCCAACCTTCAGGCGCTGGAACGTCTGCGTGATGTGGCCGCGCGCCACGCCATAGCAGCAGGCAATGTAATCTGCACCGGCGACGTGGTGGCCTATTGCGCCGATCCCGCCGCTACGGTGGCGCTGATACGCGACTGGGGCTGTCACGTGGTGGCGGGCAATTGCGAAAAGCAATTGGCGGCGGGTGCAATGGATTGTGGCTGCGGGTTCGAGCAAGGCAGTACCTGTGATCTGCTGTCGGCGGGCTGGTACGCCCATGCCGATGCGCAGGTGACGCCCGAGGCGCGGCGCTGGATGGGTAGTCTGCCCGATATGGCGATTTTCAGACATGAGGGCGCGCGACACGCTGTCATCCATGGCGGTCTGACCGATATCAGCCGGTTTTTGTGGCCCGTGTCGCCCGAGGCGGAGTTGGCACAGGAGATCGCGCTGATCACGTCGGCCGCCGGGCCGGTGGACAGGGTTCTGGCGGGTCATTGCGGTGTTGCCTTCACCCGGCGCGTGGGCGCGGTGGACTGGGTCAATGCCGGTGTCATCGGGATGCCGGCGAATGACGGCACGCCGCGCACTGCCTATGCCATGTTGGACGGGGGCGTGCATCTGCGCGCGCTGGAATACGATCACGCGGCGGCGCATCGCGCGATGGTCGCCACGGGTCTGACACAAGGGTATCACGCTGCGTTGCTCAGCGGTTATTGGCCATCCGAGGATGTCTTGCCACCGTCCTTGCGCCGGGTATCTGCCTGAGCCAGCGGATGCGCGCCAAACACCAGATCGCGTAGCCTTTCATCCATCACATGGGTATAGATTTCGGTCGTGGCCACATCGGCATGGCCCAAAAGCGTCTGGATCGTCCGCAAGTCGGCCCCGTTCGACAACAGATGCGTTGCAAAGGCATGACGCAGGGTATGCGGTGTCACCTTCGCCGGGGAGACACCGGCGGTGACGGCGATTTCCTTTATCAGCATGTAGAACCGATGCCGCGTCAGGTGGCCGGATTTGCCGCCCGACGGGAACAGGAACGGGCCGGGCGGCTTGCCCGCCGCGCGGTCACGCTCTGCCGCCTCGTCGCGCAGGGTCAACCAGGCCGACAGAGCCGCGCGGGCAGGCGTGGACAGGGGCACCAGCCGTTCCTTGCCGCCCTTGCCGTTGACCAACAGCATGTCCGGCTCGCCCCGTGCCGCCGAAACGGGCAGCGAGACAAGCTCACTGACCCGCATACCCGTGGCATATAGCAGTTGCATCATGCAGGTGTTGCGCAGCCGGTCCGCCCGTGTGCGCCCGGTGCTGCGCGCGGCGTCGAGCAGGCGGTCGACCTCGTCCATGTCCAGCGTCTTGGGCAAGCGGCGCGCCTTGCCCGGCCCCTTGATGGCGATGGCGGGATTGTCGGGGCGCAACCGTTCCTCAAAGGCAAAACGGTAAAGTTGCTTGATGGCCGAAAGTCGGCGCGCGCGGGTCGACACCGCAAGCCCCTGCGCGTCGCAGGCCACCAGATAGGCCTCGATATCGTCTTGTGTGACAGCGCCCAGATCGCCCGCGCGGGCCTCAAGCCAGGCGGTGAAATCGTCAAGGTCGCGCTGGTACGCCATCAGCGTGTTGCGCGCCGCGCCCAGTTCGGCGGCTTGCGCCTCCAGGAAGCGGTCGATCCAGTTGCGCGCGCTCATGCCCCGGCCTTGAGCAGCAGGATCTGCAAGGCCGCGCGCCGTGCGGTATCCTCCAGCCCGACGGCGCGCAGGGTTTGCAGGCCAGCCACCAGATCAAGGCGCTGGTTCGGTGTGGCGCTGTCCAGTTGCAGGGCGGCGGCCATGATCGCCTGTCCCAAACGGCCCGCGCGCAAAAGTGCGGTGTGATCGCCGGAGGCGTCTGTCGGTTGAAAGGCGGTTGCAATGGCGCGCTCTGCGGTGTTGCGGGCAAGGCCGGGGTCGGGCGCGCCGCGCGCCAGATCCCTCATGAACTGCGCGCGCCGCCCCTGGGCAGGATATGTCGCGGCAAGGAGTTCGTAATCGGGCGACAGCAGCGCCATGTCAAAGGCGATGCGCGCGGCCGGTCCGGTGAGGGTGATTTTCGACAGGGGTTCTGCGTAAAGCGCGGCAAAGACCACGGCCAGCCCCTCGCGCTTCATGTCGGACCACAGCGCCGGCAGACCCGCTTCGATTCCGGCGATATCGCGATCGGCAAGGGCGGTTTCCAGATCCTGCACCCGCGCGACCCGGTCCCAGATCCCGCCAGAGGCGGCGGGGGCCTGTATGGTATAAAGCCCAAGCAGGCGGTTGGCGGGCAGCGCGCCGGTATGGGCCAGACGCTCTGCGGCCTCCAGTTCGGCGCGCCAGCCGGACAGGCCGCGCAGATCGGCAATGGCAAAGGCGCGCGGCAGGTTGCGCGTGGGCAGCGGGGTGCCGTTGGCTTCGTGCAGGCGAAAAAGCAACGGCGTCATGCGCGACGGAGGTGCCAGTTCGGGCGTATTCTCGATGGTTTCGGGGTCCAGGTATTGGGCCAACATGCCGTCAAGCGGGGCGGGCAGCGCGCCCACCGCGCGCGCCGTCTCGAAGGTCAGCGCGGCGGTTTGCCAGTCGCCGGTACGCGCACCGCAGAAAATGCGCGTTTCGAACCGGTCGGTCAATTGCGGCTGTCGCGCAAGGGCTTTGCAGGCGGCGTCCTCGTTCCCGCTGAGCAGGGCAAGGTCGAACCACGTGTCGAACAGGCTTTTGCGCTGTGGTCCCGCGCGTTCGGCAAGGGCAAGGGCAGGCTCCACCGCGCCCAGCTTTTGCAAAGCGGCGATTCGGGCCTTGAGAAAACGGGCATCCGGCCCGGCATCGGCGGGCGGATCGGCCTCTGCCAGAAGAAGGGTGTAGTAAAGCGCCTGTATCGCCGGCAGGGGATCGTTCGCAATGCGCGCGAATTGTGCGCTCAGCGCATCGGTGCTGCTGGCCGTCCAGAGCGTGGCGGGCAGCCCCGTCGTATTGCCCGGCAACAACCCCACCGCATCGGGGCGCGGCATGTCGAGGGGCATCACCTCTACTTGTGGTACGCTGGCACCGCCGCTGATCTGCGGCTCGTTCAAAGGGGCAAGCAAGGGCTGCGCCAGGCTGATCGGGGCCGGGTTGCGCAGCCAGTCGATCACGCCAAGCGGCTCGTCGGCCAGTGCGGGTGTGGCCAACAGCGCCAGACAGGCAAGTATCCTAGTCGGTTTCAAGAATGATATCCTGTCGGATTTCCGTGTTCGGCGGGGAAAAATCCGCCCCGAAAAACGGCCCGATATAGGCATAGCCCGCCAAGGCGACGAAGCCCAGGAGCGCGAGATAGAAGATCCATTTGATCAGCCGAAGCATACGTGTACCGCTCGCATTTTTTGCTCTGTTTGTCCAAGTTATAACTGGCCTTTCTGACAAGATCACGTCATTCAGTGGGCTTGATATCCGATTTGGCAGGGGAGCGCCGATTAATCGTGTCTGAACCGGTCTGGCAACTGAAGAAAACGGTTGTTCTCGTTGGCATGATGGGCTCGGGGAAAACGGCGGTCGGCAAGGCGTTGGCGGGGCTTCTTGACGTGGCATTCCTCGATTCGGACGCCGAGATCGAAGCCGCCGCCAACATGAGCATCGCAGAGATTTTCAGCCGCGATGGCGAGCCGTTCTTTCGCGACCGTGAAACACAGGTCATCACCCGGCTTCTGGGCGAGACACCGTCGATCCTGTCGGCGGGGGGCGGGGCCTTTGTGGCGCGGCGCAACCGCGATCTGATCGCGCAACAGGGCGTGTCGGTCTGGCTCAAGGCGGATCTGGATTTGCTATGGAACAGGGTCCGGCACAAGGACACGCGCCCGCTGTTGCGCACGCCCGATCCCAAGGCCACGCTGGCCGCGCTGTATCAAGAGCGGCTGCCGGTGTACCGGATGGCCGATCTCGGTGTCGAGGCGCGGGCCGAGTACACGGTAGAGACCATGGCCGCGCATGTGCTTGACGCGCTCAAGACCCGGCCCGATGTTCTGGAGCTTTCAAGATGACCGAGATCGTTCACGTCCCCCTCGGAGATCGCGCCTATGATGTGCATATCGGCCCGGACCTGTTGTCGCAGGCGGGCACGCTGATCGCCCCGCTTCTGCGCCGCCCGAGGGTGGCGATCGTCACGGATGAAAATGTGGGGCGTCTGCATCTCAAGACCCTGTTGGACGGGCTGAAGGCGCAGGACATAGCCCATGCCACCCTGACGCTGCCAGTGGGCGAGGCCACCAAAAGCTGGCCGCAGTTCGAGCGGACGGTCGAATGGCTTCTGGCCGAGCGGATCGAGCGGCGCGACGTGGTCATCGCCTTTGGCGGCGGTGTGATCGGCGATCTGGTCGGATTTGCGGCGGCGGTGCTGCGGCGGGGCGTGCGCTTTGTGCAGATCCCCACCAGCCTGTTGGCGCAGGTCGACAGTTCGGTGGGCGGCAAGACCGGCATCAACGCACCGCAGGGCAAGAACCTGATCGGGGCGTTCCACCAGCCAAGCCTTGTGCTGGCGGATACGGCTGTTCTGGAGGCGCTTCCGGCCCGGGATTATCTGGCCGGATATGGCGAGGTGGTGAAATACGGGCTGCTTGGGGATAGCGCGTTTTTCGAGTGGCTGGAGACGAATGGCGCGGAAGCGGCCCGTGGCGACATGGCGGCGCGGAGTCGCGCGGTCAAACGCTCGGTAGAGATGAAAGCCGAAATCGTGGTGCGCGACGAGACCGAACAGGGCGATCGCGCGCTGCTCAACCTGGGCCACACGTTTTGTCATGCGCTGGAGGCGGCGACGGGCTATTCCGACCGGCTGCTGCATGGCGAGGGGGTGGCCATCGGTTGTGCGCTTGCGTTCGATCTGTCGGCGCGGCTTGGTCTGTGCCCGCAAGAGGAGCCAAGCCGGGTGCGCGCGCATCTGCGCGAGATGAACATGAAGGCGGATCTGTCTGATATCATGGGCGAATTGCCCGATGCGGATGGGTTGTTGGAGCTTATGGCGCAGGACAAGAAGGTCGTGGATGGGCGGCTGAATTTCGTTCTGGCGCGCGGCATCGGGCAGGCGTTTGTCGCGAAGGATGTGGCGCCGGACACGGTGCGTATGCTGTTGCAGGATGCGTTGACCGCACGCAGTTAGACCACGCAACGGGCCAATTTTCCTTCAAGAAAAATTGATCAGAATTTTTTAAAAATTCTGCATCGCCAGTCGGTTAGGGTTCGATTCTCACAAGCACGTGGCGCTTTTTGCCGGCCGAAAGCTTGACCGGCGTGGCAAGGGCGGCGGCGTCGAGCATCAGGCTCGCGTCGGTCAGTGGCGCATCGTTCAGCCGCGCGCCGTTCTCGGCAATCAGGCGCTTGGCGTCCTTGCCGGATTTCGCGAGACCCGATTTCACGATCACCTGCACGATGGAGATACCCTCGCTCACCTCTTCGAGGGATAGCTCCAGCGTCGGCAGGTCATCGCCCACGCCGCCTTTCTCGAAGACTTCGCGCGCGGTCGCCTCGGCGGCGCGGGCGGCGTCGGCCCCGTGCAACAGGGTGGTGACTTCGTTGGCCAGGATGATCTTGGCCGCGTTGATCTCTGCCCCGTCCAGCGCCCCAAGACGGTCGCATTCCTCGACCGGCAATTCTGTGTAAAGCTTCAGGAAACGGCCCGTGTCGGCGTCGGTCGTGTTGCGCCAGAACTGCCAGAATTCATAGGGTGACAGCATTTCGGAATTGAGCCACACCGCGCCACCCGCCGACTTGCCCATCTTGCGCCCGTCAGAGGTGGTCAGAAGCGGCGAGGTCAGCCCGTAAATCTCGTGGTCCAGTACCCGGCGGGTCAGGTCGATGCCGTTTATGATATTGCCCCACTGATCCGAGCCGCCCATCTGCAAGAGACAACCATACCGGCGGTTCAGTTCAAGGAAATCATAGGCTTGCAGGATCATGTAGTTGAATTCCAGAAAGCTCAGCGATTGCTCGCGGTCCAGCCGTGACTTGACCGACTCAAACGACAGCATCCGGTTGACCGAGAAATGCCGCCCGATATCGCGCAGGAATTCAAGGTAATTCAACCCGTCCAGCCATTCCGCGTTGTTGAGCATGAGCGCGTCCGTGCCGCCGTCGCCATAGCTGAGGTATTGCGCGAACACCGCCTGCATCCCGTCGATATTGGCGTCGATCTGCTCGGGCGTCAGCAGCGGGCGTTCATCGGCGCGAAAGCTGGGGTCGCCGACCTTCGTGGTGCCGCCACCCATCAGCGTGATCGGCTTGTGCCCGGTCTTTTGCAGCCAGCGCAGCATCATGATGTTCAAAAGGTGCCCCACATGCAGTGACCGCGCGGTGGCGTCATAGCCGATATAGGCCGGCAGCGTGCCGGCCATAAGCGCGTCGTCCAGCCCCTGCATGTCGGTGCAGTCGGCCAGGAATCCGCGCTCGATCATGATTCGCAGAAAATCGGACTTGGGGTGGTAGGTCATAATGCTTGTCCCGCCTGTGTTTGCGCGGCATGTATAGGCAGGGTCAGGGCGAAGGAAAAGGCCATGTTGAAGGCCACAGGGGCAGGCGGGCCGGTTTGGGCCCTTGGGGCCATGTCGGGCACATCGCTGGATGGCGTGGATGCCGCCATGGTGCTGACCGATGGCGAGGTGATCCTCGATTTCGGCGAGACGGGCTACAGGCGGTATTCCTCCGGGGAAGAGGCGGTGTTGCGCGCTGCGTTGGGCAAATGGCCCGGCGCCAATGATCTGGGTGCGGCACAGGATCTGGTAGAGGCTGCGCATATCGAGGTTTTGAGCCGGTTTTCCGGGGCCGAGATCGTGGGCTTTCACGGCCAGACGCTGGCGCATGAGCCACGCGGGCGCGGCACGCATCAACTGGGCGATGGCAGCGCGCTGGCTCAGGCGCTCGGGCTCCCGGTCGTCTGGGATTTTCGCAGTGCGGATATCCGGTTCGGCGGGGAAGGCGCGCCGCTGGCACCCTTCTTTCACTTTGCACTGGCCAAGCGGATGGGCGCGGAGCGGCCCATTGCCTTTCTCAATCTTGGCGGCGTCGGCAATCTGACATGGGTGGACCCGGCCAAGGCGAAACCGGACGAGTCGGGCGCGCTTTTGGCGTTTGACACCGGCCCGGCGAATGCCCCGATCAACGATCTGATGACGGCGCGGCGCGGGCTGCCCTTTGACGAGGATGGCAGACTGGCCCTGCAAGGCGAGGTCGCGCAGGGCGCGCTGGAGCTGTTCCTTGACGAGCCCTATTTCCGCAAGATGCCGCCCAAATCGCTGGATCGCGACGAGTTCGCCGATCTTCTGGGGCTGGTGGCGGAGCTGGGTGATGCCGATGCCGTGGCGACTTTGACCGGAATGGGTGCCGCGGCGGTGTTGCAGGCGATGGAGCATTGCCCGCAACCGCCCGAGCGCCTGCTGGTTTGCGGCGGTGGGCGCAAGAACCCGGTGATGATGGCGATGCTGCGTGCAGCACTTGATTGCGTGGTTGATCCGGTGGAAGCGGTCGGACTGGATGGCGACATGCTGGAAGCGCAGGCCTTTGCCCATCTGGCGGTGCGGGTGGCGCGTGGCCTGCCGACCTCCTGTCCCGGCACGACCGGGGTTGCCGCCGCCGTTTCCGGCGGCACGATCAGTCGGCCCCGCGCATGAGCGTCGCGCGGTTGGATGACGGGGCGGGCGGTGGTCTGCGGCTTGGCGTGGTGCTGTTATCCACGGATGAGACGCTGGAATTCGAGGCGCGGCAGGTGCTGGCGGGGCGGCCTGTGAACCTGCTGCATACGCGCATCTATTCCGATCACGCCGTCACCCCGCATGGCTTGCGCGCGATGGAGGCGCGGCTGGCCGATGCGGTAGGGCTTTTGCCGCAGGGGCTGCGCGCGGTGGGCTATGCCTGCACGTCTGCTACCGTGTTCATCGGGCCGGATGCTGTGGCGGCAAGGGTGCAATCGGTGCATCCCGGCGTGGCGGTCACAAACCCGATCAGCGCCGTGGTGGATGGTCTCAAGGCGCTTGAAGCCACGAGAATCGCGATGATCACGCCTTATTCCGCGCAGGTTGCTGCGCCGATGCGGGCCTTCCTTGAGGCGCGCGGGATCACGGTTGTGCGCGAAGTCAGTTTCGACGAGGAAGACGACAGGCGCGTGGCGCGGATTCCCGAAGACACGACCCTTGAGGCGATCGGCGCGGCGGCGCAGGCTGGCGATGTGGAGGCGGTCTTTGCCTCCTGCACCAACCTGCGAACCTTTGGCGTGATCGACGCGGCAGAAAACGCCTTCGGCGTGCCGGTGATCAGTTCGAACCAGGCGCTGATATGGGATATGCTGGCCCGCGCGGGCGTGGATGCGCGCGGCTGGGGGCCGGGGCGGCTTTTCGGGACGGGAGACCACGATGACCCATGACAAGCTGAGTCAGGCGACCATCGCGGCCCATGCCGCCGGCGCGCAGGAGCCCGCAACCGGCGGCGTGGTGCCGGGGATATCGGTGGCAACGACCTATTTGCGGGACGAGGAATATCGGCTGTTCAGGGCCGACAACATCTATGGGCGCGATCAGAACGACACGGTGCGACAGGCCGAAGCGGTGCTGCGGGCGCTGGAAGGCGCGGAAGCAACCCTGCTTTTTCCGTCGGGCATGGCGGCGGTTGCGGCGCTTTTCCGGCAGGTGCCGGGCGGCGGGCGCGTCATCGTGCAATCGGGCATCTACTGGGGTGTTACGGCCTGGGCGCGGGAGTTCTGCGCGCGGCGCGGCATCACGCTGACCGAGGTCGACGCCGCCGATGGCGCGACGCTGGAAGCGGCCTGTGGGCAGGCGGCGGATCTGGTCTGGATCGAGGTGCCGTCGAACCCGTGGCTGAAAAGCGTGGACATCGCGCGCGCCGCGCAGGCGGCACATGGGGCAGGGGCCATGCTTGGCGTTGATGCGACGGCGGCGAGCCCGGTGATTTTGCGCCCGCTGGCGCTTGGCGCGGATGTGGTGATGCACTCTGCGACCAAGGTGATGAACGGGCATTCCGATGTTCTGGCCGGGGTGCTGTCCACCAACGCGCCCGAAAGCGCCCTGTGGCGGGACGTGGCCAAGGACCGGCACGACGCGGGGGCCATTATCGGCCCGTTCGAGGCATGGCTTTTGATGCGGGGCCTGCGCACGCTGCCGCTAAGGATAGAGCGGATGTGCCGCAGCGCGCTGTCACTGGCGCAATATCTGGACACGCATCCGGGGATCGAGACGGTGTTTTATCCCGGTCTGCCGGGCCATGACGGGCACGGCGTGGCGGCCGGGCAGATGCGCGGCGGGTTCGGCTACCTGATGTCGGCGCTGGTCCGCGGCGGTCACGCCGAGGCCGCGCGCGTGGTGTCGAACCTGCGGCTGTTCGGGCGGGCCACGTCGCTTGGGGGCGTCGAAAGCCTGATAGAACACCGCCACGTCATCGAGCCGCATACCGGCATTCCCGAAAACCTCTTGCGGATCTCAATCGGGATCGAGGACGAAGCCGATCTGCGCGCCGATCTGGAACAGGCGCTCGCGCGGTAGCGTGTCAGTGATGCGGCGGGGCCATCCCTTCGGGCAGGGGCGTATAGCTGCCATCCGCGCCGATCCCGTCATAAAGCAGGAACTCGGCCTCGAACTTGCGGCGGAACCGCGCTTCGGTCTTGGGCGTCAGGGGCGTGTCGCCCGGCGGCGAGGTATTCAGCCGCCGCGTGTCGATCTTTACGTCCAACCGTTCTGACAGGAACGCATCCAGCCCCGCCTGATCGTCGTAGCGGAAGAGATGCGTGACGGCGGTGCCGTTCTTTTGCGGCTCAAGAAACTTGGCCTGACTGCCGACATTGGCAAAAGCGGGGCGGTCGCCCTGCATGTAGGCCCGCACGAACTCATCAAAGCTGACGGTGTGGGTGGAATTCTGCGCCCCTTCCATCCCGTCGCGGCGGCGATACCGGTACCAGCTTCCCAGCCAGTCGATCGGCTCGCGCATGACGGCAAGGATATCGAATCCCTCGCCGGCGAATTTCTCCAGCGCGGGGCGAAAAAAGCGATTGTAGCGAAAGACCGGCGCATGTTTCAGCTCCGGTGGGTCACGCACCACCATAGATGCGCGCGGCGCAAGCGCGGCCTCATAGGCGGTCGTGCCGGTCTTGGGGACCGACAGAAACACAAGCTTGTCCTTTGAAAACACCAGCATTTCCGGCCCTGCTCAAATGATCGCCGCGAATTTCAAATTTACGTCAACTTCTCTTTAACGCTTCTGCCGAAAAATGACAGCAAGACAATTCTCTTGAAATGTTCTCCTTTTGTATCCATACAGTGCGGAACAAGAGGCGAACAAAAGCAGCGATGGACGCCCGCTTTGGCGTATGGAATAAGGACGCGACAGGTATGGCAACGGCAGATCTTTTGAACATGGATTCCAAGAAAGACGCAGACCGCCAAAAGGCGCTTGATAGTGCTCTGGCACAGATCGAGCGGCAGTTCGGCAAGGGCTCGATCATGCGACTAGGGGCGGACAACCCGGCGCAGGATATCGAATCGACCTCGACAGGCTCGCTTGGTCTCGACATCGCGCTTGGCATCGGCGGCGTGCCCAAGGGACGGATCGTGGAAATCTACGGTCCCGAAAGTTCGGGCAAGACAACGCTGACGCTGCATTGTGTGGCCGAGGAACAGAAAAAGGGCGGGGTCTGTGCATTCGTGGATGCCGAACACGCGCTCGATCCGATCTATGCCCGCAAACTTGGCGTGGATCTTGACGAGTTGCTGATCTCGCAGCCCGACACCGGCGAACAAAGCCTTGAGATCGTCGACACGCTGGTACGTTCTGGCGCGGTCAGCATGATCGTGGTCGATTCCGTGGCCGCCCTGACCCCCAAGTCAGAACTTGAGGGCGATATGGGCGACAGCAGCGTGGGCGTGCATGCCCGCCTGATGAGCCAGGCGATGCGCAAGCTGACCGGCTCGATCAGCCGCACGAAATGCACGGTGATCTTCATCAACCAGATCCGCATGAAAATCGGCGTCATGTTCGGCAGCCCCGAAACGACGACAGGCGGCAATGCGCTGAAATTCTACAGCTCGGTGCGCATGGATATCCGCCGCATCGGTTCTATCAAGGACCGCGACGAGGTGGTGGGCAACCAGACCCGCGTCAAGGTCGTCAAGAACAAGGTCGCCCCGCCATTCAAGCAAGTCGAATTCGACATCATGTATGGCGAAGGGATTTCCAAGACGGGCGAGCTTCTGGATCTTGGCGTCGCGGCCGGTGTGGTCGATAAATCGGGAAGCTGGTTCAGCTACGGCGACGAACGTATCGGCCAAGGGCGTGAGAATGCCAAGAAATTCCTCAAGGAAAACAAGGCCATTGCCCTGAGCATAGAGGACAAGATCCGCGCGTCGCACGGGTTGGAATTCGATATGGAGGCCGCGATGGCGGCGGATGACGACGATATCGTCGAAAGCTGACAAGTCACCCTTTCGCGCAAGATTGGCCCGGACCGCGCGTCCGGGCCTTTTTCATGCGCGCGTGGCTGTGGACAGTGCCCCGGTGGCCAGCTAAATCAGCGGGACGCCGAATTGTGCCGCAACGCCCCGCGAAAGAGACGCAAAAGATGCCAACGCTCAACGAGATCCGCTCGACCTTCCTGAATTTCTTCGAACGCAACGGTCACGAGATCGTGCAAAGCTCTTCGCTTGTGCCACGCAATGACCCGACGCTTATGTTCACGAATTCCGGCATGGTGCAGTTCAAGAACCTGTTCACCGGGGTGGAGCATCGCGACTATTCCCGCGCCGCCACCAGTCAGAAATGCGTGCGCGCGGGCGGCAAGCATAACGACCTTGATAATGTCGGCTATACCGCAAGGCATCACACGTTCTTTGAAATGCTGGGCAATTTCAGCTTCGGTGATTATTTCAAGGAACAGGCGATCCCCTATGCATGGGATCTGCTGACCAAGGATTTCGGCATCGACAAATCCAAACTGCTGGTCACGGTTTACCACACCGATGACGAGGCAGCGAATATCTGGAAGAAATACGCGGGCCTGCCCGACGAGCGGATTATCCGCATCGCCACGGATGACAATTTCTGGTCCATGGGCGCGACCGGACCCTGTGGCCCCTGCACCGAGATTTTCTACGATCACGGCCCCGAGATCTGGGGTGGCCCTCCGGGATCGCCCCAAGAGGATGGCGACCGCTTCATCGAGATCTGGAACCTCGTTTTCATGCAGAACGAGCGGTTCGAGGATGGTACGCAACGCGATCTTGACATGCAGTCGATCGACACCGGCATGGGGCTGGAACGGATCGGCGCGCTCTTGCAGGGCAAGCACGACAATTACGACACCGACCTGGTGCGCAGCCTGATCGAGGCAAGCGCCAACGCCACCGACAGCGCGCCTGACGGGCCGGGCAACGTGCATCACCGGGTGATCGCGGATCACCTGCGTTCTACCTCCTTTCTGATTGCCGATGGGGTGATGCCCAGCAACGAGGGGCGCGGTTACGTGCTGCGCCGGATCATGCGCCGCGCGATGCGCCATGCGCATCTTCTGGGCGCGCAGGATCCGGTCATGTTCCGGCTGGTACCCGCGCTGGTCAGCCAGATGGGTCAGGCATTCCCGGAACTTGGCCGCGCGCAGCCGCTTATCCAGGAAACGCTTGAGCTTGAGGAAACGCGCTTCAAGCAGACGCTGGACCGTGGTCTGCGCCTGCTGGACGAGGAACTGGACAAGCTGCCCGATGGCAAGCCCTTGCCCGGCGAGGCGGCGTTCAAACTTTACGACACGTTCGGATTTCCGCTGGACCTGACGCAAGATGCGCTGCGCGAGCGCGGGCTTGAGGTGGATCTGCCGGGGTTCGATGCCGCCATGGCGGAACAAAAGGCCAAGGCTCGCGCCGCATGGTCCGGCTCTGGCGAGGCGGCGGATTCGACGATCTGGTTCGACATCGCCGATCAGGGCGGCACCACGGATTTTCTGGGCTACGATACCGAGGTGGCCGAGGGTCAGATCCTTGCCATCGTCAAGGACGCTGTGCAGATCGACACTGCTGCTCAGGGCGATATCGTGCAGATCGTCCTGAACCAGACGCCGTTTTACGCCGAGGCCGGGGGGCAGGTGGGCGATACCGGCCGGATACGGACGGAAGAGGGCACCGCGCGCATCACCGACACGCGCAAGGTGGCCGGTGTCTATATCCATGTCGCAGAGGTGGAAAGCGGCAAGATCGCCAAAGGCGCGCCCGCGCAGCTGGAGGTCGATCACGACCGCCGCAGCGCCATCCGCGCCAACCATTCGGCCACGCATCTTCTGCACGAGGCGCTGCGCAACGCGCTTGGCGATCACGTCGCACAGCGCGGCAGCCTGAACGCGCCGGACCGGCTGCGTTTCGATTTCAGCCATGCCAAGGCGTTGAGTGGCGAGGAGGTGGCGCAGGTCGAGGCCGAGGTGAACGCCTATATCCGCCAGAATGCGTCGGTCGAGACACGTATCATGACACCCGATGACGCCCGCGATCTTGGCGCGCAGGCTCTGTTCGGCGAGAAATACGGCGACGAGGTGCGCGTGGTGTCGATGGGGATGGACCCGGCCTCTGGCAAAGGGATGAATGGGCAAACCTATTCCATCGAGCTGTGCGGCGGCACCCATGTGCGCCAGACCGGCGATATCGGTCTGTTCGTGGCCGTGGGCGAAAGCGCTTCCAGCTCTGGTGTCCGCCGGATCGAGGCGTTGACGGGAGAGGCCGCGCGCGCCCATCTGAGCGCGCGGGACCGGCAATTATCCGAGGTGGCACAGGCGCTCAAGGCGCAGCCCGCCGAGGTGCTGGACCGTCTGCGCAGCCTGATGGAGGACCGCCGCGCGCTGTCCAACGAGGTGGCGCAACTGCGCCGCGAACTGGCCATGGGCGGTGGTGGCTCTGGCGGGGCCGAGACGCGCGACGTGAATGGCGTGCAATTCCTCGCACAGGTGCTGCCCGGCGTGTCGGGCAAGGAACTGCCCGGCATGATTGACGAGATGAAGAGCCGCCTTGGCTCTGGCGCTGTTCTGCTGATCGCAGAGGCCGAGGGCAAGGTGGCCGTGGCCGCAGGTCTGACGAAGGACTTGACGGAGGCGCATTCGGCGGTTGATCTGGTCAAGGCGGCGGTGGCTGAGCTTGGTGGCAAGGGCGGTGGCGGCCGCGCGGACATGGCGCAGGGCGGCGCCAAGGATGCCGGAAATAGCGAGGCCGCGATCGCCGCGGCGCAAAAGGTTCTGGGCGGCTGAGGCGACTGGGACCGCCTGTCAAGGGGACCGAAGATGAGCGCTTATTTGATTGCCCGGATCACCGTGACCGACCCGCGCGATTACGCCGTTTATGCCAGCCAGACCGTGGCGCTGGCCGAAAAGGCCGGCGGGCGGTTTCTGGCCAAGGGCGGGGATCAGGTGCAGGTCGAGGGCAACAGCCCGGAGCGTCATGTGATCATCGAGTTCCCGGATAGGCAAGCCGCGCTCGATTGGTATAATTCCCAAGAGTATCAACGTATTCTGCCCATTGCCATGTCGTCCAGCAAGCGCGATATGGTGATTGTCGATGGCCTGTAAAGGAGACCGCCCATGCCCGCCCTGTGGATTGCCCATGTGACCGTGACCGACGAAGACGCCTACGGAAAATATGCCAAACTGGCAGGTCCGGCGATTGCCGCGCATGGCGGTGAGTTCCTCGCCCGTGGGGCGCCCTTCGTCCAGCTTGAGGGCAAGGAGCGCCCGCGCAATGTCGTCGCACGGTTTCCCAGCTTGGAAGCAGCGGAAAAATGCTATCGCAGCGATGCCTATCAAGAGGCGCTGAGCCACGCGCGGGACGCGTCGGAACGCGAATTGGTGCTGGTCGAAATCGACGGATGATCCTGCGGTTGAGTTTTAAGCCCGTGTCTTAAAGCGTTTCGCCTTTAACCCGAGACATCGGCGAAAGGCGGAACGCGTGCAACGATTGAGCGGAGCACTGCGTTTCCCGAAAATCTGTGATCCAGGTTTTTCGCGAAACGCTTTAGCTGGTTTGTCTGCCCAGGCACGCTATTTATGCTGTCAGATCCGGGAGAATGGTATCATGCGTTGTCTTGCAGCTTGGTTTTTGATCGCTG
>JANSXS010000058.1 GCA_024742835.1 Paracoccaceae bacterium | reverse complement strand
TCAAACTCTTCGCGACCGTTTGAGCCAGAACCGCCATCGTTATCCACCAAATCGGCATATTGGGTCGGATCGAATTCCCCTGACGTGCCCGAACCGGAACCGTCTTCTGCTTCCTGAATGTACAGGCTTGGATCAAACTCTTCGCGACCGTTTGAGCCAGAACCGCCATCGTTATCCACCAAATCGGCATATTGGGTCGGATCGAATTCCCCTGACGTGCCCGAACCGGAACCGTCTTCTGCTTCCTGAATGTACAGGCTCGGGTCAAACTCCTCGCCGGTGCTGGGGGTGTTATTTGTTGCGCCGGCCCAGTTGGATGTGCTCTGCCCATCATTGGCACGCATTCGGAAATACATCATGTCACCGCCATCCACGCCACGAACCTCGATGCCGTTTCGTAGCGCGTTGGGAGAAACAAGGATCGTATCGCCGACGTCAACATCTTGTCCGTCGATGGTGATTTCCGATATCCCCTCGGCACCGGACAGTTGCAGCTCTATGAGCACACCCCGACCTTCCCTGTCGGTCACATCAAGATCGGCAGACAGCAAGCCGCTTGCCGTATCGAAACTGAGGGACCGCAGCGCCAGTGTCGGCGGCGCGGGCGCTTCCTGTTCAACCTCGATATATGTTCGCGTCTCATTGTTATACAATGTGCGCAACGATACCTCTGGCCCCTCTTCGAACCGAAGGGGAATAACCCGGTATGCCAGATTGCTGTCGCCAACCTCGACATAGAGATCGTTGGGCAGCCTTGGCACACCGTCGGTGCCATAGGTTTCCCACGCGGGATATCTTGCTTTCAGGTCGGCAAGCTGCGCTTGCCCGCCTTGCGACATCACGTAGGCATGAATTTCTCCATTCCCCTGATCACGGCCTACCGGGGTACCGTTTCGGTCAACTAAACGCCCGTCTTCGGGACCGTTGGATTCCAGCACGATCCAGTATTCATCGTAATCTGCAAGGCTCCCGCCATCCACGCGAAACAGGTCGAACACGTTCAGCGACGTTCCACGCGACACCACGGTGTCGACGGGCGTCAAATCCCCTCCGATGTCCGGCGCTGGCACTGACGGGGACTCTGTTTCAGGCGCGTTGACCAACACTGACACAGTCGCCGTATCTTCCCCACCCCTGCCATCCGTGGCCCGGTATTGATAGGAGGCCACTCCGGAAAATCCACGGTCCGGGGTGAAAGTGACCGTGTCGCCGCTTATCGCCACTCGACCGTTGAGCGCGTCGAACGCTTCCGCGACGGCAAGCTTGTCTGAGTTCGCGTCGTTGTCGTTGGACAGCAAGGTATCCACGGACGCTGCCACGGCCTGCCCCGCTGTGGTGGACAGCACGTTATCATTGGCAATCGGCGCGATGTTCGCCGGTGTCGCGGGTTCGTCGCCCCCATCCGAAGGCGGGGCACCCGGTGCGGCCACGTCGAAAGTCAGGTCGAATGAGTATTGGTGACCGCCACGATCGGCACTGTCGTCTTCTATTGTCAGAAAATAGAACCCACTGGCAAGATCAACAGCCATATCAAGAACATCTTTATTGTCCTGTGGGCTGGTATCCTCTTGAAAAACAAGCCGGGCGCTGGAGATATCTGCGGTCGTTCTGTCGATACGGTGCAGGGAAAACGCTGACGGCAGGGCCGTCTCGGCATCAATGCGCAACCTCGTATCCGTGGGCAGGTCAAACGAGATGACATCAACATCTGTGTAAAAATCAAAAATATTATCGTTGAACCGCCGCCCGACATAGCCATTTACCGGAATTGAAGTGGATTCGACAATAGAGCCAATCGGGCTGGCATCAGAACGAGAATCACCAAAAATATCATTTTCAATATCGTCGTAAAGAAACTCGATAAAGGGACGAATTCCGTCGGGAACAACTGTGAAAGCGGCGGTTACGCCGCTCAGTTCTGCAACATACGTGTCAGGCCTTGACCAAAACAGTTCAAGCGGTTCCCCCTCATAGGAAAAGGCGAAATTGCCGAAGTCAATCGCCGCGGATACCAGCCCGTTGAATTTCACCATGTCTTCAAGTGGAATGACATCCAGAAGTGTTCCAGTGCCGATTACTTCACCAAAGAACTTTTCATCTTCTTCGTTTTTAAGGATAAAGGACGGAGTTTTATCCCGAAAATACGACGTCCGCTCCGATGCGTCTGGTTCATTGAGCGCAACCAGATGAAAGCTGTAAGTTTCAAAATAAGCTTTCGCGTTAAATTCTTTTTGATCGTCAAAGTCTACTTTTGTCAAAATCTACTCCACCACACACTTTGCTCTTGTAAACGGAACACAAGAACTGCGCCTTTAATTTCAATGCTTACAACGCGTTGCATAAATCTGATTTTTGAGTAACCACGTTGCAGCATTAAAACTCCGCACGATGTTTTCACTCCACGCCCCAAGACGTACAAGCAAACGGCGTTATTATAATAATAAGACCACACAACCATAAGGTCAAATATTTTTCATTAAAGCGTTCCGCCTTTAACCTGAGGCAGCCATAAAAAGTGGAACACATTCAACGATTGACCCGAGTGCTGCGTATCCCGAAAATCCTTGATATCGGATACCAGGTCCGGGCAGGATCTTGGTCCTTTCCAAGCCACGCTGACCACCGCCGCCAGGGCCGGATATCGACGGCGGCGCTGGCGGCTTGGCGGCGCGGTTTGGCCCCGCGTGAAGAGGACGCGCGGGCTAAAGCGTCAGGATGGTCGAGCCCGTGGTTTTGCGGCCCTCAAGCTGGCGATGCGCCTCGGTGATCTCTTCCAGCGGAAAAGTCTGCCCGATATTGGCCTTCACCGCGCCGGAGGCCATCTTGTCGAACAGGTGCCGCGCCATGTCCTGACACCGCGCGTGATCGGCAAGAAAGGTGAAGAGCGTCGTGCGCGACACTTTCAGCGATCCCTTGGCGGCGAGGGTCAGCAGGCTGACAGGCTCTACCGGGCCGGACGCATTGCCGAAGGACATCATCATGCCAAGCGGCTTGAGACAATCGAGGGACTTGTCGAACGTGTCCTTGCCCACGCCGTCCATCACCACATCCACGCCCTTGTCGCCGGTCAATTCCTTGACCGCAGGCACGAAATCCGTGTCGCGGTAATTGATGCACTCTGCCGCGCCCATATCCAGCGCGAGCTTGCATTTCGCGTCGGTGCCAGCGGTGCCGATCAGCCGGATGCCTTCGGATTTGGCCCATTGACAGGCCAGCAGGCCAACGCCCCCGGCGGCGGCGTGAAACAGCACCTCGGCGCCCTTTTCCAGCGGCCAGACGCGGTGGAAAAGATATTCCACCGTCAGGCCCTGCAACATGATCGACGCGGCGTCCTCGAACGAGACGGCATCGGGCAACGGGCACACCTGCGCGGCCGGCATCACCCGCGCCTCGCAATAGGCACCGGGCGGCTGCGCGGCATAGGCGGCGCGATCGCCCTCCTTGAGATGGGTCACACCCTCGCCCACCGCCTCGACAATCCCTGCGGCCTCCATCCCCAGCGCGTGGGGCAGTTGCAACGGGTACAGGCCACTACGCTGATAAACGTCGATATAGTTCAGCCCGCACGCCTTGTGGCTGATGCGGATCTCGCCCGGACCGGGGTCGCCAACGTCGCACTCCACCAGCTTGAGGTTTTCCGGCCCGCCTGTTTCCTCGATGATCACTGTCTTTGCCATGTCGTCGTCCTTTCCCGCCGCCTTCGACGGGCGGCTGTCGTGGTGTGGAATGTGCCGCGCAACAAACAGGCTTCCGCACCCGAAGGCAACAGCCCTCTGGCCGTGTCAGGCGCGATCCACCTCTATCCGGCGCACAAGATCGGGAAGATCGCCCACCGTGTCGATCACGTGATCCGCGCCCGCTTCGGGGGGCTTGCCAAGCACGGGCCGCCACCTTGCCACTACCTCCGACATGTCAAGGATGGCGCGAATATGGTTTCGCTTGGCCGCGCCCATCGGCGCGCGCCTGCGCTATGCTGATCTTGATCCCGAATTCCGCAAAAGCGCGTTGAAACGCGCCATGCCGAACACTCTTGTCCAGTATCTGGCGGTAAGCGATGGTTTTAGCACTTCTATAAGGAAGCGTGGCCCGCACCCAGCTTGTTCAGCAGCGCGCGCAGCGTTACCGCGTCATCGCTCACACAATCCGCGCGGCGCGACCGGAACAGCGTGGCCTGACTTTGCAGGATCAGCCCGTCTTCCAGCGTCTTGAGGTGATTGGCGCGCAGCGTATCGCCGCTGCTGGTGATGTCGGCGATGGCCTCGGCGGTCTCGTTCTTGACCGTGCCTTCGGTCGCGCCCTGACTGTCGACCAACTGATAATCCGCCACGCCGTTGTCGCGCAGGAAGTCGCGGGTCAGCCGGTGATATTTCGTCGCGATCCGCAGGCGGAAGCCATGCGCCGCCCGAAACGCCGCCGCCGCGCCATCCAGATCGTCGAGCGTGTTCACATCCACCCACGCGCCCGGCACCGCCAGCACCAGGTCAGCATGGCCAAAGCCCAGCTCCTCTACAGCGTCCACCACGCT
Organism: Paracoccaceae bacterium; assembly: GCA_024742835.1. Taxonomy (GTDB): domain Bacteria; phylum Pseudomonadota; class Alphaproteobacteria; order Rhodobacterales; family Rhodobacteraceae; genus Roseovarius. The sequence continues at coordinate 993 of JANSXS010000058.1, read as the reverse complement.
GTCCCAGCCGCTCAGCTTTTCGCGCACAAGGTCTGTGCCGGTCACACCAAGATGGATGCGACCCGCCGCCAGATCGCGCGGAATTTCCGACGCTGACAGCAAGATCAGTTCCACATTGTCGATCCCCTCGACAAAACCGGCATATTCGCGGTCCGATCCGGCCCGACCAAGCGTGATGCCGCGCGCGGCGAACCATTCAAAGGTCTTTTCCATCAACCGGCCCTTGGACGGCACCCCGATCCGCACACTCATGCCGCGCCCCCCAGTTCGACCAGCAGGCCAGGGCGGATGACGCCGCCCACCGCCGGAATTTCCCGACCAAGGCCCAGATGCCGCGTCAGCGCGTCATAGCGCCCGCCGGTGGCTACGGGCGGGATGTCGGCGCGGCCCTCGGCGTAAAAGCCGAAGACGAACCCGTCGTAATATTCCATCTGGCTACGGCCATAGCTGGCCTCAAAATCCAGCGTCGCGGGGTCGATCCCGGCGTCGGACAGCGCGCTCAACCGCCGCGCCAGCCTCGCCACCGAATGCGCGATGGCGGGCATGTCGGCTGCCAGTTCCTGCAACCGGCCCAAGGCCTTATCGGACATGTCGCGCACACCCGTCACCGCGTCGAGCAGCGCCACTTCCTCGATCGAGATGGGGGCCGCTGCCGCATCCTCGTGCAGGGCAGCGATGCGCGCGTCGATCTCGGCCCGGCTGCGCAGTCCGATATGCGGCGCGCCATTTTCAAGCGGTGCCTCCTGCGCCAGCAGCGCCACCCGGCTTTCTGGCGGTGGGCGCTGGCCCGAGAACCGCTCCAGCAAGTCGTGAAACCGCTTGGGCCGCCAGATATGGCGCATCAAAGCGCGCTTGCGCCGCTCTGTCGTCTGCAAGCCTTGGACGGCGGCCATCAGGATGCCGATATCGCCCGTCGCGGCCCGCAGGCCAAGCGGCCTCAGGATCTCGTGGATCACCGAGAACACCCGCGCATCCGCCGCCTCTGGGTTGGCG
>JANSXS010000063.1 GCA_024742835.1 Paracoccaceae bacterium | reverse complement strand
TTGGTGATCATAGCACAAGCGAAACACCCGGATCCATCCCGAACCCGGAAGTTAAGCGCTGTCGCGCCAATGGTACTGCGTCTCAAGACGTGGGAGAGTAGGTCATCGCCAAACCTGATAATCACTCAGTTCTCTGTAAACGTAACAATTCCAAAAGCTGATCCACTTCGCGCATCGAAGCTTTGCTAAGCCCATTGTACGGACGGCGCATCGCGCTCTCCGCGATCGCACCCCGACGCATAAGAACATGCTTGCGTACAGCCAAACCGGTTCCCGGTTGCGCCTCGTATCGCAGCAAGGGCAAATAGTCAGCAAAGATCCTGAAGGCTTCCGCGTTCTGCCCCTGAGCAATCGTCGCGATGACCATTTGCATCATTTCGGGAAACGCAAATCCGGTCATTGCACCGTCCGCGCCACGCGCCATCTCTTCCGGCAGGAACATCCCGCCGTTCCCGCACAGGATCGAAAACCGCCGGGCACCGGCCGCATGAGCCGCACGCAATTGCGAGATCTTGTCGAGGCCGGGCCAATCCTCGTGCTTCAGCATGACAAAGTTCGCGCAATCCTCGGCAATCTTCAGAATGACCGAGGCCGGAATCCGCACCCCGGTTGCAAGCGGAAAGTCCTGAAGCACGAAGGGCACACCGTCGATCGCGCTGGCAGCCTCGCCATAGTATGTGCGGATCTGATCGTCGGACCGCAGGTTCGACGGTGGCGCGATCATGACACCCGCGCATCCGGCATCCATGACGGCCCTGCTCAATGCGCCCATTGCGGCAAAGCCGGGTGACGTCACTCCCGCCACCACAGGCACCGACGCGCGCGCCAGCACCCGTTCGACCACCTGCAAGGATTCGGAGAATGTCAGCTTGTCAGCCTCGCCCATCATTCCCAGAACCGTCAGGCCTGTCGCGCCTTTCTCCAGATAGAAATCGACAACGCGATCCAGGCTGTCCAGATCCAGCCTTCCATCGGCGTGGAACGGAGTGACGCTGATGGTGAAGATGCCACGCGCGGTTTCGTCAAGCATGAGAAATCTCCCCCGGTTTTGGCCGGTGACTTTGATTCAAAGCGATCCGCCCCAATGCCATCGCGGCGGCCGCCTGGCACGGTTCGACCACAGGCAAACCGGTTTCCGCCTCAAGCCGCGCGCGATACTGTGCCATCCCGGCGCACCCCATGATCAGCACATCCGCGCCGTCTTCGTCGCGCAACCGTTTTGCCGTGGCGATCATTGCATAGAGCGCGCGGTTCGGCGCCACCAGTTCCGCAACCGTCAGGCCCAGAGCGCGGTCGCCGGCCAGACGATCCATGACCCCCATCGCACCGAAAGCCCGCATGTGGCGCGGCACCGATGCGGGCAGGATAGAGATCACGCCAAATCGCTGGCCCAGCGTCAGCGCCGTTGCGACCGCGCTTTCCTGGATGCCCAGCACCGGCAGATGGGTCTGATCGCGCAGCGCGTGCAGGCCCGGATCGCCGAAACAGGCAATGACGAAACCGGTCGCATCGGTCTGCCGGGCGGCCAGCGCCAGCATCGGCGCGACCGTCAGATCGGCCTGTTTCTGGCTTTCGATGCCGGGCGGGCCTTCGGGAAGGGTGACGCAGCGAATCGGTGTGCCATAGGCGCGCAGCGGTGCAACGGCGGCGTCGATCCCGTCGGTCACGTCCGTGGATGCGTTCGGATTGATGATCACAAGTGTCATGCGCCCTCCCTCGTGGCCGATTGAATTTCGATCTGGTATCCTTCGGGATCGTTGAACACAAAGGCGCGGATGCCCAGCGCATCGTTCTGGAAAAGCCCGCTCAGCCCTGCGAAACCGCGATGCTGCGCATAAAGGTGCCAGGCATCGACATCCTGCACCCGGATGCACAGCTGCACCGGCTTGTCGGCGGTCCATTTGTTCATGCCACGGGTTTCATCCACCAGCCCCACATGCGCCGCACCAACGATGCGGTAGATCTTGCACCAACCTTGATCTATCGCCAGCGGCAAGCCCAGTTCGTTTTCGTAGAACCGCATCGCCGCAGGCAGGTCGCGATAGTAGAAAAACGTTATGGCCAGAGTGTTTTCAGTGCTGGGTGGCTGCATCTGCCGCTCCTGTCAGGACGCTTCCGGTGCCGGGTTGCCGTTCGGCACTGTGGCCAGTTCGGGGCGGGCAATCCACCGCCCGCTGCCGGGCGTTGCAGTGCACTGCCCGTTTTCCACAATGCTCTGGCCGCGCAGAAATACCCGCACCGGCCATCCGGTGATGTGGCGCCCCTCCCACGGGTTATAGCCTGTGTTGTCGTGCAGATCGTCGGCGCCATAGGTGTGCGTGCGCTGCGGATCCCAGATCACCAGATCGGCGTCCATCCCCACCGCGATCGCCCCCTTTCGCGGCAAACCGTAAAGCCGCGCGGCGTTGGTGGCTGTCAGCTGCGCAAAGGCCAGCGGGCCGGCCCCCGTGCGCCGCATCATTGCATCGAACATCACCGGCATCCGCGTTTCCAGACCGGGCAGACCGTTGGCGATCTGGTGGAACCCCGCGTCGGGCCCGGCCGACAGCTTTCCTGTCTCGTCGAACCGGTAAGGCGCGTGATCCGATGAAACGACGTGAAGTGTTTCCGAGGCCAGTGCCGTCCACAGTGCGCGTTGATCGGCAACGGTGCGCTGCGGCGGTGAACACATCCATTTCGCTCCGGCCAATCCGGGCTTGTCCAGAACATCGGCTGTCATGAACAGGTAGTGGGGGCAGGTTTCGGCCCAGACGGGCGCGCCACGGGCCTGCGCTTCGGCCACGGCGGCGGCGCCTTCCAGTGTCGAGATATGGAACAGCATGACAGGCTGGTCCAGGTATTCCGCAAACCGGCAGATGCGTTCGACCGCTTCAACCTCGGCCATGCGCGGATGCGATGGCGCATGGAACCGAGGTGCTGTCAGCCCGGCGGCAATCAGACGGTCGCGGCTGCGCCGGATCAACGCATCGGTTTCCGCGTGCACGCAGACCAACGCACCACTGGCGCGCGCCTGTGCCATCACTTCGAGGATCTGGGCATCGTCCAGCCGGATGTCGTAGGTGGTGAACACCTTGATCGATCTGTGGCCGGCAGCAACCGCCTGGGCCAGTTCGGTGGCGAAATCGGGGGCGTCGGGATCGCAGACCGAAATGTGGAACGCATGATCGATCATCGCGCCGCGTTGCGCGCGGGCGCTGTAATCGGCGAGGGTTTCGGAAATGCGCTGTCCCTTCTGCTGGGCCGCGAAAGAGATCACCGTCGTCGTGCCGCCCATCGCCGCCGAGGTATGCGCGGTTTCGAAGGTGTCGGCGTTCATCTGCCCCATGCCCGACATCTGTTCGATATGTGCATGGGGATCGACGCCGCCGGGCATCACCCAATGGCCGGCGGCATCTATCACTTGCGGGGCGGTCAGAGTGCCACCCACCTGCGATATGGTTTCGCCGGTCACACCCAGATCGCCGGTGACAATGCCGCCCGGCGTGACGATGCGGCCGTTGCGGATGACCAGATCACAGTTCATGGCTGCTCCGTTCACGCGGTGGGCGCTTGTGCAACGGGCCGGTCATTCGGCCGCTGCCGTATCGGGCTGATAGAAGTCCGATGTGCGCGCCCGTCCGGCCAGCCACCATCCCGACTGTTCGGGCCAGGTTTCGAACCCGGTGTCATGGCCCAGATGTTGCGCCGCGTGCAGCGCCCACATGGGATTGACCAGCGCCTCGCGTCCGATCGCAACCAGGTCGGCCTGTCCGGCGGTCACGATCTCTTCGGCCTGTTGCGGATGCGTGATCAGGCCAACGGCCATCGTGGGAAGGCCTGTTCTGGCGCGGACGGTTTCGGCATAGGGCACCTGAAAGCCCGGTTGCCGCTTCTGATTGCCCGCAGCCGTGGCCGAACCGGCAATCCCCGAAGACGAACAGTCCATCACGTCGACACCCAGCGGCATCAGCGTTTCGGCCAGTGCGACGGTATCCTCGATCAGCCATCCGTCGGGCGATCCGTCCACCGCCGAGGTGCGGAAGAACAGCGGCATGTCGTCGGGGATGACGGCGCGAATGGCGGCCGTCACTTCGGTGGCCAGCCGCATCCGGTTTTCGCGGCTGCCGCCATAGGCATCTTCGCGCCGGTTCGACAGCGGCGACAGGAACGAATGCATCAGGTAGCCATGCGCGCCGTGAATTTCGATGATCTGATATCCGGCCTGCACCGCGCGGCGAGCGGCGCTGGCGTAGTCTTCGATCAGCCGGGCGATGTCGTCCGTCGTCAGGGCATGTGGCACCGGCCAGCCATCGGCCACCGGCAGGGCAGAAGGCGCAACCGGCGTCCAGGGCATGTCGCCACGGGCGAAATCGGCATCGTTCAGCGGCCCGTTGCCGTACCAGGGGCGCTGCATGCCGCCCTTGCGCCCGGCATGACCCAGCTGAATCGCGGCCACCGCGCCGTTGCGGCGCAGGAAATTCGTGATCCGCGCGTGTGGCGTGATCTGCGTATCGGTCCAGATGCCCGGACAGCCGTGCGTGATCCGCCCGCATTTCTGCACCGCGGTCGCCTCGGCGAAGACGATGCCGGCGCCGCCGATGGCAAAGCGCCCCAGGTTGACCAGATGCCAGTCGTCCATGTGGCCGTCGTGGGCCGAATACTGACACATCGGTGAAATGACGACACGGTTGCGGGTGGTCACGCCGCGCAGGGTCAGGGGTTCAAAGAGCTTGGCCATATATTCCTCGGTTCTGCTTTGCCGCGAGCCTAGAGCGCCCCCGCCCGGACCGCAACGGTTCCGGCGTGTGGTGCGCTGCACAGGGTACGATCGGCCATTGCGCCGCGCGCCGGCTTTGTCTACAACGGCGACAGATGCGCTCCGCAAGGGGCCTTTCTGCAACGGTCGCATAGCTCAGCTGGATAGAGTGTCGCCCTCCGAAGGCGAAGGTCGAAGGTTCGAATCCTTCTGCGACCGCCATTTTCCCCAATGACCAATCTGGCTGAACCGCAAGCGGCCGGGAAACCGCAGGGCCAGCCGAAGCCGGCCGTGCAGCCGCTGATTTTCAGAAGTCGAGGTTTTCGACGGTCAGGGCGTTCTGGGTGATGAATTCGCGGCGGGGTTCTACGACGTCGCCCATCAGCTTCGTGAACAGGTCGTCGGCTTCTGCCATATCCTCGACGTGGACCTGCAACAGGGTCCGGGCGTCGGGGTCGAGCGTGGTTTCCCAAAGCTGATCGGGGTTCATTTCTCCCAGACCCTTGTAGCGTTGCAGCGAAAGGCCCTTTTCGCCCTCCTCCAGAACCGCCCGGAACAGATCCATCGGGCCGTGGATCAATTGCGAACGGTCCTTGCGCAGCAGGGTTGCCGGCAGGTCGTAAACGTCCTGAAGCGCCTGTGTGAAGCTGCCGGTGCGGCGCGCTTCGCCGGATCGCAACATGCGTCCGTCGAGCGTGCGCACCTCTTCGACGCCGCGCAGGATCCGCGCCAGGCGGATGCCGTGATCCTGAGTGATCCGGCCTTGCCAGCCACGTTCGTATTCCATCGCGATCAGATCAAGGCGGGTGGCCACGCGGTCGGCCACGCCCTGAAGATCGGCATCGACGGCGCCGGGCACGAAGGCGCCTGCAATGGCGGCCTGTTCCAGGATGTGCCGGGGGTAATGCGTTGGGAAGGCTTCCAGAACCCGCCGCATCTGTCGTGCCTGATCGACCACGCGCACCAGGTCCTGGCCGGTGATCTCTTCGCCGTTGCCCTGGCGCAGAACGGTGTTTTCCACGCCCTGCTGCATCAGGTAATCCTCAAGCGCGGTCTGGTCCTTCAGGTAAACTTCGGACTTGCCGCGCGCGACCTTGTACAGCGGCGGCTGGGCGATATACAGGAAGCCGCCTTCGATCAGCTCGGGCATCTGCCGGTAGAAGAACGTCAGAAGCAGGGTGCGGATATGCGCCCCGTCGACATCTGCATCCGTCATGATGACAATCTTGTGGTACCGCAGTTTGGAGATGTCGAATTCGTCGCGCCCGATGCCGGTGCCCAGCGCCATCACCAGGTTGCCGATCTCCTGACTGCCCAGCATCCTGTCGAAACGTGCACGCTCGACGTTCAGGATCTTGCCGCGCAACGGCAGCACCGCCTGTGTGCGCCGGTCGCGTCCGGTCTGGGCCGAGCCGCCGGCGCTGTCCCCCTCGACGAGGAACACCTCGGTCTTGGTCGGATCCTTCTCGGAACAATCCTTCAGTTTGCCAGCGAGGAAATTCACATCCATCGCGGATTTGCGCCGGGTCAACTCGCGCGCCTTGCGTGCCGCTTCGCGGGCCAGGGCGGCCTCGACGATCTTGCCGACGATGCTTTTGGCTTCGTTCGGGTTTTCCTCGAACCACTCGGCGAGCTTTTCGTTAACCAGGCTTTCGACGGCCGGGCGCACCTCGGAACTGACCAGTTTGTCCTTGGTCTGCGACGAGAATTTTGGATCGGGCACCTTGACCGACAAGACGCATGTCAGCCCCTCGCGGGCGTCGTCGCCGGTAAACGAAACCTTTTCCTTCTTGGCGATGCCGCTGGACTGGGCGTAGTTGTTGATTGTCCGGGTCAGCGCGCCACGGAAGCCGGCCATATGCGTGCCGCCATCGCGCTGGGGGATGTTGTTGGTGAACGGCAAAACCGTTTCGTGGTAGGTGTCGTTCCACCACATTGCGATTTCCACGCCGATGCCGTCCTTTTCGCCGGCCATGAAGATCGGCTCGGACAGAACCGGCGTCTTGGACCGATCCAGGTACTTTACGAATTCGCGCACGCCGCCGTTGTAGAACAACTCGCTGCGCAGCGGTTCGACCGGGCGTTCATCGGTCAGCACGATGCGGACGCCCGAATTCAGGAAGGCCAGTTCGCGCAGGCGTTTTTCGAGCGTTTCAAACGAATAATCCAGGTTCGAAAAGGTGCTGGTGGCCGCGAGGAACCGCACTTCGGTTCCGGTGCGCCCGTCTGACGGGCCCGTCACGGTCAGATGCTCAGTGGTGAACCCGCCTTCGAAGCGCGCCTTGTGCGCCTTGCCTTCGCGCCAGACCCGCAGCTCCAGCCAATCCGACAAGGCATTGACCACCGACACCCCGACGCCATGCAGACCGCCCGATACCTTATAGGCATTCTGGTCGAACTTGCCGCCGGCGTGCAGCTGGGTCATGATCACTTCGGCGGCCGAAACGCCTTCGCCTTCGTGGATGCCGACAGGTATGCCGCGGCCGTTGTCCGAGACGGAAACGCTGGAATCCGCGTGGATCGTGACCTTGACGTGATCGGCATGACCGGCCAGCGCCTCGTCGATGCCGTTGTCGACGACCTCATACACCATATGGTGCAGCCCCGACCCGTCGTCGGTATCGCCGATATACATTCCCGGACGCTTGCGTACCGCCTCCAAGCCCTTGAGAACCTTGATGGAATCGGCGCCATATTCGTTGGCTTTGCGCGGGTCTTCGGACATCCGAAACTTCCTTGTCATTTTCACGAATTTATACTGCGGCTGGGGGGGATTGTCACGCGATCCCCCCATATTTTGTGTCATGTGAAGGGGATTATCGCCCCGACCAGACACAAGAGCATTCCCGCCGCCAGATTGGTGCGGCGCAGGGCGCCGGGCGATGTCAGAAACCGCCGCATCCGGTCGATGAACAAGGCGAAACACAGGTTGCCGACCAGCGGTACAAGGATCGAAAGAGACAGGATCGCAGTGATATCGGCGGGGCCCACGCGGCTCAGATCGAAAAACCCCGGCAGGACGCCCATGTAGAACAGGATCGCCTTGGGGTTGCCCAGAATGGCCGCCAGCCCGGCCAGAAAGCCGGCCCAGCGGCCTGGCCGTGTCAGCCGTGCGTTGCCGTCGATGCCGGCGCCGGCGTTGCGGATCAGGCCGATGCCCATGATCATGAAGACGGCGCAGGCAACGAAGCGCATCACCGCCAGCAGGCTGTCGAACTCGGTCACGATCCAGCGGGCGCCGAGGATGGCGAGGAACGGCCAGACGACATCGCCGCAGGCCACCCCAATTGCCAGCGGCCAGGCCGCCGCGAAGCCGCCCGACACCGATCGCGCCATCAGCGCCAGCCACACCGGGCCCGGCGTCAGAAACAGGATCAACAGCGCCCCGGCATAAAGCCCCAGATCAAACAGCGAAACCGTCACAGCGTGCAAACCTCGGATTGCCCGGCCCCGGTTTCGCGCACCCTGACATATTGCGCGCGGTCGGCCAGACCGTCGAACAGCCCGCGTTCCGTCCCGGTCATCCAGGCCTGCGCGCCCAGCGTGCAGATTTCATCATAAAGCGCGGCGCGGCGGTCGGGATCGAGATGGGCGGCCACCTCGTCCAGCAACAGGATCGGCGGCGCACCGGTCTGCGCCAGAAGCGCGCGCCCGTTGGCCAGGATCAGCGACACCAGCAGTGCCTTCTGTTCGCCGGTCGAACAATCCCGGGCCGGAACGCCCTTGGCGGCGTAGACCCCCGAAAGATCGGCCCGGTGCGGCCCCACGAGGGCGCGGCCAGCCGCCATGTCACGAAACCGGCTTTCGGCCAGGGCGGCGCGCAGATCAGTTTCGGTTTCGGGCATCTCGCCTTCGGTCTGCATCAGCGTCAGGTCGGCGGTCGGAAATGCGGTTTCCGCGGCGTCCTGCGCGGCTTGCAGGCGCAAAAGCGCGGCGCCGCGATTGACGTGCAGCAAATGCCCCGCGCGGGCCATCTGCGCCTCGTAGGCGGCATACCAGGCAGCATCGCGCACCTGATCGCGAAACAGCCTGTTGCGCTCGCGCATTGCCTTTTCATATTCGATCGCCGCATCCGCGTGGTCGGGAAAGAAGCTGAGAGCGATGCGGTCGAGAAATCGGCGGCGACCGTCCGCGCCTTCGATCCACAGCCGGTCCATCGCCGGGATCAGCCACAGAACCCGGATCGTGCGGCCCAGTGCCGTCTGGCTGACCGGCTTGCCGTCGCGGCGCACCTGGCGGGCGGCGCCGGCATCCGACCATGTCTCGATTTCGCTATGGCCTTCGGGCGTGATCACCTCCGCCCGCATTTTCCATCCCAACGCCTCTGGCCGCCGCGCCATGTCGCTGGCGGCTGCCCGCCGCAAACCGCGCCCCGGCGACAACAGCGAAACCGCCTCGAGAATGTTCGTCTTGCCGGCGCCATTTGGCCCAAAAACAGCCACGGGCCGCGCGTCCGGGGCCAGGCGCGCGGTCTTGTGCGACCGAAAATGCGAAACGGTCAACCGGGAAACAAAGGCCGTGGTCATCGCTGCCTCGCCTCGTCGCGCCCGCATCCGACGGGGGGTGGCGCGCCGCGGGTCACACCCGCATCGGCATCACGACATAGACAGCGCTGGTATCGTTGCCTTCGCGCATCAGGGTCGGATCGCCGGCGGAATTGAACATGAACACGGCGTTCTCGCGATCGACCTGGCTGGCGATTTCCAGCAGATACTTGGCGTTGAACCCGATTTCCAACCGCTCGTCACCATAGGCCACAGCCAGTTCTTCCTCGGCTGCGCCGCTGTCGGGCGCGTTGACGGACAGGATCAGCCTGTCTTCGTCGAGTTGCAGCTTCACCGCGCGCGACCGTTCGGAAGACACTGTCGCGACGCGGTCCACCGCCTGCGCGAATTCGGCGGCGTCCACCTCGAGCTTGCGTGTGTTGTTCTGGGGAATGACGCGGGTGTAATCGGGGAACGTGCCGTCGATCACCTTGGATGTCAGGGTGATGTCGGGGGTTGCGAAACGGATCTTGGTTTCGCTGACCGAAACGGCGATCTGCATGTCGTCGTCTTCCAGAAGCTTGCGCAGTTCGCCGACGGTCTTGCGCGGGACGATGACGCCGGGCATGCCTTCGGCGCCTTCGGGCAGGGGCGCATCAATCCGCGCCAGGCGATGCCCGTCGGTGGCTACGCAGCGCAGTACCCGGCCATCCGCGCCGTCGGCCACATGCATGTAGACGCCGTTCAGGTAATACCGGGTTTCCTCGGTCGAGATGGCGAACTTGGATTTGTCAAACAGCCGCCGCAGCACCGGCGCGGGGGCGCTGAAATTCTTGTCGTACTCCGACGAGGCCATCACCGGGAAATCTTCGCGTGCCAGCGTGGCAAGCGAGAAATTCGACCGCCCCGCCTGAACCGTCAGCCGGCCCGCCGCGCTGTCGGCGGCCAGTGTGACCAATGCACCATCCGGCAGTTTGCGCACGATCTCATGCAGCGTGGTGGCGGGCACTGTGGTGGCACCCGCGCGTTCCACCTGCGCCGGGGCGCGGTCCACCACTTCGATATCCAGATCGGTGGCGCGGAAGGTCACGTTCGATCCTTCGGCTTCGATCAGAACGTTGGCAAGAATGGGAATGGTGTTGCGCCGCTCGACCACGGACTGCGCCTGTGACACCGCCTTCAGAAGGGTGCCGCGTTCGATGCTGAGTTTCATGTCCCATGTCCCTTCGTTGCGCCGGGACGTGCAGGCTAGCGTCTTGTTGTCCCAGCACAAGAGATTATTGCCCTTTCAGGCGGTTGTGCGGCGGAAACGACACCCCGTCAAGAGTGCTGCGCAGGGCGGCGGCTGTCGGGGCGCAAACCGCCGCGCGGCCCTGTGTCAGGTCAGCCCAGCCATTCGATCGCGAACGCCAGGCCCAGCCCCGCGCACAGACCCGCGCCGCCGGCCAGAACGATCCACCGCCAGAACGGGCGATGCGCCGAAGGGCTTCCCGATTGCCGGATCAGCGCCGCCTCGACAAGGCCGGGCAGGCGCGGGCCGAACCGCGCCAGCACCCGCGCGGTTTTGGCCAGGTCGGTCACGACCGCCTTTGGGCCGATGCTCTTCTGGATGTAGTCAGACACCACCGGGCTGGCCACCTGCCAGATGTTGATCTGCGGGTTGAGCGACCGCGCGACACCTTCGACCACGACCATCGTGCGTTGCAGCAGTATCAGTTCGGTGCGGGTTTCCATCCCGAAGCGTTCCGTCACCTCGAACAGGTAGGCCAGCAACCGCCCCATCGAGATCCGCGAGGCATCCATGCCGAAGATCGGCTCGCCCACCGCGCGCAGGGCGCGGGCGAATTCGTCGACATCCTGGTCGGCGGGCACATAGCCGGCCTCGAAATGCACCTCGGCGACACGTTTGTAATCCTTGCGGATGAACCCGTAGAGGATCTCGGCATAGACGCGGCGGGTGTATTCGTCGATATGGCCCATGATGCCGAAATCATAGGCGATGATATCGCCGTTCGGGGCGACCTTCAGATTGCCCTGGTGCATGTCGGCGTGGAAATACCCGTCGCGCAGCGCATGCATCAGAAACAGTTTCAGCACCCGTTCGCCCAGCACGCGCCGGTCGTGGCCGGCGGCGTCTATGGCGGTATTGTCGCCCATCGGGGCGCCATCGGCCCATCCCAGCGTCATGACGCGGCGCCCCGAGTAATCCCATTTGATCTGGGGCAGCTGGAAACCGGGATCGTCGGTGGTGTTGGCGGCAAATTCGGAGGCCGCCGAGCTTTCCAGCCGCAGGTCGAGTTCGCCGCGCACCACCCCGTCGAAGTGGCGGATCACGTCCATCGGGCGCAGCCGCCGCGAGAACGGCGCCAGCACCTCGACCATGCGGGCGGCAAAATAGAAGGCGTCGACGTCGGTGCGGAACGCCCGTTCGATGCCCGGCCGCAGCACCTTGACCGCAACCTCTTCGCCGGTGGCGGCTATGCGCGCCTTATGCACCTGCGCGATCGAGGCCGCCGCGATGGGTTCGGAAAACTCCGAAAACATTTCATCCACGGGCCGGCCCAGTTCGCGCGCCACCTCGGCCTTGGCAGTGGCCACCGGAAACGGTGGCAGCTTGTCCTGAAGCACCCGCAATTGCACCGCCAGATCGTCGCCGACAACATCCGGGCGTGTCGAAAGCACCTGCCCGAACTTGATGTATGCGGGGCCCAGCGCCGTCAGCGCGCGGGTGGCCGGGGGCATCGTGGGATCGCCGGGATAGCCCAGCCATTTGAACGGGATCGCCAGCGCGCGCACCACGATGCGCAGCGCGCGCGGCGCCTCGAACGCCTCGAGAACGACGGTCATGGCGCCGGTTCTCTCCAGCGTGGCGCCGGTACGGATCAGGCGCAGTATGTTATGGGGTCCGCGCATCCGCTACAGCTTCCAACCCGAATGAAGCGCTGCGATGCCCAGGCTGAGGTTGCGATATTTCGCCTGTTCGAAACCGGCGCCGCGCACCATGCCCAGGAACGTGTCCTGATCGGGAAACTTGCGGATCGATTCCACCAGATACTGATAGCTGTCGCGGTCGCCGGCGATCACCTGCCCCATGCGCGGAATCACGTTGAACGAATAGAGATCGTAGGCCTTCTGCATCAGGTCGTTGGGGATCTGGCTGAACTCGAGCACCATCAGGCGCCCGCCGGGGCGCAACACGCGGAACGCCTCGGCCAGCGCATCCTGCGGGCGGGTCACGTTGCGGATGCCGAAGCTGATTGTGTAGACGTCGAAGCTGTTGTCGGGGAAGGGCAGGGCCATCGCATCGCCCACGACCCAATCCAGCGCATCGTGCATCGCTTCGGCCTCGGCGCGCTTGCGGCCTTCGATCAGCATCGGTTCGGTCAGGTCCAGCACTGTGGCATGGCCCGCGCCGGCGCGCTTGAGAAAGCGGAAGGCGATATCGCCGGTGCCGCCCGCCACGTCCAGAAGCGTCTGGCCCGCCCGCGGCGCCAGCCAGTCCATCATCGCATCCTTCCAGAGCCGGTGGATGCCGCCGCTCATCACGTCGTTCATGATGTCGTATTTCGACGCCACCGATCCGAAGACCCCGCGCACGCGACCGGCCTTTTCGTTTTCCGGCACGGTTTCAAATCCGAAATGCGTGGTTTTTTCACTGTCGTCGGTCATGCTGGCTCTTGCACCTTTGTGGATTCGCTCTTGTTATAGGCCGCTGGTGGGCGGGCACAATGCGCGCCCCCGGTAAGGGAAGCGTGAAATGCCCGAATTGCCAGAGGTTGAGACGGTCCGTCGCGGTCTGGCGCCGGTCATGGAAGGGGCGGCGATCGCCCGCGCCGATGTTAACCGGCCCGATCTGCGGTGGCCGTTTCCGCCCGACATGGCCGCGCGGCTGACCGGGCAGCGGGTGGAACGGCTGCGCCGACGGTCCAAATACATCCTGGCCGATCTTTCGGGCGGTGAAACGCTGTTGGTGCATCTGGGCATGTCGGGCCGGATGATGGTATCGGGCGATCCGCTGGGCCGTTTCGCGCACAACCATCCGGCGCCGGAAAAGCACGACCACGTCGTGCTGCACATGGACAACGGGGCGCGCATCACCTTCAACGACCCGCGCCGGTTCGGCGCCATGGACCTGATGCCGACCGCGCGCGCCGAGGAACACAAGCTGCTGGCCGGCCTCGGCCCCGAACCTCTGGGCAACGCCTTCGACGAGACCGTTCTGATCGACGGATTCCGCGGCCGCAACACACCGGTCAAGGCGGCGCTTCTGGATCAACGCATCCTGGCCGGCCTCGGCAACATCTAGGTCTGCGAGGCGCTGTTTCGGGCCGGCATCTCACCGCGTCGCAAGGCCGGGCGGATCGCGCGCCAGAGGGTCGCCACGCTGGTGCCGGTGATCCGTCAGGTGCTGAACGATGCCATCGACGCGGGCGGATCCAGCCTGCGCGATTTTCGCCAGGCCGATGGGGAACTGGGCTATTTCCAGCACAGTTTCGACGTCTACGGCCGCGAAGGTCAGCCATGCCGCGGCGCCGGCTGCACCGACACGGTGGTGCGGATCGTGCAGTCGGGGCGGTCGTCGTTCTACTGCCGAAGTTGCCAAAGATAACTTGAACCAACTCCAGTGCGTGGTAATGAAACGGTCCTGGACCGAACAAACGGAAAGCTCAGATCATGGCCTTTGAGACGATCACCGTCGATGTCGATGACCACGTTTCGCTCATCAAGCTGAACCGCCCGGACGCGCTGAACGCGCTGAACCAGCAGCTTCTGCGCGAATTGTGCACGGCGCTGGAAGAAGCGGATGCCAACGACAAGGTGCGCTGCATCGTCATCACCGGATCGGAAAAGGCCTTTGCCGCCGGCGCGGACATCAAGGAAATGTCGACGCTCAGCTTTGTCGACGTCTATACCACCAACCTCTTCGCCGATGCCTGCGACCGGATCGTGGCGATCCGCAAGCCCATCGTCGCGGCGGTCGCCGGTTATGCGCTGGGCGGCGGTTGCGAGCTGGCGATGGCCTGCGATTTCATCATCGCCGCCGACAACGCCAAGTTCGGCCAACCCGAGATCAACCTGGGCGTCGTGGCCGGCATGGGCGGCAGCCAGCGGTTGACGCGCTTCGTGGGTAAATCGAAATCCATGGACATGAACCTGACCGGTCGGTTCATGCCCGCCGAGGAGGCCGAGCGCGCAGGCCTTGTCAGCCGCGTCGTGCCGGCCAAGAAGCTGATGGAAGAAACGATGGCCGCCGCGCAGAAGATCGCCGAGAAATCCATGCTGGCCACCATGACCGTGAAAGAGGCGGTCAATCGCAGCTATGAGGTAACGCTGTCCGAAGGCATCCTGTTCGAACGTCGGGTTTTTCACGCCATGTTCGCGACCGAGGATCAAAAGGAAGGCATGGCCGCATTCCTGGAAAAGCGGACCGCACAGTTCCGCGACAAGTAGATACCGCACCCGATCGCGCGATTTTGGCTTTTCTTTCGGCGCGCGCTGGTCTAATGGCCTGCGATGCATGCGCGTGTGGCCCGCTCTGGCCTGACTCACCCCGGTTGATGAAATTCCGGTTCGGGACCGCTTGCGCGATCTGTTTTCAATTTGTCCCGACCTAAGGGGAGACGACACCATGGCCAATTCACCCCAAGCCAAGAAACGCGCGCGGCAGAACGAAGCGCGCTTTGCCATCAACAAGTCGCGCCGCTCGCGCATCCGCACATTCCTGCGCCGCGTCGAGGAAGCAATCGCTTCCGGTGACAAGGAAGCCGCCACAGCGGCATTGCGCGCCGCCCAGCCCGAGCTGATGCGTGGCGTTACCAAGGGCGTGTTCCACAAGAACACCGCATCGCGTAAAATTTCCCGCCTGGCATCTCGGGTCAAGGCGCTGGGCTGATCCCGGCGGCCAGTCCCTGAAAAACCGCTTGTGTTTCAATGGCGCCGCCTTCGGGTGGCGCTTTTTTGCGTCGGTCAACAAGCGGGCAGTCGCGATAGATTCGTTGTGCCAAAACCAGAGTCAAGTTCAGAGTGTTGTTGCCGCTCGGCGGCGTAAGTTGCTACCAACGGGTACGGCGAGTCTCTCGCCTGGGGGGACAGGTTGGTTCCGAGGCTGTCAGAAGACCAATAAAAGACAGGCTCTGGATCGCTGGAAGACCGGTATATTTTTTGCCGGAAAGCTGGAATTGCCGGATCGGGTGCTGCACCGCTGTCCGGCCCTGTCATGACAACGACTGTGCAATTTCGGCGCAGACCTTTCGCGGATCGCTCACGCGGGCCGACAGACAGGTTGTGCGGAATGCATGGGTGTGCCCGGCCACGGGCGCCTTCAGCGCCCTTGGGCGCCGGGTTGCTGTCGCTCCCGAACAGGACTGCCGGTGTGGGGCCGGTGCAAGAAGATCAGGTCGGCACGGACCGGCGAAAACCTATGTGTGGGGCGCGCATGACACAGGACAAATGGGGCCAACTGCGGCTTCGACTGCTCAAGACGGTGGGGCAGAACAACTATACAACCTGGATCGAACCGATCGAGTTCGACAGACTGGTCGAAGGGATCGCGGTGTTTCAGGTTCCGACGAACTTCATCGGCAACTACGTCAGCCAGAATTTCTCGGATCTCATCCTGTACGAATTGAACAACGCCGGGGCGGACGTGAAGCGGCTGATGTTCCGGGTCGCCGCGAATTCGCCGCGCCGCCCTGCCGCGCCGGTTGCGGCGGAAGCCACTCCTGCGGCCCCGCGCGCAGCGACGGCCGACACCTCGGACACGCTTCAGGCGGCGCCGCTGGATGCGCGGTTTACCTTCGACAACTTCGTGGTGGGCAAACCCAACGAACTGGCCCATGCCGCCGCCCGGCGCGTTGCCGAGGCGGGCCCGGTCAGCTTCAACCCGCTGTTTCTCTATGGTGGCGTCGGCCTGGGCAAGACGCATCTGATGCATGCGATCGCCTGGGAACTGCGTCAGCGGCAGCCCGAATGGAACGTGCTGTACCTGTCGGCCGAACAGTTCATGTATCGGTTCGTGCAGGCGCTGCGCGAACGCAGGATGATGGATTTCAAATCGCTGTTCCGTTCGGTCGACGTGTTGATGGTGGACGACGTCCAGTTCATCGCCGGCAAGGAAAGCACCCAGGAAGAATTCTTTCACACCTTCAACGCGCTGGTGGATCAGAACAAGCAGATCGTGATTTCCGCCGACCGCGCGCCGGGCGAAATCAAGGATCTCGAGGATCGGGTCAAATCGCGGCTTCAGAGCGGTCTGGTCGTCGATCTGCACCCGACGGATTACGAACTGCGGCTGGGTATCCTTCAGTCCAAGGTCGAAGATCACAAGCTGGGGTATCCCGGCCTGGTGCTCAATCCCGGAGTTCTGGAATTCCTCGCGCATCGCATATCGACGAACGTGCGCGTTCTGGAAGGTGCCCTGACGCGGCTGTTCGCCTTTGCCTCGCTGGTGCGGCGGCCGATCGACATGGATCTGACACAGGATTGCCTGGCCGATATCCTGCGTGCGTCTGAACGCAAGATCACCGTTGAGGAAATCCAGAGGCGGGTGTCGGACTACTACAAGATCCGGCTCAGCGACATCATCGGCCCGAAACGTCTGCGCGCCTATGCGCGGCCGCGGCAGGTGGCGATGTATCTTTGCAAGCATCTGACCAGCCGGTCATTGCCCGACATCGGGCGCCGGTTTGGCGGGCGCGATCACACGACGGTGATCCATGGCGTCAAACGCATCGAAGAACTGAAGCTGACCGACGGTCAGATCGCGGAAGACGTGGAAAACCTGCGCCGCTCTCTCGAGGCATAGGCCGGTGCGTGCCGGCCGGGGCGCAAGCGCCCGGCCGGCAGCGATAGTGACCTAGAGCCGTTCGATGGCCAGCGCGATGCCCTGTCCGCCGCCGATGCACATTGTCACCAGCGCGCGCCGCCCGCCGGTACGCTCGAGTTCGTAAAGCGCCTTCAGCGTGATGATCGCCCCGGTCGCGCCGACCGGATGGCCCAGCGCGATGGCCCCGCCATTGGGGTTGACCCGCGCGGGATCTATCCCCAGCGCCTTGTTGACGGCAAGTGCCTGGCTGGCGAAGGCTTCGTTGCTTTCGATCACGTCGAAATCCGTGATCTCGAGGCCGGTGCGCGCCATCAGGTTGCGCACCGCCGGAATCGGCCCCACACCCATCACGTCCGGGCGCACGCCGGCATGGGCATAGCCCAGAACCCGCGCGCGCGGCTTCAGGCCGGATTTCTCGGCCGCGTCCGCAGATGCCAGAACCAGCGCGGCGGCACCATCGTTGATGCCGCTGGCATTGCCGGCGGTCACGGTGCCGTCCTTGCGGAACACCGGGCGCAAACCGGCCAGCGCCTCGGGCGTGGTGGCCTTGGGGTGTTCATCGCGGGCAAAGGGAACCTTTTCGCGGCGCACCATCACCTCGACCGGTGCGATCTGGCTGTCGAAGCGGCCCGCTTCGATCGCCTCGGCGGCCCGTTGCTGGCTGGTCAGGGCAAAGGCGTCCTGATCGTCACGGGTGATCTGATGTTCGGCGGCGACATTTTCGGCGGTGACGCCCATGTGCCCGGTGCCGAACGGGCAGTTCAGCGCGCCCAGCATCATGTCGAGCGATTTGACATCGCCCATCTTCGCGCCCCAGCGGGCCTGCGGCATGATGAAGGGGCTGCGCGACATGGATTCAGCGCCGCCCGCCACCGCAAAATCGGCGTCGCCCAGCATCAGGGCCTGCACCGCCGATACCACCGCCTGCGCGCCCGATCCGCACAGCCGGTTGACGTTCATCGCCGGGGTGCCTTCGGGAATTCCGGCCTGCATCGCGGCGACCCGGCTCAGGTACATGTCGCGCGGTTCGGTGTTGATCACATGGCCGAACATGACATGCCCGATCTGCCCGGCTTCGACGCCCGACCGTTCCAGCGCGGCCTCGGTCGCCACCGTGGCCAGGTCGATAGGCGCGACGCTGGCCAGCGAACCGCCAAAGGTTCCAATCGCGGTGCGCGCACCGTCCAGAATAACGACTTCGGTCATCTTGTCCTCCGCTTCGTGTCGAATGTGCCGGACTATGCTGTCTGCGCGGCCCCGGCGCCAGAGCTATCTGGCCGCCTTGCCACGGCCGGGGCGCGAAGGTGGGTGGCTGGGGGCGGTACTCGTACCCGCCATGCGGTCAGGCGCCGCGCGGCAAAACCCTTCATGCCCTTTGCCGCCCCCAGCCGCGGCGGGGTCTAGCACCGTCCGGGTTGCCAAACCGTGTGTCGCGGCGGGAATGTTCGGCGCATTTGATTCGATCAGTCGGGGCGCACTGGCTGGGGTGTCAGCGGCGTGCGTCCGTTCCGGCCCAGCGTCCAGGCCTCGCCCGCCTCGAAAACCGCCGGCACAAGGGGCCGGCCATAGCCCGCGCCGCCATCCAGGTTCACACGGTTTCCCTGATGTTCGGGCATGTCCACCGCCGTATGGCCATGCACGATCAGCTTGGGGTGCATCTGCGCGTGATCGATAAATCCGCTGCGGATCCACAGCATGTCTTCCTCGGTCTGGCTGTCCAGCGCGACCCCCGGTCGGATCCCGGCATGTACAAAGAAAAAGTCTTCGTTCTGGTGGCTCAGCCGCAGGCCGCGCAGAAAATCCAGGTGGCTTTGCGGCACCCGGTCGCGGGCATCGGCATGCACGTCCTTCAGCCGCCGGCGCGGCGCGGCATCGACACCGTAGGAGGCCAGCGTTTCGCGCCCGCCCAGCCGTGCGTGCAGCCAGTAGTAATCGGTCAGAAGGTAGGGGTCATGTCGCGGTTCAGGCTCCATGAACCATTCGAACATGCGGTCGTGGTTGCCCTTCAGGAAGGTCCAGTCGCGGCCCGCGTCCCGCCCCTGGATCAGCAGATCCAGAACGCCCGCCGTATCGGCGCCGCGATCCGCATAATCGCCGACAAAGACGACCGGCGCCGCGCCGCCGCCGTCGCGTTCGATCAGGGCAAGGGCATCCTCAAGCTGGGATTTCTGGCCGTGCACGTCTCCGATGGCATAGATCGGTCGGGTCATCTTTCGGGCTCCTCGCGGGTGCCGCGGTTATGGCCCATGCCCGGCTGAAAGAAAAGCCGGCGGCGGTTCCGAAAATGCCGAACGCCCCCGTCGCAACCGGCGGGGGCGTTGGTTTGTCGCGGTTGTTGCGGGCTGCCGTCAGGCGACGTCGAACTGAAGCACCTTGATCTGCTGGAACATGTCGGTGGCCGCCAGCTTGTCGAGAACCGTGGCCGGCACCGGTTCGTCCACATAAAGCAGCGCGATCGCCTCGCCGCCCTTGTCGGAACGGCCCAGCGTGAAGTTGGCGATGTTCACGCCGTTCGTGCCCATGGTCTGGCCCAATGTGCCGATCACGCCGGGCACGTCCTTGTTGGTGGTATAGAGCATATGCGCGCCGATTTCCGCGTCGATGTTGATGCCCTTGATCTGGATGAACCGCGGCTTGCCATCGGAAAACACGGTGCCGGCAACGGACCGGGTGCGCAGCTTGGTCACCACGGTGACCTTGATATAGCCGTCGAAGGCGCCCGATTTGTCCTGATTGGTGGTCGAGATCTGGATCCCGCGTTCCTTGGCCACGACCGGCGCGCTGACCATGTTCACATCGGGGTTCACCCGTTTCATGATCCCGGCAACCACCGAGCAATTCAGCGCCTCGAGGTTCATGCCGGCGACAGATCCGTCGTAAAGGATGTTGATGGCCTGGATCGGTTCGTCGGTCATCTGGCCGATGAAGCCACCAAGGTGACCGGCCAGCTTGACCCAGGGCCCCATGACCTTGGCCTCTTCCGCGGTGACCGAGGGCATGTTCAGCGCATTGGTGACAGCGCCGGTCAACAGATAGTCCGACATCTGTTCGGCCACCTGCAAGGCCACGTTTTCCTGCGCTTCGGTCGTTGCCGCGCCCAGGTGCGGGGTGCAGACCACGTTGGGCAGGTTGAACAACGGGTTGTTCACCGCCGGTTCGACAGCGAAGACATCGAACCCGGCGCCAGCCACATGACCGGATTTCAGCAATTCGGCCAGCGCCTCTTCGTCGACAAGGCCGCCGCGCGCACAGTTGATGATGCGCACGCCCTTGCGCGTCTTGGCCAGGTTTTCGCGGCTCAGGATGTTGCGGGTGGCGTCGGTGAACGGCACATGCAGCGTGATGAAATCGGCGCGTGCCAGAAGATCGTCCAGTTCGACCTTCTCAACGCCCATCTTCTCGGCTTTTTCTGTGCCGAGGAACGGATCATAGGCCAGAACCTTCATCTTCAGCCCGCGCGCGCGGTCGCAGACGATGCCGCCAATGTTGCCGGCGCCGATCACGCCCAGTGTCTTGCCGGTCAGTTCGACGCCCATGAACCGGGATTTCTCCCATTTGCCGGCGTGGGTGGATGCGCTGGCCTCGGGCAATTGCCGGGCCACCGCGAACATCATCGCGATGGCGTGTTCGGCGGTGGTGATCATGTTGCCAAAGGGCGTGTTCATCACGATCACGCCCTTGCGCGAGGCGGCGTCCTTGTCGATGTTGTCGGTACCGATGCCGGCGCGCCCGATCACCTTCAGATTGTCGGCAGACGCCAGGATCTTTTCGGTGACCTTGGTCGCCGAGCGGATCGCCAGGCCGTCATACTTGCCGATCGCCGCGGCAAGACGGTCCTTGTCCTTGCCCAGGTCGGGTTCGAAATCCACCTCGATCCCGCGGTCGCGGAAAATCTGGACGGCGGTCGGGGAAAGCTTGTCGGATACGAGAACTTTGGGTGCCATTGTCATGGTCCTTTGACAGTCGGATGGGGCGGTGCGGCCTGCGTGGCCACACCGGGAATTTCCGTTGGAAGCGGGGAAGCGGTCAGGCCGCCTGCGTCTGGGCGGCGATTTCGGTTTCGAAGGCCCATGCCAGCCAGGGCAGCATTGCCGCGATATCGACGGTTTCCACCGTACCGCCGCACCAGATCCGCAGACCGGCCGGCGCGTCGCGATAGGCGCCGATGTCCAGAGCTATGTTCTCGCTTTCCAGCCGCTTTGCCACGGCCTTGGCAAAGCCGGGTCCGTCGGCGATCCGGGCATCGGTGAACTTCAGGCAGACCGAGGTGTTCGACCGGGTCGCGGGATCGGTGGCCAGGAAATCGATCCAGTCATGCGCGGCGACAAACTCGGCAATTGCACCGGCGTTCGCATCGGCCCGCGCGATCAGCCCCTTCAGGCTACCGACGGACCGGGCCCATTCCAGCGCCACCAGGTAATCCTCGACCGCCAGCATCGACGGCGTGTTGATCGTTTCGCCCCGGAAAACGCCTTCGATCAGCTTGCCGCCCTTGGTCAGGCGGAAAATCTTGGGCAGGGGCCAGGCGGGCGTGTAGCTTTCCAGTCGTTCCACGGCACGCGGGCTGAGGATGATCATACCGTGCGCGGCCTCACCGCCCAGGACCTTCTGCCAGGAGAAGGTGGTCACATCCAGCTTGTCCCAGGGCAGGTCCTGCGCGAAGGCCGCGCTTGTCGCGTCGCAAATGGTCAACCCGGCACGGTCCGTCTTGATCCAGTCGCCATTGGGCACGCGGACGCCCGAGGTGGTGCCGTTCCAGGTAAAGACCACGTCATTGTCGGTGTCGACCGTGTCCAGATCGACGATCTCGCCATATTCGGCGGTCTTGACCTGTGCATCCAGTTTCAGTTGCTTGTCCACGTCAGTGACCCAGCCCGCGCCAAAGCTTTCCCAGGCCAGCATTTCCACCGGGCGCGCGCCCAGCAGGTTCCACATCGCCATCTCGACCGCGCCGGTATCAGAGGCGGGCACGATGCCGATCCTGTAGTCCGCCGGAACGCCGAGGATCTCACGCGTCCCCTCGATGGCGGCCTTCAGCTTGGCCTTGCCCACGGCCGCACGATGCGAACGGCCCAGAGGCGCGTCGGCGAGTTGGTTCAATTCGAATACGGGGGGTTTGGCACAGGGGCCAGAGGAAAAACGCGGATTTGCCGGCCGCGTTGCCGGTTCAGTCATACCCATCAATGGTATCCTTCCAGATATACGCCCCTCGTTGGGGAGGGGTGTCCCACGGACGGAGTTACGCCTCTCGGGGGCCTTTCGCAAGTGCAGAAATGGCGCTAGAACGCCGCTTGAATGTCAAATTGCGACCAGCGCGTCTACGATCGGAAACCTTGCCCCATGTTCATCACCACCCTGATCGCGCCGCGTGGTGCGCTTGATCCCGCCCTTGTCGACAGCCTGCGCAACGCGTGGGGCGGGGGCGAGGCCAGGTGGCTTTCGCCCGATGAGGCGGCGGAGTTCACGATGGAGCAGGTGACCGCGAACCGGTGGGAGGTCTGGGACAGCCTGCAGGCGCAGCACGTCGATCTGGTGGTGCAGCCGGCGCAGGGGCGGCGCAAGAAAATGCTGCTGGCGGATATGGACTGCACCATGACGCAACAGGAATGCATCGACGAACTGGCCGATGCCGCAGGCGTGGGCGAGGCGGTGCGCGCCATCACCGTGCGCGCCATGAACGGAGAGCTGGATTTCGTCGCGGCACTGACCGAGCGCGTAGGCCTGCTGCGTGGTCTGCCGGAGGCGGCCCTGGCCGAGGTCTGGGAGAACCGGATCACCTACATGCCGGGTGGTGCGACGCTGCTGGCGACGATGAAGGCAGAGGGCGGATATACCGCGCTCGTCTCCGGCGGGTTCACCTATTACACCGAGCGCGTCGCTGCCGGCCTGGGCTTTGACGAGCAGCGCGCCAACCACCTGCTGATCGAAAACGGGCAGGTCACGGGCCAGGTGGGTCAACCGGTCCTGGGCCGACAGGCCAAGATCAAGGCGCTGGAAGAGATCACCGCGCGGCTTGGCCTGACCGATGCAGATGTGATCGCGGTGGGCGACGGCGCCAATGACCTTGGCATGCTGCACCGCGCGGGCACGGGTGTGGCCCTGCACGCCAAACCCTCGGTCGCCGCGCAGTGCGACTTACGGATCAACCACGGTGACCTGACGGCGCTGCTGTTTTTGCAAGGCTACGGCAGGGACGAGTTCGC
>JANSXS010000056.1 GCA_024742835.1 Paracoccaceae bacterium | reverse complement strand
GCCCGGCCTCGATCGCCTCCGGCACCGACATGGCCCGCATCAGCTCCATGGCAGCGCTCATGGTAGTGTCGCTGTCCGACAGCGCCGTCCAGCCGAGCGACATAACATGACCCGACGGGAGCACCTCTGCCAGGTTGTAATGTGAGCCGGGCAGTACGGGGCCATTTTCCGTCCAGCGCAGGGTCAGCGTGACGGGGGCCTGATCCTTGATCCGGATGATGGAGCTTTCGGTGCGAAAGGGCTTGTAGCCCTCGGGCGTCAGGTATTGGCGCGGATCGTCGGGGTTCAGCCGCTCGATATACAAATCCTGATCGTCCATGTAGGATGACGTGATGCCCCAGCCCAAAGCGCCCGAGCGCCCCGCAAGGATGGCCGGGACGCCGGGGATCGTTGCCCCGATCACCCCGCCAGACGACAACTCCAGCCGCGCCAGATACCAGATCGACGGGGCCGAAAAGCCCAGATGCGGGTCGTTGGCCAGAAGCGTCCCGCCAGAGGCCGAGCGTTTGGGTGCCGCCGCCCAGGCATTTGACGCCCCCGCAAAGGCGCGCTTGCGGAAGGGCGACAGCGGATGATCCGGCACACCCTGCCCTGTGGCTTGCGCGACTGTCGTGCCCTCGGGAAACAGCGCGGCGTAATCGGGCAAGGCGGCAATGCCCGATCCCGGCGACAGTGGCAGGATATCGTCGAGCCAGCGCTCATCCTCCAGCGCCAGCGAGGCCCGGGCATAGAGCACTTCCTCCTCCAGATGGGACGAAAGCTGCAATGCCATCAGCTTGATGATCGCCAGCGAATCCGCTGGCTGCCAAGGGGCCATGGGTGCGTTGAACATGAACATTTCAGGCGCGCCGCGGCCAAGCGCATCCGCGTTGATCTCGGCCAGACGCGCATTCACCCCCGCCGCATAGGCGCGCAGCGCGGCTTGCGTGGGCGCGTCCTGCGCCGCGACAGAGCCTTGCGCCAGACCGTAAAGATCAAGACGGCGCATCAGCTTGTCGATCTCGACCGTGCGCAGGCCGAACACCTCTGACAAGCGGCCCTGCACCGTGCGCCGCTGCATCACCATCTGCCACAGCCGGTCCTGTGCGTGCGCATAGCCAAGGCCAAAAAAGACATCCCCGTCCGCCTGTCCGAAGACATGCGGCACATTGGCATTGTCGCGCACGATCTCGACCGGGGCGGTCAGCCCGGCGACGGCCACGTCCTTGTCATAATCGGGCAACGACCGCGACAACAGGTAATAGCCGCCCAGCACCGCCAGCAGCGACACAAGGATCATCGCCCCCGCCAACCGGATCAACCATTTGAAGACGTGCGCCATGCCTGCCTCGAATTCCCTTGCAACCCCGGTTCCCGATAGTCAGAAATCCGGTGCGAGACAATGGGAAGAGGTGAAACATGGCAAAGCTGGCATTTCTGGGCCTTGGTGTGATGGGCTACCCGATGGCCGGGCATCTTCAGGCTGCCGGGCACGCGGTTTGCGTCTATAACCGCACCGCAGCCAAGGCCGACGCCTGGGTCGCGCAACATGGTGGGCGGATGGCCCCCACCCCGCGACAGGCCGCCGAGGGCGCCGATTTCGTCATGTCCTGCGTGGGCAATGACGACGACCTGCGCAGCGTCTGTCTTGGCACGGACGGCGCCTTTGCCGGGATGCAAGCGGGCGCGGTGTTCGTGGATCACACCACCGTATCGTCGAAAGTGACCCAGGAACTTTACACCGCCGCCGGCGCGCTTGACCTCGGTTTTGTCGATGCGCCGATCTCCGGCGGTCAGGCGGGCGCGGAGAACGGGCAGCTTTCGATCATGTGCGGCGGGGATGAGGACGCCTACGCCAAGGCCGAAGCGATCATGACCACCTATGCCAAGCTTTGCCGCCGCATCGGCGCGTCGGGCGCGGGGCAAACCACCAAGATGTGCAACCAGATCGCCATTGCCGGGCTGGTGCAGGGCCTGTCAGAGGCACTGCATTTCGCCGAAAAAGCCGGGCTTGACGGGCGCGCCGTGGTCGAGGTGATCAGCCAGGGAGCCGCCGGAAGCTGGCAGATGGCGAACCGCTACGAGACGATGCTCGACGACCAGTTCGAGCACGGGTTCGCCGTGGACTGGATGCGCAAGGATCTTGCCATCTGCCTTGAGACCGCCAACGAGACGGGTGCCGCCCTGCCCGTGACCGCACTTGTGGATCATTACTACAAGGACGTGCAGAACATGGGCGGCGGACGCTGGGACACGTCCAGCTTGATCAAGCGGTTGCGAAAGCTGGGCTAAAGCGTATCGCGTTTAACCGGAGTCATGTGGTCATCGGACCGTGCGAGGCAGCGTTTGCGACGCACACCGCGTTCGCGCGGTCCGATGAATGCCGATGATGCGAACCTCGTTCGCGGATTGCATCGTTTGGGATTTGCCTTTCCACACCACAAGTCTGGCACATCGTGACGCCGTCGGTGCAGAGCGGCATCCACCCCGACCCCGGTTATCAGGTGATTGTCTTGATGAGATAATTTCGCACTCACTGCTGATCTTACCATGCTGTTGATCACAAGAAGTCGGTCGCGGAAGAAATCCGGCCCAGAGACCATGAAAATTCGTCCGCTGATGCCGCCAACGCGATATCAATTTCATGGCTCGTGCCCGCTTCTTCATAGGCGATGCGCACGCCCGTTGCAGTCAAAGCCATGCTGGTCGGATCAAAGGTCGCGCCACCGTTATTGAAGAACTCCAGCGTATCACCGGCGGTGGGATCGAAGTCGTCAACCGTGGTATCAGTTGATGTGCGCGTGAACTGAAACGTGTCAGCGCCAGCGCCACCGATAAGCAGATCCGTTCCAATACCGCCAAAGATCGTATCGTCGCCGGTCCCGCCGTGGATGATTTCATCGGCATCCGACCCCCAGATCACATCGTTCCCTTCATTGCCATCAATCCGTATCGCCTCAGCCGCCAGACTGTAATCGGGGCTGGTCAGATCAATTATATCGTCACCGCCAAGGCCATTGATATTCTGGATATTGATAAATCGCTGCGTGCTATCATTGCCGACATAGTCCGCGGCCAGCGCAAGCGAGTGATGAAAGTCCGAATAGGCATCATGCAGGAAAAACGCATCGCCCTGTCCGCCTAGGTTGATGGTATCGACGTCCGCGCCACCGTCGATGACCGCCTCGATCTTTACCTTTCCGTCGAGAGAGATGCGCTGACCCGTGCCGGTTTGCGTAACCGAGCTTGCGTTATGGGCAACATACTGTGCGGTGTGAAACATCGTGCCAACAAGCGTGATTGTGTCATCACCAGAATCTCCGGAGAGGAAATCGGCACCCTGACCATCAATGAGGCGGTCAATGCCATCCGCCCCTTGCAGCATGTCATTCCCGGCAGCGCCTTGCAGGGTGTCCTCACCGGTATCGCCGATAAGAGTATCATCACCATCTGTTCCGTACAGGTTAAGCCTTTCGGCCGGGATCATGGCGACCATATCGTCAAAGCTGACCGTAACGTCTTTAAACTGGAAGTTTTCAACCGAGTTGTGAATGGTGTCCGTGCCGAGCGCGGAGGAAACAATCAGTCCGCCAACCCATTGGGCAACGGTAATCTCACTGCTTGAGAGAGCAAAAACGGCGGTGTCAAACCCCTCGCCGCCGTTGATATAATCATCGCCAAGACCCCCTTTGAGCCGATCGCTCCCGCTTTCGCCGTTCAAATTATCATCACCCGCCCCGCCGATCAGCGTATCATCGCCCGCCTCGCCACGGAGAAAGTCATTATCTCCCTGACCCAGAAGGCGATCATGGTTTTCGCCCCCATAGAGGTCGTCGTCGCCCGCACCGCCTTCGAGCGTGTCTTGGCCCTCTTCGCCACTCAGTTGATCATCGCCGTCGTCGCCCTTCAGGAAGTCATCCCCGGCGCGCCCATTTATGAAATCGTCATGGTCACCGCCAGAGATGTCATCCGCAAGCGCACTGCCAAAAAAGCTGTCCTCACCATCCCCGCCGTGCAACCGCATTTCCACATCCGGTGCCCACGTCCGGAAGCTGTCGTCGAAGGCGCTGCCGATGACTTCGAGCACTTCGATCTGTTTCAACAAGACGGAAAAGTCATCACCCACATCGATGGCCGTGCGTGAAAGAGATGTCTGGTAGAACACGTCGAGTTCGGCCCCGGCACCGCTGTAATCGAGCTTGACCACATCCCGACCGCCGCCCGCGTCGATGTTGTGTTGGCTATCGTCCTGAACGACGATCGAGAGGATGTCATCCTGGTTGCCGAGCGTCAGGGACAGGTCTTCGATGCTGCGAAACGAGCCACCTTGCGGCAAGGCGTGTATTGATGCGGGATCTGCATCGAACTCAAGATCCAAAGGGTCGGCCCCCTCTGCCGCGGTGTAGAACAACCTGTCGTGATCGCCACCGCCGAACACATGGACGGTTCCCGCCTCAGGTTGGATCACGAAATGATCATCACCGGCGTCACCATGCAGAAAATGCAAGCCTGGGCCTCTGACGGTCAGGGTATCTGACCCGTCGCCGCCGCGCACGCTGGTATCGCCCGTCCCGACCCGCAGATGGTCTTCGCCCTGACCGCCGATCAGGGTGTCATCACCGACCCTGGACGCCAGGCGATCGTCGCCACCATTGCCGACAAGGCTATCGTCGCCGTCCCCGGAATCAAAGGAATCATCCGATGGTCCGCCGATCAGGACATTGTCTTCATCCAGAGCAAAGGCATAAATGGTTGTCGGTGCGGTGCCTGCGGTCAGGGCCAGGCTTTCAAACCCGCTGATCTCGACACTTGTTTCCCCGATACCCGCGATGAAGCCCTCTGTAGTCAGGGCAACGTTACGAATCTCGGTGGTCACACCGGACCAATCAATGACAAGGTGATCGTCGCCGCCGCCGCCATCCAGAATGAACGTCCCGTCCAGCAATGCGGCGTCGCGGACATCCAGCGTCTGGTTGCCGCCGCCCAGATCTATCCGACCCTCACCCAATGCGCCAAGTTCCCGGCCGTCGAGCCAGATCGTCTGATCCGCCGCCGCGTCTCCGAAGGCGATCATTTCGACCCCCGTAAGAGCGACCTGCATCACGCCGATGCTCAGGGTCTGCGTGCCGCTTTGCGCGTCATAGGCCAGCGAGGCGCTTGCCACATCCGCATCCGGCAGCACGAGCCGGTCGATCCCGCCTGCCCCGTCGAACCGGTGCAAGGCGGCTACGGATGGATCGAAGCGCAAGGTGGCGGTATCGGCAAAGCCCCCGCCGACCCAATGCACGGCTTCCATATTGCGCAGTTCACCCGCCCCACCAAGGTCGCTTTGCAAGCCTGCGCTCAGGTCGACGGCAGAGATCAAGGCGGTGCCCGGTTGGCCAATCACTACCGTGTCTGTCCCCGCGCCGCCGTCGATGGTATCGCCCGGATTTGAAAGGCTGGTTTCGATACGGTCGTTACCGCTGCCCCCGTTGAGAATATCGGCACCCGTGCCGCCATCCATTGTGTCCGCGCCGTCACCACCCAGCAGGCTGTCCGCCCCGTCGTCGCCAGCCAGCGAGTCGTCCCCGCTGCCGCCTTCAAGGGTGTCATCGTTCTGCCCACCCTCGAGCGTATCATCGCCGGAATCGCCGGACAGATAATCCCGCCCCTGGCCACCGCTCAAGCTGTCATTTCCGCCGCGCCCGATGATCCCATCGTCGCCGCTTGCGCCCGCGATCGTGTTGTCAGCATCATTGCCGGTGATCTCGTCGCCCGCCTGCCCGCCTTCGATCTGCTCGATATTCAAAAAGACATCCGAACCGATCTCTGGGCCGCCAAAGGCGGTGCCTTCATTCAGATCTATCACCATGGCCGCGACCGCGCTGGGATAGCGCAGGGCGTCAACGCCTTCGCCCCCATCATAAATGTCGCGCCCCTCGCCAGAGCCGGCCACAATCGTGTCGTTACCGGCACCGGCAAAGACCAGATCATCGCCGGCATTGGTCTGGATGACCTCGGCCTTGTCCCCGCCAGTGACGATGTCCGCTTCGGCTCCGCCGACAAAGCCGCCATTGCCCACGTCATTTTCGACATTCGCAGGCGTGATGCCGACAAACCACCCATTGTCCCGCGCCATGTCCGAAAGGTCGACAACGCCGTGGTTGGAATTTGTGCCATCCTGTTTGAGAAACACGATGCTTTCGATGTGGTTTTCGGCGGTGGCCTGATCGACGATGCGGATTTCTCCGATCAGTGAACCGAATTCACGGATCTCCAGCATCAGGTCAGAGCCATCGGTGCGCCCATACAAGTTGTCCGGCCCCAGAATGGTAGTCAATGGATCAAAGAGCGGTGGCGGTCGGGTATCAACGATGTAAAGCACGTCGTTTTCACCAGCACGCCCCTGATCGTATATGACGGTCCGATCCGTTCCGGTGCCCATGGATGACAGGGCAACATGGTAATTGTCCCCGTCGGCCCCGCCGATCATAACGCCGCCCTGATCCTGCGCGTTGATCGCGTCGCGACCCGGACCACCTTTCAGAACGTCAAATCCGTCGCCGCCAAGGAGCGTGTCGTCGCCCGGCCCTCCGTCCAGCATGTCATTCTCGCTGGCCCCTTCAAGCACATCATTGCCATCGCCCCCAACGATGGTGTCGCGACCACCGGTGCCGGTCAGGCCATCCGAGACTGTGGCTTCATACGCAAATTCCGTCTCACCATTGAGCAACCGCAAAAGTGCCGAAGTGCCTGCAACGCCACCGCCCACCGTCAAAGCAAGGTCCGCGATTGCCCCACGCGAAATTTCGCCAAGCGCAAGGGTGCCCCCAAGAGTCACCATGGAAACATCGACCCAAGGAAGAAGGCTATCTGCTCCGAAGTCGAGTTTGGCGTAGATCTCCGGGTTGGTCGGCAGATTGCCATTAACAAGGTCCACGAGATCGCCGCTCAGCTTCATGCCAGCCGACGGAATGCCAAGGCCAACCGATCCGCCATAAGCATATTTAGCTCCGTCCAGATCCAAGCTCACTTCGCCCTTTACGCCAAAGCTGCCCAGCTTTGCGCTCAGCCCGGCTTGTGCAATCTCCAAATCAACCGGGGCCATCAGGTCGGGCATTTCGGGGTCGAATGACATCGGGGTCAATCCAATGGCGAATTCAAGACCCGGATCACTGGAAAACAGAGTGCCTTCCAACGATTGCCAGACCGTCACCTTGCCATCGGGATTGCCGTCATATCCTCCAGCGCCTTCGACGGTAAGGCCAAGCGCATCCATCAGGTCGAAGGAAGTCTTTGTCGAAGCCTTGACGAAGTAAGACGCCGAGGCGGACAGGGTGAGCAGGTACTTGACGTTTTGTGTCTCGTAGATATTGCGCAGGACCGTGACCACCCCGTCAACCGGCACCTCGAAGGCGTCGGCCAGCATATCCAGACCCAGGCCGAGCAAACCAAGGGTCTGCTCTTCGGGTTGTTCCTCGCTTTCCAGCGCTACAGAAAGACGTTTTTCTGTGCCCTGTATCTCTCCGGCAAAGGGCGTGATGACCAGATTGTCCTGCGCGCGGACCTGCGGCCCGGACAGGGTTTCAAACCGAATTGCCCAATCCGCCATATCGCGGATAGCGACACTTTGGGCCGCGTCAAAAACCTGCCCGGTCGTGGTTTTGACCAGATCATAAACCGGGCTGTCGCCCGAAACCGTGATCCGGTCAACGCTGATGGTCGTACTCACCAGCGTGGCGAGACCAACCTGCTGGCCTGCAAACCCGGTTACACCGCCATTGGCCGCCTCGATCACCACACGCGGTGCGGTCAGGACATTGACGGTCAGGTTGGCAGGCGCGTCTGTATCCAACGTGTTTGCGACACCACCGGGCAGCACACCTTGGGAATCAACCGGAGCAACAAGAAATTGATCCTCGATCACGCCGGATCGAACAGCAGGCGATGAGACAACGGCCCAGTTGCCAAAATCAGATATGTCTACAAGGGCATAAGCGGTATGGCCAGCGGTTGCCCGCAAGACGTCGCCGGTGGCGCGGTTGACCAGATGCCCCGACGGATCACCGCCATTGCCAGAAAAATCACCCAGCAGCACGCTGGTGATGTCGTCACTTCCATTGACGTCACGAAATGACGCGATGCTGTCGAGCATCACAATCGCACTTGGGGAATAGCGCTCCTGGGTATCGAAAGTGACCTCGGGCGGTGCATTGACCGGCTCTGCCGCCACCTCAAAAACAGAAAGCCCGATTTCCGCAGTCTGGCTTTCTGCACCGTCATCGTCGAGGACGCTTATTTCAAGCGAATGATCGCCGGACTGCGGACCTGCTTCAAACCGCGACAGCGCGAATTCAGCCGCCGATACAAACACAGTGCCGCCAGATCTTGCATTGCCACTGGCATCCAGAACCCGGCCCGCGCCGGGCGGCAGAACGATCTTGTAATTCGCGATCTGACCATCGGAATCGTAACCGTTCATCATCTCCGACAAGGCAACCTGCGCCCCCTCCATGAGGCGCAAAACCGGCTGGACCGAGACAAAAGGCGCCACGTTCGTCGGGGTAAATACCGGATCGGGGAAGGTCAGGCTTACCAAACCGGTCGATGTCAGCCCATCAGGATCGGCCACCAAATAAGAGAACGCGCCGGTCTGCACATCGTCTGCGGGGCGCACCGTGACCGAGCCGCCAGACAAGGTTGCCGATATTCCTTGCTGTCCGATGACCGAAACCAGCTCCAGGACATCGCCGTCGGCATCTATGTCATTCGCAAGAAGGTCTGCGGCGGAAATCAGATAGGTTCCGGTGCTGCTGAGCCGCGAGAAGGAATAACTGTCGTCAACGGCTACAGGTGCGTTGTTGTCGGGCAGATCGCCTTGAAAGGACAGGTTCACGTTTGCCTGCGACAGCGCGCCGGTTCCATCCTGAATGGAGTAGGTGAAATTCCCGGTTGCCGCGGCTGGATCCGACAAAACGAAGCGAACGCCGCCAGCCTGCTCATCCAGCGTGGCCGTGCCATCCGCCGTACTGCTGCCCGGCCCGACAGATACGATTGAGCCTGCGTCCAATGGACCGAAATCACCCGGCAGATCATTGTTCAACAGCCGTTCTTCAGAGATGAAATAGGTGCCATCCTGGCTGCGCTGCAAGGGCACGAAATCACCCAAGGCGCGGGCCGCCGCTTGTTCCGAAACAGAAAACGTCCGGGTCACGAGGTTGTTTGTCGTAACGGCTTCGGGAACCGCGCCGGATGCGTTCACTGCGACTGAAATGCTGAATTCGCCCATGACACCCGCAGGAAGCGTGAACGCGCCGGTTTGCTTCTGCTGGCCTCCGTTCGGGGCCACCGGCAGAACGGTGATGTTCTCCTGAGTGAACACCACTGCACCGGATGGATCGCGCACAACCACATCGGCAGTTGAACGTTCGCTGGCCACCTCATCGTCCAGATTGGTGACCCGAAACCGGACAAACCCGGTATCACCGTCGGAAATCGACAGATCCTCGGGGACAAACACAATCCCTTCGGCGGTAAGATCGGCCAGCGGATCATTTTGTGTGAACCCGATTGTCTGCGCTTGCCGGTTGTTGGACAGAACCGTCTCGTCTTCATCGGCGTCAACCACAACCTCCACGGTGATGTTCCCGTCAAAGCCCAGTGGCACAAGATACGAGAAACTTGCGGGCGAGATGATGCCGGCCGATCCGTTGGGCTGCAATGTCGAGGTGGTAAACGGCGTGTCTTGCAAGAGGCTTCCAGCCTCGTCGAGAAACCGGACATTGCCGGTCGCCCCGCCGCCAACCTGTTTGCTGCCCAGGTTGACCAGACCGAAGGATGCAGTGACCGAGCTTCCCGAAGAACCGCTGCCCGACACCGCAAAATTGGTGATCAACAGGTCGGTGAACTCATCCGCACCGCCCTCATCGTCGACAACCTGCACCGTTCGGCTGGCATTCGACGGATCGACAAACTGCCAGACCCTGCCGCTCGACGTGGTCAGGGAGGGCCCGACATAGATTTCCGTTCCGGTCGAAACCCTGGTCAGCGAGACGCCAAAGATCTTGACCTGAAAGTTCTCGATCTCTTCAACGGCGTCATCAATGTTGCGCCACCTGATGCCGGTTTCGTCCACACCGCGTGATACCGGAATCTCGTATATGTCATACAGAACATTACTGACCGGATCGCGTTCCGTGCCGATGGACTGACGCCCGAAAAGGTCAATGTCCCCGCTGGACGCAGACGCAAAACCCTGTCCGGTGGCAATGCCAAACCGAAGGCTGGAATAGTAGTATTGGTTCTGAAATTGAGAAACGTCACCACCGGAAAACGTAATAGAGAAAGTACTGCTGCTCTCTTCGGTGTATTGCAGCCGGTCAAAATCCACGCGCCAAAACATATTTAAAACCTGTATTCAACTCAATATCTTGGGCCGCTTGAAGTAAAAAGACACCAGCCCGTCAACCAGCCCGTCAACCAGCCCGTCATCGGAAAATCAGATCGACTATGTAATCCGACATTCCCAATTGGCCTGTCGTTAAGGTTGAAGATCCCATACTTCTGCCTGCCAAACAAGCTTTACTGGGCAATCTCCTTCCCCGAATTCAGGGGTAGCTGTTCCATGTCGGATGACCTGCCCGACGCACAGCCCTCGAATTGCTCAAGCGGCTGGTATCGCATGGCTGGCGCTAAAAGGCGGCGGTGCAGCTATCCGATACGGGATGCAGCGACGATGAGGTCAAGGCCGTCACCGGGCACAAAATTATGGAGGTGATCAGAAAATATCGCGCAAAGCGCAATCAACGAGCCGCGTCAAAACGCGCACCGCAGAAAAGGAGGCGATGAGAACTGGACCAGGACCAGAGCGAGACTCTGCGAAACCCAGAGTGAACCTAGACAAGCGAAGCGCGATAATCTCGGAAGAACACTGCAAGATCGAAATGGTGCGGGTGAAGGGACTCAATCTCTGAGGCTAATCGCACTTATTTCTTTGATTTATTGCCTATCCTCAAAAAATTTGGTACATAACATGTGGCACACACGGTACACAGAACGATACTGCGAGGACACAATGACACGTGTTACCAGCTACGTTAGGAAGTCGAGAACTGGGTTCTACGCGTATCGACGCAGGGTGCCCAATGATTGCCGTGATGCATTCGGCAAGCTCGAAGAAAAACGATCGCTTAAGACCAAATCCCATTGTGAAGCCCTCTCCCGTGGAGCTGTGGTCAATGAAGAGTTCGAACGACAAGTGGCAAGTATACGCAGGGAGAACGGCATACACGGTCACGACACCGAGCCCCCCGACACCCTAGGAGTTCATTATGCCACACAGGGGGCTGGTGAGCTACTACACCGTCACGGTATTCATCCAAGCCAGAGACCAGACTTTCAGGCTGATCCAGCAGAAGTACGGGCATACGGCGACACTCTAACAGAATTCTTCAACCAGTACGAAGACATGCGATACGAGGGAACAGATCCCACCACTGGAACGCCCACCTATGCGCCCATGGTCACTACAAGCCAATGGGATCAGGCTGCAAGGATCGTGAGGGGAGAACAACCGGCCACAATCGAACCGACCCTCAAGCAGTGCTTGGAACTCTATCTCGAAATCAATCAAGAACAGCGGCAACGGTCCGAGCACAATAAAAAGAAATTCGATCAAGCGCACTGGAGAGCTGTGGAGCGTCTGGCGAGCTTCTTG
>JANSXS010000011.1 GCA_024742835.1 Paracoccaceae bacterium | reverse complement strand
TCGTCATCGGTAATCAGAAAGCCGCCCTCGCCGGAATTCATATGCTTGTAGGTCTGCGTCGAATAGCAGCCCACCTTCCCGAACCGGCCCGACGGGTGCCCGTTCCACGCAGCCCCCATCGTATGCGCGCAATCCTCGATCACCGTGATTCCGGCGGCGTCGCAAATCTCCATCAACCGATCCATG
Organism: Paracoccaceae bacterium; assembly: GCA_024742835.1. GTDB lineage: Bacteria > Pseudomonadota > Alphaproteobacteria > Rhodobacterales > Rhodobacteraceae > Roseovarius. The sequence goes on along the minus strand of JANSXS010000011.1, from coordinate 73,649 downwards.
TCGCAAAGATGCCCGCGCATGTGGCTCAGCATCAGCACCCGCGCCTCGCCCGCCTTGGCGGCCAGATCGTCAAGGTCGATGGTCAGATCCTCGGTCACGCCCACGAAGACCGGCACGGCGTTGACGCTGGCAATCGCTCCCGGCACCGGGGCCAGCGTGAACGCATTGGTCAGCACCCTGTCGCCCGGCCCGATGCCAAGGGCGCGCAGCGCGGTTGCCATCGCATAGCCGCCAGAGGCGACGGCCAGCGCATAGCGCGCCCCGGTATAGGCGGCGAATTCTTGCTCCAGCAGACCCACCTCGCCCAGCTCATCGGGGCCAAGGTTGTAGCGATGCAGCCGCCCGCTTTGCAGAACCTCCATCGCCGCCGCGATCCCGTCCTCGGGGATCGGTTCCTGCTGGGTGAAATTGCCGGTGAATATTTCTGTCATGTCAGCATAATTGCGATGTGCCTGCCGATGCGTCAATGGGCCAGCCCCCCGCAGGATCGCTGTTTCAGCAAAGCCGAACTTATGACACACGCAAAAAGCGTCGCACCACGACGGGCAGTTCGTCGAAATGGCCGATCGTGGCCTCGGGTGCAAGTGCCTCCACCGCATGGGCGCCGGGGCCAAAGGTCACAAGGATCGACGCCACGCCCGCCGCGCGCGACGTTTCGCGGTCAGTCACCGTGTCGCCCACCAGCACGCACTGCGCCGGGTCGCCGCCCGCGCGGCGCACCGCCTCGCGCAGCGGTTCGGGATCGGGCTTGCGCACCGGCAGCGTATCGGCCCCGATCAGCGATCCGAAACTGTCCAGCACCCCCAGCCGCGTCATCAAGAGCCGCGCCAGCGCCTCGGGCTTGTTGGTGCAGATGGCCACCTTGAACCCCTCGTCACGCAGCGCCGCGACCGTTTCCATCGCGTTGGGATAGAACCGCGTGTGCGTGTCGATGGCCCCTTCATAGGCCGCCAGCAGGCGAGGATATTGCCGGTCAATCTCGGCGACATCATCGGCGCGTCCCAACCGCTCCAGCCCCAGCCCCAGCATGGCACGCCCGCCGCGCAGCGCGGTGCCCGCATCGGTGGCCACGTCCAGCATGTCACCCGCGCCCATGTCGCGGAAACAGGCATTCGCCGCGGCGATCAGATCGCCGCTCGTATCCGCCAGCGTACCGTCCAGATCGAAGACCACCGTTGCCATGTCGTTTCCCGCCTCTTATGCCTGCGGCCAAGTCTGGGCAGGTTTTCGCCTGCGCCTGTCACCTACCGCAATCATCTTTGATCCGCCACGCCCTTGCGCGACCTTGCCAACCGGAGAAAACGGGCGCGCCAAGAAGGAAAGCGAAACCGCATGCCCACCAGCCTGATCATCCTTGCCGCCGGGCAAGGCACCCGGATGAATTCGGACCAGCCCAAGGTGCTGCACCGGGTCGCGGGCGCGCCGATGCTGGTGCACGCAATGCGCGCGGGTGCCGCGCTTGACCCCGATCACACCATCGTCGTGACGGGCCACGGGGCCGACGCTGTGGAACACGCGGCGAAAGAGTATGACGAGACAGCCAAGATCGCCCATCAGGCCGAGCAATTGGGCACCGGCCATGCCGTCGCCCAAGCCGCACCGCTGCTGGAGGGTTATGCAGGCGACGCCATCGTGCTTTACGGTGACACGCCCTTCGTCTCCGAGGACACGCTTGCCCGAATGGCAGAGGCCCGCCACAGCCATGATCTTGTCGTGCTGGGGTTCGAGGCCGCCGATCCGGGCCGCTACGGGCGGTTGAAGATGTCCGGCGAGCGCCTTGAAAAAATTGTTGAATTCAAGGACGCGGACGAGGCCACTCGCACCATCACCTTCTGCAATTCCGGCGTCATTGCCGCCTCTGCCGCCACCCTGTTCGATTTGATCGCGGCTGTTGGCAACGACAATGCCGCGGGCGAATATTACCTGACCGACATCGTTGAAATCGCCCGCGCACGCGGCCTTTCCGCCACCGCCATCGCCTGCGACGAGGCAGAAACGATGGGCATCAATTCCCGCCCGGAACTCGCCCGCGCCGAGGCCGCCTTTCAAACCCGCAAACGCGCCGCGATGCTGGAGGACGGCGTGACCATGCCCGCGCCCGAAACGGTGCATTTCGCCTATGATACCTATGTTGGCCGGGACAGCATCATCGAGCAAAACGTGGTGTTCGGCCCCGATGTCACCATCGAGTCGGGCGCGCATATCCGCGCGTTTTCCCATCTTGAGGGCTGCCACGTATCGCGCGGAGCGGTGGTTGGTCCCTATGCCCGTCTGCGCCCCGGCGCGGAACTGGCCGAGGACACCCGCATCGGCAATTTCGTCGAGGTCAAGAACGCGCTGATCGCCGAGGGCGCGAAGGTCAACCATCTGAGCTATATCGGCGATGCCAGCCTAGGCGAGCGCGCCAATATCGGCGCAGGCACGATCACCTGCAACTATGACGGCGTGATGAAACACCGCACCACCATCGGCGCGCGCGTGTTTGTCGGCTCCAACACCATGCTGGTCGCCCCCGTAACCGTGGGCGACGACGCCATGACCGCCTCGGGGTCCGTTATCACGCAGGATGTGCCCGAAGGCGCGATGGCCGTGGCCCGCGCCCGGCAAATCACGAAACCGGGGCTCGCGCGAAAACTATTCGAAATGCTAAGACGCAAGAAAAACCAGCAAGACCAAGGGGCCGTGTAGAATGTGTGGTATCGTCGGCGTTCTGGGCAAGCACGAGGTTGCGCCCACATTGGTCGAGGCGCTGAGGCGGCTTGAATATCGCGGCTATGACAGCGCGGGAATCGCCACGCTGAACCAAGGCCGTCTGGATCGCCGCCGCGCGGTGGGCAAGCTGGTGAACCTGTCGGACCTGCTGGTGCATGACCCGCTGCCCGGCAAAGCCGGCATCGGCCACACCCGCTGGGCCACGCATGGCGCGCCCAGTGTAACCAATGCGCACCCGCATCAGGCCGGGCCGGTGGCCGTGGTGCATAACGGCATCATCGAGAATTACCGCGACCTGCGCGCGGAACTGGCCGCGCATGGCATCGCGCATGAGACGGACACCGACACCGAAACGATCGCGCTTTTGTTGCACCTGCATCTTGGCCGGGGCGAAAGCCCCGAGACTGCCACGCGTAGCGTCATCGACAGGCTCGATGGTGCCTATGCGCTGTGCCTGCTTTTTGACGGTGAACCGGATTTGATGATCGCCGCCCGCAAGGGCAGCCCGCTGGCCGTTGGCCATGGCGACGGCGAAATGTTCGTGGGCTCTGATGCCATCGCACTCGCCCCGCTGACCGACAGGATCACCTATCTGGAGGAAGGCGATACCGCGATCCTCTCTCGCACCAGCCTGCGCATCACGGACCGCAAAGGCAACCCGGTCAGCCGCGAAACCCGCAAGATCGAGGCGACCCACAGCATGGTCGACAAGGCAGGGCACAAGCATTTCATGGCAAAGGAAATCGCCGAACAGCCCACCGTCATCGGCGAGACGGTGCAACATTACCTGAGCGCCGATGGCAGCGTGGTGGACATGGCGGACGAGGCGCTGAATTTCGCGGCCTATGACCGGATAACGATGGTCGCTTGCGGCACCGCCTATTATGCGTGCCTGACCGCGAAATACTGGTTCGAACAGATAGCGGGCCTGCCTGTGGATGTGGATATCGCCTCGGAATTCCGCTACCGCGAACCGCCGATTCCCGGCAACACCGCCGCGCTTGTCATCAGCCAGTCGGGCGAGACCGCCGACACGCTGGCCGCGCTGCGCTATTGCAAGGGGCGTGCGGCGCGGCTTTTGTCTGTGGTGAACGTGCCCGAAAGCTCCATCGCGCGCGAAAGCGATCTGGCGCTGCCGATCCATGCGGGCGTGGAGATCGGCGTCGCCTCGACCAAGGCGTTCACCTGCCAGTTGACCGTGCTCTTGCTGCTGTCGCTAAAGGCCGCCGGGGATCGCGGCATGATCGACGCCGAGCGGATGGCGGACCTGCTGTCGAAGCTGCGCGGGCTGCCCGCCACGCTCAACAATGCGCTGGAGATGGATGGTGATTTCCAGAAGGCCGCCCGCCGTCTCGCCGAAGCCGACAACGCGCTGTTCCTGGGGCGTGGGCTGATGTATCCCATGGCTTTGGAGGGCGCGCTTAAACTAAAGGAAATCAGCTATATACATGCCGAAGCTTATGCATCGGGCGAACTGAAGCACGGCCCCATCGCGCTGATCGACAAGAAAATGCCAGTGATCGTGATGGCCCCCCGCGACGGGCTGTTCGACAAGACCGTATCAAACATGCAAGAGGTCATGGCGCGCGGCGGAAAGGTGATCCTGATCACCGACGCGCCGGGGGCAGAAGCCGCCGGGAAAGACGCGTGGATGACGCTGATCCTGCCGCAGATCGACCCGGTGCTGACCCCGATCCTTTACGCCCTGCCCGCCCAACTTCTGGCCTATCACACCGCCGTCGCAAAGGGCACGGATGTGGACCAGCCGCGCAACCTGGCCAAGTCGGTCACGGTGGAATAGCGCAGGGCACCGCGCCCCGCCTTCAGTAGGTGACGAAAACCCGCAATTCCGGAAGGGCGGTCAGATCCGCCTCGATCAGTCGCATCGCGGCCAGCGAAATCCGGCTGCCCGATCCCGGCTCGCCCTCGATCGGAATCAGATCCACCGCGACACGTGTCCCCTTGTCCGGATACACCACCCGCCCGCGCGCAGGCGACAAGACCAGCGGTGTCTTGAGCCACATGCCACCTTCGCCCACGGCCCCAAGAGAGGCAACAGTCAGGCCCAGATCGCGCCCAGCGCCCCCCGAAGACGCGTCAGCCAGGGCTTTCGCGCGGTCGGCATCGCTGGTGGTGTCGAAATCTTCCGCCGTGCGCGCCAGGCCCGGCTGGCTGCCACGGGGTGTCGCTTCGGGCGTTAGGGTCGCAGCAGGCGGCCCCTCTTCGCCCGCTGGCGCGGGCGTTTCGGTTTGCCCAGGCATCAGGCGCGCGCCGGATCCTTCGCATCCGGCAAGGACGAAAAGGGACAAAAAGACCATAATATAACGCAACATGCTTCAAGTTTATGCCGTGCTGACCTTCGTATCAATCCCGAAGATCAAAGACTTGCCCACCCGGCCCGGATTGCATAGGTTCCTGACATGACTGCACCTTTGATAGACCCGTTCCAACGCGCCATCTCTTATCTGCGTGTCTCCGTCACGGACCGCTGCGATTTTCGTTGCGTCTACTGCATGTCGGAAAACATGACCTTTCTGCCCAAGAAAGAGCTGCTGACACTCGAAGAACTGGACCGCATGTGTTCAACCTTTGTCCGACTGGGCGTCGAGAAGCTGCGCATCACCGGCGGCGAACCGCTTGTACGGCGCAACATCATGCATTTCTTCAATGATATGACACGCCATCTTGAAAGTGGCGCGCTCAAGGAGTTGACGCTGACCACCAATGGCTCACAATTGGCGCGCTTCGCCGACGAGCTTCATGCGGCGGGCGTGCGCCGGGTGAATGTCTCTCTCGACACGCTGGATGAAAAGAAATTCGCCGACATCACCCGCTGGGGCCGCCTGCCACAGGTGCTGGCCGGGATCGACGCCGCGCAAAAGGCGGGCTTGCGGGTGAAGATCAACACCGTGGCGCTCAAGGGCTTCAACGAGGATGAGCTTTTCGACATCGTCGAATGGTGCAAGTCCCGCGACATGGACCTGACCTTTATCGAGGTCATGCCGATGGGCGATATCGGCAACGAGGACCGGCTGGACCAGTACTGGAAGCTGTCGGATCTGAGGGGCACGCTGGCAGAAAACTACACGCTGACTGAACTGACGGAGCGTACAGGCGGCCCCGCCCGCTATGTGCGGCTGGAGGAAACCGGCCAGAAGATCGGCTTCATCACGCCGCTGACGCATAATTTCTGCGAAAGCTGCAACCGCGTGCGGCTGACCTGCACCGGCGAACTTTACATGTGCCTCGGGCAAGAGGACATGGCCGATCTGCGCGCGCCCCTGCGCAACAATCCGGGCAGCGACGCGCCGTTGGAGGCCGCGATTCGCGAGGCCATCACGCGCAAGCCCAAGGGCCATGATTTCGACTATTCCCGCCAGACCGTCGACGGGCGCGTATCGCGCCACATGAGCCACACTGGCGGCTGATGACCCGACACGCGGCGCCCTGGCCCGTGCGCCTGTACGGGCTTGGCGCGGACCTGATCGCACCCCTGGCCTATGGCAGCGTCTCACGGAAACTGCGGGCACAGGGCGCAGACCCGTCCCGCCTGCCCGAACGGCTGGGCCACGCAACGCGCCCCCGGCCCGAGGGGCGGTTGATCTGGTTTCACGCGGCCTCTGTCGGGGAATCGCTGTCGGTGCTGGGCCTGATCGCACATCTGGGCGCGCAGGATCCGGAGCTGTCCTTTCTGATCACATCCGGCACCGCCACATCGGCCAGCATACTGTCCGGGCGCCTGCCGCCGCGCACGACGCATCAGTTTCCGCCGCTTGACAGCCGCCGCGCGGTCACCCGCTTTCTGGATCATTGGCGCCCTTCGGCGGCGGTCTTCGTGGAAAGCGAGCTTTGGCCGCAGATGATTTCCCTCACGGCGGCGCGCAACATTCCGCTGGCGCTGATCAATGCGCGCATCTCGGATGGGTCGGCGCGCAATTGGGGCCGGTTGCCCGCCACGGCGCGCCACCTGATGGGCTCGTTCCGCATGATCCATTGCCAGGATCAGCGCACGGCGGACCACCTGCGCGCGCTTGGGCTTGACCATGCCAAGGCCGGGGTCAACCTGAAATCCCTGTCCGGCCCCCTGCCCCATGATGCAGGCGAACTTGAGCGGATGAAAGCGCAGGTGCAGGATCGCCCCCTTTGGCTGGCCGCCTCGACCCATCCGGGCGAGGAGGACGTGGTACTGGCGGCCCACCGCGCCATGCTGGGGCGCGACCCAAATGCGCTTTTGATCCTTGTGCCGCGCCACCCCGAACGCGCGGACGCCATCGAGGTGCAGATCGCAGAGGCGGGTATGGAAGGTGCGCGCCGGTCCACCGGCATGAGGATCACGGGGCAGACCCGCGTCTATCTTGCCGACACCCTCGGCGAGATGGGGCTTTGGTATGCGCTTAGCCCGCTAACCTGTCTGTGCGGCTCTTTTGCGGATGTGGGCGGGCACAACCCGTTCGAGCCGGCCCATGCGGGGTCGGCCATAGTGCATGGCCCGCTTTACGTGAATTTCGCCAACGCCTATGCCGAGCTTGCCGCGCAAAAAGCGGCAATCGAGGTGCCCGACGCCACGGCGCTGGCCGGGGTGCTGCACCACTTTCTGGATGACCCCTGCGCATTGGATACGCTGCGCGCCCGCGCCCGCGCTTTTGCCAAGGCGCAGGATGCCGGGCTGGACGGGTTTGCCGACGGGCTTTCCAAGGCGCTGGCGCTGGGTTAGGCACGGGCGGGCAATTCAGGGATCTGGCCAGTGACAGAGCTTATCGTCACGAATTTCAACCGCAACTTCACCGGCGTCTCGGCAACGGCGGCCAACGTGGTGCGCCAGCAGGCTGATATGTTCGACATGGCCCTTGTCGCGCACCCGCTACCCGGCTGCCCTACACCGATTTCCCCCGCCGAAGCGCGCCGCCTGTCCCGCAACCCGCCGCCGGGCAGGCCCTTCACAATATGGCATGTACGCCGCAACACAGAAATGCGCGCAGCCCTATGGGCACGCGACGTGCTGCGCCTGCCTGTCCGCATCGTCTTTACCTCTGCCGCGATCAGGCGGCATTCCGCTTTTCCGCGCTGGCTGATCTCGCGCATGGATGCGGTTATCGCCACCACCGAACAGGCCGCCGGTTTCGTGCCGCATGTGCGCGCCATCGCGCCCCACGGCGTCGATTGCAGCCGGTTCACGCCCGCCGCCGGCCGCGCGGCGGCATGGGCGGCCACCGGATTTCCCGGCGCGCGCGGGATTGCCACGATCGGGCGCATCCGGCCGGAAAAAGGCACCGACCGTTTCGTAGATGCAATGCTGCGCCTGTTGCCCGACAGGCCCGATGTGACCGCTCTGGTCATCGGTCGCGCCGCTCGCAGCGACGAGGCATTCCTGCAAACTCTCAAGGACCGCATCGCCCTGGCGGGCCTTGCCGACCGTCTCCTCTTCCCCGGAGAGATCGGCGCCGACGATCTGCCCGGCCTCATGCGCGGGCTGTCGGCGGTCGTGCAACTGCCCCGCTACGAAGGCTACGGCATGGCCCCGCTCGAAGGCATGGCCAGCGGCGTGCCTTTCGTGGCCACCGATCAGGGATACTACAGGCGCTTCGCCTATCAGGGCCAGACCGGGCTGATCGTGCCCGAGGACGCCCCCGACGATGTGGCCGCCGCCCTGAGCGACCTTCTGGGCAACACCGCAAGGCATGACGGGATGTCGCACGCCGCCCGCCATATCGCCGAAACCGAGTTCAGCGCCAAGGCTGAGGCCGACGCTATTGCCCGCGTCTACAATGATCTGTGGGCCGCGGGATGATCCCGCGTGCGGGCTGAAGCATTTCGCCTTTAACCCGAGACATCGGCTAAACGCAAAACGCGTGCAACGATTGGGCGAAACGCTTTAAAGCGTTCCGCATTTAACCTGAGACATCAGCGAAAGGCGGAACGCGTGCAACGATTGAACGGAGTACTGCGTTTCTCGAAAATCTGTGTTTCAGGTTTTTCGCGAAACGCTTTAATAAGACCAGAGTCACCGTCATCACCCGGCAGGCGGAACCGATGTCACGCGATACGCGGCATGTCGGAAAATCCTTCCTCAAGCACCAGGTTGTCAGAACTATTTCCCGGAAAACAGGTATATATTCCGGCATGACAGGCTTGATCACGGCCATGATCCGCGCCATTTGGAACAAAGTTCCACCAACCGGAGAAAAGCCGATGTTCGAGTCGCTTGGATTTGAGACACTGACCGCGCCGCAGGCTGCCGTGTGGTTCGCGCTGGCGATCGGCTTGGCCTTTGGTGCGCTTGCACAGATCACCCGATTTTGCCTGCGCCGCGCCGTTGTCGGCGCGGATCGCCGACACGCCGCCGGTGTCTGGCTCACAGCACTGGCCGTGGCGGTGCTGGGCACCCAGGGCGCGGTGCGTTTCGGGCTGATCGGCTTTGACGATCACCGTTTCATGGTCACAGAACTACCCATACTCGCCATTCTGGCCGGGGGCGTGCTGTTCGGGATCGGCATGGTGCTGACGCGCGGCTGTGTTTCGCGGCTGACCGTGCTGACGGGCGCGGGCAACCTGCGCGCGCTGATCGTTCTGGTCGTCTTTGCCATCACCGCCCATGCCACGCTCAAGGGCGTTCTGGCCCCGCTGCGCACCTCGCTGGGGTCCGTGACCTTGCCACTGGACAGCGCCACCCTGCCCGGTGATCCGCTGATCTGGGCCGCGCTGATCGCGGGGCTGTCGCTGGTGTTTGCGCTGCGGTCGGGCAACCGTGCGGGCACGTTGATCCTTGCCGCGCTGATCGGGCTGCTGGTGCCGCTGGCATGGGTCGGCACGGGCTATGTGCTGTATGACGATTTCGATCCCATCGCGATGGAATCGCTGTCGTTCACCTCGCCCGCCGCCGATGCGATCTTTTATGCACTTGCCTCGACCGCCGTATCGCCCGGCTTTGGCACCGGGCTTGTCGGCGGTGTCGTGGTCGGCGCGCTTGCCGCCGCGCTGCTGACGGGGCGCTTTGCATGGCAAAGCTTTACCTCACCGCGTGAAACCGGGCGCTATTTCGCAGGCGCGGTTCTGATGGGTGTGGGCGGCGTTCTGGCAGGCGGCTGCACCGTGGGTGCGGGACTGGCCGGGGTGCCGACGCTGTCGCTGGCGGCGGGTCTGGCGCTGATGTCCATCGTCGCGGGCGGCCTGATCGCAGATCGGATCCTGCGCGGGCTGCCCACCAGCGAGAGCGGAAACGCGGCGCTGCATCCTGCGGAATAACGTTCGCCCCGGATCATCCCTTGTACCTGCGCCACGTCCGGTTAGGATGTGGCGCTTGTCACGAGGGAGCCTGCCATGCAGCACTATGAATACCGCGTCATTCCGGCCCCCGCAAAGGGTCGCAAGGCGCCTGGCGTCAAGGGGGCCGAGGCCCGGTTTGCCCACACGCTCGAACAGGTGATCAACGAGATGGCCGCCAGCGGCTGGGACTATCTGCGCGCCGATATCCTGCCCAGCGAAGAGCGGCAGGGCCTGACCTCTACCCACACTGTCTATCGCAGCGTTCTTGTGTTCCGCCGCCCCCTTGATACCGAAACGGCGGATCATGGTGCCCGCGACAGCGACCTGCCCAAAGAGCCTGTCGCCACCCAGGTGGTCGAGGACGCCAGGTCGGTGGCTGAAGACATCCCCGACCCCAACACGCCGGGGGATCGCGACACCCCGCCCGACCGTCTGCCATGGGACACTGACACCCCGGAGCAGCCCAAGCGCGGGCAAGACTGATCCTGCCGCAAGCTGCGCTGTAACGGCGCGGCGATAAACGGCAGAATTTTACCTCTGCCCCCTTCTAATCGGCGCGTAATGCCATAAACTCTTTGCTCCGAGTCGTTGAGGTGAGTGTGATGCCCAAACAAGACCCCTTTGGATTCGACATGTCCGTGTCCTCGGCCAAGAAAAAGAACCCACGTGGCCGGCGTGGCATGTCTGGCGCGTCTGAAACGTCGACCCGCGTCTGCGAACATGAGGGTTGCGACGAGCCGGGCAAGTACCGCGCCCCAAAGGCGCCGGATGTGCTGGATGAATATCTGTGGTTCTGCAAGGACCATGTGCGAGAGTACAACAACAGGTGGAACTTCTTCGACGGTACCACCGAGGCCGAGTTGAACGCGCAGACATCTGCGGACAAGGTGTGGGAACGGCACACCAAGCCGATCAGCGACCCCGAACAGCGGGCTTGGGCCCGTCTGGGCATCGAAGACCCGCATCAGGTGCTTGGCGTCAACGCCACCAAGAACCCCGGCAAGGGCCACACCACCCAGCGCAAGCTGCCCCCGACAGAGCGCCGCGCGGTCGAGATCCTGGACGCCAAGGACACTTGGTCAAAGGCGGAAATCCGCAAGGCTTACAAGGCTTTGATCAAGGTTCTTCATCCCGATATCAACGGCGGTGACCGCAGTCAGGAAGAACAGCTGCAACAGGTCGTCTGGGCGTGGGACCAGATCAAGCAGAGCCGCAATTTCAAGTGATCCGTGCCTGCCGCCACGGCAGCACGGGCCCTGCCTGAAGCGGCTGACGCGACGTCAAATTATCGCTTGACTGTTTCACGGATGATGTGAAATCTTCACGCATGAAATGATTGTAAGCCGCAGCACCATGGGGGGTGGCATGAGCGCCGGACGATTGAAACTGGACGACCAGTTATGTTTTGCGCTTTACGCAGCCACGAACGCCGTGACACGCGCCTATCGTCCCCGCCTTGCCCAGATCGGCCTGACCTATCCGCAATACCTGATCATGATGGTTCTGTGGCAGGACGGACCGCGCACGCTTGGCGCGATTGCCAGCCGCCTTTGCCTGGCACAAAACGCCATCACGCCACTGGTGGACAGGCTGGAAAATGCCGGCTTCATCATCCGCAGCCGCAACGCCACAGACCGGCGCGTGACCACTATCACGCTGACCCCCATGGGCGAGGCCCTGCATGACAGCGCCGCCGCCGCGCAGGGCGAGGTTCGCTGCCAGACGATGCTTGACGATGCCGAACTGGAAAAGATGCGCGATACGCTGCTCGCGCTGGTCGCTCGCATGGAAGGCGACCACGACCTGCCCGACATTGCCGCAGCCGACAGGGCGGATATACAGCCCCTTCACGAGGGGCCGGGCGCATGACTTGGATGGCAGAGCACGCCATCCGCCAAAAGGTTCGGGGATCATGGTGACGCGTCCTTGACGCTGGCACCTCGCGGCGCTGACGCGCGCGAAAGGTCCCCTTCGAAAGGCCGGGCAAGGGAGGAGGCCCGGCCTTTCTTTATCCTCCAGCGCGGTCTGGGCCGTCTTTCCGGGTGACAGGGCAAGCCCAAGGACAGCGGTCAGCGGTTTGATCATGATCATATCTGACTCTCCGCGTTGTGATCCCGGACGACATGCCCGGTGATACCCACAGTCACGGAGCATCACGGCGTGAAGTTTCACAAAGACATGATCACACGTCCATGAGCGGCCCAACGGCCAGCACGGCGCCCGTTGGCGCGCCTGTCGGCGAGCCGCCGGGTGGCTCATCCGACAGCGCAAGGACACCGCCCTCAAGCCTGTCGCGCAGCGCCTCCGGCACGGGCAGGCGCACGCGGGCGTTATCGGGCAGCACGCCAAGCGACACCGGTGGATTGTCATCCGCAATCAACCACAATTCCAGCACCCGGCCCGGACGCGCGGTGCCCTGCCGCCGCTCCACATACATCTGGCGCGTGGTCGCGTCATAGCCCGCCGAAAAGACCAGGCTGCTATCCTCGGCCTCCAGATCGGCCTGATAGACGGGGGGCGCGGGCGGCTGCACGCCGGGCGCTCCGGGGTCGCTGACCACGCCGGGCGCTCCGGGGTCGCTGACAAGGAAAAGCGCCACGACCAACGATGCCGCCGTCATCAGCGGTACGACCACCCGCCGGAAAACCCCCAAAGGCCCGCGCGCCGGCCCCGAGAAAAGCCGCGAGTCGACGCCCGCCTGTACCCACGCGGGCGGTGTCTCCGGCTCGATATCCTCGGCCAGGCACGCGAAATCCTCTGTCCACTGCCGCACCAGCCTCCGAAGATCCGGCTCAACCGCAAGACGCGCGGCAAAGGCCGCCGCCTCGTCCGGCGTCAGCAGGCCAATGGCGTATTCGCCCGCCAGCACCCTGTCTTCGTCCTTGTCCGGCGTGTTGGTCATCGGCCAAGACACTCCCAAAGGTTCAACAGGCTGCGCCGCAGCCAGCTTCGCATCGTGTTGAGCGGCACGCCATATTGCGCCGCCAGCTCGGCATAGCTCTTGCCGTCAAGATAAGCCCGCCGCACCGCGCCCGCGCGGTCGGGCTCCAGTTCCGCGAAACAGGCCGACAGGCGCGCGTGCCCGGAGCCCTCGCTCATCCGGTTTTCGGGGCCCGGCGCGCTGTCGGCCAGCATCTCGTGCAGGTCGCCATCCGCCTCGCGCGTTTTGCGGCGGCGCGCATCTATGGCTGTGTTGCGCGCGATGGTGATCAGCCAGGTCATCGGGCTGAGGCCATTGACCTGATAGCGCCCGGCATTGTGCCAGATCTTGATATACACGTCCTGAAGCGTTTCTTCCGCCGCGTTGCGATTGTTCAAGACACGCAAGACGACACCGAAAAGTTTTGCCGAGGTCGCCGTGTAAAGCGCGTTAAAGGCGGCCCTGTCGTCAAGCGCGGTGGCCGCGATCAAACGTTCGATTTCATCATCATCCAACATTCGTCCAACACATTGTCCTGCGGTTTCCGCGCCGAAGGTATAGCGCCCGTCAGGTGCCGACCAGACAAAACTTCTCTGGCCTTTCCCTTGCCCTTGCCCGCGATATGTTGCAGGGGAGACTGAACACGAGACCGCGAGCGAAGGATGGGCAGAATGGCCGACGGGAACATGGACCGCGACGTGAAACCGACCGAGGATATCTCGGTCCGCGATGTATTCGGGATCGACACGGACATGGTCGTCAAGGGCTTTGCCCAAGCGACGGACCGCGTGCCCGATATCGACGGCACCTATAAATTCGACCCCGACACGACAATGGCGATCCTTGCGGGATTTGCGCACAACCGCCGCGTCATGGTGCAGGGCTATCACGGCACCGGCAAATCCACCCATATCGAACAGGTCGCGGCGCGGCTGAACTGGCCCGCCGTGCGCGTGAATCTCGACAGCCACATCAGCCGGATCGACCTGATCGGCAAGGACGCGATCAAGCTGCGCGACGGCGTGCAGGTCACGGAATTCCACGAAGGCATCCTGCCCTGGGCGCTGCGCAACCCCGTGGCCATCGTGTTCGACGAATACGACGCGGGCCGGGCGGACGTCATGTTCGTCATCCAGCGCGTGCTGGAACATGACGGCAAGCTGACGCTGCTTGACCAGAACGAGATCATCACGCCGCATCCCTGTTTCCGGCTTTTCGCCACCGCCAATACGGTGGGCCTTGGCGACACGACGGGGCTGTACCACGGCGTGCAGCAGATCAATCAGGCGCAGATGGACCGCTGGAGCCTTGTGGCCACGCTGAACTATCTCAGCCACGATGCCGAAACCGCCATCGTGATCGCCAAGACGCCCCAGATGAACACCGAGGCCGGGCGCAAGACCATTGGTCAGATGGTGACGGTCGCGGATCTGACGCGCACCGCTTTCATGAATGGTGATCTTTCCACCGTGATGAGCCCGCGCACCGTGATCAACTGGGCAGAGAATGCGCGGATCTTCCACGATGTGGGCTATGCGTTCCGGCTGACCTTCCTCAACAAGTGCGACGAGCTGGAGCGCCAAACCGTGGCGGAATTCTACCAGCGTTGCTTTGACGAGGAACTCCCCGAAAGCGCGGCCAGCGTGAGCCTTGGGTGAAGCCCGTTTTCTTCAAAGAAAACGGATCGAAATTTTTTGAAAATTTCGGCGCGGATTTTTTAAAAATCCGCGCTTACCACCGCAGAGGCAAGGTCCAACTCTTCCCGACCCGTGGGCAGTGATCTCCTGCTGTCACCACCTGCTGGTCAATCCCCGCTCCACGCTTTACGTTGCATATGCAAGTCCATCCTGATCCAAGGCGCGACATGGCCCAGTCCGACAATCCCGCAGATCCGTTCAAAAAGGCACTGGCCGAGGCCACAAAGGTGCTTGCCGACAATCCCGACCTGTCAGTCAGCTATTCGGTCGACCCGGCGGGGCTTTCGGGGGACACCATGCGGCTGCCACAGGTCAGTCGCCGCATGACCCGCGACGAGGTGTTGCAGGCGCGTGGAGCCGCAGATGCGCTGGCGCTGCGCCACAAGTTTCACGATGCCAAGATGCACAGTCGCTATGCCCCACCGGGCGAAATGGCCCGCGACCTTTACGAGGCAATGGAAACCGCCCGCTGCGAGGCGATGGGCGCGCGCCAGATGCCCGGTACGGCGGGTAATATCGACGCCCGCATCGGCGCCGAGGCGCTGCGCAAGGGCTATGACCAGATAACCGACAGCGCCGATGCGCCGCTACCTGTGGCGGCGGGCTATCTCATTCGGCATCTGGCCACAGGGCGCCCCATGCCCGAGGGCGCGCGCAACGTGATGGAGCTTTGGCAGGGCTTCATAGAGGAACAGGCAGGCGGCACGCTGGAGGATCTTCAGGCGAAACTGGCAGATCAGGGTGCGTTCGCCCGCTTTGCCCGGCAAATCATCGACGATCTTGGCTATGGCGATCAGCTTGGCGACGACCCTGATTCCATGGATGACGATCAGGACGACGACGCGCAGGACGATGCCGAGGAAATCGAAGAACCCGACAGCAGCGGCGAGGATGACAGCGACGAGTCCGAGAGTGAGGCCGATCCCGAACAGGCCCAGGAGGATCAGCAGGACGAGCAACAGGCGCAGGTCAGCATGGATGACCTTGCCGACCAGGACATGGGTGACGAAACCGAGATGCCCGAAGGCGAGGCCCCGACAGAGCCGCCACAGGCGCAGCCCGTCTCGGACGCCGACCCGGATTATACCGTCTACCGTACCGATTTCGACGAGGAAGTCCGCGCAGAGGATCTTGCCGAACCGATCGAACTGGAACGCCTGCGGGCCTATCTTGATCAACAGCTCGATCCGCTCAAGGGCGCGGTTGGTAGACTTGCCAACAAGCTGCAACGCCGCCTTCAGGCGCAGCAGAACCGGTCGTGGGAATTCGACCGCGAGGAAGGCATCCTTGATGCGGGCCGTCTTGCGCGCGTCGTGGCCAGCCCCACAACGCCACTCAGCTTCAAGATCGAAAAAGACACGGAATTCCGTGACACCGTGGTGACGCTCTTGCTGGACAATTCCGGTTCCATGCGCGGGCGGCCCATCTCGATCGCGGCCATATGCGCCGATGTGCTTGCCCGCACGCTGGAACGCTGCTCTGTCAAGGTCGAGATCCTGGGCTTTACCACCCGCGCCTGGAAAGGCGGGCTGAGCCGCGAGGCGTGGCTGAACGATGGCCGGCCGCAGCTGCCCGGCCGTCTGAACGATCTGCGTCACATCATCTACAAATCCGCCGACGCGCCGATGCGCCGCACCCGTGACAATCTCGGCCTGATGATGAAAGAAGGGCTGCTCAAGGAAAATATCGACGGCGAGGCGCTGGAATGGGCGCATCGGCGCACGGTGGCCCGCCGCGAACAGCGCAAGATCCTGATGGTCATTTCCGATGGCGCGCCGGTGGATGACAGCACCCTGTCGGTGAACCCGGCCAATTTTCTGGAAAAGCACCTGCGCGATGTGATCGCCATGGTCGAACGCCGCAGACAGGTGGAACTGCTGGCCATCGGCATTGGCCATGACGTGACCCGCTATTATCAGCGCGCCGTCACCATCACCGATGCAGACCAGCTTGCGGGCGCGATGACAGAACAGCTTGCCGCGCTTTTTGACAGCGATCCGCGCGCCCGTGCGCGGGTGATGGGGTTGCGCAAGGCGGGCTGACACGTCCAGATCGCCTTGCGGCTTTGACTCTTTCGGGCTGTCACAGAAGACGACCGTTGCGGGCCCGCTCCTACAGGGTGCGCGCGGGACAGCCGCCAAGTGTCTGCATTGCCTTCCGGCCCGAGCTTGTCTAGCAAAGGCCCATGATCAGTGATGACACCCCATTCCAAAGCTTTGACGCCACCACCCGCCCAGAAACCGGCCCGCCGCGGCTTGCCGCCCTGCGCAAGGAACTCACGCGCGCGGGGCTTGCGGGCTTTCTGATACCGCGCGCCGATGCGTATCAGGGAGAATACGTGGCCCCCTGCGACGACCGGCTGGCGTGGCTTACCGGCTTTACCGGCTCGGCGGGGTTCGCCATCGCGCTGCGCGACCGGGCCGCGCTTTTCGTCGATGGGCGCTATACCGCGCAGGCACGCGCACAGGTGGACAGCGGCAGTTTCACGACCGTGGACTGGCCTGCGACCCGGCCCACGGCCTGGCTGGCCGAGGCGCTGCCACAGGGCGGCGTGCTGGGCTTTGACCCATGGCTTTACACGCCGGATCAGCTTTCGGCATATGAGACCGGCTTGCAGGGGACTGGCATAACGCTGCGCCCTTGCGACAACCTGATCGACAAGATCTGGCGCGACCGCCCCGACCCGCCGATGGGCGCATTGCGCCTCTACCCGCAGGCGCTGGCCGGCGAGGCACAGGCAGACAAGCGCGCGCGCCTTGGCGCAACGCTCGACAAGGCCGGACAAACCGCCGCGGTGATCACCCTGCCCGACAGTATCGCGTGGCTTTTGAACATTCGCGGCAGCGACATCCCGCGCAACCCGGTGCCGCACGGGTTTGCCATCCTGCACGCCGATGGTGCCGTGGATCTTTTCATCGCCGACGCCAAGCTGACCGATGCGGTCCGCGCCCATCTGGGCGATAACGTGCATGTCCACGCCCCGGATCTTTTCGACCCCGCGCTTGGCGCGCTGACCGGGCCTGTGCGGCTTGACCGTGGCTCGGTGCCGCAATGGGTGGTGGACCGGCTCGACGCGGCGAGCATCCGCCACCAATGGGGCGACGACCCCTGTGTGCTGCCCAAGGCGCGCAAGACCGACGCGGAAATCGCCGCCACCCGCGAGGCGCATCTGCGCGACGGTGCGGCGATGTGCGCTTTCCTGCACTGGTACGAGGCGCAACCCGTCGGCACCCTGACCGAGATCGACGTTGTGCGCGCGCTGGAGGCGCGTCGCCGCGCCACCGGCAAGCTGCTTGATATCAGCTTTGAGACCATCGCCGGTGCCGGCCCCCACGGTGCCCTGCCGCATTACCGCGTGAGCGAGGACAGCAACCGCACGCTGACAGCTGGCGATCTTCTGGTGCTCGACAGCGGCGGGCAATACGAGGACGGCACCACCGATGTCACCCGCACCCTGCCCGTGGGCGAGGTGGGCGAGGACGAACGCGCCGCCTTTACCCGCGTGCTCAAGGGCATGATCGCCATCAGCCGCCTGCGTTGGCCGCGCGGGCTGGCGGGGCGCGATCTGGATGCGGTCGCGCGCTATCCGCTCTGGCTGGCCGATCAGGATTATGCACATGGCACCGGCCACGGCATTGGCGTGCATCTTTGCGTGCATGAAGGGCCGCAGCGCATTTCGCGCGCCTCTGAGGTGCCGCTGGAGCCGGGGATGATACTGTCGAACGAGCCGGGCTATTACCGCGAAGGTGCCTTTGGCATCCGCATCGAGAATATCTTGGTGGTGACCAAAGCGGCGCCTGTGACCGGGGGCGACGGACGTGATATGCTGGCATTCGAGACGCTCAATTACGTGCCCATCGACCGGCGGCTCATCGACCCTGAATTGCTGGACAAGGGCGAGCGCGCGTGGCTCGATGCCTATCACGCAGACGTCCACGCACGGATCGCCCCCCGCCTTGACCCGGACGTACGCGCCTGGCTTGACGCGGCCACGGCACCGCTTTGACATGTTACTGTGATATAACAGGGGCATATGCCCCGACAATACGACAACGGGAAGGGACCGCATGACCAAGATCAACATCCACAAGGCCGAAGGCACATGGACCGTCCGCGCCGGTGGCGCGGTGCTGGTGGAAAGCCGCGACGCGCTGGTGCTGAGCGAAGGCGACCTGCCCGACGTGATCTATTTCCCGCGCGCCGACATCGCCATGGCCTTTCTTGACGAGAGCGACCACAGCACGAGCTGCCCGCACAAGGGCACGGCGCGCTATTTCTCCATAGTCACCAAGAGCAAGACACTGCAAAACGCCGCTTGGAGCTATGAATCTCCGCATGAAGAAGTGGCGCGGATCAAGGATCATATCGCCTTTTATTCCAGCGACACGGTCACGGTCGAACGCGTCTGAAGTCACGGCAGAGGGTAGATGCAAGCATCATGTTGCCCGCCAAATCAAAACAACGCCCGCGCCAGTCTATTGGCGCGGGCGTCTTTCTTGAAAGCTTACTTGATGCTTTCCGCAGTCACCTTGTGTATGCCGCCCTCGTCGGTGGCGACATAAAGCGCATTGTCCGGCCCCATGGCAAGACCGCGGAACCTTGCTGAAAACCCGAGCGGCATCCGGGTGATCCCGTTGATGCCCAAGCCATCAGGCGTTACGCTGATCAGGTCGATCCGCGCGCCTTCCGGCGTGCCTCCGAACCCGATACCCATGATACCGACGGCGAGGCGGCCTTCGTAGATGCCCCAGTTT
This sequence comes from Paracoccaceae bacterium, assembly GCA_024742835.1. Classification (GTDB taxonomy): domain Bacteria; phylum Pseudomonadota; class Alphaproteobacteria; order Rhodobacterales; family Rhodobacteraceae; genus Roseovarius. The sequence goes on along the minus strand of JANSXS010000011.1, from coordinate 54,303 downwards.
TCGCCGGTGAGGAAGGCAGCAGATCCGGTGCCCTGAGAGAACCCGTTGTTGTTCCAGGCGGCTGGCATGAGATCTTCAAAGCGGGTATCGCTCATCGGAGTGTAGGCAGCGCGGATCGCCGGGTCGACGGCGTCCATCTGGTTGGGCTCGTACCCGCAATACTGATCGGGGCACTCACCTCTGCCACCTGTATTCTGGGCCGGGTCCCATCCGGCATTCCCGCCGTTTACAAGCGCCGTGATTTCATCGCTATGCCACGGGCCATGTTCCGCCGTGAACGCACGTCCGTCGTTTGGACGGAAATCAATGCCCTGCACATTTCTGTGCCCGTAGGTGTAGATACGCTTGTCGAAACCTTCGGGCGGCGCGTTTTCCGGATGGGCATTTCCATCCGCATCGATCCGAATGACTTTACCGCAAAGCAGGGTACCGTCCTGCGGACAGGTCCCTTTGTGACGGTCGCCACCGGCAACCCAGAGAAAGCCGTCGGGCCCGACAGCCATTCTTCCGCCGTTATGTGCGCCCGGTCCGCCGAAGGGCTGATCGGAATCGAACGGCTTGTACTGAATATCCGTGACGATATCCGTCCTGTCGGACACGCTTTTCAGGTCTTCGCCAACCGTGAACCGCATGACGATGTTGCCGTCACACTTTTCGAAATTGGTCTTGCAGCCATCGCCGTGATACTTGGTTGAAGACGAATAGACGAAAAGTGTCCGGTTTTCCGCGAAACCCGGATCCGCCACCACGCCCAGCATACCGGCCTGTCCTTCGCAGAACAGATCATCGCCGGCATCCGCGTAGCCCTCTGTATCCGTCATGCCATAGAGGGCATTCACCGCACCATCGGTCGTCCGCACCGAAAGGCCGTCGCATTTTTCCGTGAAGAACATCGTGCCATCCGGCAGGAACGCCATGTCCCAGGGCGCGTCAAGCTCGTCCAGAACAACCGATGACGTGATTTTGGGTACGTCCATCGCTCCTTGATGTGCCTCTGCCCATGCAGCAGATGCCGTCGTCACCACACTCAGTGCCGCGACAGCTGAAAATAGCTGTGCTTTCATAGTATCCTCCCATTCGCGCTGTTTTTGTCAGCGTACCAAGGTCCACCGAACCTGACGTAAGCGTCAAGCGAAATCTTTCGCTCGGGTCGTTGACATCCCCGGCAGACCATTGATGGGAAATAGAGCGTTTTGCGAAAAATAAAGTGCCGCGCATATTTTCGAGAAACGCAGTGCTCCGCGCAATCGCGGCACCTTGCCCTTAGCCGTGTTCCTCTGCCGATACCGCAGCCAGTGCGCGGTTATAGGCCTTGAGCGCATCGACATGGTACAGCGCGCCCTGCAAATCGGGCCGCGCCTTGTCTGCGCTCAGACGGACCACCGGCACAAAGGGCGCGCCCGTGCGCTCGAAGATCGGCATCGCCACCTCAAGCGTGGCTTGTGCGTCGATATAGATGCCCTCTTCGATCATCTCCCACAGCCGACCCTCCGAGGGCGCGCGGCTGTCTTCCATCGGGCGCATCACACGCGACACCCGGTACATCGACAACAGATAGGCATGTGGCCCCGCCGCCAGCCGCACGCCGCGCCGCTCAAGCTGTGTCAAAAAGAATGACCGGCGCACCAGCTTGGATCCCAACGCGGTGGACATCGACACCGCCACCATCACCGCCAGCCCGGTTTGCCAGTCGCCGGTCAGCTCAAACACGATCAGCGTTGTGGAAATCGGTGCCCCCAGCACGGCGGCGGCCACCGCCCCCATCCCGGCCAGCGCGTAAAGCGTGACCGCGCCGGAAAACTCTGGCAGCAACCCCGTGGCAATCAGGCCAAAGGCCAGCCCGGTCAGCGCGCCCACCATAAGTGATGGTGAGAACACCCCACCGCCCATGCGCCCGCCGATGGTGATCGCCACCGCCAGCACCTTGAGCACCGCAAAGACGACCGCCTCATGCAGCAGCAACTGCCCGGTCAGCGCCGCCGACGTGGTCTCGTAGCCCACACCGATGATATGAGGAAACCCGACCGCCAGAACGCCCAGACAGGCCCCGGCGACCGGCGGCCGCAACCAGCGTGGCAGGTTGAGCCGCTTGCGCATGTGGCTCGCCCAATCCTCGGCGAACAGGATGGAATGCATCAGCACCGTGGCCACCACCCCGCAAACAAGCCCAAGGATCAGAAAGGCGGGCAGTTCCACGTAGAATTCCAGCGCCGAGGCCGTGGGCAGGGTGAATTCGGTCACGTCGCCAAATTCCAGCCGGTTGATGACCGTGCCTGCCGCACTGGCGATCACGATGGGCGCAAAGGCGTGTAGCGCGAAATGCCGCAACACCACCTCAAGCGCGAACAGCGCGCCCGCGATGGGCGCGTTGAACGACGCCGAAACAGCCGCAGCCACGGCGCACCCCAACAGGTCACGGCCGGTGATCCCGTCGGCGTTGATCCGGTCGCTCACCCAGGTCGAGATCACACCGGCCAGATGCACCACCGGCCCCTCGCGCCCCGACGACCCGCCGGTGCCCAGTGTAATGACCGATGCCAGCGCCGAGGCAAGCCCCGCGCGCACCTCCACCCGCCCGTCATGCAGCGCCGCGCCCTCGATCACATCCGCGACCGAGCGCACCCGAGCATCGGGCGTGAAGCGGTCAAGGATCACCCCCACCACAAGCCCGCCAAGGATCGGCACGATCACCAGCCAGTACCAGGGCAGGTTCGCGGCATGACTGTGGATCATGGCGATATCGTCGCTGCGATAGACCAGTTCCTGCAACGCGCTGATCCCCTTGCGGAAAAACAGCGCGGCAAAACCCGCGGCGATCCCGATGGCCAACGCGATCAGCCAGAACTGAAACTGGCTTGGCCCCTTTTCACGCAACAGCCGCCAGCCCCGCACCCCGGCGGCGCGCAGGCGGGCCAGCCCTTGACGCGTGGGGCCACGCTGTGGATCGGGGGTTGGGTTTACCATATGCGTGGTTTCACTAAAGCGTTCCGCCTTTAACTGAGACATCAGCGAAAGGCGGAACGCGTGCAACGATTAAACGGAGTACTGCGTTTCTTGAAAATCCGTGATTCAGGTTTTTCGCGAAACGCTTTAGGCAGCGGCGCGTTTGCGGCCTGTCCCGGCCCCCCGTGTCGCAGATGTTTCCGCGAAACGCTGCGGGATGTGTCTCAAGGGGAAATCGGGGGTCTGCCATTGGGATCTGAACCGCGATTGAGGGCGTGTGTTCAAGGGTAGGCCAACAACCCGGCGTGTAAAAGTCCGATCTGGTGCGTCACACGGCGCACAAGACCCGTTCCCGCATTTTCCCCGAACAAGCCGCTTTGCCCGCCCCATGGGCGCGGATGCCAAAACCGGGCCGCACAGTCACCCCTCCATCAGGGCGCGGGCAGCGGCGCGGGCGGCATCGGTGATATTCTCACCTGACAACATCCGCGCGATCTCGTCGGTGCGCTCGGATGCGTCAAGCGGTGTGACCGTCGACAGGGTCACATCGTCTACCACTTTCTTGGCGACACGCCAGTGATAGGCCCCGCGCGCGGCCACCTGCGGGGAATGCGTCACCACCAGCACCTGACCGTCCTGCGCCAGCGATTCCAGCCGCCGCCCGACCGCGTCCGCCGTGGCCCCGCCCACGCCCCGGTCGATCTCGTCAAAGATCATGGTCAAGCCCGATTGCCCATCGGTCAGGCACACCTTGAGCGCAAGCAGGAAGCGGCTCAATTCACCGCCCGACGCGATCTTGCCCAAGGGGCCTGCCGGTGCGCCGGGATTGGTCGCCACGGTAAAGGTCACAGCGTCGCGCCCGTCGGGGCCGGGCTCTGTTTCGGTCAGCCGGGTGACGAACACTGCGCGGTCCATCTTGAGCGGAGCGAGCTCTGTTGTCACCGCGCGGTCCAGCCGCGTCGCGGCCTCGGCCCGCGCCGCGTTCAACGCCGTGGCCGCCGCGTCATATTCCTGTTCCGCCGCGTCACAGGCCGCTTTCAGCGCCGCCATCTCGGAATCGCCCGCGTCCAGATGGGCAATGCGCCCGCGCAGGTCATCGGCGAAACCGGGCAGCGCGTCGGGCGAAATCCCGTGCTTGCGCGACAGGCCACGAATGGCGAAGAGCCGCTCTTCGGCGGCTTCAAGGTCGAGCGGGTTGAACGACAGCGACTCAAGGCAGGTCTCTACCCCCGTGGCGGCCTCGTCCAGCTCTGCCAGCGCGCGCGCCAGCGCCGCCAGCGGCGCCTCCAGCCGTCCCTCGGCCTGATCCGCCGCCCCTTCCAGCCAGCGCAGGGCGGTGCCCGCGGCATCCTCGGCCCCATCGCGCAGGGCGGCGCGAGCCTTGTCGATATCCTCGCGGATACGTTCGGATTGCTGCATCAAACGCCGGTGCGCGTCCAGATCTGCCTCTTCACCAGGTTGCGGATCAAGCGCGTCAAGCTCGGCCACCGCATGGCGCAGGAAATCTTCCTCTTCGCGCATCTGCTGCAAGGCGGCGTCGGCTGCATCCAGCGCCTTGCGCGCGGTGGACAGTCCGCGCCATGCCGCGCGGCACGCCGCGCGCGCAGTCTCGAGCCCGCCATAGGCATCCAGCAAATCGCGGTGGCCACGCGGATTTAGCAAGCCGCGATCGTCATGCTGGCCGTGCAACTCTACCAGACTGTCCGACAGTTTGCGCAGCACCTCACCCGAACAGCGCCGGTCATTGACCCAAGCCGTCTTGCGGCCCTCGGCGGTGTTCACCCGCCGCAAAATCAACGTGTCCTCTTCAGGCAGACCGGCCTCTTGCAGCACGGCGCGCGCGGGGTGCCCGTCCGGCAGGTCGAACTCGGCGGTCACTTCGCCCTGTGCCGCGCCTTGCCGGACCAGATCGGCCCGCCCGCGCCAGCCCAGAACGAAACCAAGGGAATCAAGCAAGATAGACTTGCCCGCCCCGGTTTCGCCGGTCAGCACGTTCAGACCCGGCCGAAACCCAAGTTCCAGCCGGTCGATGATGAGAATATCGCGAATTTCCAACGCGCGCAGCATGATGACAGCCCAAAGAGCGCGACGGGGCGCCCGACCCTTGCTAGAGCCAGCGCCCGAGCACTGTCTGGCGATAGACCTGGCGCAGCCAGTTGTCCCCCACCGCTTCCAGTGTCAGACCCTGCCCGGTCAACAGCTTGTAGCTGTCCTCGTACCATTCGGTGCCCTGAAAGTTATAGCCCAGGATCGCCCCCGCCGTGCGCGCCTCGTCGGTCAGGCCCAGCGACAGATACGCCTCGACCAGACGGTGCAGCGCCTCTGGGGTATGCGTGGTGGTCTGGAAATCCTCGACCACCACACGGAACCGGTTGATCGCCGCGGCAAAGTGATCGCGGCGCAGGTAGTAGCGCCCGATTTCCATTTCCTTGGCGGCCAGATGATTGAAAGCCAGATCGAATTTCAGGATCGAAGACGTGGCATATTCGCTATCGGGATACCGCTCGATCACCTGACGCAGCGATTGCAGCGCCTGAAAGGTCAGCCCCTGATCGCGCCCGACCTCGTCGATCTGGTCGTAATAGCTGAGCGCCAAGAGGTATTGCGCATAGGCCGCATCACCATCGGTGGGATAGAAATCAATGAAACGCTGCGCGGCAGCGCGCGCATTCTCGTAATCTTCATCCTGATGATAGGCATAGGCCTGCATGATCAGGGCGCGCTTGGCCCAGTCCGAATAAGGGTACAGCCGCTCGACCTCGGCAAAGACATTGGCCGCCAGCCCCGCATCGCCGCGCGCCAGATCGTATTCGGCCCGGCCAAAGATCTGTTCGGCTGTAAAGGCCTCGTAATCAACCTCGCCGCGCTCGACCTGTGCGTCGATGCCGTCACAACCGGACAGGACCACCGCGCAAAGTGCCGCCGCCAGCCATATCCGGGATTTGCCGCCAGTCATACTTGCACTTGCCCCCAAACCTACGCCGTGACGCGGGATGTTCCCCGCCGCTTTGGACCGGTCCTAGCACATAAATTTCCGGGGCAAAACGCCTTATGGCGTGTTTGTGCACAGGGTGTCATGCGGCGTTCAGGCCACGGCGGGAATTTCGCCCCAATGCACTCCCGCACCTGGCAGGCGCGCGACCATCTCCGGCGTGCAACGCACCACCTCAAAGGCGTCAAGATCCGCAAACAGCGACCGCAACAGATCGTTGGTCAGCGCGTGACCGGCGCGGAACCCCTGATAATGCCCCAGGATCGGCAGCCCCGCGAGGGCCAGATCGCCAAGCGCATCCAGCATCTTGTGGCGCACAGGCTCGTCGGCATGGCGCAGCCCACCGGGGCTGAGAACCCTGTCACCATCGAACACCACGGCATTTTCGCCGGGATTGCCCCCAAGCGCCAGCCCGTTGGCACGCATCGCGTCAACATCGGCCTGTCGGCAGAAGGTACGGGAATCGCTCAACTCGCGCACGAAACTGCCATTCGACATATTCAACATCTTGCGTTGACGGCCAATGGCACGATCCTCGAAGTCGATGGCGAATTCAATCAAGAGCGTCTCATGCGGCATCAGCCGTGCCGACGCATCGCCGCGCCGCACCTCGACGGGTTTACGCACGCGCAGCGCATGTATGGGTGCCTCCTGCCGGCGCACACCCTGACGCAGGATGCCGCGCACAAAGGGCGCGGCGCTGCCGTCAAGGATCGGCACCTCGGGCCCGTCGACCTCGATCACGGCGTTATGAATACCACAGCCCGCAACCGCGGCCATGACATGCTCGACCGTGGACAGGGCCACGCCCGTTTCGCTTTCCAGCCGCGTGCAAAGCGGCGACTGGTTCACACGGTCCCAGCGAGCCGGAATTTCGCAATTGATCTGATTGCAGTCCAGCCGCCGAAACACGATGCCCCGGTTGACCGGCGCGGGCAGGATGGTCAGACGCGCAGGCGCGCCCGAATGCAATCCGACGCCTTCGAACTCTGCGGGTGTCTTGATCGTTGTCTGCACTGTGCACCTCGATGACATACCACGGGTCTCGACGAGAAAGCCGAACGGGCAGGTTTATGACAATTGTCTTAAGTCGCGCTCGCCGAATGCTCAATTCACTCTTTGCAACGCAGTGAAACATGGCACCCGCGCGAAAGGCGGAAAGCCGCCCAAACCCGACGAAGCCATTGCAAGACACTGTTTCAAAAGCAAAACGGGCCGGAAAATCCGGCCCGTCCCGTCATGTTACCGGGTTTGTCGCCGGGGCTTCAGTTTGCCTGACGACGCAGGAAGGCCGGAATTTCGATCTGGTCTTCCTCTTCTTCGCGCGCCTCTTGCTGTTCGGAGCGGGCCTGCATGGTGGGCTGCTGGCGCGCCGGCCGCGGGGACTGCTCTTGCGCGTCGCCCTGCCCGGTCATCCGGTTGATCAACGAATTGATGCCAAAGCGCGAGCGCTCACCCGAGCTTTCCGCAGACTGCTCGGGCGCAACGGGGCGCACCTGTTGCTGTGCGCGCGGCGTGTTCTGAACCGCGTTATGCAGCCGGGCCAGCGCATCGGGTGACGGCGATCCGGCGCTCGGGGCCTTGGGTGCCACGAAAGATTCCGTGTCGTCGGCCGCATCCATGAAAGCGGCCTGCTCGTGGCGCGGCGTGTAGACGGGCGGCGGCAGATCCTCCGATGCCGCAGTGCGGCTGTCGCCTTCAAAGATGTCTTCCATCTGCTCTTCGGCGGCGGCACGCTCTGCGTCGAAGGAGTTGAACAGGCTCGGCTCCTCGTCGGCCTCCGGCTCATACTCCGTTTCGTAGCGAGCAGCCACCTCGGTGGGGCGCTGGACCTCTTCCGCGACCCTTGCAGGGGCCTCTTCGGCGGCCACCTGCACGGGCTTGAGCGGCTCGGACAGCTTGCGGCGCGGCACCGGGATTTCCTTGGCATCCTCGGAGGCGTCGATCCCCGTGGCCACAACCGACACGCGCATGGAGCCTTCCATGCTCGGATCCATCGTGGAACCCACGATGATATTCGCGTCGGCGTCCACTTCCTCGCGGATGCGGTTGGCGGCTTCGTCCAGTTCGAACAGGGTCAGGTCATGCCCGCCGGTGATGTTGATCAGCACGCCCTTGGCACCGCGCAGGCTGATTTCATCCAGCAGCGGGTTCGCGATGGCCTTTTCGGCGGCCTGGATCGCGCGATCCTCGCCACTATCCTCGCCGGTGCCCATCATGGCCTTGCCCATCTCGTCCATCACGGCGCGCACATCGGCGAAATCAAGGTTGATCAGGCCAGGGCGCACCATCAGGTCGGTCACGCCCTTGACACCTTGGTAGAGCACGTCATCAGCCAGACTGAACGCCTCTGTGAAGGTCGTCTTTTCATTGGCCAGACGGAACAGGTTCTGGTTGGGAATGATGATCAGCGTATCGACCATCTTTTGCAGCGCCTCGACACCTTCCTCGGCCTGGCGCATCCGCTTGGCGCCCTCGAACTGGAATGGCTTGGTCACGACGCCCACGGTCAGCACGCCAAGTTCGCGCGCGGCCTGCGCGATGATCGGCGCGGCGCCGGTGCCGGTGCCCCCGCCCATCCCGGCGGTGATGAAGCACATGTGCGCGCCTGCCAGATGATCGACGATCTGTTCAATATTCTCTTCGGCGGCGGCGGCCCCGACAGAGGCTTTGGCCCCCGCGCCGAGCCCCTCGGTCACCTTGACGCCAAGCTGGATGCGGGCCGGTGCATTGTTCTGGGCCAGCGCCTGTGCATCGGTATTCGCCACGACGAATTCCACGCCTTCCAGTTGCTTGTCGATCATGTTGTTGACGGCATTGCCGCCCGCCCCGCCAACACCGAAAACGGTGATGCGCGGCTTCAGCTCCTGATCCTGTCCTGGCATGCTGAGATTCAATGTCATAGCTCTGTCCGCCTTTTTTTCGCCTGCAGTTGCGCCCGCCTGTCACGGGCCTTTTTCTGCCTGAAGCGTTTCGCGAAAAACCTGGATCACAGATTTTCAAGAAACGCAGTACTCCGTTTCGTCGTTGCACGCGTTCCGCCTTTCGCTGATGTCTCAGGTCAAAGGCGGAACGCTTTAAACTGGTCTTTATCTTACCGCTGGTTAACCGTTGCGTCACCCAAAAAACATGATTTCACCACAAAATATGGCCAGAAATCACCTAATACACGCGGGATTTCGCCGAAATGACGATATCTAGCGTTTACCAATTGTCCTTGAACCATTTCACCGCGCGTTTCAAAGAGCGCGCGGGATACCGATCCACGGGAATTTCAAAGTCCCACCACTCGTCCTGCGGATTCGCCGCGAACAAACACATCCCCACCGCAGAGGCGAAACCCGGCCCCGTCGCGGCCTGTGGCAGGCCATGCACCCGCAGAGGACGGCCAAGCCGCACCTGCTGGCCAAGAATGCGGCTTGCCAGCCCGTCAAGACCGGGGATCTGGCTGCCGCCGCCGGTCAGCACGATCTGCTGGCTGGGCAAATGCTGGAACCCGGCGGCATCGAGCTGTGCGCGCACCTCTTCGAGGATCTCCTCGACGCGGGGGCGCATGATCCCGATCAGCTCCGCGCGGCTGACCGTGCGCCGGTCGTGTTCCCAATCGCCGGTCTCGCCACCGATCTCGATCATCTCGCGGTCATCCATGCCGGTGGCCACGACGCCGCCATAAAAGGTCTTGATCCGTTCGGCGGTGGCCTGCGAAACCTGTAGCCCCATGGAAATATCGTTGGTCACGTGCTCGCCGCCGATGCGCACGCAGTCGGCATAGATCATGTGCTTCTTTATGAAGATCGACACCCCCGCCGAGCCGCCGCCAAGGTCGATACAGGCCGCGCCCAGTTCCTGTTCGTCCTCGACCAGTGCGGAAATCCCCGAAACATAGGCCGAACTGGCCAGACCGGCGAGTTCCAGATCACAGCGTTTCACGCAATGCGCGAGGTTCTGGATCACATCCGCATCCACCGTCAGCATATGCATGTCCACCGCCAGATCGTTACCAAGCTGGCCCCGCGGATCACCCAGTCCAGAACGGTGATCAAGCGCGAAATTCACCGGCTGCGCGTGCAGCACCTCGCGCCCCTCGCCGTAATCGGGCAAGTCGCAAGCCGACAACACCCGGCTGATATCCTGTTCGCTGACGGTCGGCCCTTCAAGCTCTACCTGCCCGGCAAGCCCGTAGCTGCGCGGCGCGGCCCCGGAGAAACAGGCGATCACATGATCCACCCGGATACCGGCCATCTTCTGCGCCGCCTGAAGCGCCGTGCGAATGGCGCGCTCCGTTTCGGCCATCGTGGCTATCTCGCCATAGCGCACCCCGCGCGACCGGGTTGTCGCCGCACCCACCACGCGAAACCCCGCCTGACCTGCCAGCCCGCCGATCCCGTCGCTTTCCTCAAACCGGTCGGTGCCGTCAAAGCGCAGCACCAGACAGGCGATCTTGGACGTGCCCACATCCAGAACGGCCACGACCCCGCGCTGCATGGCCGCGCGCCGCATGTTCCGCATCGCCCTTTGGGAATCGTATAGCTCGATCATCAGTTTTCTGCCCCCACCGTCATTTTTGTTACGCGTCGCCATTCCTTGATGGCGTTTTCATTCATCCGGATCGTCGGGCGCTGGCCAAGGCGCATGTCCACCGCCGCCACGTCGCGCTCCAGCATGTCCTGCACATCGGCCAGCACGATCACCCGCTCCAGCGCGCGCACCGGTTCGCGTTCGGGCAGCAGGATGCGCTGATCGCGGTCAAGCACCACGTCCCAGCGTCGTTCCCCCATGCGCACCAGACCGCGCAGCCGATCCGCAAGCGGGGCCGCGGCTCGCAGGATCTCCAGCGCCTCGGGCACCGCCCGGTCCGCCCCTTCGCCCGCGATCACCGGCAGGTCCGCGCGCGCAGAGCGGCGCTCCAGCACCCCGATCACCACGCCCTTGGCATCGACCACGCCCAACCCGTCGCGCGACCGCCAGATCGCCACCGGCTCGCGCTCGGTGATCCGCGCCTCCAGCACACCGCCCTGACGCACCCGCACCGAGGCATCCGCAACCGCCGGCAGCCCCGCGATCACTTCGCGTACCGCTTCCAGATCAATGTCAAAGCTGCTGGCCGGCAGATCATGCGGAAAAATCTCGCGGATATCCTCCTCGATCTCGCGGCTCGCCCCTTCGACAATCATCAGATTGACCATGAATTCCGGCCGCGTCTCGATCTGCTCGCGGATCTCGGCCACGGTCGACACGATCGCCGCCTGCCGATCCGGATTTGCAAAGTAAACCGTGGCGAGCCCGATCGCGGCCCCCACGGGCAGCCCCACCTTGAGCAGCCTGCGAAAAAATGGCGTCAGCATCAGCCGCTGATAGCGGTAGGACCAGCGAGACGGCGCGGGATCTGCCCGGTTCTCTGGGCGTGTCACCTGTTGCATGATGCATCCCTCACAAGCCAGTCGCACAGTTCGGCAAAGCTGATCCCCGCCGCGATCGCCTGTTCCGGGCTCAGCGATGTGGGTGTCATGCCCGGCTGCGTGTTGGTCTCCAGCAGGTAAAGCCCGGCCAGACCGCGCGCCTCGTCCCAGCGGAAATCCGTGCGCGACAGGCCCCGGCAACCGAGGGTCGCATGGGCGCGCAGCGCATAGTCTTCGCAGGCCGCCGCGATCTCGTCGGGCACCTGCGCGGGCAGCACATGGCGCGAGCCGCCGGGCGTGTATTTGGCGTCGTAATCATACCAGCCCTGCGTGACGATATCCGTCACGCCAAGCGCCCGGTCGCCGTGCCGCGCATCGCCCAGTACCGATGTGGTCAGTTCGCGCCCGGCCACGAATTGCTCGACCATCACGGTTGCGGGCATGTCCGCTGACAGGCGCGGCGGGCCGTCCCCGGCCTCGCGCACAAGGTATACGCCCACCGAAGAGCCTTCATTGTTGGGCTTGACCACATAGGGCGGGTCCATCACATGCCCCGCCATGACAGCTTCGCGCGGTACCAGCACGCTGTCGACCACCGGCAAGCCGGCATCGCGATAGGCTTGCTTGGTTTTCTGCTTGTCCATTGCCAGCGCCGAGGCCAGCACGCCCGAATGCGTATAGGGCAGCCCCAACCATTCCAGCAGACCCTGCACACAGCCATCTTCGCCCCAGCGACCATGCAGGGCGTTGAACACCACATCCGGGGAAAGCTCTGCCAGACGCATGGCAAGATCGCGGTCAGCCACGACCTCGATCACCTCATAGCCTGCGTCCCGAAGCGCTGCGGCGCATTCCTGCCCTGTGGAAAGAGAGACCTCGCGCTCTACCGAGGGGCCACCCATGATCACCGCAACAGCCGGGGTGTTTCCCGTCGAAGAAACCACCTTACTGCCTCAAAGTCCCGGGCCGTTCTCGGCCCTGTTGTATTATTATCCGCCTCAATCCGCGGAAGGGGCCGGTTCGCCAACCCTCATGATCTCCCAATGTAACTCTATTCCACGGTCTTGGAAAACCTTTTTTCGCACCTCTTCGCCCAATCCTTCCAGATCGGCGGCGCTGGCGTTGCCAGTGTTGACCAGGAAATTGGGATGTTTGGGGCTCATCTGCGCATCGCCGCGCCGCGCGCCGCGCAAACCGGCCTCGTCGATCACCTTCCACGCCTTGAGATCATGGATGTCATCGGCGTGCCCGGTGCTGGAAAACCCGGCCGGGTTGCGGAACGTACTGCCCGCGCTGCGGTCCCTAGTGGGCTGCGTGGCGTCGCGCCGCGCCAGCTGTTCTTCCATCCGCGCGACAAGCGCCGCAGGGTCGCCCTTGGGCGCCGTGAACAGCGCCCCGGTGATCACGCATCCCTCGGGCAGCTCGCTTTCACGGTAGCCCAACCGCAGCGCGTCGGCCCCTATCGTGACCGCCTCGCCGCGCCGCGTCACCGCGCGCACGCTCACCAGATGATCGGCGACATAGCGCCCGTAACAGCCCGCATTCATGCGCACGGCCCCGCCGATACTGCCCGGAATGGTGCGCAGAAAGGTCAGGTCGCGCCCCGCCTGCGCCGCGCGTCGCGCCACATGGGAATCCAGGGCCGCCGCGCCCGCGCGCACCTGCCCCTCCACCACCTCGATATCGTTGAAGCCGCGACCCAGCCGGATCACCACCGCACGGACCCCGCCATCGCGAACGATCAGGTTGCTGCCAACCCCCATCGGAAAAACCGCGACACCGGGATCAAGCTCCGCCAAAAACGCCACCAGATCCGCCTCGTCCGCGGGCTGAAACAGCCAGTCCGCCGGCCCGCCCACGCGCAGCCAGGTCAGATCCGCCAGCGCCTTGCCGCGCGTCAGCCGGCCGCGTGTCCGAGGAAGCGTCACCATGCGACAGTGCTACCCCGCCCGCGCCGTCCGGGCAAGACCGGGCCGACACGCGACACCGGTCCCGGCTTCTTCCTGGCAAAAATCCTCATATCCCACCGCTTAAGACTCGCGGCCCCGCAGGATCCGCCGGGCGCGCCGGGTCAGATACAGCATCGGCCAACGCAACAGGCTCATGCCCGCCGCCAGCACCAACAGCCCGATCCAGGGGCCGTTTTGCCAGGTCACATAGCCCAAAAGCGGGATTCCCAGCACGATCAGCGCATAGGCCCGCGCCCAGTGATTGTCACGGCTGGGGATCATCGCCGCCAGATTTGCCATCAAGGCCCAGATACAGGCCAGGATCAGAGACAGGTTCATTTCGGCACCTCACTCACATATTTGGCCCGACAGACCCGGCGGACCACGTTACTCATGCGTTTCGCCGCTTCCTCAGGTCAAAGGCGCACCGCTTTCGGCCAGCCGCGCGGGCAGGCCATTGGCCCAGGTGCTGATCGTACCCGCGCCAAGGCAAACCACCATGTCGCCCGGCCCCGCCTGTTCGCGCACCAGCCGCACCAAGTCATCCTCGCCCAAAATGGCGCGCGCGTGGCGGTGGCCGTGCCGGATCAGACCGGCCACCAGATCGTCGCGGCTGGCCCCTTCGATGGGCTCTTCGCCCGCGCCGTAAACCTCGGCGATGGCGACCACGTCCGCATCGTTGAAACAGGCGCAGAACTCATCGAAGAGCGATTGCAGCCGGGTATATCTGTGCGGCTGGTGCACCGCGATGATGCGCCCGTCAGTGGCCTGCCGCGCGGCTTTCAGCACGGCAGCGATCTCGACGGGATGATGGCCGTAATCGTCGATGATTGTCACGCCCCCCACCTCGCCCACGCGGGTGAAGCGGCGGTTCACCCCGCCAAAGGCGGCCAGCGCCGCGCGGATCTCATCCGTGCGCATCCCCAGATGCCGGGCCACGGCCACCGCCGACAGCGCATTGGACACGTTATGGTCCCCCGGCATCGGCAGGCTGCATCCTTCGATCACGCGGCCCTCTGCCTGCAAGGCCACGTCGAAATGCGCGATACCCGCCTTGTAGCTCAGGTTCACCGCGCGCACATCGGCCTGCGCGTTGAAGCCGAATGTCACCACCCGCCGGTCGGTGATCTTGCCCACCAGCGTCTGCACGTCGGGATCGTCGGTACAGCACACGGCCAGCCCGTAGAACGGAATGTTCGACACGAAATCAAGGAAGCCTTTGTGCAACGCCGCCTCTGTGCCCCAATGGTCCATGTGCTCGGGGTCGATATTGGTCACGATGGCGATGGTCGCGGGCAGCCGGTTGAAGGTGCCGTCGCTTTCATCGGCCTCAACCACCATCCATTCGCCCTCGCCCACGCGCGCGTTGGAGCCGTAAGCATGGATCACGCCGCCATTGATCACTGTCGGGTCATAGCGCCCATGATCCAGAAGGGCGGCGACCATCGTCGTCGTGGTCGTCTTGCCATGGGTGCCCGCAACGGCCACGTTGGATTTCAGCCGCATCAGCTCTGCCAGCATCTCGGCTCGGCGCACGACGGGCAAGCCCCGCCTGCGCGCCTCGTCCAGTTCTGGGTTGCCCGGCTTGATCGCGGTCGAGACGACGACGACCTCGGCATTCTCAAGGTTTTCGGCTGCCTGCCCCTCGAAAATCAGCGCGCCCGTCTCTGCCAGCCGCCGGGTGATCGGCGTGGATTTCAGATCAGAGCCCTGAACCGTGTAGCCGAAATTCAGCAGAACCTCGGCAATGCCGGACATGCCGATACCGCCGATCCCCACGAAATGGATCGCCCCCACATCGCCGGGAAGCTTTGTCGCTGCGTTCATCGGTGCGGCTCCTTCAAGTCTGAAATCCCTCATGCGCCATGTCTCCCTGCCAGCTCTTCCACCATATCCGCCAGATGCTGCGGCGCATCGGGCATTGCCACGGACAGAGCCGCCTGCGACATCCGCATCGCCCCGTCGGGATTTTTCAGCACCGCGGCTATCTGCTCTGAAACTATGTCCACGGCAAGGCGGCTTTCGGGGATAACGATGGCGGCACCCGCCTCGGCCAGACCCTTGGCATTCACGCTTTGATGATCTTCGGCCGCAGCCGCGTAGGGGATCAGGATCGAGGGCCGCCCGATGACCGAGATATCGGCGACGCTGCTTGCCCCCGCCCGACTGATGACCAGCTGCGCCTCGGACATGCGGGTGGGCACGTCGCGGAAAAAGGGCTGCACCTCGGCGTTGACCCCTTGCTCGGCGTAATACTCCGACACGCGGGCCGCATCCTCGTCGCGGGCCTGATGGCTGACGCGGATATTGTTCACCATGGCAGCGGGCAGTGCGGCCAGCGCGGGCGGCACCACGTCGCTGAGAATGCGCGCGCCCTGAGAGCCGCCGATCACAAGCACCGACATCGGGTAATCTCCTGGTGGGATATAACCCGCGCCAGCGCGGTCCAACACCGCCGCGCGCACCGGGTTGCCCACATGCACGCCCTCGACCCCATCGGGCAACGTGGTAGGCCATGTGCCGCAGGCGACACGGTGAACGCGCTTTGCAAAAAGCCTGTTCACCCGGCCCAAAACGCCGTTCTGTTCATGGATCATGCGCGGTCGCCGCAGGATAAGCGCCGCCGACAGCGCCGGGATGGTTGGATATCCGCCAAAGCCCACCACCACATCCGGCTTCTCGCGCATCATGCGAAGGGTCGCACCCAGCACTCCGCCCATGATGTGAAACGGCGTCAGTATCTTGTTGACCAGACCGCCACGCGCAAAGGTGGCGCTGGCCACCTGTTCGATCTGCGTGGTATGGGGAAAGCCACCCGCGTAACGCGCGCCGCGCGGATCGGTGGACAGCTTGACGCGCCAGCCCCGCCGCAACATCACCTCGGCCAGGGCTTGCGCGGGAAACATGTGCCCGCCGGTGCCCCCGGCGGCGATCACCAGAAGTGGTTTTCTGTCAGTCATGGCCCAGCCCCCATAAGACGCGGTCAGGCACGCCCGCGCTCAACGGCCCCGCCCCCGCAGCAGATCGTTGATCTCGCCCTGCGGGCGCGACCGCGTGAAGGCAAACAGCATCCCCACAAGGATGCCCATGGCGATCAGCGACGAGCCGCCATAGCTGACGAAAGGCAGGGTCATGCCCTTGGCCGGCAACAACCGCACCGCGACACCCATGTTGATCATCGCCTGCACGGCGAAAATCGCCACCAGCCCCGTGCCCGCCAGCCGCGTGAACGTGTCACGTTCACGCATCAGACGACCGAGCGAGCGCACGACGATGCCCACATAAAGCGCGATGATGCACAGCACCAGCACCAGCCCGTATTCCTCTGCCGCGACGGCGATGATGAAATCCGTATGCGCGTCGGGCAGCGACCACTTGACCGCCCCCTCACCCACGCCCACGCCGAAAAAGCCACCTTCCATGATGGCATTCGTGGCAAAGCCCAACTGCGTGTTGGGGTCCACATCCGGGCTTAGAAAGCCGTCAATACGGCGCGCGAAATGCTCGGACCCGGAATAGGCCAGCGTCCCGGCGGCCACCACCAGCCCCGCGATCACCACCAACAGAAGGATCGGCGCGCCCGCCACGAAATACATCACACCCCAGCCGAACAGCACCAGACAGGCCTGTCCGAAATCAGGCTGCATCGCCAGCATCAGCACGATCAGCACGGTGATGATGAAAGACAGCCTCATGCCCGGCGGTCCGTTGATCTCGTGGCTGGCCGCCATCAGCCAGGCCACCATCACCACGAAGGCGGGCTTGAGAAACTCGGATGGTTGGAGCGAGGCAAACCCAAGGCTGTACCAGCGCACGGCCCCCTTCCCGAAATCGGTACCGAAAACCGGCAGCAACGCCATTGCTGCAAAGGCGACCACAAAGCCGATAATCGCCAGACGTCGCACAAGCTGCGGGCTCATCATCGAGGTCAGCATCATCGCGAAAAGCGCCATGAAGCCGAACACCGCCTGTCGCTGTACGTAATGGAACGGCTCGAAACCGTTCTTTTCCGCCAGAGGCGGGGACGCCGCAAGGCCAAGCAGAATGCCGATCCCGAACAGGATCAGCACGCAGGACACCGACCATTTGTCGATCGTCCGCCACCATTTCGGAAGGATAGGCTCGACATCCCGAACGGGAGCCGTCCCATAGACCATCTCTGTCATCTGAACCGCCGAACACTGCCTCGATCACGCCCCTTATGGGGTCTATTCAGGTAGTGTAACCAATTCGGCCTCACCCGGAAAGCGTTTTGTGGCCATGCGGCGGCGGTTGGCGCATCGGCGCATCAGGGCCCCTGCGCGACAGGAATAATCGCCAGTCGAATTCCGCGCCACGGCCGCTTTCGTCGCGCCCCGCTCTCTTGACCTTGTCCGCGCGCTTTGGCACGGGCTGAGGATGAAAATCTCAACCCTGATCCTTGGCGCTGGTGCCGCCGGCATGATGTGCGCCGCCCATGCCGGGCCGGGCGTGCTGATCGTGGATCACGCCAAGGCGCCGGGTGAAAAGATCCGCATATCGGGGGGCGGGCGGTGCAATTTCACCAACCTGCACGCCGGGCCGGGCAACTTCATCTCGGCCAATCCGCATTTCTGCAAATCCGCGCTGAGCCGTTATACACAATGGGATTTCATTGATCTGGTGCAGCAACACGGCATCGGCTGGCACGAAAAAACGCTGGGGCAGCTATTTTGTGACGAAAAGTCAGCCGCGATCATCGCCATGCTGCGCGCCGAGATGGAGCGCGCGGGCGCGGAGCTCTGGCTGCGGACCTCGCTGGTGGATCTTGCCCATGACGGCACGCTCTTTCACGCGGCGCTGGAGCGTGAAGGCAAACGCCACGCGATTACCGCGCGCAACGTGGTTGTCGCCACGGGCGGCAAATCCATTCCCGCGATGGGGGCGACAGGGCTGGCCTATGATATCGCTCACCAATTTGGCCACACCCTGACCGACATACGCCCCGCGCTGGTGCCGCTCACCTTTTCCGATCAACGCTTCGCGCCCATCTCCGGCGTCGCCGCCCCGGCGAGGGTGACGGCAGGCGGCTCCAGCTTTGACGAGGCGATCCTATTCACCCATCGCGGCCTGTCCGGCCCAGCGATCCTGCAAGCGTCGTCCTATTGGCACGAGGGTGAGGAGATCACCATCGACCTTGACCCGGACGCAAACCTTTTCAACGCGTTACGTACCAAACGCACGGAGTCTGGTCGTCGGCTTCTGACCACGGAACTTGCCCGGCACCTGCCTGCGCGACTGGTCGAACATCTAACGGCCAGCCTCGACCTTTCGGGCAATCTCGCCGATCAATCCGACGCACGCCTGCAACAGATCACGGACGCCTTGCGTGACTGGCCGCTGCGGCCCAACGGCTCCGAAGGCTACCGCAAGGCCGAAGTCACGGTTGGCGGGGTCGATACCGTCGGGTTGTCCTCAAAAACGATGCAAAGCAAGACCGTGCCGGGGCTTTATTTCATAGGCGAAGCCGTGGATGTGACCGGATGGCTGGGTGGCTACAACTTCCAATGGGCGTGGTCCTCTGGCTGGGCCGCGGGACAAGCCATCGCCCGACCGTGACCCGGCACCGGTGCCTTTGCGCCGACACCCCGACCAGACAGTCAGAGCCGCGCCATCACCTGCGCGATGAAATCCTCGCCGCGTTTCTCAAAGCTGTCATATTGATCAAAGCTCGCCGCTGCCGGGGCCAGCAGCACCGTCTCGCCCGGTTCGGCGTCTGCCATTGCGCGCGCCACGGCGGTGTCCATCGTGGTGCAGATCTCCACCTCGGTTCCGTCAAGCTGCATGGCGAACGCGGCCGCCTCGCGCCCGATGACATAGGCTTTCACCACATGCGCCAGCCCCGGCTTCAGCGCGGCCAACCCGCCCTCCTTCTCAAGCCCGCCACAGATCCAGCGGATGCGCGGAAAGGCCAGAAGCGCCATCAGCGCGGCATCCACATTCGTCGCCTTGCTGTCGTTCACATAAGACACGCCGCCCGCCTCGCCCACCAGTTGCGACCGGTGCGGCAGGCCCTCGAAGCTGTGAAAACCCGCCTCGATCACGCGCGGCGCAAGGCCAAGCGCGCGGCAGGCGGCATAGGCGGCGCAGGCGTTCTGATGGTTGTGCCGCCCCGGCAAGCCCTTGATGGCGCGCAGGTCTATCGACCCCGCCTGCCGCCCCTTGCGATATTCCGCCAGGAACCCCTTGCGCGCAAACACGGACCATCCCGGCCCGTCCAGCTTGCCCTCGGCGGAGATGCGGATCACCCGGTCATCGCCCGGCCCCTCCGACAGTTGCCCGGCCAGAAAGCGGCCCTCGTTCTCATCCACGCCGATCACGGCGCGGTCGGGGCCACCTTCGGCGAACAGGCGGCGCTTGGCGGCGAAATAGCCGCCAAAGCCTGCGTGCCTGTCCAGATGATCGGGGGACAGGTTGGTAAAGACGGCCACATCGGGCGTAAGCGCGCGCGCCAGTTCGGTCTGGTAGCTGGAAAGCTCCAGCACCACGACGCCGCCATCTTCGGGCGGGTCGATATCCAGCACACCACGGCCAATATTGCCCGCAAGCTGCGTCTCTTTCCCGGCGTCCTGCAACACATGGTGAATGAGCGCGGAGGTGGTCGATTTCCCGTTGGAGCCGGTCACCGCGACCACCTTGGGCGGCTGGTCCATGCTGTGCCACTCGGCTGACCCCAGCGAGCGGAAGAACAGCCCGATATCGTTGTCCACCGGGATGCCGGCGGCAAGCGCCGCGGCCACGGTGGTGTTGGGTGCGGGGTACAGATGCGGGATGCCGGGGCTGACGATAAGTGTGGCGATCTCGGCGAAATCTTCGGCCCGCGTGAGGGGCATGACGTCAAACCCCTCGCCCTCGGCCCGTGCGCGCGCGTCCGGGTTGTCATCCCAGCAAACAGGCACAGCCCCGCCCAAGCGCAACGCCCGCGCCGCAGACAGGCCAGAGCGACCCAGCCCGAGAATGGCCACCTTCGCACCGTCAAAGCCTTGAACAGGTATCATCAGCGCACCTTCAACGTGGCCAGCCCGATCAGGGCGAGGATCACCGCGATGATCCAGAAGCGGATGACGATCTGGGGTTCCGCCCATCCCTTTTTCTCGTAATGGTGATGGATGGGGGCCATCAGGAACACGCGCTTGCCGGTGCGCTTGAAATACAGCACCTGGATGATGACTGACAGCGCCTCGACCACAAACAGGCCGCCGACGATGCCGAGGACGATCTCGTGCTTGGAGGCCACCGCGATGGCGCCCAAAGCGCCGCCAAGCGCCAGTGACCCGGTGTCGCCCATGAAGACGGCGGCCGGAGGCGCGTTGTACCACAAAAAGCCGAGCCCCCCGCCCGCAAGCCCCGCGACGAAGACAAGGATTTCGCCGGTGCCTGGCACGTAATGCACGTCCAGATACTCGGTGAAATCGACCCGGCCCACCGCATAGGCGATAACGCCAAGCGCACCGGCGGCGATCATCACCGGCATGATCGCAAGGCCATCAAGGCCATCAGTGAGGTTCACGGCATTGGCCGCGCCGACGATCACGAACATGGCGAAGGGGATGAAGAAGACCCCAAGGTTGATCAGCGTATCCTTGAAGACGGGCAGCGCCAGTTGATATTGCAGGTCCGTGGGGTGAAAGATCGTTGCCCAATAGGCCGCAAGCCCCGCGATCACGAAACCAAGGCCAAGCCGCACCTTGCCTGGCACGCCCTTGACGTTCTGCTTGGAGACCTTGGCATAATCATCCCAGAACCCGATCAGCCCGAAGCCCAGCGTGACAAGCGCCACCATCCACACGAACGGATTATCAAGCCGCGCCCAAAGCAGGGTCGAGAACAACAGCGCCCCCACGATCAGCAAGCCCCCCATCGTGGGCGTGCCTGCCTTGGCGAAATGCCCCTCTGGGCCGTCCTCGCGAATGGGCTGGCCCTTGCCTTGGGTGCGGCGCAGCACGTTGATCAGGGGCGGCCCGAAAAGGAAGCCGAAAAACAGCGCCGTCATGAACGCGCCGCCCGCGCGAAAAGTGATGTACCGGAAAAGATTGAAGAAATCCCCCCCATCGGACCAGGCGGTCAACCAATAGAGCATCTCAATCTTCCTCTTTTTCACGCGGGCCGCCGCGGGCACAGCGGCGCAGGGCCTCTACCACAAGGCTGACCTTGCTGCCCTTGGAGCCCTTTACCAATACCACATCGCCTGCGTCGATCAGCCGGTGCGCCTCTGCGGCCAGCGTCTCTGCGGTGTCGGCGAACTGTCCACGCAGTTCGGGCGGCAACGCCTCATACAACGCACGCATCCGAGGCCCGACACAATGCACCCGCGTCAAGTCCCGGATCGCGGGCAGATCCGCGATCTCGGCATGAAGGGCCAGTTCATCGCGGCCCAGTTCCAGCATCTCGCCAAGGATGGCAATGCGCCGCCCGGCGGTCACGCGCCCGATCCCGTTCAGCGGACGGGCGGCGGCCAGCACCTCCAGCGCGGCGGCCATGGAGGCCGGGTTGGCGTTGAAGGCATCGTCGATCAGGTCGATCGTCAGCGCCTCCTCGGCGATATCAAGATGCAGCGTCTCGCGCGTGCCACGCCCGGCGGGCGGCTGCCATCGGTTCAGATCGCCGATGGCCACGGCGCGATCCGCGCCAAGCGCCTCGGCAGCGGCGATCACCGCCAGCGCGTTCCGGGCAAAGTGCCGCCCAGCACTGCCCACCTTGAACAGGAAGGGCCCTGACCCGTCCCTGGCATGGGCAACGGTGGTCTGGTCATGCAGATCCACGCGGGTCAGGCGCATGTCGCAGCCCGCGCTTTCGCCGAACGTCACGATATGCGCGCCGACCTTTTCGGCCATGCCGCGCAGTATCGGCGCGGTGTCCACGTCACCGTTTAGGATCGCAGTGCCGTCCGGGTTCAGCCCGGTCAGGATCGACGCCTTTTCATGCGCGATGCCCTCGATATTCTCGAACGCCTCAAGATGCGCGGGGGCAACGGTGGTGATGATGGCCACATGCGGGCGCGTCATCGCCGCCAGCGGAGCGATCTCGCCGGGGTGGTTCATGCCGATCTCGATCACCGCAAACTGCGTCGCGGCGGGCATCCGGGCCAGCGTCAGGGGCACGCCCCAATGGTTGTTGTAGCTGGCCTCGGCGGCGTGGGTAGCCCCCTGCCCGCGCAGCACGTCGCGCAGCATTTCCTTGGTCGAGGTCTTGCCGACAGAGCCTGTGATGGCCACGACCTGCGCATCGGTCCGGGCGCGGGCGGCGCGGCCCAGATCCTCCAGCGCGCGCAACACATCCGGCACGATCAGGAGCGGCGCATCCTGTGGCACATCATCGGGGACATGGCTGACCAGCGCCGCCGCGGCGCCCCGTTCCAGAGCTTGGGCGACGAAATCATGCCCGTCACGCGCATCTTTAAGCGCCACGAACAAATCGCCGGCGGCCAATGTGCGGCTGTCGATGGACACGCCCTTTGCCTGCCAGTCGCGGGTGTTGCGCCCGCCGGTCGCAGTGGCGGCTTCGGCTCCGGTCCACAGGCTCATGCGCCGTCTCCATCCAGCGCCGACACGGCAACGCTGGCCTGTTCGCAATCGTCAAAGGGAAACACATCATCACCCACGATCTGGCCCGTCTCGTGCCCCTTGCCGCAGATCAGCAGCGCATCGCCGGGGCCAAGCGCATCGACGCCGCGCAGGATCGCTTCGGCGCGGTCGGCCACCTCCATCACCTGTGCGCGGGCCTCATGCGTGCCGTCCAGCACAGCGGCGCGGATCGCGGCGGGATTTTCGGACCGCGGGTTGTCATCGGTCACGATCACCATGTCCGCCGCCTCGGCCGCCGCGCGGCCCATCAGCGGGCGCTTGGTGCGGTCCCGGTCGCCGCCCGCGCCGACAATGGCCACCAGCCGTCCCAGCACATGCGGGCGCAGCGCCGAAATGGCCGTGGCCACCGCATCGGGCGTATGGGCGTAATCCACAAAGACCGACGCACCGCTGGCACGGGTCGCCGCAAGCTGCATCCGCCCCCGGACGGTTTTGAGATGCGGCAGCGTGTCGAACACGCGTTCCGGATCCGCCCCTGAGGCAATCGCCAGCCCACAGGCCAAAAGCACGTTATCCGCCTGAAACCCGCCGATCAGGGCCAAAGGCACCTGAAAGACCTGCCCACGCCAGTCAAAGCGCAGGGTCTGCCCGGTGGGCGAATAGACCCGGTTGAGCAATTGCAGATCCGCGCCCTCGTCGCGGCCCACGGCCAGCACATCCTGACCCCTGGAATTGGCGATGGCGGCCATCTTGGGGCCAAGCGGGTCGTCGACATTGATCACCGCGATCCCGTCATCGGGCAGCACCCGACGAAACAGGCCGGACTTGGCGCGGAAATACTCTTCGAACGTGGCGTGGTAATCGAGGTGATCCTGACTGAGATTGGTAAAGCCCGCCGCGGCCAGCCGCACCCCGTCCAGCCGGCGCTGTGCCAACCCGTGCGAGGACGCCTCCATCGCGGCATGGGTGATGCCCTGCGCGTCAGCCTCGGCCAGCGTCCGGTGTAGGGTGATCGGCTCTGGCGTGGTATGGGCCAGCGGCGCGGACCATGCGCCTTCGACCCCGGTGGTGCCCATGTTGATCGCGTCAAAGCCAAGCGCCGTCCAGATCTGACGGGTAAAGCTGGCCACCGATGTCTTGCCGTTGGTGCCGGTCACGGCGATCACCGTCTCGGGCTGCGCGCCGAACCACAGGGCCGCGGCAAAGGCCAGCGTCTGGCGCGGATCCTCGGCCACGATCAGCGCGATATCGCCCTGATCCAGCAGCTCGCGGGCCATGCGCGCGCCGTCCGCATCCGTCAGAACCGCCACCGCCCCCTTTTCCAGCGCCAGCGGGATGAAATCCGCCCCATGCGCCACCGTGCCGGGCAGGGCCGCGAAAAGCGCGCCGGGCTGCACCTGCCGGCTGTCCACGGCAAGGCCGCTGATGTCAGCGTGTCTGCCGCCCTGGGCGGTCAGACCCAGCTCTCCCAAGGATTTGCTCTGCCCCACCGCTTTGGCCTTCAATTACTGTGTTGAACTCGATGTCAGCGTTATACCGCTTAATGGCGCGGGTTCAATCTCGGGTCTCAAACCCAGAAGCGGGGCGACCCGGCGCGTGATTTCCGACGCGACGGGCACGGCGGTCCAGCCAGCGGTGCGGCGCGGCTCGGAGCCGGTGGTTTCCACCGGCTCGTCCAGCGCCACGACCAGCACATAGCGCGGATCATGCGCGGGAAAGACGCTGGCGAAGGTCGCGATGACCTTGTCCTCGTAATAGCCGCCGCCGCGTTCGCGGGGCTTGTCGGCGGTGCCGGTCTTGCCGCCCACAGCATACCCCTCGACCTCGCCGAAAGAGGCGGTGCCTTCGGTGACAACGGCGCGCAGCATCGACATCATCCGCGCTGCCGTGCGTTCAGACACAACCCGCTCGCCATCCGCGTCGCCGCCACCCTTGAGGATGGTTGGCGTCACAACGCGCCCACCATTGGCCAGCGCGGCATAGCCCGCCGCCAGATGCAGCGGCGAAGTGGACAGCCCGTGCCCGTAAGAAATCGTCATCGTCGAAAGCTCTGACCATTTCCGGGGCAAAAGCGGCTGGCCGCCGCTGGCCTCGACGATCTCAAGCGGGGTGGGGTCGAAAAAGCCGAGCCGCTTCAGAAAATCCTGCTGCCGGTCCGTGCCGATCATCTGAGCGATGCGCGCGGTCCCGATATTGGAGGATTTGATCAGCACCTCCGACGTGCTGAGTTCCGAGCCGTAATTGCGGAAATCCCGGATCCGGTGCTTGCCCCAGCGCAGCGGGCCTTTGGTGTCGATCATCGTTTCAGCATGAACGAGGTCCAGATCAAGCGCCTGCGCGACAGTGAATGTCTTGAAGGTCGAGCCAAGCTCGTAGACCCCTTGTACCGCGCGGTTGAACAGCGGGCTATCAGACGAGTTGCCCTCGACAAGGGGCGTGGGGCGGTCGTTGGGGTCGAAATCGGGCAGCGACGCGATGGCGATGATCTCGCCGGTCTGCACCTCCATCAGCACGGCGGCGGCACCCTTGGCGTTCATGAGCATCATGCCGCCTTGCAGGACACGCTCGGTCGCCGATTGCACGGTCAGGTCGATCGACAACTCCAGCGGCCTGTGCCCCTGTGCCGGGTCGCGCAGCCGTGCATCGAACTGCTTTTCGATGCCCGCCACGCCGATCACCTCGGCGGCGTGAACCCCCTCGCGCCCGAAACTGGCCCCACCAAGGATATGCGCGGCCAGCTTGCCATTGGGATAAAGCCGCATCTCGCGGGGGCCGAACAACAGGCCAGGCTCGCCGATATCATGCACCGCCTGCCGTTGCTCGGGGCTGAGCTTTTTCTTGATCCACAGGAACTTGCGCTTGCCGGTGAAATCCTTTGTCAGCCGTTCGGCATCGAGATCGGGAAAGATCTCGGCCAGCGCACGGGCCGCGCGCGCCGGTTCGACCATCTGTTCGGGTTGCGCGTAAAGGCTGTGGGTTTCGAAATTGGTGGCAAGGATACGGCCCGCCCGGTCCACGATATCGGCGCGCTGCGCCAAAATCTCGGCCCCGGCCACACCGGCGCGCGGCTCTGCCGGTTCGGAATTGGCCAAAAGCCCCATGCGCCCGCCGATGACAGCAAAGGCGCAGAAAAAGAACACCCCAAGCACCAGAAGCCGCCCCTCTGCCCGAAGCCGCGCGCGGTCGCGCATTTCCTCGTGGCGCAGGCGGATATTCTCGCGCTCGATCACATCGGGGTTTTCGCCCTTGTCGCGGGCCGAAAGAATGCGCGCCAGCGGGCGCAGCGGCGTGCGGATCATTGCCCCTCTTCCTCCTGCGGCTGGATATTGATGACGTCGATGGCATTGGTGATCGGCAACGGTTCCGGCGCGGGATAGCTGACCTGATCAATCTTGCCGAATTGCGACGGTTGCAGCGGCAACAGTCCCAGCCGGTCGAAATTGATCTCTGCCAGGTCGCGCAGCCGGTCGGGCCGGTTGAGATAGGCCCATTCCGCGTTGAGCACCCGAAGCCGTTGGCGTGCCTCGGAAATCTGGCGCTGCAACTCTACCGAGCGCGACTGCGCCTCCTGCGTCTCGTAATTCTCGCGGTAGGCCCAGAAGGCAAGGCCGATGACCATGATCGCGCTAAGGACATAAAACACGCTGCGCATCGCTATGTTTCCTTCAACATGGGCATACCAAGGGTCTTGCGATCCGACGGGCGCGGGTCCGCATCGGTGCGGGTGCCGACCCGCAACTTGGCCGAACGTGATCGCGGATTCTCCGCCAGCTCTGTCTTGTCGGCGATGATCGCCTTGCGCGTGGCCTGTGTGAATTGCGGCTCGGGCTTTTCGATGACGGGCGCATGACGGCTGCCTTGCCCGCCGCCGCCGCTTTTGGCCTGAAAGAAGCGTTTCACCATACGGTCCTCGATGGAATGAAAGGTCACGACCGCCAGATGCCCGCCGGGGGCCAGCGCGCGCTCGGCGGCATCCAGCCCGGCGACAAGTTCGCCATATTCGTCATTCACAGCGATGCGGATCGCCTGAAAGCTGCGCGTAGCGGGATGCGCCTGACCGGGCTTGGCGCGCGGCAGCGACCGTTCGATAATCTCGGTCAGCCGCAGCGTTGTGTCGATCGGCGCCTCGGCGCGGGCACGCCCGATGGCCCGCGCAATCCGTCGGCTGGCGCGCTCTTCGCCATAAAGATAAAGAATATCGGCAAGATCCGCCTCGGGCAGGTCATTGACCAAATCCGCAGCTGTCGGGCCGGATTGGCTCATCCGCATGTCAAGCGGGCCGTCCTTCATGAAGGAAAAGCCGCGCTCGGCCCGGTCAAGCTGCATCGAGGACACGCCCAGATCCAGCACCACACCGCTTAGCGCGTCCGCATGGGCGTCGAGATTGGAAAACGTATCCTGCACCAGCCGCACACGGTCGCCATATGGCGCGGCCCAGCCCGCGGCCAGTTCGATCGCCAGCGGGTCGCGGTCCAGCCCGATCACCTGTTCGGCACCGGCGGCCAGTAATTCGCGGGCATAGCCGCCCGCCCCCAGCGTGCCATCCAGCCACCTGCCGGAAACAGGGGCCACAGCCGCGACAAGCGGCCCGATCAGAACGGGGATATGCGGGGTGTCGTTGGCAGCGCGCCCCATCGGTCACACCTCGCCGGGTGGGTCGATCAGGGTCAGCGGATCGAAATCGTCGGGCAGGTCTTCAAGCCAGGCCTCGGTTTCGGCGGCTTCGACATCCTCGTAGGTCTTGGCGTTCCAGATCTCGAAATAATCGCCCATCGCGACCATCACCGCCTCGCCCTCCAGCCCGATCTGCTGGCGCAGACGCTGGGGCAGCACGATGCGCCCGTCCTTGTCGATTTCGGTGTCCCAGCTTTTGCCAAGGATCATGCGGCTGGCGCGCTTGCGCTCGTTCGAGCCGCGCGGAAGCCTGCGAATGCCCTCTTCGATCTCTGCCATGGCGTCGATCGTGTAGGCGTGAAGGCAATTTTTGAGGTGAGGACCGTGCAACACCACAAGACGCGGCAAGGGCACTTCGGGGCAGCGCGGGTCGCCGTCGGCCAGCACAGCGCGAAAATCAGCAGGGATCGACATCCGACCCTTGCTGTCAACCTTCTGGTTGAACTCGCCTCTGAAGCTCAGCATCACTGCCCTGCCTGCCTCTTCATCTGATGCGCCCGGAAAAACCCGAGCCTTTGAACGGAAAACGGCGGATCAAGCTGCTGCCACTGCCTGATCCGCCGCCCTCGTCCCGCTCTGCGGGGTGTCCGACTGCGCGCGCCACCTGGGGGGATGTCTGCTCGCCCGCGCGCCGGATCTCTTTTTTCGATGAAAGCGGGTGCCTGTATGAAACCTGACTTTGGGATGTCTCTGTCGGGGTCTTGTTTGATGCCCCTGTTTTTGATCCCGTCCTCATCGTGAGTTAATGGATGACATGGGAATTCATGGAACGCAATGGTTTTTTGAGGAAGCCGCCACAAGATCCTGTTTGGAAGAGGGTCAAAAAAACAAGATGATGTGGGAAAATTTGCGCAAATGACCCATCACTTAGACCCTATAAGATCTATGCACACAATATGTAGGGAATTTTATGAACCTGCAAAATGCCCATGATTTCCCAGATATTTCGCCCTACGACTGCGAATACAATCTGAATTGAACACTATCACACCGCGTTTTCCGTGTGAATCATGGAAAAAGCCACGGGTGATTCGCCATAAAGCACAGGGACCATCGGCGACGACCCATAATATTCCCATGTTTTCCCGAAATGTGGCGATCAGCGCCCCTGTCCCGGCCTCCCGAATAAGTGGCGGGACAGGTCAGCCGGGCGCGCCCAGCCATTTATACATCACAAACGCATCCACAAGCCCCGCAACAGGATGCCGGAAGGCGGCGGGCAAATGGCCCACCCGTTCGTATTCAAGGGCTTCCCACAGCCGCAGTGCGCCCGTGTTGGTAGAGACGACGAGATTGAACTGCATCGCCAGATAGCCCAGATCGCGCGCGACATTCTGGCTGTGCAGGCACATGGCTCGCGCCACGCCCCTGCCCCGCGCAGCTGGCGCGGTGATATAGCCGCAATTGCACACATGCGCACCACCACCGGCCTGGTTGGTCTTGATGTAATAGGTGCCAAGGATCTCGCCCCCGGACTCTGCCACATAGGTGGCGCGCGGGGCCTTGCACCAATAATCCATCAGCATCCCCTGCGAAAGCCCCGGCTCGATCGCATAGGTATCGCCCGCGCGCACCACGTCGCGCAGGATCGGCCAGAGCGCGCCCTTGTCGCCGTCGCGCACCAGCCGGATGTTCAGGTCGTCAGGCGTTGACATCCACCACCACGCGGCCCTTCACCTGACCTTTGAGAATATCGCGGCCCAGTTGCGGCAGGTCCGACAGGGTCGCGGGCTGTACCATCGCCTCCAGCTTGTCCATCGGCAGATCGGCCGCGATACGTTCCCACGCGCGCAGGCGATTGTCATAGGGCTGCATCACGCTGTCGATCCCCAAAAGGTTCACGCCACGCAGGATGAATGGCGTGATCAGCGCGCCCTCGATGGCCGCCCCGCCTGCAAGGCCGATGGCGGCAACGGATGTGCCGTATTCCATCTGCTTGAGCACCCGGCCCAACATCGCGCCCGCGACGGCATCCACACAGCCTGACCAGTTCTCGCTTTCCAGCGGCTTGCGGGTC
The DNA here is from genome assembly GCA_024742835.1 of Paracoccaceae bacterium. Classification (GTDB taxonomy): domain Bacteria; phylum Pseudomonadota; class Alphaproteobacteria; order Rhodobacterales; family Rhodobacteraceae; genus Roseovarius. Next base: position 24,787 of record JANSXS010000011.1, on the reverse strand, counting down.
ACGTCCGTCAGCTCCTCACGCGGCACGATCTGCGTGGCGCCAAGGTTTTTGAGGTAATCCTCCTGCTCGGGCCGTCCGGTCACGGCGGCCACGTCATGACCCAGGTGGGCGAGGATCGCGGTCGCGACAGAGCCGACACCACCAGCCGCGCCCGTGACCAGAACCGGCTTGCCGCCCGGCGTCAGCCCGTGATCCTCCAACGCCATTACCGCCAGCATGGCGGTGAACCCGGCGGTGCCCACGGCCATCGCGGACCGCGTGTCCAGCCCAGCGGGCAACGGCACCAGCCAGTCGGCCTTGACCCGCGCTTTTTGCGCGTAACCGCCCCAATGCGCCTCTCCGACGCGCCAGCCGGTCAGCACGATTTTGTCGCCGGGCTTGTAGCGCGCATCCGTGCTGTCCTCGACGGTTCCGGCGAAATCAATGCCTGGCACATGCGGGTAATTGCGCACAAGCCCGCCACCCGGCCCGATGCACAGCCCGTCCTTGTAGTTAACGGTGGAGTAGTCGACCGCAACGGTCACCTCGCCCTCGGGCAGGTCGCTTTCGGAAATTTCCTTTACCGCGGCAGAGGTCTTGCCGCTTTCCTCGTCCTTTTCCACGATCAGCGCGTTGAACATCTTGCTCTCCTTTTCCACATGCAGGCCGGCGGCCTGTTTTCATCCTTGTCCGAACGCCCCGGTCCCGGCGGGCGATCCCGCGCGGCGTCAGGTATTCCAGAACCCGTCCTGCACCACCGCCGCGCGCGGCCCGTCGGGCGTGTCAACCTCCAGCGCGGTGCCGTCGTCCCAATGGGTCATCTTCACCATGCCGATGGCCACGTTCGTGTCGAAATCCGGGCTCCATGCGGCAGAGCTTATCCGCCCCACCACCTTGTGCCCCGCGCGCATCGGCCACCACCTGTCACAGCGCGGCACCGGCGGCCCGTCGATGGCGATGGGCCTGATCTGCTGCGTCGGCCCTTCTTTCGCGACACGCAATAGCGCATCGCGTCCGATACATCCAATCGCCGATTGCGTGTTGCAGAACCGCCCCAACCCGCATTCATGCGGCGTGTTGTCATCCGTCATGTCATTGCCATAGCTAAGCAGCCCGCTTTCGATCCGCTCTATCAGGTTCGGGCAACCGGCATGAACATCCAGATCGCCGCCCGCCTCCATCAGCGCATTCCACAGCGGCATACCGATCTCGTCGCCCTCCACGTAGATCTCGAAACCGCCCTGCTTGGAATAGCCCGAACGCGCGACCACCAGATCACGACCCATGAATTGATACTGATTGAAGCGGAAAAACCGGATGTCGCGTACGCTGTCGCCAAAGACCCGCGCCAGCAGGTCATCCGCCCTGGGCCCCTGCACCGCAAGCGGCGAGATGTCGGGCTCGTCCACCAGCACATCCAGCCGCCAGCCATGCGCGGTAGCCTTCACCCAGTACAGCAGATCACTGTCGGCGATGGAGATCCACCAGCGTTCTTCCGACAGCTTGACCGAGACCGGATCATTCAACATGCCTCCCGTCTCGTCGACGATGGGCACGTAATAGCACTGACCCGGTGTCATGCCGCGCAGATCACGCGGGGTCAGCATCTGCATCAGCCGCCCGGCATCCGGGCCGCGCAGCTCTACTTGCCGCTCGCAGGACACGTCCCAGATCTGCACCGCCTCTTTCAAATGGCGATAATCCTCTTCGACCGAGCGGAACATCGTCGGCAAAAGCATGTGGTTGTAAACCGTGTAGGCCTTGACGCCCGCCGCCTCTACCCCTTCGGAAAAGGGCGTGCGGCGCAGGCGGCGGGACGGGGAAAGCAAAGGCAACGTCATTAGCGTCACTCCGGCAGAAGGAAAAGATCCGAAACCGGCGCGGTCAGACCGGCCGCTGTCATCATTGCGTGGATCTGGCCGCGATGATGGGTCTGGTGATTGAACATATGGGCGATACAGGCCGCCAGCGGCACGCGCATGGCGCCGCCAGTGCTGGCGGAATGCCATGCCAGATCACCCGAGAGGTCGACCGCGCGCAACGCGCCGGCCCAATGGCTGATCTTGCCGTCCAGATGGTGCCGCTCTGCGCTCCAAACGCCAAGCGTGGGACAAAGCGACACGCTTTCGGCCACATCGCCCACCGGGCCATCGACGGAAGGGTCAAACCGGGCCATCCAGGCCTGGTCCGCCCAGACAAGGTGACTGAGCGTGCCAAGGATCGAGCCGAAAAACGCGCCGCGATCGCGGGTCAGATCGGTCAGCGACAGGCCCCGCAATTGATCGGCGTATTGACGGTTCTGCCAGGCATTGTGACGCGCCATGCTGCGGCAGTATTCGGGCGTGATCATCTAACCGTCTGCCTTTACCTTGGGCCTTTCCAGTCAATCTGGCAGATTTCGGCGCTGCGACCGTCGAAATCCCAGACCCGGCCAAAGGCGCGCACGCGGCCCTTGGTGGCGGTGGCAACCGTGATGTCGGGGCCCATCCAGTATTCGGTGTTGGTCACGACAATATCCTCGCCGTTATGGCCGGTGACCGGCACCACTTCGCCCTGGATCTTTTTGCCGACCATCAGCCGGCGTGCCTTGCCCTCGGTCTCGAAGACCACGGGCGCGCGCTCTGCGCCAAGAAACTCGGACACCAGCACACCGAAAAGCCCGGTCGTGCCCCGTGCCTTGCCGCTGAAAATAGCGACCAGCGCGTCAAAGGCGTCATCGCTTGCGCGGTCGTCGATATAGGCGGCCGCCTTCCAGTTGCCGCGCGCCATCAGGCCCGGAATTTCCAGCATCAGCCCGACATTCAGCCCCGACAGATCAGTGTCGCCGTGATGCCCCTTGTCGATGCGCACGCCCGACCAGGCCTGGCAATACCCCTCGGTCGGCGGGTGCTGACCAAGCGAAACCACACAGGGACAGAACACCGTGCAATTGCAGTTTAGAATCAGCTCGCCCTTGATCTCCCATGGCACAAGATCCTGCCCCGCTTTCGGCGCGCCGGGTGTCCGGCTTTCGGTGTCGGCCCGTGTTTCGATGTTCTCAGCGGCCATGTCCGGCCCTCCCTTTGTTCAAATCCCGGCGCTCAGCGCCACAAAGCCCCCGGCCGCCAGCAAGACGGCCCCCAAGGGGCGTGTCAGCCACCGACCCAAACCGGGCAGTTTCTCGATCACCATGATCACCGTCGCCAGCCCCATGAACGCCAGGTTCATGACCCCGCCCACAAAGGCCAGCGCCATCAGCGCCCCGCAACAGCCAAGGCACAGCACGCCCAGCCGCAGGCCGTTGCGCCACGCCCCCTCGTCCCAATGCTGCATGAAAAACGTCAGCGGCGCGCGGCATTTGGCAAGACATGCCTCTTTGAGCGCGCTGAACTGATAACCCCCGGCCAGCAGCAAAAGCGCGGCCGACAACCATGACGAGCGGCTGTCACCGAAGGCGCTGATCAGGTCGGCGCGAAACAGCGCCATCTGCACCGCCGCCGCCAGGACCGAAAACCCAAGCCACACCGCCAGATACCCGGCCAGCAGCACGCCCAGGCGGGTGCCCCCGGCATGGGCAAGCTCGTCATAGGTGGCCAGCGCAGGCAGCGCCGTGGGGGCCATCATCGCCGCCGACATCAGCGCCCACATAAGCGCGATCCGCGCAAAACCCGCCGCATCGGGCGTGACCACGCACAGCCCCGCAAGCAGGTCAGCGCCGTAAATGCGCCCCGCATCTCGCAGATCGGGCGGCAATGCCATAAGGTAAAGCATCGACCAGGACAGCAAAATCAGGCCGAACATCAACAGCCAATGCCCCCCTGTCATCCGCCTGATTCGTGCCGAAATCATGCCGCCCCCCGCGACTCAATGCTTGCACTTAAATTGTCAGACAATTAAATGTATGACAAATGAAAATTGATCCTGAAAGCAACGCCGACCTGTCGGCCCAGATCGCGCAAGCGATCCGCGACGCGATTGTCTCGGGGGATATGATCGTGGACGAGCGGCTGCCTTCGGAATCAGAGTTGGCGGACCAGTTCGGCGTGTCGCGATCCACCGTGCGCGAGGCGCTGAAACGTCTGGCGGCGCAATCCCTGATCCGCACGCAGCGCGGCGCGTTCGGCGGGGCCTTTGTCAATCGGCTGTGCTATCACGATGCCTATGGGCAGCATATAACCACATCGACGCTGTTGTTGTCGATGAATGACGTCCGGTTCGAGACAGCCTGCGAGGCGCGCTATGCGATGGAACGCGCCTGCGCGCCGCTTGCCGCCCAACGCCGAACGCCACGCCACCTGTCGATGATCCGCAAAGAGATCGAAAGACAGGCGGATGCCGCCCTGTCAGACGAGGATTTCTGCGCCTCGGACGTGGCCCTTCACCGCGCGCTGGTGGATGCCGCCGGCAATCCCGTGCTCAGCTACCAGCTTGCCGGCGCGGTCGAGGCGATGCAGCCATTGATGAACATGATCACCTTCACCGCCCGCTCGCGCGGGGAAATCGTGCGCCTGCACAGCGCCCTTCTGGAGGCGCTTGCGGATCGACATGCGGGGCGCGCGGATACCGCGTTACATGCCCTGGAATCCTATACGATGACGCTGGGACGCGATGTGCTTGCCGCCCGCGCCAGACGCACGGGCGCGCCCTGAACACCGGCCCACAGGATTTTAAGCGTGTCGCGTTCAATCGAAATCATCGGACCGCGCGAACGCGATACGCGTCAGTCAAGCGGGCGGGCCTCGTCAATCAGCATCACGGGAATGCCCGAGCGGATGGGAAAGGCCAGACCTGCCGCGTGGCTGATCAACTCCTGCCTTTGAGCATCGTATTCCAGCCCCGCCTGCGTCTGGGGGCACGTCAGTGCCTCCAGCATACGGCGATCAAACCCCTGACACGGGTCTTCGGTCATTGCATCATTTCCCTCTCGTCGCCGCCGCGAAGATCGTATTCGATCAACGTGACCAGCGTCTCGCGCCGCGTCGACAAACAGGGTGCTTCTAACAGCGCCTGCTTGTCCTCCGGCTCGAAGCCCAACAGCATGGACAGTGAATTGATCAGCAATTCGTCATCCGCATCCTCCAGCGAGTCCCAATCGGTGCGCAGGTCGCGCGCCTCGAAATAGCGGGCCAGAAGTTTCATGAAACCGGCGCGGTCAAAGCCGTGATCGTGCTCCGTCGTCGCAAGGTCGCGGGCGAACCCGTCCCACGAAACAGAGGCGCGCCGATAGGGCGTGAAGCCCTCGACCTCGGACACCATGCGGAAGCGCGACACGCCCGCAAGCGTGACCATGTAGCGGCCATCCTCGGTTTCGGAAAATTGCGAGACGCGCCCGGCGCAGCCGATGGTATGCAGCGTTCCCTCGCCACGGTCCTTTCCAGGATTCGGCTGGATCATGCCGATCAGCCGGTGGGATGTTTTAAGCGCATCTTCAAGCATCGCCAGATAGCGGGGCTCGAACAGATGCAATGGTAGCCGCGAGCGCGGCAAAAGCAGCGCGCCCGGCAGCGGGAAAAGCGGAATGGTTTCCGGAAGATCACCCTGGTTGAACATAACGGTGATCTAGCCCCGCAAACGCGTCAGGCAAATATCATCGAACTTAATTTGCGACGTCCGTTCAACACGACCGGATCGTTCGGCTTCAGCGCCTCGAAGATCGTGAAAAGCTGGGTCTTGGCCGCGCCCTCGTTCCAGTCGCGATCGCGGCGGAAAAGCTCCAGCAATTCGGCCACTGCCTCTTCGGTCTGGCCCGCCGCGTAAAGCGCCTGCGCAAGGTCGAACCGCGCCTGGTGGTCGTTCTCATCCGCCTCGACCCGCGCGCGCAGGTCGCTGACCGGGCCCGCATCGGCGGCCTGGCGCGCCAGATCCAGCTTGGCGTGACAGGCTTCCAGCTCAAGTGCCGTGGCAATCTCGGCAGGCGCGCCGTTCAGGATCGCCTCCGCCTGATCCAGATCGTCCATGGCGATATGTGCCGACACCAGCCCGGCATAGGCGGCGGCGTTCTTGTCGTCTTCCGCAAGGATCGCGGCAAAGGTCTGTGCGGCATCCGCAGCCGCGCCCTGATCCAGCATCTCCTGCGCGGCAGCCACGGCTTCGGCCAGCCCGTCATCCGCGCCACCAGCGGCCCCGCCCGCGGCCTCTACGACGCGAGCGACGAATGCGTCGATCTCGGAAGGGGCAACAGCGCCCTGAAATCCGTCCACCGGCTGGCCCTGCCAAAAGGCATAGACCGTCGGGATCGACTGCACCCGAAGCTGGCCCGCGATCGTCTGGTTTTCGTCGACATTCACCTTGGCCATCCTGACCGCGCCATTGGCGCGCGTCACGGCCGCCTCAAGAGCGGGGCCAAGCGTCTTGCAGGGGCCGCACCAAGGGGCCCAGAAATCCACGATCACCGGCACCGACATGGAGGCGTCGACGACCTCGGCCATGAAATCGGCCTCCGACACGTCCTTGATAAGGTCGCTTTGAGGTTTGCTTTGTCCGCCGAGTTCGATCATTTTCAGGCTCTCCGCTTGGCTGGCTTGGTCGTGTTGCGCTGTACATGGCGCAGCGCGGGCCACGTTGCAAGGGGGGCGGTCTGCCTGTGCAAGGCAGACACCGGGGCGAGGCGGAATTTTCCAAAATTCCGATCCGGAAAATTGCAATTTTCCGGCGCGCCCCGTCGCAGCGGCCCGCCAAACGCCCTACAGATCGAAGCTGGCAAAGACCGGCGCGTGGTCAGAGGGTTTTTCCCACCCGCGCGCGGGCCGCAGGATGTGGCTGGAATGGGCCGCCGCGGCGATATCGCCGCTGGCCCAGACATGATCCAGCCGTCTGCCCTTGTCGGCGGCGTCCCAATCTTTTGCGCGATAGGACCACCAGCTGTAAAGCTGGCCTTCGGGGATGTCATTGCGCGTCACATCGCTCCAGCCGCCCGCCTCCATCACCTGCCCCAGATGATCGACCTCGACGGGAGTGTGGCTGACCACCTTCAAAAGCTGCTTGTGGCTCCAGACGTCATCTTCGCGCGGCGCGATGTTGAGATCGCCGACAAGGACCGCCTTTTCGGGGCGGCTGTCGCGGAACCAGTCTCGCATCTCCGTCAGGTAATCGAGCTTTTGGCCGAATTTCTCGTTTTTCTCCCGGTCCGGCACGTCGCCACCGGCGGGGACGTAGAAATTATGGATCACCACGCCGTTTTCCAGCCGGGCGGCAACATGGCGGGCATGGCCGAGGCTGGCAAAATCCTGATTTCCGACATCCTCGATCGGTCGTTTCGACAGGATCGCCACGCCGTTATAGCCCTTTTGCCCACGCGCGACCATGTGGCCATAGCCCAGCGCGGCGAAATCCTCGCGCGGGATCTTGTCCACCGGGCTTTTGCATTCCTGCAAACACAGGATATCCGGCCCCTCCTGTGCCATCAGCTTGCAGACCAGCGCCTCGCGCAGGCGGACCGAATTGATGTTCCATGTGGCAAGCGTGAAAGGCATGTGGCGCGGCTCCCTTTGCGGTGTCGCGTCAGCCTTAAAGCGTTTCAGCCAAAACCAAAAGCGCCGCCTTGCCGCATGACGCGCGCGGGAGGGGGGGCGAAAACAGAACAGACCCCGGCACGAAACCGGAGCCTGTCCAAACCTGTTACCAATCACTCCACGTGTCGCAGGATGCGCCCCGGCAACAATTGGAACAAGTCAGGAAAACCTGCCCTCACAACCGCCAGCTTCATGACACAAGCCGGTAGCCCCCCGATTCGGTCACCAAAAGCCGCGCATTGGACGGGTCCGGTTCGATCTTCTGGCGCAGCCGGTAGATATGCGTTTCCAGCGTGTGCGTCGTCACGCCCGCGTTATAACCCCAGACCTCGTGCAGCAGCACATCGCGCGGCACCACGCCGTCGGGCGAACGGTACAAGAATTTCAGGATGTTGGTTTCCTTCTCGGTCAGCCGTACCTTGCGCTCATCCTCGGTGATCAGCATCTTCATCGCCGGTTTGAACGTGTAGGGGCCAAGCTGAAAGATCGCGTCCTCGGATTGCTCATGCTGGCGCAACTGCGCACGGATGCGGGCCAGAAGCACGGGAAACTTGAACGGCTTGGTGACATAATCATTCGCCCCCGCATCCAGCCCCAGAATGGTGTCGGCATCGCCATCATGGCCGGTCAGCATCATGATCGGGGCCTTCACGCCCTGTTTGCGCATCAGGCGGCACAGTTCCCGGCCGTCCGTGTCGGGCAGGCCAACATCGAGGATCACCAGATCGTAAAGGTCATCCTTGGCGCGCGCCATGGCGTCCGCGCCATTGCCCGCCTCGAAGACATCGAAATCCTCTGTCATGACAAGCTGCTCGCTCAGCGCCTCGCGCAGATCCTCGTCATCATCGACCAGAAGTATCTTCTTGAGCTGTGCCATCACCACGATCCTTGCTGCCTGTGTTGCTCGTCACATGTGCCTGTTCGCGCCGCGCAACAAGATCTGTGACACCTGTTTCACGCCCACGTGTTGCCCCGGCGGCAATTGTTTCAATCGGTTTCAAAAGCCTGTATCGCTATGGGTCTGAAATGACGCGGAGCCGGACATGAGCCTGAGACCAGACTTGACCGAACTTGTCGCGCGCGCGCGCTCTGATCTGCGCATGGGCGTGCCGGTGGTGCTGTGCGATGCGTCAGGCGGCGCGCTGGTGCTGGCCGTGGAATCAACAGAACCCGCCCGGCTGAAAGATCTGCGCGCGCTGCACGGCACCCCGGTGCTTGCGATTTCCGCGCGACGGGCGGAAACGCTCAAGGCGCGGCCCTATGATGGGGATCTGGCCCGGATCGTACTGCCCGATGACGCGGGGCTTGCCTGGGTGCGGGCCGTGGCCGACCCCAAGGATGATCTGGCGATGCCGATGAAAGGCCCGCTTCTGGCGCAGCGCGACGGCGATGCCGCTCTGCACCGGCTTGCCCTGCGGCTTGTGAAATCCGCGCGGCTCTTGCCGGCGGCGGTTGTGCTTGCGCTGCCCGAGCCCGAAAGCTTTGCCGCTCACGCGCGGTTGACCGCGCTGGATGCACAGGCAACCGCCGCGCTGCTGGATGGTTCCAGCCCGCTGAACGAGGTGGTCAGCGCACGCCTGCCACTGGAGGTCAGCGAGGCAGGCCGCCTGCATATCTTTCGCCCCGAGGATGGCGGCGAAGAGCATTACGCGATCGAGATCGGCAGCCCCCCGCGCGATGCGCCGGTCCTGTCGCGGCTGCATTCGGCCTGCTTTACCGGCGACCTGATGGGCAGCCTGAAATGCGATTGCGGCCCGCAATTGCGCGCGGCGCTGGCGCAGATGGGGGCCGAGGGCGCGGGGGTGTTGCTATATCTGAACCAGGAGGGGCGCGGCATCGGTCTTGCCAACAAGATGCGCGCCTACAGCTTGCAGGATCAGGGGTTCGACACGGTCGAGGCCAATCACCGTCTGGGTTTCGAGGATGACGAGCGCGATTTCCGCATCGGGGCGCATATTCTGCGCCAGATGGGCTTTGGCGCGGTGCGGCTGCTCACGAACAACCCCGCCAAGATCGACATGATGCGCGCCAACGGAATCGAGGTTGCCGAGCGTGTGCCGCTCAAAGTGGGCGAAGGCACCCATAACCGCGCCTATCTGGCCACCAAGGCGGCGAAATCGGGGCATATGCTTTGACGTGTGCGGCGTGAACACGAAAACGGCCCGTCCTGATCGTGGACGGGCCGGATGTGCTGTGCTGGCTTGGCTATCGGCTTGAAGCGTTTCGCGATACGCTTCAGTTCGGCAGAACCTCGCCGGTCGGGCGTGGCGTGTCGGCAGTTTCAGGCGGCAGGACCGGATAGACGACTTCCGGAATTTCGCCGGTCAGCGTGTTGAGAAACGCCACGATCGACTTGGTTTCCTGCGCTGCCAGATCGGTGCCAAGCTGCGATGTGGCCATGATCTCGACCGCGGTTTCCAGATCCCAGACCACACCGGAATGGAAATAGGGTGCTGTCAGCGCGATATTGCGCAAGGGTGCCGCCCGGAACACGTATTGATCCGAGGCCGTCTCGGTCACCTGATAGCGGCCCTTGTCGTTTTCGGGCAGAACATCGGCCCCCGGTCTTTCGACCAGACCAAAGGGATAATAGCCGTTGCCGCCAAAGTTCACGCCGCCGTGGCACGACGCACAGCCCGCCTCCATGAACACGTCCAAACCGCGTTTTTCCTCGGCTGTCAGCGCGCCATCATCGCCATTGAGCCACGCATCGAAGGGCGCGGGCGTGATCAACGTGGCCTCGTAGGCCTCGATCGCCTTGGCAAAATTGTCGAAGGTGACAGGATCATCCGTGTCGGGGAAAGCCGCGTTGAACCAGTCCACATATTGCGGCATGGAATTCAGCGTGGCGAGCAGGTTATCGGGCGTGTTGGCCATCTCGACACCCGCCTGCACCGGGCCCTTGGCCTGCTCGGCCAGATCCGCCGCGCGCCCGTCCCAGAACTGCGCGTCGTTGAACACAGAATTCAGCACGGTCGGGGAGTTGCGCGGTCCCTGTTGCCAGCCATGACCGATCGAGGTGGGCATATTGTCATCGCCACCGGTTGCAAGGTTGTGGCAGGAATTGCAGGAGAACACGCCCGAAGCCGACATGCGAGGATCAAAGAACAGCGCCTTGCCAAGATCGACCTTTTCAGGGGTCACAATATTGTCGTTGAGCGCGGGAACCGTCGCCGGGACGGGCTTGAACATATCCGCGGCATAGCTGCGCAACTCGTCATCCTGAGCAAATGCAGGCGCACCCAAAAGCGCGATGAAGGAGGAACTTAACAAGATACTTTTACGCATGACGGCTACCTTTCCTTGGTGGCGATATTGTCTTTGAACCCACCATACCGCGTCGGCGCGACGCGGCCTTGATTTGCATCAACAGCAGCCTTTCCGAATGGTGCGATTTCCTATCCAAAGTATGAAAGCGCGCGCCGGTTCACCGTACCGTCATTCCGCCCAAGGCCCGGCTTTGGTTGCCCGGCATGACCGCATTGGCTAATTTGTCGAGAGCTTCGATCAGGGTCTGAAGGGCAAGGCCCGGCCACCTGGTCGCTGATTGTGCCCTTTATGCGAAAGAGGCTTTCATGACACAGCCACCTTCCAGCCCTGATACCACGCCTGTCGATGCGCTTATGCCGCAGCAAATGGCGCAACTGGCAGAGCGGACCGGTGCGAAGAAGGCCGAACAGGACGGCTACCGCCTGCTGGCGCTAAGCGGGCTGGCGGGAAGTTTCGTGGCCTTCGGCGCCACCTTCGCGGCGGCCGTCACCGCCGGGGCGACCGCCGAGGCACAAGGGCTGGTGCAACTGGTGGGCGGGCTTGCCTTTACGCTGGCCTATGTTCTGGCCATCGTCGGCGGGGCAGAGCTTTTTACCACCAACAATCTCATGGTGATGGCCTGGGCGCATGGGCGGCTTGCGCTGCGGCGGCTGGTGCGCGCCTGGAGCATTGTCTTTGTCGGCAACCTCATCGGGGCGGCGGGCATGGCCACGCTGTTGATCCTGTCGGGCAGGCACGAGGAAATGGACGGTGCGCTTGGCGCCAAGCTTTTGTCGTCAGCCAAGGACATCACGGCGCTGAGCACACAGAAGGCTTTTCTTCTGGGGGTTCTGGGCAACAGCCTGTTATGTCTTGGGGTCTGGCTGACCTACAGCGCGCGCTCGACCGGCGACAAGATCCTTGCGCTGACGCCGCCCGTTGCCGCCTTTTACGTGCTGGAACTGGAGCACGCGATCGCTGTGATGTTCTATCTGCCCTGCGCGGCGCTGATCGGGGTTTTCGCGGATGCTCCATTCTGGACCATGGCGGGCCATGCCCCGGTGACGATGTCGGCGGTGGATTTCCTGCGGGTGCTTTCAGCCGTGACCGCTGGCAACATCATCGGCGGCGGCGTTCTGGTGGCGCTGGTCTACTGGTTCGTCTACCTGCGCCCGCAACAGGCATGACACAGCGACAGGATCGCTTCAGCCGTCCTTGTCCGGCGCGTCGGGGTCGGGCTGACCGACCCCTTTGAACACCTGCTTGAGAGGAATGATCCACACAATCCCCAGCCCCACGAACAGCGCCAGTTCGGCCAACACATGCAAGCCGCCCAGCGCCTCGCGCAGCCAGTCGGCAAAGCTGACCGCGACCACCATGTACAGCGGCAGTGCGATCACCAGCACGAAAAGCGACCAACGTTTGCGGGATTTGTAACTCAGGGCCATGCCTACCTCTTGCGTCCAGATCAATCCGCGAACGGGTCGGTCACAAGGACCGTGTCCTCCCGCTCGGGTGAGGTGGAAAGTAGGGCCACGGGGCAATCTATCAACTCTTCGACGCGGCGGACATACTTGATCGCGTTCGCAGGCAGATCGGCCCAGCTACGCGCCCCTTCCGTGGAATCCTGCCAGCCGGGCATTTCCTCGTAGATGGGTTTGCACCGCGCCTGAAGGTCGCTGGCCGTAGGCAGGTAATCGAGCCGTTCGCCATCCACCTCGTAGCCGACGCAGATTTTCAGCGTCTCGAACCCGTCAAGCACATCCAGCTTGGTCAGCGAAATACCCGTGACGCCCGAGGTCGCGCAGGTCTGCCGCACGAGCGCGGCATCGAACCAGCCGCAGCGCCGCTTGCGGCCTGTCACGGTGCCGAACTCGCGGCCCCGCTCGCCCAGACGCTGGCCATCGTCGTCGTCAAGCTCTGTCGGGAACGGCCCCTCGCCCACGCGGGTCGTGTAGGCCTTCACGATGCCCAGCACATAGTCGATGGCACCGGGGCCAAGCCCCACGCCCGTCGCCGCCTGTCCCGCGATCACGTTGGAGGAGGTGACAAAGGGATAGGTGCCGAAATCAATGTCCAGAAGCGCGCCCTGCGCGCCTTCGAAAAGGATGCGCTTGCCCGCTCGGCGCTTTTCCATGAGCACCTTCCAGACCGGCGCGGCATATGGCAGGATCTGTGGCGCGATCTCTTTCAGCCGGGCGATCAGCGCGTCACGGTCGATGGGCTCGATCCCCAGCCCCTTGCGCAGCGGATCGTGGTGCTGCAACGCGCGGTCCACCCGCGCCTCCAGCGTGGCGTGATCCGCCAGATCCGCCACCCGCACCGAGCGGCGGCCGACCTTGTCCTCATAGGCCGGACCGATGCCGCGCCCGGTGGTGCCGATCTTGGTGCCCTTGCTGGCGGCCTCTTCGCGGGCGCGGTCAAGCTCGCCGTGGATGGGCAGGATCAGCGGCGTGTTCTCGGCGATCATCAGCGTTTCGGGGGTGATCGTGACACCCTGTTCGCGGATCGTCGCGATCTCCTGCACAAGGTGCCACGGGTCCAGCACTACGCCATTGCCGATCACCGACAGCTTGCCGCCCCGCACCACGCCCGAGGGCAGCGCGTTGAGCTTGTAAACCTTGCCGTCGATCACCAGCGTGTGCCCGGCATTGTGACCGCCCTGAAACCGCGCGATCACATCGGCGCGCTCGCTGAGCCAATCCACGATCTTGCCTTTGCCTTCGTCGCCCCACTGGGCGCCTACGACCACAACGTTTGCCATGCTGTCCCTTTCGACATCTGCCCTGAACCGGCGTCCGTATAGCCTTGCCACCACGCCGGTGAAACCTGAATTTGCAGGAACCCGGTTCCGGGCCCGTGTCGCACCCAGCGGCACCCCATACGCCACTGTCGCGCAACACCAACAGATTGCCGGGTTGCAGCGCGTGTCCGAATTGCCTAGATACCGCCCAACCTCAGCACAAAGGCCCTGGTCCCTCATGCAGAATGTCATCCTGCTCGTTCACCTTCTTCTCACGCTGGCGTTGATCGGCGTCGTGCTGTTGCAACGCTCCGAAGGCGGTGGCCTTGGTATGGGTGGCGGCGGCGGAGGCGGTATGAAAACCGGCAGGTCGCCTGGAACGGCCCTTGGCAAGATGACGTGGATCTTGGGCTTTGCGCTATTCGCGACATCGCTGACCCTGACAATCATCGCGGCACAGAATGCCGGGGGGGCCTCGGTTCTGGACCGGATCACAGACGCCCCCGCGCCAGCATCGGCCCCTGACAGCGCACCGGGCCTGCCTGGCGTAGGCGACGGGCTGCTGCCACCAAGCGCGGGTGACGATGCGCCGCTGACACCCACAGCCGACTGACACAACGCCTTGAGGGCCATGGCCCTCTGGCACCATCATCTTGCGGTCGCCTTGCGGGTCCGCTGCGAATCCTATATGAGTTGAGACCCGTGGAACTGCGGCCTTTCCGGGCCTGCCGGGCCTCATGAACAATGCAGCCGACAGGCATATCACGGGGGGACGCCATCTCATGGCACGTTACGTTTTCATCACCGGCGGCGTCGTTTCCTCACTGGGCAAGGGGCTGGCTTCGGCGGCGCTTGGCGCGTTGTTGCAGGCGCGCGGTTTTTCCGTTCGGCTGCGCAAACTTGATCCCTATCTGAACGTCGATCCCGGTACGATGTCGCCATTCGAGCATGGCGAGGTGTTCGTGACCGATGACGGGGCCGAAACAGATCTGGATTTGGGCCATTACGAACGCTTTACCGGGGTGCCCGCGCGGATGACCGATTCTGTCAGCTCGGGCCGGATCTATTCCAATGTGCTGGAACGGGAACGCCGCGGCGATTACCTTGGCAAGACCATCCAGGTGGTCCCCCATGTCACCAACGAGATCAAGGATTTCATCCGCATCGGCGATGACGAGGTGGATTTCATGCTCTGCGAGATCGGCGGCACGGTGGGCGATATCGAGGGCCTGCCCTTCTTCGAGGCGATCCGCCAGTTCAGCCACGACAAGCCGCGCGGGGAATGCATCTTCATGCATCTCACCCTCCTGCCCTATCTGGCCGCAAGCGGAGAGTTGAAGACCAAGCCGACACAGCATTCGGTCAAGGAACTGCAATCCATAGGGATCGCCCCAGATATCCTTGTGTGCCGATCAGAGCATCCGATCCCGGACAAGGAACGCGAGAAAATCGCGCTGTTCTGCAACGTGCGCAAGGAATCGGTGGTCGCGGCCTATGACCTCGGCTCGATCTACGAAGCGCCGCTGGCCTATCACCGCGAGGGGCTGGATCAGGCGGTGCTGGACGCGTTTTCGATCTCGCCCGCGCCCAAGCCCGACCTGACGAAGTGGCAGGACGTGGTGGACCGCATCCACAACACCGACGGCACGGTGAACGTGGCCATCGTGGGCAAGTATACCCAGCTTGAGGACGCCTACAAATCTATCAAGGAGGCGCTGACCCATGGCGGCATGGCCAACCGGGTGCGCGTCAACGTGGAATGGGTCGATGCCGAGATTTTCGACACCGAAGATCCCGCCCCGCATCTGGAAGGCTACCACGCCATCCTTGTGCCCGGCGGCTTTGGCGAGCGCGGCACCGAGGGCAAGATCAAGGCGGCGCAATTCGCTCGTGAGCATGAGATCCCCTATCTGGGCATCTGCCTTGGGATGCAAATGGCGGTGATCGAGGCGGCGCGCAACGTCGCCGGGCTGCAAGACGCGGGCTCCGAAGAATTTGACCACGAGGCAGGCGGCAAACGCTTTACGCCGGTGGTCTATCACCTCAAGGAATGGGTGCAGGGCAACGAAAAGGTCCGGCGCAAGGTGAGCGATGACAAGGGCGGCACGATGCGGCTTGGTGCCTATGACGCGGTGCTCAAGAGCGGCTCAAAGGTGGCGCGGGTCTACGGCACCACCACTATCGACGAACGCCACCGCCACCGCTACGAGGTTGACATCAAATACCGCGACAAGCTGGAGGGAACCGGCCTGTGCTTCACAGGAATGTCACCGGATGGTCGCCTGCCCGAGATCGTGGAATGGAAGGATCACCCTTGGTTCATCGGGGTGCAGTTCCACCCCGAACTGAAGTCCAAGCCCTTCGCGCCGCATCCGCTTTTCGCTGATTTCATCCGCGCGGCGGTGGAAACCTCGCGCCTCGTCTGATCGGCGCGCAGACGGAAAATTGCAATTTTCCGATCCGGTTTCTTACAAGAAACCGGGCTCGCTCAGAATTCAAGTTTCGACAGGTCGTCATCGTTACGGGGCTTGTAGCGCAGCACCCGCCGCGACACGCCCAGTTCCAGAACCGGGCTGAAGATGTCCCGCCAGATGGACGTGTTCTGCTCATAGACTGCGGTTTCCGCCGCCGGATCAAGGCAAAGCTCGTTATTGAGAAGCGTGCCGACGATGGTTTCGTCCAGCACGAAGCGGCCCTGCCGCCCGGTCTGCCGGTCCTGCGCCTGGGTCGCCAGCCATTGCCGCACCCGGTTGCGATCGGTGGCGTCGCTATTTGGCCAGACAAGGTAGAACCCCGAATTCAGCCGCAGACACAACGTATCAAGCACGCTTGCCGTTTCTTGCAGGTTTTCGGGCAGCTCGCGCTTTGGCACATAGTTGAACCGCTCCGGGCCACTGTTGAAAAACACGCTGAGCGCGGTGCCCAGATCAATGCATTTCTGCGCCATGATCCACCGAAGCAGATGGAGCGGATGCACGTCCCAGTCAAAGCCCCGCGCAAGATCGCGCAGGTTTTCGTCCGAGAGCGCGCGCAGCAGCGCAAGCTGTTCTTCCGCTGTGCGACCAGACCAGTCATACTGTGTGAAACGTGCGAAAGCAGACATGGCGCACCCCTGGCTTGTTAGGACTTTCCGGCAAACTGCCCCGCAAAAGCGGGCAGATTTAGGAGCAATTGTGACCGGTTTAAGATTGACCCGATGGGTTTTCACGATCGTTTGCCTGGGGCTTGGCCTGTCCGGTCCCGCCCGCGCCGATGAGCCAGCGGCGCTGGTGCAGGTGACCTATGCCGAGCTTGCCAACCGGGCGTCGGGGCGGGTGACATTTGAAACCGTGCCGCAGCGGCCCGAACCGGGGCTGGCGTTCGATCAGGCAATGCGGCTTGGCGCGCTGTGGCTGGGTGAGCATTTTGGCGGCCAGACCCTTGTCGACCGGGACGGATTCGACGCCGTGACCGGACCACCCGCCGCCCCGCTTGCGCTGCGCGCGGGCCAGCCCGGTGCAAACCTGTCCGTCGCCTTTCACAGGGGGTTCGGCTCCAACGCGCTCTTTGCGCTTGGCCCAAAGGGTTTCCCGGATCGCGGCGCGCGCGGCGAAGGCGCGGTCGCGGTTTTATTCGACAGCGATCAGGCCGCAATCGGGCTGCGCATCCACACCGATTACCCAGACCCGCTGGGACAGCGCGCGGCGGTGCGTGGCCATGCGGACGTGATCCTGTACAGCCGGAACGGCAAGGTCATCGCAAGACACCGCACCCGGCTTTTGCTTGGCATCACGGACATTGCCTTGCGCCGCGTCGGTGGCCAGTCCGATATCGCCGGGATACTGATCGTCAATGATGATCCCGGCGGGATTGCCATTGACGATATTCTTTATCAGATTGAGGCCATGCTTGGCTGACCCTGAAAGGTTTGGACGATGGATGTCGCCTCTTTGCTGTACCGTTTGCGCCACGCTTTCGATGCCCCAGCGCCGCCCCCCCTGCCGGAGCTGGACGAAAAGCTGGCGCTTGGGGCATTGCTTGTGCGCAGCGCCAAATCCGATCACACCTATGCGCTGGCCGAGATCAGCCGCATCGACACGCTGCTTGCTAGGTTGTTCGCGTTGAAACCGATCGAGGCCGCCAAGATGCGGGCCACCTGCGAAAAGCTGGATCGCGCGGCACCCGATACGGCGCACTTTGCCCATCTGATCCGGGAAACCGTCAGTTTCGATGCCCGCGCCGACGCGCTAGAGGCCCTATGGGAGGTGGTGCTTGCCGATGGCAAGATCCAGAACGCCGAGGCGGCCCTGTGCGAAGAGGTGCGCGAGGCGTTGGGGCTGAGCCACGAAGATGCGGCGACAGCCCGCGCCCGCGCCGACTCCGCATGAGGCATTGGCCCCCGCCGCATCCCGGTATATAGAGGTGCAATGTTTGCTGATTTCCTCTCTTCGCTTCTCAAGCCAGTGCCGGAACCGCTCGACGATGCCGACGCGCGGCTGGCGCTGACCGCGCTTCTGGTACGCATGGCAAAATCCGATGGCTATTACGCCGCCTCCGAGATCATCCTGATCGAAAAGATCGTTCAGGAACGGTTCGACCTTGATGCCGACGGGGCGTCGGCATTGCGCACCAAGGCAGAGCAGCTTGAAACAGAGGCCCCCGACACGGTCCGCTTTACCCGCGCAATCAAGGACGCGGTGGCCTACGAGCAGCGCCTAGGCGTGATCGAATCGCTCTGGCAGGTGGCGCTTGCCGACGGACAGCGCGACGCCGAAGAGGACGCGCTTGTGCGCATGGCGGCCAATTTCCTGGGGGTCAGCGACATGGACAGCGCAAGGGCCCGTCAGCGTCTGACACGCTAAACACGTATCTTGGGAAAAGGCGCTACCGGGCCGGAAAGCGCACGACGCAAAAAGCACATCACGCCCCCGCCGCTTCTTTATCGCCGGTCTTCCGCCTTTTGCGCGGCCAGCGCACGATCCCAGCGTCCGGCACTCAGCACCCGGCGAAAGGCGCGTTCAAGCTCGGCAACCGCGCCGTGCTCGTAGCAGCGCCCATGCGACAGGATCATCCGGCGCGGTGCCCAGCCGATGATCGTCTCGATATCCTCGGCCAGCACATCCTTGCCCCGGAACCCCAAACGCAGCCGCAAGGGCATCTTGCCATCGCTGTCATCCACGCCAGTCAGCCAAACCGCCGGGCGACATAGCGCGGGAAGTTTCGCCGTCTCCACCGCCTGGAACAGATCTGTCACGATCAGCGTGGCAGAGGGTTTGTGGTAGAAAACAGCCTCCCGGAACCATCTGTGGCCGCGCGGAATGATCTGGTACATCTCGGAAGCCCATGCCGGTTCGGCACAGGTGCCCTTTAGCTCCCGCGCGCCGGGCAAGGCCGCGCCCGGCACCGCCCAGACCGTCGCCTCCGGGGAGGCCGCGGCCCACTCAGGCATCCACCGGACATGCCAGTGGTTGGGTGCAACAAGATGCGCCACCGGCCCCAATGCCGCCAGTTCGGCCCGCAATCCCGGCGTCAGCGGTGTCGGCGAATGGACCCAAAGCCCGCCATCTTCCAGCCGGACAACCGTGGCGCGGGTGGGGAAACGGCAACCGCCGCCCGAAGGCGGCGGTCCATCCACGATCCAGATGCCGTTGCCCACGGGCTTGAGCGTGTCCAGCGGCTCGTATCCCGTGACCATCGTCGCTTAATCGGTCACGGTGACCGATTGCATCATATCAGGCTCGCCGACCACCGCGCCATTCTGGCCGGTGCCGCGCTTGATCTGATCGACCACATCCATACCCTTGGTGACCTCACCGACCACGGTATATTGGCCATTCAGGAAATCACCCGGCGCGAACATGATGAAGAACTGGCTGTTGGCGCTGTCAGGGCTTTGCGCACGGGCCATGCCCACCACGCCCCGTTCAAAGGAGATATCCGAAAATTCCGCTTTCAGGTTGGGCCGGTCGCTGCCGCCGGTGCCCGCGCGGCGCATGTCGCCGCCCTTCTTGCCGAATTCCACATCGCCGGTCTGCGCCATGAACCCGTCAATCACCCGGTGAAAGACCACACCGTCATAAGCACCCGCCTCGGCCAGCGCGCTGATCTGCTCGACATGGCCGGGGGCCACATCCTCGAAGAGGTCGATCTGCACGGTACCGTTGGCCTCGCCCGCGACCTCGATGGTCAGCCCCGTGGCCAGCGCGGGCGCGGCTAGAAAGGTCAGGGCAACGCTTGCAATGAACTTACGCATCAGCGGCCACCTTCACGCTGATCATCCGGTCCGGATTCGCGGGCGGCTCGCCGCGCGTGATCGCATCCACATGTTCCATCCCCGAGATCACCCGGCCATAGACCGTGTATTGCTTGTTCAGGAAATGATTGTCCGAAAAGTTGATAAAGAACTGGCTATTGGCGCTGTCGGGATTCTGACTGCGCGCGGCACCCAATGTGCCCCGGTCATGCGGCACGCCGGAAAACTCTGCCTTGAGATCGGGCAGGTCGCTGCCGCCCGTGCCCGCACTGCGCAGGTTGAAATCCTTTTCCATGTTGCCGTTGGCCACGTCGCCCGTCTGCGCCATGAAACCATCGATCACCCGGTGAAAGGCCACGTTGTCATATTGGCCAGAGCGCGCCAGCTCCTTCATCCGCTCGACATGGCCCGGTGCCACATCGGGCAAAAGCTCGATCGTCACGGTGCCGTCCTTCAGCTCCATCAGGATGGTGTTTTCGGGATCCTTGATCTCGGCCATGTGGCCCTCCTTTTCAGTCCTGTTGCAGCGATACCTAGGCCCTCGCCCCCGCTTTGCCAAGCGCGGAGGTTGACGCGCCGCGCCCCCCGCGCCAAAAGATGCGCGACATCAGTGACGGCAGGAGGTGCGTATGGCCTGGAAAACCCTCGATGACATGGATCTTTCCGGCAAGACCGTGCTGACCCGCGTCGATATCAACGTGCCGGTGGAAAATGGCCGCGTCACCGACACCACCCGGATCGACCGGATCGCCCCCACCGTTCAGGACATTCTGGACAAGGGTGGCAAACCCATGCTGATCGCGCATTTCGGCAGGCCCAAGGGCAAGGTCGTGGACGCGATGTCACTGCGCCCGCTGGTACCCGCGCTGCAAGACGCGCTTGGGCATTCCGTGCGCTTCGTCGAGACGCTGGACGGTGCCGAACAACTGACCGACGAGATGCGCGCGGCTGAAATTCTGCTCTTGGAAAACATCCGCTTCCACCCCGGAGAAGAGGCCAACGACGCTGCTTTCGCAGCCCGCCTTGCCGGGCTTGGCGATGTTTTCTGCAACGACGCCTTTTCCGCCGCGCACCGCGCCCATGCCTCGACCGAAGGGCTTGCACACCACCTGCCCGCCTGCGCAGGCAGGCTGATGGAGGCGGAACTGACCGCGCTGGAAAAGGCGCTCGGTTCGCCACAACGCCCGGTGCTGGCGCTGGTCGGCGGCGCAAAAGTGTCAACCAAGCTCGACCTTTTGTCGAACCTTGTCGAAAAGGTCGACATGCTGGTGATCGGCGGCGGCATGGCCAATACCTTTCTGGCTGCGCAAGGGCTGGCTGTGGGCACATCGCTTTGCGAGCACGACATGGCCGATACCGCGCGGCAGATCGCCGAAAAGGCCGCCGCAACCGGCTGCGAGATCCTGCTGCCGCGTGACGTGGTGGTGGCAAAAGAGTTCCGCGCCGGGGCCAAGGCACAGGTTGTTCCCGTAGAGGATTGCCCCAAGGATGCGATGATCCTGGATGCCGGGCCGGACAGCGTGTTTCACATCACCCAAGCCATGGACCGCGCCCAGACGCTGATCTGGAACGGCCCTCTCGGCGCGTTCGAGATCGCCCCCTTCGACGCGGCCACCAATGCCGCCGCCGCCCATGCCGCGGGGCTGAGCCGGTCGGGCAAGCTGGTGTCGGTCGCAGGCGGCGGCGACACGGTTGCGGCGCTGAACAAGGTCGATGCGGCGGCGCAGTTCACCTATATTTCCACCGCTGGCGGCGCGTTCCTTGAATGGATGGAGGGCAAGACCCTGCCCGGCGTCGCGGCCTTGCAGGATTGATCCGGCGGCACGCGATCCGAAAAAGGGTGCCTCCGGCGGGCGTATTTTGATCAGGAAGAAAGCGGCTGACGTATCGAACCAGCACCGCAGCACAGATGTTAGCGCCACCAGAATTGCAACGTGGCGCGGGCTCACCTAAGACACATCCATCAAAACGAAAGTACGAGGGACGCGCCATGTCAAAGGCCGAACAGACCGACAAGATCCGCAACGGGCACGGGTTCATCGCCGCGCTTGACCAATCGGGCGGCTCCACGCCCAAGGCGCTGCGGCTTTACGGGGTGGAGGAGGACGCCTATTCCGGCGAGGAAGAGATGTTCGACATGATCCACCAGATGCGCGCGCGCATCGCTCAGGCCCCCGATTTCACCGGCGACAAGGTCATCGGAGCGATCCTGTTCGAACAAACCATGGACCGCGAGATCGGCGGCAAGCCCTCGGCCGCCTATCTGTGGGAAGAGCGTGGCGTGGTGCCGTTCCTCAAGGTCGACAAGGGACTGGCCGACGAGGCAGATGGCGTGAAGTTGATGAAGCCGATGCCCGATCTTGCCGATCTTCTACGCCGGGCCAATGCCGCCGGCATTTACGGCACAAAGATGCGCTCGGTGATCGACGCGGCCTCCTCGCCCGGCATCGCGGCTGTGGTTGACCAGCAATTTGCCATTGCCGGCGAGATACTCGACGCAGGGTTGGTGCCGATCATCGAGCCGGAGGTCACAATCTCGATCTCGGACAAGGCCGAAGCCGAGCAGATGCTGCTTCATGCCATCGCCACCCATCTCGACAAGCTGCCCGAAGGCCGAGAGGTGATGCTCAAGCTGACCCTGCCCGAGATGCCCAACCATTACAAACCTCTGGTCGATCACCCACGCGTGCTGCGCGTGGTGGCGCTGTCTGGCGGCTATAGCCGGGACGAGGCCAATGCGCGCCTTGCCACGAATACCGGCATCATCGCCAGCTTTTCGCGGGCGCTGACCGAGGGGCTGTCGGCGCAGCAATCTGACGCGGCGTTCAACGCGACGATCGCGGGCTCCATCGACGGCATTCACGCGGCGTCCGTCGCGGGCTGATCGCCCGATCAAGCGCGCCCCGTCGTCAGGACGGGGCAAGCAATCGCGCGCATGGGCCAGAAGCGCGCGATTTTGATCAAATCGCCTTGGCACGCGCAAGCGGCGGCGCTACGATCAACCGGGCAACCGGACCGGAGCGCATGGACCTTCTGCAACATCAGACTTTTCGCGTGGCCGCCTGCGACCTGAACGGGCGTATGCGCGGCAAGCGTGTGCCGGGTGATTACGCGCCAAAGCTGGCCCGTGGCGCGGTGCGTATGCCGCTTTCGGCCAGCAATCTGGACATCTTCGGTGCCGATATCGAGGACAGCCCGCTGGTGTTCGAGACCGGCGATGCCGATGGAATCCTGCTGCCCACCGATCGCGGGCCGGTGCCGCAGCCTTGGCTCGACGTGCCGCAGCCGCTGGTGCCGATGGCAATGCATCACGACGATCACTCCCCGTTCGCGGGCGACCCGCGCCATGCGTTGGCCGCCGTACTGGGCCGGTACGCCGCGCGCGGCTGGCGCGTGATCGCGGCAACCGAGCTGGAATTCACCCTTGTGGATGACAGCGGCACGGCGCTGGCCCCGGTGCGCGACCCGATAACGGGCCGCCCGCTTGAGATTCCGGATGTGCTTTCGATGGCGCAGATGGACAGTTTCGACGCCTTTCTGTCGGATCTTTACCGATGCTGCGCAGAGATGGATATTCCCGCGCAGACCGCCACCTGCGAAGTCGGGCTGGGACAGTTCGAGTTCACGCTGAGCCACCAGACCGCCCTGCGCGCCGCCGATGACACCTGGCTTTTCAAGCGTCTTATCCGCAGGCTGGCGCGCAATCACGGCTTTGCCGCCACCTTCATGGCCAAACCTTTCCCCGAAGATGCGGGCAACGGAATGCATATGCATTTCTCGGTCCTGGATCAGGACGGCAGGAACGTCTTTGACAATGGCGCAGAGGACGGCACCGACATCCTGCACCATGCGTTGGCGGGCTGCATGACGGCGATGGCCGACAGCACGCTGGTCTTTGCGCCACATGCCAATTCCTATGACCGTCTGGTGCCCGGCGCCCATGCGCCGACCTCCATCTGCTGGGCCTACGAGAACCGCACCGCCGCCCTGCGCGTGCCCGGCGGCGAGGCCAGGGCGCGGCGAATCGAACATCGTGTCCCGGGCGGCGACACCAACCCGTATCTGACCTTCGCGGTGGTTCTGGGGGCGGCGATGACAGGCATAGAGGACGCCGCCGCACCGCCCGCGCCGATCACGGGCAACGCCTATGATCTGGACTTGCCACAGCTTGCCCCCGACTGGGAAAGTGCGATCGACCGGTTCGAGGCATCGCCGCTGATGGCGCGCATCTTTTCGGGCGATCTGCTGGGCAATCTGGTACTGACCAAAAGGCAGGAATGGGCGCGGATGCGCCAACGCCCCGAAGCCGAGCACTGGAAAATCTATCTCGAAACGGTTTAGGCTATGCAGATGGACCCAGGCGCGCCATTCCGGTAGCGTCGAATTTGATCAAATCATCGGTGACCCATGAAGATCGGTATTCTTATGACCGGCCACGCCCTGCCCGACCTGATCGAGAGCGTGGGCGATTACGACGCGATGTTCGCCCGGATGCTTGACGGGCACGGCTTCTCGCAGTGCCGTTATGACGTGGTCGACGGACAGTTCCCGCCCGGCCCGGAAAGCTGCGACGGCTGGCTGATCACCGGCTCCAGACACGGGACCTACGAGGATCATCCGTGGATTGCTCCGCTGGAAGCCCTGATCAAGGAGATCCACGGCGCGGCGCGCCCGCTGGTCGGGGTCTGTTTCGGGCACCAGATCATCGCGCAGGCGCTTGGCGGCGAGGTGATCAAGTTCCCCGGTGGCTGGTCCGTCGGGCGCACACGGTACTGCATCGACGGCACGGACATGGCGCTCAATGCCTGGCATCAGGATCAGGTCGTTCGCCCGCCCGAGGGTGCCACGATCATCGGACATTCAGAGTTTTGCAAAAACGCGGCGATGCGGATCGGCGACAGCATCCTGACGATCCAGCCGCATCCCGAATTCACGCCGCATGTGGTACGCACCATCATTGACCAGCGAGGCAAGGGCGTCGTGCCCGACGATCAGCTCGCCGCGGCGACCGCCGATCTCGATACCCCCACCGACAGCGCGCGCTTTGCCGACAGGATTGCGGCGCATTTCAAGAAAGGGGCCTGACATGACCCG
>JANSXS010000004.1 GCA_024742835.1 Paracoccaceae bacterium | reverse complement strand
GAAACAGGTGAAGGGTAATCTCCTTTACAGGGTCAAATGCCCTAGCCAGCTCATACAGCCTGAAACCTATCCGCCTCTCCCAACACTGTAACAGAATCGGGAACCTCGACCGTTCACGGGGCATTCATCCCATCTCCTTTCAAGCGGTGTTTGACCAAAGCCGCGCCTGCGTCAACCACAACACGGCCTCAGACTTGCGCATTTTCGCCCGCGCGCTTAGGTGAGAGCCAAACGCACAGGAGCACGCATCATGATGGCAATTTACGGCCCCCTTCGGCTGATCCTCGACGTGGTATTCTTCATCATGATCGCGCATGTGATCATGAGTTGGCTGATCAGCTTTCAGGTTCTCAATCTCGGGCAGCAATTCGTGGCTCAGATCTGGCAGGGGCTGAACCGGCTGCTGGCACCCATATATGAGCCGATCCGACGGATCCTGCCTGACACGCGCCCGCTGGATCTTGCGCCACTGGCGGCGATCATCATCGTGCTGTCGCTGCGCGACTTCATCCTGCCAGAGCTTTTGCTGCGTTAGGATACAGCCCGACTCTTGTTTACCGAATCATGATGTGAAATTGTCGCCGTAAGAGCAGAAACAAAAATCTTGCGGGCCATCACATGCATAGCGCTGCCACGCTGTTGCGGGACATATTCGGATTCGATGCATTCCGCCCCGGACAGGAAGAGATCGTTCACACGGTAAGCGAAGGGATAAACACCCTTGCCATCATGCCCACGGGCGGCGGCAAGTCCCTTTGTTATCAACTGCCCGCCTTGATGCGCGAGGGTGTGACAGTGGTGATTTCCCCGCTGATTGCGCTGATGCGCGATCAGGTTCGCAGCCTGCGTGCGGTGGGGGTGGAGGCCGGTGCGCTGACCTCCGGCAATACCGAAGAAGAAACCCGCGAGGTTTGGGACGCGCTGGAGGCAGGGCGGCTCAAGCTGCTGTACATGGCACCCGAACGGTTGGCGGCGGGATCCGCCATGGGAATGCTGCGGCGCATCGGTGTGTCGCTTATCGCGGTGGACGAGGCGCATTGCATCAGCCAGTGGGGTCATGATTTCCGGCCCGATTACCTGCGTATCGGGGACCTGCGGCAGGCGTTGGGCGTGCCGCTGGCCGCCTTCACCGCCACGGCGGATGCCGAAACCCGGCAGGAAATCGTGCAAAAGCTGTTCGATGGCCATGCACCGCAGACCTTCCTGCGCGGGTTCGACCGGCCCAATATCAACCTGGCGTTTGAGGCCAAGAACAATCCGCGGCGGCAGATCCTGGATTTTGCCGGGGCGCGAAAAGGGCAATCGGGCATCGTCTATTGCGGCACCCGCGCGAAGACGGAAACGCTGGCAGGTGCCTTGGCCCAAGACGGGCATAAGACCTGTTACTATCACGGCGGCATGGATGCCGAGGACCGCCGCGAGGTCGAACGCAGGTTCAGCGCCGAAGAAGGGTTGATCGTGGTGGCGACCGTGGCTTTCGGCATGGGCGTGGACAAACCCGATATCCGCTGGGTCGCCCATGCCGACCTGCCCAAGTCGATCGAGGCCTATTATCAGGAAATCGGCCGCGCCGGGCGCGATGGCGCGCCGGCCGAAACGCTGACGCTGTTCGGGGCCGATGACATCCGCCTGCGCCGCTCTCAGATTGACGAGGGGCTGGCCCCACCCGAACGCCGCGCCGCCGATCATGCCCGTCTCAACGCGCTTTTGGGGCTGGCCGACACGCATGGCTGTCGGCGTCAGACACTGCTGCGCTATTTTGGCGAAACCTCCACGCCCTGCGGCAATTGCGACACCTGCGCTGACCCTGTGGACACGTTCGACGGGACGGAGGCGGTGCAAAAGGCTTTGTCGGCGATCCTTCGAACCGAGGAGTTTTTCGGCGCGGGGCATCTTATCGACATCCTGACCGGCAGCGAGACCGACAAGATCCGCGCGCGCGGTCATGATCGCCTGCCAACCTTTGGGGTGGGACAGGATATCCCCCGCCGCGTGTGGCAGGGTCTTTTCCGGCAGATGATGGGCCAGGACCTGATCCGCCCCGATCCCGCCCGGCACGGGGCATTGCGCCTGACCGAAGCCGCGCTGCCTGTGTTGCGTGGTCAGGACCGGGTCACGCTGCGCCGAGATACACTGGAAACCAAGGCACGGCGGCCCGCGCCCAAGGCGCTTGTGTCTGATGAAGACGCGCCCCTTTTATCCGCGCTCAAGGCCAAGCGCCGCGCGCTGGCAGAGGCGGCCAACGTGCCCGCCTATATCGTTTTTACCGACCGCAGCCTGATCGAGATGGCCGAAACCCGGCCCCGCACGCTCGATGATATGGCGCGGATCAACGGGGTGGGGGCGAAAAAGCTCGAACAGTATGGTGCAGCGTTCCTGTCGGTCATCAATGGCGAGGCTGAAACGATGCATCCCACCCGCCGCAAGATGGCGGGCCGCGAGGCCGGTACACTTTACGACCGGCTGCAAGAAGTACAGGCGGATCTGTCTCGTGGTGAAGACGGGATCGAAAAGCCGCTAAGCTGTTCCTCCTCGCTTTTAGCCAAGGTGGCATCAGCGCGGCCGCGTGATCTGAACGGGTTGACCCGTCTTTTGGGGGACAAGCGGGCCGAACGCTTTGGCGCGGCGTTTCTGGACGTTCTGCACGCGGCAGACTAGATCAAGGGTAAGACTGATCCCGGAGGACCGAGAATGCTGACCGTCGTATCGCCCGCCAAGAAAATGGACATGCACCCGGTCGAGGGGGTGACCGCGACGGTCCCTCGCTTTCACGCCGAGGCAGCAGAGCTGGCCGAGGTGGCGCGCGGCCTGTCGCAGGGTGATCTGAAAAAACTGATGGGGATCAGCGACAATCTCGCCAAGCTGAATTCCGACCGGTTCCGCGATTTTGGCGAGATGGAGCGCAAGCCCGCAGCGCTCGCCTTTGCCGGGGACACCTATCAGGGGCTTGAGGCGAAAAGCCTTGAGGCCGAGGAACTTGACTGGGCGCAGGATCGTTTCCGGATCCTGTCTGGCCTTTACGGCGTGCTGCGCCCGCTTGACGAGATAGAACCCTACCGGCTTGAGATGGGCAGCCGCCTGAAGACGGATCACGGCACGACGCTTTACGCGTATTGGGGCGACAAAATCGCAAGGCAGCTTAACGCCGATGCAGAGGCGGTAGGCGGCGATGCCTTGATCAACTGCGCCAGCCAGGAATATTTCGGCGCGGTGGATCGCAAGGCGCTCAAGCTTCGGGTGATCACCCCCGTGTTCAAGGAGATGAAATCCGGCGAGCCCAAGATCGTCAGCTTTTACGCCAAGCGCGCGCGTGGGGCGATGGCCCGGTTCATTATCCAGAACCGGCTGACCGATGCGGACTCGATCAAGGAGTTCGATACCGGCGGCTACAGATACAAGGCGTCCCTGTCCAACGGAGATGACTGGGTTTTCCTACGCGACGGCGAGGGTTGATCATTCGGCCGCCTGCACCGTTTGCAAGGGCGGCCTGGCCTCTTTCGGACAGGCGGCGGTGATTCTTTCGATCAGGGCTTCGCGGCGCAAAGGCTTGGTCAGATAATAATCCAGACCCGCGGCAAGAATGTCCTCGTTGTCGCCGTCCATCGCATGGGCGGTCATGGCGACAATGGGGATATGTGCATCGCAGCCTTCCTCCAGCTGGCGGATCCGGGCGGTTGCCTCTTTCCCGTCCATTTCCGGCATGGAAATGTCCATGAAAATCAGGTCCGGGCGAAAACTGGTAAAGCCCGCGACAGCTTCATATCCGTTTTCCGCCAGTTCGATTTCAATATCGAGATCCTTTAGCATCTTGGTAAAGACCAGCCTGTTGGTCTTGTTGTCCTCTGCCGCCAGAACCCGCATCGGCCTTGGTGGTTTTGCGGCCTCGGGCGGCTTGTCGGAGGGGCTGTCGGCGCGCGTCGGGCCAAGCGTTTCCAGCGCGGCGAACAGCGCGCCACGCGGCACCGGCTTTTGCAGAACCGCATGTACATACCTGCGCCCTGGATCGCGCTCCGCTGTAGCGGAATTGGCGCTTAGCAGGATAACGGGCACGTCACGGCCCGCCTCGTGTATCGCCTCGGCCAGCTCGACCCCGTCCATCTCCGCCATGCTGTGATCCGCGATGACCAGATCCAGTTCCGGCCCCAGCATGTCAAGCGCCGCCTGCCCGGTTTCACAGGCACGCACGGTCACGCCAAGGGCCGCGAACTGGCGCAACAGAATTGCGCGGGTCACATCCTGCGGCTCGACGATCAAAACACTGCGAATGCGGTCCGGCAGGCGGAAGTCAAACGGCACGGCCGGATCCGCAAGCGGAAGGCAGAGCGAAAAGCCAAAAGTAGAGCCCTGTCCTTGCTCGGATTCGACCCAGATTTCTCCGCCCATCATGCGGATCAGCTTTTCCGAGATCGCAAGCCCGAGGCCCGTCCCCTCGAACCGGCGATTCGTCTCGTCATCGACCTGATTGAACTCTCCGAAAATATGCTCGACCTTGTCGGGCGGAATGCCGATGCCGCTATCCTCGATGGTGACATGCAATTTCACCGTTCCCGCAGTCTCGTTCAACATGCCGACGACGCGCACCAGAACATGCCCCGTTTCGGTGAACTTGACGGCATTGCCCATAAGATTGGTCATGACCTGCCTGATGCGTCCCGGATCGCCAATAAAAAGCGTCGGCAGGAACAGATCGTAATCGACCAGCAGGTCAACGCCCTTGTCGCGGGCATTGGCCTGCAACAGCATGATCAGCTCGTGAATGCAGCGTTCCAGATCGAAGGGGTCTTCATGCAGAACCAGCTTTTCGGCCTCGATCTTGGAATAATCCAGCACGTCGTTGATAATCACCAGAAGCGCCTCGGCAGAATTCTTGATCGTGTTGGCGTACAGGAGTTGTTCCTCGTCCAGTTCAGTGTCCTTGAGCAGTTCCGCCATGCCCACCACGCCATTCATAGGCGTGCGGATCTCGTGGCTCATGTTGGCAAGGAAAGAGGATTTTGCGCGATTTGCCGCTTCGGCCCTGTGGCGCGCGCTTTTGAGGTTCTGTTCGTACCGGATCGTATCGGTGATATCGAGCGCGAGGCTGACCACATCGCCGCCATGCCCGCGCTGGTCTATCAACTTTACATAGGCCCCGTTCCAAAGGCGGATGATTTCCGGTTCCGGTACCGGGCTTTGCCAGCGATCCAGCATGGTTTCGCGCCACTCCGCCGGAGCGTGATCGGCGATGTCGATGATCCCTTCCTCGGTCGCGTATTGCAGGATTTCGACATAGCTTATGCCAGGCTTCACATCTTCTAACTGATCGAACACGGCAAGCCACGCCTTGTTCGCAGCGATCATCCGGCTGTCCGCGTCAAAGAAGGCAAAGCCATCCTGAATGGTTTCGATTGAATGCCACAGACGCCGCTCTGCGATCTCGATCTTCTGGTTGGCAATGGTCAGATCGGATTTGACGCGCGCGTTCTCGTCGCGCACGGTCTGCACCTCGGCGCGGGTTTCGTTGATCTCTTCGCTCAGGGCCTGCGCATGTTTGTCCAGCTTTCGATTGGCGGCCTGCAACTCTGCCTGTTTTTGTTCCAAAAGGCGTTCGGCGGCCAGTCTGGCCCGCCGTTCCTGCGCCAGTTTATTGGCAAGGCTCATGCCCAAACCTCCACCATGCCGGTCTGTCTGATACCGCCAAACTGCGGGATGAGGGTGAACAAGTGCTTAAGGCATGTCTTGAAAAGCACGCGGGCCGGGCACTGGCAACGTTGTCAGCGTCTAGCTTGCGTCCCAAGATGAACTTCTTTGAAGAGAGATTGCCATGCTTCGTCGTCCGCTTGCCGCCTTGTTATTGATCCTTTGCGCGGGCCATATCGCGGCTCAACCTGCCGTGCTGGACCGTCGGCAAGTGGCGTCGGCGAGTTTCGCAACGAATTGAACCGCAACTTCAGCGCGCGGCTGCCGACGGGCGAGGTCTTGCAAGATCTTGATCCGGGTATCTATGCTTAGACAGCAGGGCCGCCGGGTGTCGATCCCGCAGACAATCCCGGCGCGACCCGGTGGTTCGTGCTGACGGATCTTTTGTCAAACGCCAATCAAGTGCCGGTAACCGGCATCACCGATTTCAACGACAAGGTCCGCTTTACGGCCGTTTTGTGGACGCCCATGGGCGTGGGGCAGGCGGAACATGATACGACCCTGCATGATCCGGTCGTCGTGACGGAATCCTTGCCCCGGTTCCTTGCGCCGGGGGGATGAACGCCACCCGTTGCTGGATACAACCCATGCCGATGGTCCCGCCGGACACGCTTCTTTTGTCGACAGTCAAGCTGCCGGGTAGAGTGGCACCGTTAACGGGACTGGCCAATGGCGTGCCCCTGCGTTTTGCAATGCGTCGGGCGGCGTCACCGCCCGACTAAAGCGCCTCAGACCACGTCGAACTTCAATGCCCGGACCTGCTGAAAGAGCCCGGTTTCATCCAGTTTAGCGATCACCTCCGCTGGCACCGGCGCATCCACGTAAAGAAGCGCGATGGCCTCTCCGGCGGAGGCTTCACGGCCAAGGGTGAAGTTTGCAATATTCACGCCGTTTTCGCCCATCGTCTGCCCCAGCGTGCCGATAATGCCCGGTACATCTTCGTTCGTGGTGTAAAGCATGTGCCGCCCGATCTCGGCGTCGATATTGATGCCCTTGATCTGGATGAAGCGCGGCTTGCCGTCGGAAAACACCGTGCCGCCGATGGAGCGCTCGCGCTTGGCGGTCACGACAGTCAGCTTGATATAGCCCTCGAACGCGCCCGATTTGTCCTGCCGCGTGGTCGAGATCTTGATGCCGCGCTCCTTGGCCACAACGGGGGCGGACACCATGTTCACCTCGGGATTGACCGATTTCATGATTCCCGCCACGGCGGCACAGGTCAGCGCATCCAGATTCATCTCGCTAACCACACCGTCATAGAGGATGTTGATCGCCTTGATCGGCTCATCTGTCATCTGGCCGATGAAATTGCCCAGATGGTCCGACAGCTTGATCCACGGCCCCATCACCTTGGCTTCTTCGGCGGTGACCGACGGCATGTTGAGCGCGTTGGACACGGCCCCCGTAAGCAGGTAATCCGCCATTTGTTCGGCCACTTGCAGCGCGACGTTTTCCTGCGCCTCAGTGGTGGCAGCACCCAGATGCGGAGTGCAGACCACGTTGGGCAGGCCGAAAAGCGGGTTCTCCGTCGCCGGTTCCTCTGCAAAGACATCAAACGCAGCCCCGGCGATGTGACCGGATGTCAGCAGTTCCGCCACGGCGGCCTCGTCGACCAGACCGCCGCGCGCGCAGTTGATGATGCGCACGCCCTTCTTCGTCTTGCCGAGGTTTTCGCGGCTCAGGATGTTGCGCGTCTGGTCGGTCAACGGCACATGCAGCGTGATGAAATCAGCGCGCGTCAGAAGCTCGTCCAGCTCTACCTTTTCGACGCCCATCTTGTCGGCCTTTTCCTGGCTCAGGAACGGATCATAGGCCACGACCTTCATCCGCAAGCCGCGCGCCCGGTCGCAGACGATGCCACCGATATTGCCCGCGCCGATCACACCTAGCGTCTTGCCGGTCAGCTCGACACCCATGAATTTCGATTTCTCCCACTTGCCCGCTTGGGTGGAGGCAGACGCCTCGGGGATCTGCCGCGCCACCGCGAACATCAATGCAATCGCATGTTCCGCCGTGGTGATCATGTTGCCAAAAGGCGTGTTCATCACGATCACGCCCTTGCGCGAGGCGGCGTCCTTGTCGACATTGTCAGTGCCGATCCCGGCGCGACCAACGACCTTGAGATTATGCGCCGCATCCAGGATTTTTTCGGTCACCTTGGTGGCGGAGCGGATGGCGAGGCCGTCATACCGGCCGATCACCTCGCGCAGCTTTTCCTTGTCCTTGCCAAGGTCGGGCATGAAATCGACATCGATGCCACGGTCGCGGAAAATCTGAACGGCAGTTTCCGACAGCTTGTCGGAGACGAGAACTTTGGGAGCCATGTGTCTGGTCCTTTGATTGAATGTCTTGAAGGGCGGTGGGTTGAAAAACCCACCCTACGATATCGGCGTAGGGTGGGCTGTCAGCCCACCTCAGGCGGCCTGGCTTTGCGCGACGATCTCGACGTGGAATGCCCAGTCGATCCAAGGCATCAGCGCCTCCAGATCGGCAGTCTCTACCGTGCCGCCACACCAGATCCGCAGACCGGCGGGCGCGTCGCGATAGGCACCGATGTCGTAAGCTACGCCCTCGGCATCCAACCGCTTGGCAACCGCCTTGGCAAAGGCTGTACCGTCTGCGATGCGCGCATCCGTGAATTTCAGACAAACCGAGGTATTCGACCGCGTCATCGGATCGACGGCAAGGTTCTCTATCCAGTCGCGCGCTTTGGTAAAAGTATGGATTACGTCTGCATTCGCATCTGCCCGCGCAATCAGCCCCTTGAGCCCACCGACAGAGCGCGCCCAATCGAGCGCCAGAAGGTAATCCTCGACGGCCAGCATGGATGGGGTGTTGATCGTCTCGCCAACGAAAATCCCCTCGATCAACTTCCCGCCTTTCGTCAGACGAAAGATCTTGGGCAGGGGCCAGGGTGGCGTGTAGCTTTCCAACCGCGCCACCGCACGGGGCGAAAGCACGATCATGCCATGCGCCGCTTCGCCGCCCAGAACCTTCTGCCAGGAGAAGGTCGTCACATCGAGCTTGTCCCAAGGCAGATCCTGCGCAAAGGCCGCAGAGGTGGCATCACAGATCGTCAGCCCGGCGCGATCCGCCTTGATCCAGTCAGCGTTTGGCACGCGCACGCCGGAGGTGGTGCCGTTCCAGGTAAAGACCACATCATTGACGGTATCGACACCGGCCAGATCGACGATCTCACCATAATCGGCTGTCTTGATATCGGCCTCCAGCTTGAGCTGTTTCACCGCATCTGTAACCCAGCCGGCGCCAAAGCTTTCCCAAGCCAGCACCTCAACCTTGCGCTCGCCCAGAAGCGACCACATCGCCATCTCGACAGCGCCGGTATCGGAGGCAGGCACGATGCCGATGCGGTAGTCGTCAGGAATGCCGAGGATTTCTCGCGTGCCGTCGATTGCAGCCTTGAGCCGCGCCTTGCCGACAGCGGCACGGTGCGAGCGGCCAAGTGGCGCGTCGACCAGCTTCTCGACAGAAAATGCGGGAGGTTTGGCACAGGGGCCAGAAGAAAAACGCGGATTAGCCGGCCGCGTGGCCGGGGCTTTATCTACCATTGGTGGTATCCTTACAGATATTCGCCCCTCGTTGGGGAGGGGTGTCCCACCGTCACCCTTATGAAAACCCTGAAAAGAAGGCAATATCAAAAGGGTCACATCCGAGTTGCCAAAGGATTTTTCTCTACCGGCGCTGCCTTTCCCCAGGAGATCAGCAGCACCAGGAGCGCGTGCAGTCCCACGCCGCCGTTACTGGCTACTGACTGTCATAGCCCTTTTTCTGCGCCCGGTAGAGCTGCGCATAAAGACCCTGTTGCGTCAAAAGATCGTCATGCCCTCCCGACTCGATCAGTTGACCTGATTCCAGCACGAAGATCCTGTCGGCGTCGGCAATCGAGCTCAGACGGTGCGCCACGACAATGGTCGTCTTGCCACGCGTGAGGCGATCGAGTGCGGATTTGATGCGCGCCTCGGTGGCCTGATCAAGCGCGCTTGTCGCCTCGTCCAAAAGCAGGATCGGCGCATCGCGCAGAAAAGCGCGCGCGATGGCGATCCGCTGTTTCTGTCCGCCCGACAATTGCGCGCCTTTGGGGCCAACAGGGGTTTCCCCACGGCGGCGGATCAGGTCCGCGATCTCGGCATTCTCGGCGGCCTGCCAGATATCCGCGTCGGTGGCGTCAGGGTTCACATAGCGGATATTGTCCCAGATCGACGCGTTGAAGATGACGATATCCTGCGCCACGACTGAAAACGCCCCGCGCAACGCCTCGACCTGCACATCCCGGATCGGCGTACCACCGAAGGTGATTTCTCCGCCCTGCACATCATAAAGCCGCGACAGAAGCGACAGGATCGTCGTCTTGCCAGAGCCGGTCGCGCCCACGATGGCCGAAACCTTGCCGCCCTCGAATGTCAAAGACAGACCGTCGAACAGGGGCTGATCCGGCGCGTAGGAAAAGCGTACATCGCGCAGCACGATATCCCCGGCGGTGTCGAAGGACGGTTGCGCGTCGGGCCGGTTGCTGATGCTGGGATGCTCGGCATAAAGCGCGCGCACCCTGTCCAGCAGCACCAGATTGGATTGCAGCCCACCAAAGAACTGCGCCAGAAGCCGTGCGGGATCGAAGACCATGACCATACCAAGCAGAAAGGTGATGATTTCCGCGCCGTCCATGTCGAAGCTGGGAGAGAGGACCATGTAGCCACCACCACCAATCACCAGCACATAAACAAAGGCGGAACTCAGGTCGATCGACGGCATGACCAGCGCCTGCGTGATCTGCACCCGGTTCATCAGGCCACGCAGAGACGCCGTGCCCTTCAGCAGGCGGTTCTTTTCCACTTCTTCCTGGCTGGCGATCTTTACGGTGCGCATACCGTTCACCGTTTCCTCGATCCCGTTCATGTAACCGCCAAGGGCCTGCTCGGCCTCGCCCTGCCCCTGCTTCACGCGGTCCGAGACGAAATTCATCACGACAATGATGAAGGGCAGCACCACGATAGCGGCCGTGAACAGGATGGGGTTCTTCCAGATCAGGTAGCCCGACACGACCACCACCGTCACCGCATCGCGCACGGCGCCTGCCACCGCCAGCCCCACGAAAACGCCGATCGCCTGCGTCTGCGTCACCAGCCGCTGGATGATCTCGCCGGATTTCGTGCGTTCGAAATAGGCCAGATCCAGCGACATGAGGTGGCTCACAAGATCGCGCCGCATCTCGAAAATCGCCTGATTGGAGATACGCACGGTAATCATCGGTGCCAGAAAGGACACCACCCCCCGCACGGTGAACAGCACGAAGACAACCACGCAGACCATGATCAGCTCGCGCATCGCGCCGGATTCGAAGATCACCCG
Organism: Paracoccaceae bacterium; assembly: GCA_024742835.1. Lineage (GTDB taxonomy): Bacteria > Pseudomonadota > Alphaproteobacteria > Rhodobacterales > Rhodobacteraceae > Roseovarius. The sequence continues at coordinate 111,506 of JANSXS010000004.1, read as the reverse complement.
CAAGCCGCTTTCGGTCATCGCCAGGAACTGTTGATAGACCAGCCCCTGCACGAGGATCAGCCCCAGCACGATCAACAGTTTGCCCGCGTGCTTGCGCAGGTACAGTCGCCAGAACCACCGCATGTTGTCGCGGTCGGCTTCGGAATACAGCGGCTGGCGCTTGGCCTTCTTGGTGTCGCTCATGGAAGGGAATGACCTTTGTGATCCTGATCACGCCTGCGTATAGAGCGTCTGACTGGAAAGGTCAGCCCCAAGCGGTCATATCCCGACATAGCGGTCGATCAGGCTGTGATCCTTGCGAAGCGCCTCTGCGGACATGGTTTCACCGTTACGTCCGTTTTCGATAAACACCACGCGATCCGCCACCGACAGCACAGCATCGACCCGCTGTTCCACCAACAGGATCGCAACGCCGCTTTCACGGAGGCGCGCGATCACCTGCCGGATCGCGTCGATCATCGAAGGCTGCAAACCCTCAGTCGGCTCGTCCAGCAACAGCGCCTTGGGTTCGATACAAAGTGCCCGCGCCATCGCCAGCATCTGTTGCTCACCCCCAGAGAGCGTCTCGGCGCGTTGTGACAGGCGTTCGCGCAGGCGCGGAAAAAGCGCCAGAACCTCGTCCCGCACATGCCGTCCGGAGCCACGTGTGCGCAGCCCGATTTCAAGGTTTTGCGCCACGCTCAGCCCGGTGAAAAGCCGCCGCCCCTGCGGGACATAGCCAAGCCCGGCCTGCGGCACCCGATGCGGCGGCAGGCGGCTGATCTCTTGCCCGTCAAGCCAGACCGACCCGGATATCAGCGGCAAAAGCCCCATCACGGCCTTCATCGTGGTGGTCTTGCCCGCGCCATTACGGCCCAAAAGGCACAGGATTTCACCCGGTGCAACGCTAAGGGACAGTTCTCGCAGCACCTGCGCATGTCCGTAACCGGCACTGATTTCGCGCAACTCAAGCATCGCTCGTCCCCAGGTAAGCGGCCTGCACGGCGGCATTGGCACGAATCTCCGCCGGTGTCCCTTCGGCGAGGATTGCTCCGGCATTGAGCACGCTGACCCGGTCGGCGGTTTCCATCACGACGCTCATGTTGTGCTCGATCAAAAGAAGGGTTGTTTCCGATTTGAGATCCCGAACAAGCGTCTTGAAGCCCGCGATCTCTCCCTCGGACAGGCCCTGTGTCGGCTCATCAAGGATCAACAGGCGCGGTTGTTGTACCAGCCCCATCGCGATTTCCAGCAGGCGCTGATGGCCGTAAGACAGGTTGCCCGCCGTCTCATCGGAATAAGGTGCAAGCCCCACCTGCCTGAGGGCTTTGGCAACGGCCTCTGCCACGCGGGGCGCTGGATGCCGTCTGCGCGCGGCAAGCGCCACGTTCTCGGCCACGTCGAGACCGCGAAAAATCGACGTGATCTGAAACGTATAGGCCATGCCCAGCATGATCCGGCGATGCGCGGGCAGGTCGGTGATGTCTTGCCCGTCAAAGATGACCTGCCCCGCGCTTGGGGCGACCCGCCCGCAGATCATGCCCACCAGCGTCGTCTTGCCCGCGCCATTCGGGCCGATCAGCGCGTGGATATCGCCCTTTGCCACCTCGAAAGACACGTCCGTCACAGCCTGCAAACCATCAAAGGATTTCGACAGGCCGCGCGTTGACAACAACGTCATGGCAGCCCCCGAAAGATCCGCTTGCGCAGTTCGCCAACCAGGCCCTGTGGCGCGAACAGCGTCAGCAGGACAAGCACGACACCCGCAATCAGCATATAGGCCGAGGTTATACCGGAACTCAGGTCAATGAGATAGAACATGAACAACGTGCCCACGAACGGCCCCAGCACCGTGCCAGCGCCCCCCAAAAGCACCCAAAGCAAGGGAAAGATTGAATATTGCACAGATGCGAAGCTGGCCCCCGCATAGCCGAACAGCAGCCCGTACGCCGCCCCTGCCCCCGCCGAGATCGTGCCCGATATCACCATCGCGCCCAGCTTGTGGGCAAAGGTGTCATAACCCAGCATACGCACCCGCTCCTCGTTTTCACGAATGGCGATCAGCGTGCGCCCGAAAGGCCGCCGCACCAGCCAGAGCGAGATCAGAAAAACCAATGAAAACAACGCCCAAGCCGCGAAATACCGGGCTGTCGGCTGGCTCAGGTCGATGCCCCACAGGACGCGCTGTGCCTGCTGGATGACGAAGCCCTCGTCGCCGCGTGTCCACTCCGCGAAGTAGAGGATCGTGAGGTACCCCGCCTGCGCGAACATCAGCGTCACGATCATGAAGGCGACACCCGTGGTGCGCAGCGCCAAAAGTGCGAGCAGGCCCGACACAACCGCTCCCGCAAGCACCCCGGCAAGCAGCGCGGGCGCAGGCGACGCGCCGCCATGCTGAATCATCAACGCCATGCCGTACATGCCGGCCGCAAAGAACAGCGCATGACCAAGGCTGAGAAGGCCAGTATAGCCAAAAAGGATATTGTAACCAACGGCATAGGCCGCAAGCACCATGATCCGTGCGAGGTTGCCATGATGATAGGCAGGCAGCACGAATTGCAGCGCGAACAGCCCCGCCAGCAAACCCAGATGGAGCACCAGAACACGTGACGCGCTCATGCTGCGCGCGTCCCGAACAGCCCCTGTGGGCGGAACACCAGCACCAGACCGACAAGCAGCGTGGCCAGGATCTTGGCTAGTGTGGGCGAGAAGAAAACCGATATGATGCCGTCACTTAGCCCGATGATGATGGCGGCAACAACGGTGCCGGGCAGGCTGCCAAGCCCGCCGATGATGACCACGATGAAACTGAGCAAAAGCGGGTCCGCGCCCATCAGATAATGCGCCTGCTGGATGGGCACGATCAGCACGGCGGCCAGCGCGGCAAGCCCCGCGCCGATCCCGAAAACCATCGCATAGACCCGCTCGACCGGGATGCCAAAGGCCAGCGCCATTTCGCGATCCGCCTGCGTGGCGCGCATGACAAGGCCCAGCTTCGTGCGGGTCATCATGCCCCAAACTCCCAGTAAAACAAGGGCTGCGGCGGCTATCACGGCCAGCTTGTAACTGGTGGTGGACAGCCCCCAAGGGTAGTAAAACGACAGGCCCGTTTCCCCCCATTCCGGCCATGGCAGCGCGATGCGAGTGTTGAACGGCGCTTCGACGGGGCGAGCCTCGGGGCCATAGGTCATCAGCGCACCTTGCTGGAGAATGTAAAGCAGGCCGATCGTGGCGACGATGGTGCGTTCGGGATCATAGTTCAGACGTTTGAGAATGGTCATGTCCACGGCCATGGCCAACACGCCCACAAGCAGGGGTGCGATGATCAGGGCGGCGAAAAAACCTGTGGCAGGGTGGCCACTTAGCCCATTTGCCACATACCACGCGATCACCGCGCCCAGCATGAAAAATTCGCCATGGGCAATGTTGACGACGCGCATCACGCCAAACACAAGGCTCAGACCGACGGCGGTCAGCGCCAGCACCGCCGCCGTTACCGCGCCTTCGAGCGTGGCCAAAAGTATATAGGGACCAAGATCCATGTGCTGTCCAACCGATCTTTAACTTGCCGAGTTCGACCACGAAAGCGTCGGCTGGGCAATGGCGAGAATGCGCGCAGGGCCGAGTTTGGTCAAAGCGGAGCCCAGCCCGCGCAGGGCGGGGAGACGCGGCGATTTTGTACAATTCGTAGCAGGTTTTGCGGGGCCTCAGTGCAATTTGTACAAAAATTCACAGGCTTCCGAACGAGCTATTGGCGGACCGGGACGGTGTCAAAGCTGCGGTGCTTTGACAAGGCCGAACTGAGGCAAGAACGGGGACACCGCCGGTGCCTTTGGCCTGAACCACCGCACCAACTCACCTTCATCGCCAATGTGGCAGAGGTTTTTTGTTGGGCTAGCGGCGGACTTCCCCTGCGCGGCTCGTGTCGTCAATGTCCATCAAGGGCTCAGTCTTGCCATTCTCTGCACGCACCAAGAACGACCGCTCAGGCCCGCCGTCGCATCCACTTAGCCACCCAGCACCGTCTCGATATCCCCCAGCAGGGACGACGCGCCGAAGCGGAAAAGCGCGGGGGTCAGCCAGTCTTCGCCCAGTTCGGCGCGCATCAGCGCCATGTAGCCCAGCGCCGCGTTGGCGGTGGAGATGCCGCCGGCGGGTTTGAAGCCGACGCGGAACCCGGTACGGGCGTGGTAGGTGGCGATCTGGCGCAGCATCGTCAGGGCGACGGGCGGGGTTGCGTTGACCTTTTCCTTGCCGGTCGATGTCTTTATGAAATCTGCCCCCGCCATCATCGCCACCTGCGACGCGCGGGCCACTGTGGTGAGCGTGCCAAGCTCTCCGGTGGCGAGGATGACTTTGAGATGCGCGTCTCCACAAGCGGTGCGAAACGCGCGGATCTCTTCATAAAGCGCGGGCCAGTCGCGGGTCAGCGCAAGGTGCCGGGCGATCACGATGTCGATCTCGGTGGCACCGGCGGCGACACTTGCCCTGATTTCCGCGACGCGGGTATCAAAGGGCGACAGGCCATGCGGGAACCCGGCTGACACGGTGGCGACGGGGAGACCACTGCCCGACAGCGCGGCACGTGCGGGGGCGATCATCTGGTGGTAGACGCAGATCGCGGCGACGGTCAGACCGCACGCGCCGTGGCGCGTCAGAACCGAATCGGGCAAGGGCTGCTGCGCGCGGGCGCATAGCTGCTGAACGCGCGCGGCGGTATCGTCGCCGGACAACGTGGTCAGGTCCATGCAGGCAACCGCGCGCAACAGATCCCAAGTGCGGTCTGGTGGTGGCGCTGCGGCGATGCCTGCGGCCTGTGTCGTGAGGGCGGTTTCGTCGATCCGGGTGGCCTGTATCAAGCCAAGGTCGAGCGGCTGGCCGGGATTGCGCGGGGTGACGTGGCGGGGCAAGGCGCTGTGCATGGGCGGGTCCGGAGTTGCGTGCGATGGCCGTAGGTGGCACGGCGCAGCGCGCATCGCAAGGGCGGCAAGCAGGTGGAATAGGTGCAAAACCGAGCCTTTTGCGCCGCGTTTGCGGGATTGCGGCGGGGATAGGTTGACTTTTTGCGAATGACTATCACATTCAATTCAAAATCTGACGGAGCATCTTCATCCATGGCATCTGATCGCAGAACGTTTCTTGGCCTTGCTCTTGGGGCCACGCTGATCGCGGCAAGCCCGCTGCGGGCCGACACGCGGCTGTCTGTCGTGGCGACCACGGGCATGATCGCGGATGCGGCACGGCAAGTCGGCGGCGATATGGCAGAGGTGCGCGCGCTGATGGGGGCGGGCATTGATCCGCATTCCTACCGGCAGACCCGCACCGATATCCTGGCCGCGACACGGGCGGATCTGGTGCTGTGGCACGGTCTGTATCTTGAGGCGCAGATGGAGGCGTTTCTGGGCAAGCTGTCATCGCGCAACCGCGTTGTCGCGGTCGGAGAGGCGGTGCCGGAGGATCTGTTGATCGGGCATGAGGATTACGCCGGCAAGTTCGACCCGCATGTCTGGATGGTGCCCGACCTGTGGGCCCATGTGGTGCGCGCCGTGCGGGATGCGCTGATCGACGTTGCCCCGGAACATGCAAACGCATTCACAGTGAATGCAAGGGAACATCTGGCCGCGATTGACCGGCTTTCGGCCTATGCGCGCGAGGTTGTGGAGAGCGTTCCAGCACAGAGGCGCGTGCTTTTGACCGCGCATGACGCGTTCGGCTATTTCGGGCGCGCCTACGGGTTCGAGGTGGTGGGCATTCAGGGCATATCGACCGAATCAGAGGCCGGGCTGAACCGCATCGCCACCCTGGCCGATATGCTGCTGACGCGCGGGATCGGCGCTGTGTTCATCGAAACATCGGTCAGCGACCGCAACATCCGCGCATTGATCGAAGGCGCCGCCGCGCAGGGCCATGAGGTGCGCATCGGCGGCGAGCTGTATTCCGACGCGATGGGCGCGCCGGGCAGCTATGAGGGCACCTATATCGGGATGATCGACCACAACGTGACCACCATCGCCCGCGCCCTTGGCGGACAGGCGCCCACGGGCGGCATGGATGGCAAGCTGGGTCAGGGGGCATGAATATGCAGGTCGCCACGGAACAGGGGCAGGCGCGGGACGCCGAAAGCCCGCTGGATATTCGCGGGCTGACGGTGACCTATGGCGAAAAGCCCGCGGTATTTTCCGTCGATGCACGCTTTGCACCCGGTGTGATGACGGCGATCGTCGGCCCGAACGGGGCCGGCAAATCGACCCTGCTCAAGGCCGCTCTTGGGATCGTGCGGCCCGTCTCGGGGCAGGTCAAGGCCTGGGGCAGGCCGATTGCGGCGGGGCGCGCGCGCATCTCCTATGTGCCGCAGCGTGCAAGCGTGGACTGGGATTTCCCGACGCGCGTGATCGACGTGGTGCTGATGGGGCAATACCGGCAGCTTGGGCTTTTGCGGCGCGTGCGCACCCGGCATATGGAAGCGGCTTTTGACAGCCTGCGCCGTGTCGGCATGGACGGCTTTGCCGAGCGGCAGATCGGGCAGCTTTCGGGCGGGCAGCAACAGCGGGTGTTCCTCGCCCGCGCGCTGGCGCAGGGGGCGGATCTGTACCTGCTGGACGAGCCTTTCGCCGGGGTCGACGCGGCCACGGAAAAGGCGATCATCGACGTATTGAAAGACCTGCGCAGCAAGGGCAAGACGGTGGTTGCGGTGCATCACGACCTGGGCACGGTGCCAGAGTATTTCGACCGTGTCCTGCTGATCAACACCACCCGCATTGCCGAAGGGCCTGTGGCCGGCACGTTCACGCAGGACAACCTGCAAAAAGCCTATGGCGGGCGGCTGGCCACGGCGCAGATGAGCGCGCTTGCCTGATGCTGTTGGAGGCGCTGACGCTTCAGCTTGGATACAATGCCACGCTTGTGACCATCGGCGCGGCCCTTTTGGGGCTGGCGGCGGGGGCGACGGGAACGTTCCTGTTCCTTGGCAAGCGGGCGCTGGTGAGCGACGCGATCAGCCATGCCACCCTGCCCGGTGTCGCGCTGGCCTTCATGGCCATGGTGGCGCTGGGTGGCGACGGGCGCGCGCTGCCGGGGCTTTTGCTGGGCTCGGCAATCAGCTCGGCGGTGGGGCTGTTATGCGTGTCGGCGCTGACCAACCGCACGCGCCTGTCCGAGGATGCGGCCATCGGCGCGGTGCTGTCGGTGTTCTATGGTCTGGGCGTCGTGCTGTTGACGGTGATTCAAAGCATGAGCTCGGGGCGGCAGGCGGGGCTGGAAAGCTTTCTGCTTGGCTCCACCGCCGGGATGCTGTGGAATGACGCGCTGGTGATCGCGCTGGGTGGTGCGCTGGTACTGGCGCTTGTCGCGCTGTTGCGACGGCCCATGACGATGGTGGCGTTCGATCCTGAATTCGCCGCAGGCGCAGGCATGAATGTGCACCGGATCGAACTGGCGATGATGGGGCTGGCGCTTGCGATTACGGTTGTCGGGCTCAAGATCGTGGGGCTGATCCTGATCGTGGCGCTTCTGATCATTCCGGCGGTCGCGGCCAGATTCTGGAGCGAGCGCGTCGATCATGTGGTGCTGCTGGCGGGCGGAATCGGGGGCGTGTCAGGCTATGTCGGTGCGGCGATTTCAGCCACCGCGCCGGGGCTTCCGACAGGCCCGATTGTCGTTCTCGTGGCCTTTGGCCTGTTCGCGCTGTCGCTGGTGCTGGCACCGGGGCGCGGTGTGCTGGCGGCCATTCTGCGCCACCGCCGGTTTCAGGCGCGGGTGCATGTGCGGCAGGGGTTGCTGGCGCTGGCGCAGGGCCAGCCGATTTACGAGCCTTTGACCCTGCGGCTGATGCGGGGGCGGGGGCTGATCCGGGCTGATGGCGTGGCCACGAAAGCCGGACGCGCACAGGCCGCGCGCGCCCTGCTGGATGAACGCCGGTGGCAATTGCTGCGCTCTGACCCCGCGCATGAAGAGGCGGCAGCGCATTACGACGGGCTGACCCCGCTGGAATCGGTGCTGACGCCAGACCAGTTGCGCGCGCTGGACCGGGGCCTGCGGCCCGGTGACGTGCAGGCGGGGGCGCTGCAATGATGGGGGCCGAGTTTGTCGCGCTGTCGCTGCCGCCGATTCTGATCGGGATCTTTGCCGCCGTGGCCTGTGCCCTGCCCGGCAATTTCCTGTTGCTGCGCAAACAGGCGCTGATCGGGGATGCGATCAGCCATGTGGTGCTGCCCGGCATCGTCGGTGCGTTCCTCGTGACCGGCGTTGTTGCCGCGTGGCCGATGATGATCGGCGCGGGCGTCGCCGCGCTGATCGCAGTGGGCATGATCGAGGCGATCCGACATCTGGGCGGCATAGAGCCGGGCGCGGCGATGGGTGTGGTGTTCACCACGCTGTTCGCCGCTGGTGTGCTGTTGCTGGAGCAATCGGACACCTCGACGGTGCATCTGGACGTGGAACACGCGCTTTACGGCAATCTCGAAAGCCTGATCTGGCTGGACGGGATGGGATGGCATTCGCTACTCGACGCGGGCGCGCTGCGCGGGCTGCCACCGGAATTGCCGCGCATGGCGCTGACGCTGTTGCTGGTTATCGCGCTGACATGGCTGTTCTGGCGACCGCTGACACTGTCAACCTTTGACGAGGGCTTCGCGCGGTCGCTGGGCGTGCCGGTGGGCGCGGTCGGGCTTGGCCTTGTGATCGTGGCGGCCATCGCAGCGGTCGCGGCGTTTGATGCGGTAGGCTCCATCATCGTGATCGCGATGTTCATCTGCCCGCCCGCGGCGGCGCGGCTGATGACCAACCGGCTGGAGGTGCAGATCGCGTGGTCGGTGACATTCGCCACGCTGTCGGCGGTGCTGGGCTATGTACTGGCCGGGTATGGCCCGCTCTGGTTGGGGTTTCAGGACGCCGTGAGCGCGGCGGGCATGATCGCCACGGTGTCGGGTGTGATCCTTGCGCTGGCGGCCGTGTTCGGCCCCTGCCGCACCCGCGCGGGCACGGCCTGAGCAGACCCGCGATCACGACGACAGGTGCAAGGCCCGGCCAAGCGCGATCAGGCCCGGAGCAAGCAGCGTTTCGGGATCATGCGCGGTGGCAGGCACCCCCTGATCGGACAGCGCGGCCATATGGGCCTGTGGGGTTTGTGAGATCACCGCGACCTGCTGACCCAGCCAATAGGCGCGCGTCGCGGCCAGTTCGGCCCCCAGAAGATGCCCTGTCGTGGCGCCGGTATCGCCCGCCACCTCGGCGGCGCGCAGATGCGCGGCAAGCCGTTCGGGGCGCGACAGCGTTTCCGACAGCGCCGCGCGGTCGGGCGTGGCGGCCCCGTGCAGCGCGGTGACAAGGCGCGGGGTCAGCAGGCTTTGCGCGCTGACGGCCTCGGACGCGCTGATATGGATCCAGTGCGTGATATCAGCATGGGTGATGCAAACGACCCCGTCCCAGTTGGGCCGGGCCGCAAGATATCCCGCGATCCAGATCCGCACCCACGCGCTCAGGATATCGGGCGGGCTGGCCTGTTCCCACGCGGGCAGGCTGTTGCCCGACTGCGGCAAAACCGGCGCAGGCAGGCGTGTGGCCGGGCCATCGCCGATCCGCACAAGCGGCGCGCGGGGCAGACCGCGCAGGGCGGTGGCCTCGTCCTCGCCGCGCCCTTCGCCGGTGATCCTGTCGCCCTTCAGCGCGATGGCGCGGATGCCCGCGCCGGTGGGACCAAGGGCGATCCAGCCTGTCATCGTGCCTGCAACTGGCGTAGCAATCCGGACATGTCATAGCCTGCGTTGGACGTCCGCTCGATCAGCTCTGCCTCGGGCAGGTCGCCGTGGCGCGCTATGGTCCAGAGCATGGTGCAGCGCGTGCCCGACCGGCAATAGGCGAGGATCGGCTTGGGCATCTCGTCAAGCGCGGTGGCGAAATCGGTCATCGCCTCCTCCGTCACCATGCCAGACACAATGGGCACCCATGCGATCTGCATCCCTTCGGCCTTGGCCGCCGCCTCTATCGCGGCATAGTCCGGCTGGCCCAACTCTTCGCCGTCTGGGCGGTTGCAAAGGATGGAGGCATAGCCCAGTGCCTTGATCTCGGCGATCTCATCGGGCGCGATCTGCGGCGCGACCGCGAAATCCTCTGTCAGCGGGCGGATGTCCATGGCGCGTCTCCTGTGATTGGGTCCATGCGTTTATGGACAGAGACGGGGCCGGATTTCAATGCCCCGGACGCGTTGACATTTGCCGGGGCGCGCCGGAACGTGAAGCCGGATCATCAAGGGGGCAGCGGATGCGCGGCGCGTGGGAATTCTGGATCGACCGGGGGGGCACCTTCACCGATATCGTGGCGCTTGACCCAGATGGCGCGCTGCACACGCACAAACTGTTGTCGGAAAACCCCGAACGCTACCGCGACGCCGCCGTTCAGGGCATCCACGAGGTCATGGGCGTTGACGGTGCCTTTCCCGAGGGCGGCATTCGCGCGGTAAAGATGGGCACAACAGTGGCCACCAACGCGCTACTGGAACGCAAGGGCGAGCGGGTGGTTCTGGTGATCACGCGCGGCTTTCGTGATCTGCTGAAGATCGGCTACCAGACGCGGCCGCGCCTGTTCGACCTGAAGATCACGCGGCCCGACCTGCTGTATGACGATGTGATCGAGATGGACGAGCGGCTGGATGCGCAGGGCCGCGTGCTGCACCCGCTGAATGAGGCACCGCTGCGCGACGCCTTGCAAAGCGCCCATGACAGCGGCATCCGCGCCGTCGCCATCGCCGGGCTGCATGCCTATCTGAACCCCTGCCACGAGGATCAGGTGGCCGCGATCGCCCGCGAGATCGGGTTCACACAGGTGTCTACCAGCGGCGATGTGTCAAAACTGGCCAAGCTGGTGGGGCGCGGCGATACCACGGTGGTTGATGCGTATCTGTCGCCCGTCCTGCGGCGCTATGTGGATCAGGTGGCCGGAGCGCTGGATCTGGGGCGCGCCTGCGGGCGGCTGATGTTCATGCAATCCAATGGCGGGCTGACCGAAGCGACGCGATTTCAGGGGCGCGATGCGATCCTGTCCGGTCCGGCGGGGGGCATCGTGGGCATGGTGCAAACCGGCGATCAGGCCGGGTTCGACCGGCTGATCGGCTTTGACATGGGTGGCACCAGCACGGATGTCAGCCATTATGCCGGGGCTTATGAGCGGTCGTTCGAGACCGAGGTGGCGGGCGTGCGGATGCGCGCGCCGATGATGGATATCCATACGGTTGCGGCTGGTGGTGGCAGCATCTGCAAGTTCGAGGACGGGCGCTTTCAGGTGGGGCCTGAAAGCGCGGGCGCAGATCCCGGCCCGGCGTGTTATCGGCGTGGCGGGCCGCTGGCGGTGACGGATTGCAACGTGATGCTGGGCAAGCTGAACCCGGATCATTTTCCAGCCATGTTCGGCGCGGGCGGCGATGCGCCGCTGGATGCCGAGATCGTGCGCGCCAAGTTTGCCGATTTATCCGAGACCGTCGCGCAAGAGACGGGCGAGGTGCCCCGCAGACCCGAGGACATGGCTGAAGGATTCCTGCGCATCGCGGTAGACAACATGGCGAACGCGATCAAGAAGATCTCGGTGCAGCGCGGCCATGACGTGACCGACTACACGCTGCAATGCTTTGGCGGGGCGGGCGGGCAGCACGCCTGCCTTGTCGCCGACGCGTTGGGGATGCGGCGGGTGCTCATTCATCCATACGCAGGCGTATTGTCTGCCTATGGCATGGGTCTTGCCCGGATCACGGCCATGCGCGAGGCGCAGTTCGATGCGCCGCTGGACCGGCTGGACGAGGCCCGTGCGCGGGCGGATACCCTGGCGCAAGACGCCGTGGCCGAGGTGGAGGCGCAGGGCGGCACTGGGATCACCACGCAGCGGCGGGCGCATCTGCGGTATGACGGATCGCACCAATCGCTGCCGGTTGAACTGGGCGAAGCGGCGAAGGCCAAAGCGGCATTCGAGACGCTGCACAAGGCGCGGTTCGGCTTTGCCTCACCGGAGCGCGCGATCCATATCGAGATGATCGACGTGGAGGCGATGGGCGAGACGGGCCGGGTCGCGCAACCCGACGTGCCCCATGGCGATGGCACAGCGGAGGCCGAGGTGCCGGTTTACTGCGAGGGCGCATGGCGCGACGTGCCGATCCATGATCGCGCGCGGCTTGATCCGGCGCGCTCAGTCAAGGGACCGGCGATCATCACCGAACCTACAGGGACCAACATGGTCGAACCCGGCTGGACCGCGCGGGTGGACGGTCACGCGAACCTGATCCTTGAACGCCATGCCGAGAAGGCCCGCGATCTGGCCGCTGGCACACAGGCCGATCCGGTGCTGCTGGAGGTGTTCAACAACCTGTTCATGTCCGTGGCCGACCAGATGGGCGCGACGCTTGCCAACACCTCCATGTCCGTCAACATCAAGGAGCGGCTGGATTTCTCCTGTGCGATCTTTGACGCGGCGGGCGATCTGGTGGCGAACGCGCCGCATGTGCCGGTGCATCTTGGGTCGATGTCGGATTCCGTGAAAACGGTGATGCGGCTAAACCCGAAGGTGCGGCCCGGCGATGCCTTCATGCTCAATTCACCCTATCGCGGCGGCACGCATCTGCCGGATGTGACGGTGATTTCGCCGGTCTTCGTGGATGGTGAACCCGCCTTCTGGCTGGGCGCGCGGGGGCATCACGCCGATATCGGCGGGCGCACACCCGGAAGCGCGCCGCCCGATAGCCACCATATCGAGGAAGAGGGCGTGTTGATCGACAACATAAAGCTGGTCGATCAGGGTGTTTTCCTTGAGGCCGAGGCCGAAGCGGTGCTGCGCGGCGGGCGTTACCCGTGCCGCAATATTCCGCAGAACATTGCCGATCTGAAGGCGCAGGTCGCCGCCAACGAGACCGGGCGGCAGGCGCTGATGAAGGTGGTCGACGCCTATGGCGCGGAGGTGGTGCGCGCCTATATGGGCCATGTTCAGGATAATGCAGAGGAAAGCGTGCGGCGTGTCGTGGACCGGCTGCGCGACGGGCAGTTCCGTTATCCGATGGATCATGGCGCGGTGATCGAGGTTGCGATCAGCGTGGACCGCGACGCGCGCGAGGCGACGATTGATTTCACCGGAACCAGCCCGCAGCAGGCGGGCAATTACAACGCGCCCAAGTCGATCTGCCGGGCTGTCGTGCTCTATGTCTTCCGCACGATGGTGGGCGCGGATATCCCGCTGAACGAGGGGTGTCTGAAGCCGATCAATATCGTGATCCCAGAGGGCTCTATGCTGAACCCCGTTTACCCGGCGGCGGTGATTTCGGGCAATACCGAGGTCAGTCAGGCCACCTGCAACGCGCTTTACGGTGCGCTGCACGTGATCGCGGGCAGTCAGGGGACGATGAACAATTTCGTCTGGGGCAATGACCGCTTTCAGAATTACGAGACCATCGCGGGCGGCACCGGCGCGGGGCCGGATTTCGACGGCTGCGATGCGGTGCAAAGCCATATGACCAACACCCGCATGACCGACCCCGAGGTGCTTGAACAACGCTTTCCGGTGCGGTTGGAAACCTTCACGGTGCGGCCCGGATCAGGCGGCGTGGGCGCGCATCGCGGCGGCAATGGCCTGATCCGGCGCCTGCGGTTCCTGGAGCCTGTCACGGTGACGACGCTCAGCAATCACCGGCGCATCCCGCCCTTTGGCGTGGAGGGCGGCGCGCCGGGGGCGGTGGGGCGCAACTGGGCCGAACTGCCAGGGGGCGAGATCCGCGAGATGGCTGGCAATGACGAGATCGACCTGCCCGCGAACTGTGTTTTCGGCATGGAAACGCCGGGCGGCGGCGGTTGGGGGCCACCGGGCGAATAGCGATGCCACGGTCACGCCTTCGTCGCTTGGCAAACCGTGCGCCAACGCTTAGATGGGGATCATGGCTAAGAACAAGTTTCACGATGGTCCCGGCCCGTCGCAACGTCAGTTGCGCGTGGGTGAACAGATCCGGCGCACCCTGTCGGATGTGCTGATGCGCGGCGACATCCACGACCCCGAACTCAATCGCCTGTCGGTGACGGTGGGCGAGGTGCGCACGTCGCCCGATCTCAAGATCGCGACGGCCTTTGTCCTGCCGCTAGGCGGTGAGGGGCAGGAGGATGTGCTCAAGCTGCTGGCGCGCAACAAGGGAGAGTTGCGGCGCATCCTTGGCAAGAAGCTGGCGCTGAAATACGCGCCTGACCTGCGGTTTCGGCTGGACGAGACCTTTGACCAGCTCGACGAGACGCGCCGTCTTTTCGAGGATGAGCGCGTGAAGCGGGATGTGGAAAACTAGCGCCCTGCGCCGTATGATCCCGGCGCTTCTTGTGCTGATGGCAAGCGGCGCGATGCCCGATGGCGCAAGCGCGGCTGAGTGCAGGAAAAGCGAGTTCGACAATCACCGCTACACGGTTTGCGAAGTCGATGTCACGCGGCAGGAGCTGCGGCTGTTTCTGAACGATCCCGACAACGACCGCCCCTTGGGCAGTTTCGACAACGTGGACGCCCGCCTTGGGGCCGAGGGCAAAATCCTGCGCTTTGGCATGAACGCGGGCATGTATCATCAGGATCGCAGGCCCGTGGGCCTTTACGTGGAAGACGGGCACGAGATCGCGCCGCTTGTCACCCGCGAAGGGCCGGGCAATTTCGGGCTGTTGCCGAACGGCGTGTTCTGCATCGGCGAGGGGCGCGCCGACGTGATCGAAAGCCTGCGCTTTGTCCGCGAGGCACCTGCCTGCCGGTTTGCCACACAATCGGGGCCGATGCTGGTAATCGACGGTGCATTGCATCCCCGCTTTTTACACGACAGCGACAGCCGCTTTGTGCGCAACGGTGTGGGCACCAGTGCGGATGGGAAAAAGGCGTGGTTCGTCATTTCCGAGACGCCAGTGAATTTCCATACCTTTGCCCGACTGTTCCGTGATGCGCTGCGGACGCCGCAGGCGCTGTATTTCGACGGCAATATCTCAAGGCTGTATGCCCCCGCGCTTGGTCGGCATGATGGCGGCTTTCCGATGGGGCCAATGGTGGGCGTGGTCGACGACGGGTGATCGCCACGGCCGACGCGGCGGCCGGATGGATTTCGGCGCGCGCGGGCGTGGCAGTGTCCTGTGTGCCCTATTGGTGCCTTGGCTTTCCCTTCATGGTCACGGGGATGTCGCAGAACGCGGTGTTTCGCGCGGCGGGACGGGCCGAGGTGGCAGCGGCGGTGGGCAGGCAGGTGCCGCGCGCCGCGAATTGACACCGCCGCGGCGCTGGGCTACGCCGCCGTTTTCACGGTAATGGACGGGATGCGGACCCATGGCACGCAAGCGCAAGGGCAGAGACGTTTCAGGCTGGATCGTCGTCGACAAGCCCGCCGGCATGACCTCGACCGCGGTGGTCAACAAGGTGCGTTGGGCGATGCAGGCCAAAAAGGCCGGGCACGCGGGCACGCTGGATCCCGAGGCAACGGGCGTGCTGGCAGTGGCGTTGGGTGAGGCGACCAAGACGGTACCCTATATCACCGATGCGCTGAAAGCCTACCTTTTCACAGTGCGGCTGGGGCAGGCCACCAATACCGACGATGCCGAGGGCGAGGTGACGGCGACCAGCGCCATGCGCCCCGATGACGCCGCGATCAAGGCCGCGCTTGGCGGGTTCGTGGGCGATGTCATGCAGGTGCCGCCGAAATTCTCGGCGGTGAAGATCGACGGCGAACGCGCCTATAAACGCGCCCGCGACGGCGAGGATTTCGAGGTCGCCGCGCGCCCGCTATGGGTGGAGGAACTGATCCTGACCGACCGGCCCGATGCCGATCATGTCGAGCTTGAGATGGTGTGTGGCAAGGGCGGTTACGTGCGATCCATCGCACGGGATCTGGGCGAGGTTCTGGGATGTTACGGCCATGTTGTGCGGCTGCGCCGGATCTGGTCGGGGCCGTTCGACGCAGACAATGCGATCACCCTCGAAGAGATTGACCGGCTGGCCCATGATCCGGCGCTCGATGCTCATGTGCTGCCACTGGAAGAGGGGCTGGCAGAGCTGCCCCGCGTGGACTGTATCGAGGTCAGCGCGACCCGGCTGCGCAACGGGAATCCGGGGCCTGTCATCGCGACGGATGTCGAATATGGCGACGAATGCTGGGCCGCACATCAGGGCCGCGCGGTGGCCGTAGGCCGCTACAAGGGCGGCGAGCTTTATCCCAGCCGGGTGTTCAACACCGGCCCTTTCGGGGCCTGAGCCGCGTGGCCGGGCCGGAGGCGCATGATCCGGGCGGCAAGGTGCGGCTGCGCCTGCCCGACGGGGTGATTGGCGAGGCGGTGTTTTCCACATGCGGACGCTACCGGCAGGTGCTGCGGCGCGACTGGACGCCCGACGGCGCAACGCCCCGCGCGGTGCTGTTCATCGGCATGAACCCGTCGGTTGCCGATGCCGACGTGTCGGACCCGACCTGTCACCGCGAAGTGGTATTTGCCCGCGACTGGGGCTTTACCCGCTATCTGAAAGGCAATGTTCTGGATTGGCGCGCCACCTCGCCGCGCGATCTGCCCGCACGCGAACTTGCCGCCAGCCCTGACAATATTCCCGCGCTCGTCGAGATGGCACAAGAGGCGGAATGGGTGGTCATGGCCTATGGGCGGCTGCACAAACGCTATGGCCCGGTGGTGCAAGAGGCTGTGCGCGCGGTGGCGGCAACGGGGCGGCCCTTGAAATGTTTCGGACTGAACAAGGACGGATCGGCCAAACACCCGCTTTACCTGCGCAAGGATGCGGCACTGATTCCCTATCCCGGCGCGGAATGAAAACAGGCGCCCCCGGTTCCGGGAACGCCTGCCAATCTGGGTGTTTCGGGTCGAAACGCCTTAGTTGTCGCTGCTGTCTTCCAAGGACAGCGCGACGAAACGCGGCTCACCGGCGCGGCGGACAAGCAACAGCATGGACTTGCGCCCCGCCTCCTTGGCGGCGTCGACACGGTCCTCGAAATCGGACAGGCTGTTGACCTTTTCCTGACCTGCCTCGGTGATCACGTCACCGGCGCGCATCCCTTTTTCATGGGCCTCGGACAAGGCATCGGTATCGGTGACGACAAGGCCGGTCGCATCGGTATCAAGTTCAAGCTGATTGCGCAGCTCGTCATTGAGCGCAGAAAGCGTCATGCCGAGCATGGTCTTCTCCGCCTCTGTTTCAGGCTCTTCCTCTTGTATTTGCGCGGCGGGCACGACGCCTTCGGCGGCTTCCCGGCGGCCAAGCGTGACCTGAAGCGTCTTGGTCTTGCCATCGCGGAACACCACGACCCGGACCGTTTTGCCAACCTGCGTGTTGCCGACGCGGCGGACAAGGCCGCGCGTGTCATCAACGTCGAACCCGTCGAACCGGGTGATCACGTCACCCGATTCCATGCCGGCCTCTTCGGCGGGGCCTTCGGGCACATCCGTCACAAGCGCGCCGGCGACCTTTTCAAGGCCGATCGCCTCTGCCACGTCATCGGTCACGTCCTGAATACGCACACCCAGCCATCCGCGACGCGTTTCGCCAAACTCTTGCAGTTGGTCCACGACGCCGGTCACAACGTTGGAAGCCATCGAAAACCCGATCCCGATAGAGCCGCCCGTGGGCGACAGGATCGCTGTGTTCACGCCGATGACGTCACCATCCATGTTGAAGAGCGGCCCGCCAGAGTTGCCCCGGTTGATCGCCGCATCCGTCTGTATGTAGTCGTCATAAGTGCCGCTAAGCTCGCGGTTGCGTGCCGACACGATACCGGCGGACACCGAAAAGCCCTGACCCAGCGGGTTACCCACGGCTATGACCCAGTCACCGACGAGCGCGATATTACTGTCACCGAAGCTGACGAAGGGCAGCGGTTCCTCGGCGTCGACCTTGAGCAGGGCGATATCGGTCTTGGGATCCGTGCCGATGACCTCTGCCACCAGCTTTTTGCCCGAAAAGAATTCGATCACGACCTCATCGGCGGATTCGATGACGTGGTTGTTCGTGACCACGTAACCGTCTTCCGAGATGACGAAACCGGACCCAAGCGCAGAACTGCGCCGGGGACGGTCGCCATCGCGGTTACGGTCCTGGAATTCGCGGAAGAAATCCTCGAACGGCGACCCTTCGGGGACGATGGGGGACGGGCCGGTGCCGCTTGCGACAACGGTGGATGTGGTGATGTTCACCACGGCCGGGCTGACCTTTTGGGCCAGATCGGAAAAGCTTTCGGGGCGGGCCTGTGCCGCGATCGCCTGCGCGATCACGAGGGCCATGGCCAATGCCGTGAGCCAGAACGCACGCAATGCCTGCGTTTGCCCACGGGGAAGGGTGAGTGTCTTTGCGGTCACGCCTTGCATCTCCTTGGAATTCGAAAAATATGTTCGCATCATTGTCATGTCGGATGCGCCTCTGAAGTGAATGTAGGTGTTTGTTCGGATATCGCAAAACTCGCTACAGCTTGTCACGGCCATGTGAACGATACGTCATATCCGCATTATGCGCCCAGCATCTTGGCGCACCAGACGAAAAACAGACCGATTGCTATGGCGACAACGCCCATCAGGCGCAATTGTTCCTCGGTCAGGGTGCGGAGCGCGGCCAGGATCTGTTCCAAAAACGAAGGGGCCAGTGCGTACACCAGCCCCTCCACGATCAGAACCAACCCGAGGGCCAGTAATGCTGTTTCGATCAATTGGTCGCTCCGGTGGCGTCCTCTTCATTTTGTCCGGGCAAGGCGACGCCATCCTCTTCGAGGCGCTGACGTTCCATTTCCGGCAGGTCCGGCGAGATTTCCACTTCGGGAGCCATGTCGCGCAGCGTCTCGATGTCGATATTTTCGATGGACCCCGCATTGACGCCAGTGGCGCGGACAGAATTGAACATCTCGGACAGGAAACCACTTGTCGGCGAGAAGACGAGCGTGGAGTTATCGCCCCTAAGAGAGTTTTCCAGCGCGCTGAGCGATCGATAGAACGCGAAAAACTCGGAATTGTCGCCATATGCCTCGGCATAGATGCGGTTCCGCTCTGCATCGGCCTCACCTCGGGTGATCTCGGCGTCGCGCTGTGCCTGCGATACGGTTTCCGTCACGGTCCGATCTGCTGCGGCGCGCACGCGGCTGGCCGCCTCGTTACCGCGTGCAATCTCGTCCGCCGCTTCGCGTTCACGCTCGGCACGCATCCGGGCAAAGGTGGCATCCAGGTTCTGCTGGGGCAGGTTGGTCTGCTTCAGCCGAACGTCGACGATTTCCAGCCCAAGGCTTTCCGCGCTGGTGCGTGCATTGTCACGGATGCGTCGGGCAAGATCACCACGTTCGCTGGACAGAATGGTGTCAGAAGTCACACCGGTGGTACCGAGAACCTCGCGAATCTGCGCGTTGAGGATGGACGACAGGCGATCTTCGGCAGCACGTGTTCCACCAACGCCGACGGCCTGACGAAACTGCGTGACATCCGCGATCCGGTACCGTGCGAAAGCGTCAACGACGAGGCGACGGTCATCCGACGGTGTCACCTCGATCGTGTCGGTGTCCAATGACAGGATCCGGGCGTCATAGCGCACGACATCCTGAATGACCGGCAGCTTGAAGCCCAGACCCGGCTCTTCGACCACCTGCTTGATCTGGCCAAACTGAAGCACAAGAACTTTTTCACGCTCGTCCACGATAAAGATCGAGGACAGAAAAACGATGATCGCAACGGCCAGAACAGGCAGTATCAAAATGGATTTGCGCATCAGTTCGAGTTCCCGCTGCTGGAGTTGGAAAAGCCGCCGCGACGGAGGTCGTTAAGTGGCAGATATGGCACGACACCTTGCCCACCGTCGCCACCTGCGCCGGTGTTCTCGTCGATCAGAACCTTGTCGAGCTGGCCAAGGGTCCGTTCGACCGTTTCAAGATAAAGCCGGCGCTGCGTGACCTCGGGGGCGAGATTGAATTCCTGCGCCACTGCGAGGAAGCGGCTTGCTTCACCGATGGCACCGTTGACGACGCTGGCACGATAACCTTCGGCTTCCTGGACCAGTCGCGCGGCTTCACCGCGGGCTTCGGCCAACACGCGGTTGGCATAGGCATCGGCCTGACGTTGGAGGCGGTCACGTTCCTGTTCGGCGGCCTGCACCTCGCGGAAGGAGTCGATCACCTCGCGCGGCGGGTCGGCTGTATCGAGGTTCACCCGCACGATGTTGATGCCGCTGTCATAATCATCAAGCGTGGCCTGAATATTCTGACGCGCGGTATCGGCGATCAGACCACGATCCCGGTTGAGGATCGGTGCCAGATTGGAGGCCGCGATGATTTCGCGCATCACCGATTCGGACACGGCCTGCACGCTGAGTTGCGCATCGCGGATGTTGAACAACAGCTTTGCTGGGTCGGAAATGTTCCACACCACCTGAAAGTCGATGTCGACGATATTCGCATCCGTTGTCAGCATCAGCCCGTCATTGCCGCTGCGCCCGCCACCGACTTCTTCGGTCCGCTCGGAGGTCACGTTGACCACCTCATGCGTGACCAGCGGCCACGGCGCGAAGTTCAGGCCGGGATTGCCGATGGACGAGAATTCACCAAGGAACAGCTCGACGGATCTTTCTTCGGGCCGGACCGTGTAGAAACTTGCCGCACCCCACAGCACCACGGCGATTGCAGCCCCGATCAGAATGGTTCCGCGCCCGAATGTCGGCCCGCCTTCGCCACCGGAGCCGCCCGTGCCGCCGCCGCCGCCACCGCGGCCGCCCATCAGCACGCGAAGCTGGTCTTGTCCCTTGCGCACCAGTTCGTCGATCTCGGGAATCTGAGGTCCGCCACCTTCGGGTGGTCGGCGCCCGCCATTGCCACGGTCATCGCCATTACCGCCGCTTCCGCCCCGGTTGCCGCCACCGCCGCCCCAGGGGCCGCCAGAATGTCCTGCCATTGACTCTCTTTCCTTCCTCTTCGCGCCCGCATGACGCCGTATGATCTGATACCTGTGCAGTACAGGCGAAAATTCAAGCGCTGCGTAGCGGCTCTCGCATTGTGACCATTTCCTCGGCCATGGTGGGATGCACCGCTACAGTGCGGTCGAAATCGGCTTTTGTCGCGCCCATCTTGACCGCGATACCCGCCATCTGGATCATTTCGCCCGCACCCGGTGCGACGATATGGCAACCCAGAACCTTGTCCGTTTCCTTGGACACGATCAGTTTCATCAAGACGCGATCGGGCCTGTCGGCAAATGCCGTGTTCATCGGCCGGAACGAGGTGCAATAGACGTCGATCGGTTCGCGGTCGCGGGCCTCTTCCTCTGAGAGGCCGACGGTGCCGAATTCCGGCTGGGTAAAGACCGCCGACGGGATAAGATCGTGATCCACGGGGGTGGGCGTGCCCTTGAACACCGTATCGACAAAGGCCATGCCTTCGCGGATCGCCACGGGCGTGAGGTTCACGCGGTCGGTCACGTCACCGATGGCATAGACCGACGGCACCGATGTCTGGCTGTATTCGTCGACCTCGATCTGGCCGTTGCGGCCCAGCGTAACGCCGATATCCTCAAGGCCCATGTCGCTGGTGTTGGGTTTGCGCCCGGTGGCGAAAAGCAGCGCGTCGAACACATGTTCGGACCCGTTGGTGGCCTTGACCCAAAGCGGCTCTCCACGGTTTCGGTCCTGCTCGACCAGATCGGTGCTGGCCCCGGCGGGCGCCGCACCGGAGCTTTTGGCGTCGCCATCGGGGACGTTGTCGGCGCAGGCAATCTGGAGAATGTTGGTGCCAAGATGCAGGTCGATTCCCTGTTCTCTCATGGAATCGGCGATCAGGCCACGCGCCTCTTCGTCAAAGCCCCGCAGGATCTGCGCGCCACGGTAATATTGCGTGACCTTCACGCCCAAGCCGTTGAGGATACAGGCGAATTCACAGGCGATGTAGCCGCCACCGACGATCAGGATCGACTTTGGCAGCGCCTTGAGGTCAAAGATATCATCCGACACCATGCCCAAATGCGCATTGGTCATGTCAGGGCGGACGGGGCGACCGCCGGTCGCGATCAGGATATGTTTGGCGCTATGGGTTTCCCCCGTTGACAGGCGCACCGTATGGGCGTCGGCCAGCGTGGCGCGGGCATCGAAGCGCGTGACGCCCGAGCCGTCCAGCAGCTTGCGATAGACATCTTCGAGCCGGTCAAGTTCCTTGTGCAGCTTGCCCGAGAACCCCGGCCAGTCAAAGCCGCCGGCATGAACCGTCCAGCCATAGGCCTGCGCGTCGGCGGCCATGCCGGAATATTCCGACGCGAAGACCATCAGCTTTTTCGGCACGCAGCCGCGAATGACGCAGGTGCCGCCATAGCGGCTTTCCTCGGCCAGCGCGACCTTGGCGCCGGTCTGTGCCGCCATGCGCGCCGCGCGCACACCGCCAGAGCCGCCGCCAATCACAAAGAGATCATAATCGAATGCCATGTCGCCTCGTCTAATCTTGCAGGTCGCTGAACAGGTTGTCCGTCTCGACGAAATCTATCCTGTCCTCTTCGACCGTGCCGTCGTTGATGTCGCGCGTCTCGACCCGGCCATCACCATAGCCAAGCACAACCACGTCGCAAATATCTATGAACAGGCCATTTTCAACCACGCCCGGCATCTGGTTGAGCACCATCGCCATCTGTTGCGGTTGCCCGATGCGGCCAAGATGCAGATCCAGGATGTAATTGCCCTCGTCCGTGACAAAGGGGCGCTCGCCATTCATGCGCAGGCTGGCGTCGCGGCCAAGCACGTCCATCGAGATCAACAGCTCCTCGATCAGGGATTTGGTGGTCTGCCAGCCAAAGGGAATGACCTCTACCGGCAATGGGAACGCGCCGAGTTTCTCGACCTCCTTGCCGACATCGGCAATGACGATCATCTGATCCGAGGCGGTCGCGACGATTTTCTCTTGCAACAGCGCGCCGCCGCCGCCCTTGATGAGGTTGAGATTGCCGTCGAATTCATCGGCCCCGTCGATCGTGAGGTCGAGCCAGCGCGCCTCGTCAAGGCTGATCACCTCGATGCCGACCTCGCGCGCCAGTTCGGCGGTACGGGTAGAGGTGGGCACGCCACGGATCTTGAGCCCGTCTTCGCGCACCATCTCGCCCAGACAGCGCACCATCCACGCGGCGGTCGATCCCGTGCCAAGGCCGACGCGCATCCCGTCCTCGACATAATCGACCGAGCGTTTGGCGGCAACGAATTTGGCCTTGTCGATGGGCGACAATTCTCCTGCCATGGCGCACTCTCCCAAGCTGTCCGGCGTCTTCTGGCAGGGGTTATAGGGAGTTTGCCGACCCGGTGCGAGGGGTCAATTCACCTCTTTTCCCGGTCTTTTCCCGGCGACGGGGCTTTTGCCGCCGGCCCTGAGCGGGGATTTGCGTAAAATCCGCCGGATGCGGCGACGCGTCGAAGGGTCAAGGGCCGTTCCCCGTCATCATGGCCTGTCGGGAGGTGGCGTGCCGGGCAATGGCGAAACCGGCGGGACCACTATGGGCGCGGCGGTACCGAGACGCGGCCCCGCGCCACCGAACAGCACGATGACAGCGGCGGCAAGCAAGAGGATGAATCCGGCAGACTGCATGAAATTTTCCTTTCGGGGATGATCGTGACGCGGTTTCCCCGATGATGCCCGCAGGGCGATTAAAGCGCCGTTAAACGCGACCGGATCCCGAGCGTTGCCACCCCGGCGACTGGCCAGACCCGGCTTTTGGCGGGAAATTCGCCGCGATGTCGTTTTTGCCAAAGGCCCGCGCGCAGCGGTTGATACTGAGCGTGCAAGCCCCCTAGTGTGACGGGCACCCAACGGATCAGACAGGCGGATCACAATGTTTCTATCGGTCTTCGACATGTTCAAGGTGGGCATCGGCCCCTCCTCGTCACATACGATGGGGCCGATGGTGGCCGCCGCACGGTTTCTGGACAAGATCCGCGCGGCCCCCTTTACCTGTCATGCGCTTGGCGGGTCGCTGCACGGCTCGCTGGCGTTCACCGGCGTGGGCCATGCGACGGACCGGGCAACCATCCTCGGGCTGGCCGGGTTCCGCCCGGACGACTACGATGCCGACGCCGCGGATGCCGCGCTGGCGCTGATCCGCGACACGCAGACGATCACGCCGCCGGGCCTGCCCGCGATGCGGTTCAATCCCAAGGACGACCTTGTTTTCGATTTCGGCCCCACCCTGCCGGGTCATGCCAATGGCATGATCCTGAGGGCGATGGATGCGCAGGGCGACGTAATCTTGCAGGAAACCTATTATTCCATCGGGGGCGGGTTCGTGCTGACCGCGGATGAGCTTGCCGCCGGGCAGGACAAGGACGAAGGCGATCCGGTGCCCTATCCGTTCAAATCCGCGGCCGAGATGTTGCAGATGGCCGAGACCAGCGGCAAGACCATTGCCGAGATGAAAAAGGCCAACGAGATTTCGCGCGGCGGCGCGGAAAACCTGCGTTCGGGCGTGGCCCGGCTGTGGCAGGTGATGAATGGCTGCATCGAGCGCGGGCTGGCCGAGGACGGTATCCTGCCCGGCGGGCTGTCGGTGCGCAGGCGCTCGCGCGCGATTCATCAGGCGTTGCTGGAGGAGCGCGGCACCAACCTGCACGCGCCGCACAAGATCAACGACTGGATCGGCGTCTATGCCATGGCCGTGAACGAGGAAAACGCCGCCGGTGGTCAGGTCGTGACCGCGCCCACCAACGGTGCGGCGGGGGTGGTGCCTGCTGTCATCAAGTATTGGCAGGATCATGTGCCCGGCGCGCGCGAGGCCGAAATCGAGACATTCCTTCTGACCGCTGCCGCCATCGGCGGGCTGGTGAAATTCAACGCCTCGATCAGCGGGGCAGAGGCCGGGTGTCAGGCCGAGGTGGGCAGCGCCGCCGCGATGGGCGCGGCCGGGCTGGCGGCGGTTCTGGGCGGCACGCCCGCGCAGATCGAGAACGCAGCGGAAATCGCGCTGGAACATCATCTTGGCATGACCTGCGACCCGGTCAAAGGGCTGGTGCAGGTGCCCTGCATCGAACGCAACGGTCTGGGCGCGATCAAGGCGGTGAGTGCGGCAAGCCTTGCGCTGCGCGGTGATGGAAACCATCTTGTGCCGCTCGATGCCTGTATCGAGACGATGCGCCAGACCGGCGCGGACATGAGCGAGAAATACAAGGAAACCTCGCTTGGCGGGCTGGCGGTGAACATCCCCAATTGCTGAAACAGCCCGGCGGCCAGCGGCCGCCAGTATCGGCACAACGGCATCAATTTGCCCTGTCCCGGCCAGAATTTCGGCACATTGGCCTGCTTTGTGAGGGCCTATGACAGAGGTTTTCGACATCGCGGCGCGCATCGCTTTTGACCCCGGACCGGACCCGTCGAAGTCCGCCGTGGCACAGGGGCTGGGCCTGCCCGTGGGCCTTCATGCGATCCTTGTGATCATGGTTTGCGCCGCCATTTGCGCGATGGTTCTCAAGCGGCGTCTGCCCGATCTGCCGCTTTTGGCGTGCCTGTCGGCGTTGATCGCTTTCGGCGCGCTTACGGCGGCGTTGCAGACCGGCGAAACGGCCATAGCGATGGGTGGTTTCTGTGTCATCCTTGGGCTTTACATGCTGGATTACTTTTCACGCGTGATGGCCTCGATCGAGCAGGACGCGGTTGGCCAACGCGACGGCACAGGGCAACGGCCCCCACCACAACCACGCGCAGGCGCAAGGCAGGTTTGAAACGTTCCGTCTTTAACTTTCGACATCTGCTGAGAGCGGAACGCGCGAAACGCTTCAGGTTTTTTCCGCTGGCCGAGAGCGGCGGGATGGGTCACACCTGACCCACTCAACAGCCGCGGAGCCGCGATGCACGCCCCCAACCCGACGCAAAAAGACACCGCTGTCGCCGGTATCGTCCTGATGACGGCGTTTTCCCTTTTGGCACCGGCAATGGATGCATGTGCCAAGCTGATCGGCGACGCGGTCGCCGTGGGACAGGTCGTTGGCACGCGTTTCGCGGTTCAGGCCGCGTTGTTGGTGCCACTGGCGCTGGTCATGGGGTGGCTGCACCGGCCCGATCTGCGCGAAACGGGGCTGCATGTGATGCGTGGCGCGCTGATCATCGTGGCGACGGCGTTTTTCTTTTCGGCGCTGCGGGTGATGCCGATTGCTGACGCCATCGCGATCTTTTTCGTGGAGCCGTTCATCCTGACCCTTCTGGGGGGTGTCCTGCTGGGAGAGCATATCGGGCCGCGCAGATGTATTGCCTGCGCCATCGGCTTTGCCGGCGCGCTTTTGATCATCCAGCCGAGTTTCATAGAGGTTGGGCCTGCCGCGCTGATGCCACTGGTTACGGCGGTCTGCTTTGCCTTTTACATGATCCTGACCCGCAAGATGGCGACGCGGATGCATCCCATCACGCTTCAGGCCTATACCGGGACGGCGGCAACGGCGATCATCCTGCCGCTGCTATGGCTGTTCAACGATACCGGCTTTGCGCCCATGGACCCGGTCTGGCCGGAAACGCGGGAATTGTGGCTGTTGGCCGGGGTCGGCCTGATCGCCACGCTCAGCCATGTCTGCATCAGCTTTGCGCTGGCGCTGGCACCGGCCTCGGTGCTGGCCCCGATCCAGTATCTGGAAATCGTCGGCGCGACCTTTCTGGGCTATCTGATTTTCAACGACCTGCCAGACAGGATGACCTTTGCGGGCATCGCACTGATCGTGGGGGCAGGTCTGTTCGTGTTCATCCGCGAACGGCAGATGGGCCGCCGCCCCACCCCGGCGCCCTGACCAGCTCAAAGGCCCCAGGTCTGTGGGGTGTCCAGCAAGGCGCGCACTGTCACGTCCAGGCATTGTGCGGGCAGGATCATCAGCATCTTGGGTGCGGTGAAATTCAACGTTACCTCGCCGGTGGCCATGTTGGATGTGCCGATCTGACCGTCGGGGGTGAAATTCAGCCCGCCAATCGGCCAAAGCAGACCATCCGACACCGCCTCGACCGCGCCCAAGGGGAAAAGCGACACGGTGGTGCCATGATCCAACGGCAGGCGCAATGCGGGCGGCGCGAGAAAGGTCAGGGTTTGCGGGCCCAGAAGCAAACAGCGTTTTTCCGGCCAGCGCACAAGGCTGTTGAACGCCGCCAGTTCGTGATCCACCCGCGCCCCCGCAAAGCCAAGCCCGATCACAAGCGGCGCGTTGATGTTGCGCAGGCATTTGTCAAAATCGGTGCTGTCCTGTTCGGGGATGTGGTGGATACTTTGGGCAGGCAGCGCGGCGCGTGTCGCCTTGCCCAGCGAATCGAGATCGCCGATCACGGCAACCGGGCGGATCTCATGCGCCATCGCGGTATCGGCCCCGCTGTCCGCCGCCACGACAACCGCGCAAAGCGCACGCGCAAGGCGGAGCTGTTCCGGGCACACCGCACCACCACCGATCAGCAAGACAGGCCCAGAATGATCGACAATCACTGTCATTTCTCCGGATTAACCCCTAATTTGGAAACAAGACACATTTCAGCCACGAAATGATACGGTAAAATTCTAAGATTCGAGCATCTTTGGACGTCTGAAACATGGTAAACGTCACCGTTGCAGGCAATGCAAAGCGAGCAAAAACATGGTGAGTTCAAACAAAATCCTGACGGTCTCCTACGGCACATTCTCGTGTACGCTGGAAGGCTTCGACGAGTCTTTCGACACGATGAAGGCAATCGCGGAGTATTTCCGTGATCTGGCCGCGGATGACCGATATTTCGGGGCTGAACCGCCCACGCCCGATGCAGAGATGTTGGCCCGCATTGCAGAGCGCGAGATTTCGCGCCGGGTGCAGGCCAGCGAAGAGCAGGGCAAGATCGTGCTGCGCGCGGATGAGGCCGGAGCGCAAGTCAGCGCGCAGCCGACCACCGCGACGGAAACACAGGATGTCCGGGCAAACACCGCCGAGGTGACTGTCGCGCCGGGACAGTACAGCGCACCGCAGCTGGCCGCCTTCCTTGCCGACACCAAGCCGGATGTCGTCACCGATGTGGCAGAGCGCCCCGCCCCCACCAAGGATGCCACCGCCGACGAAACGCCGAGCGTGGCAGACATGCCTGACGCACCTGATGCGGCAGAAGACACCACCGTCGCAGAACCAGCGAGCGCAGCGGACATGCCCGACAGTCCGCAGGACCACGCCGACACCGCGCCACTTGCCAAAGCCGATACGCCCGTCGCCGAAAACCTGCCCGAAGCCGACCACACCGAAAGCCCCGAGCTTGCGGCAGACCCCATCGAGCTGCATGACGACGCCGAATTTGCAGCCCAAGACGCGCCGATGCCAGAAGACCCCGTGTCGACGGAAGACAGCGTCGCGGCGAAGCTGCGCCGGATAAGATCCGTTGTGGTGCAGAAGGATCTTGATTACGAGATCAGCGAATACAGCGAGGACGAGCACGCGCAGGATGTGTTGAGCGATGCCTCTGCCGAGCTTGACGCGCTTCTTGCCACCGCCCGCGAGGAAGACGAGGCCGAAGCCGCCGAACAAAAGACCATGGTCAGCGAGGCTGCGCCCGATGAGGCCCTTGATCTCGACGCGTTCATGGCCAACGCCGATGACGGCATGACCGATGACCTGAGCCGCGCGCTTGAAGGCGAAAGCGCCGCTGCGCAGGATACGCCTGCCAAAGACGACGCCAAGCTGTTGAACGAGGATACGCTGGCCCAGCTTTTGGCCGATGCCATGCCCGAAGAGACGCTTGAACAGGATGACGCCGAAGACGTTCTTGTGCCAGAAACCAGAGCAGAGCCCGAACCGGAATCCGCACCCGAAAGTGCAAGATCCGCGCTTGTTCTGGACGGCGACAGCCGCATCGCGGACCCCGAGGATGCGGTCAGCGAAACAGAGAAGGCCCCGATCCGCGCGCGCGTCATGAAAATGAAGCGCAGCGATTTCGAGGCGGCCCTGCAAAGCGGCGTGTTGGAAGAAGACGACCCGACGCCAGACGCCGGGACACAGCCGGACACAACCGCCACAGCTGAGGATGGCGACGACCTGACACCCGAAGAAGAGGCCGAGCTGCAACGCGAACTGGCCGAGGTGGAGGCCGAGTTGGGCCTTGGCCCTGCCGACGAAGACGTGGCACCATCCGGCCAAAACCCAGAGATCGCGCCAGACGCGGACAAGGCCCCCGCACCGGACATGGTTGATGAAACCCTCGCGGACACCGAGCCGCAAGAGGCCCCGGCTGACAAGCCGCGCCGCGGCCTTGCCAAACTTATCAGTGGCGTCCGGCGGCAACCCGAGGATGTGGAGCGCATCTTTGACGAGGCCGACAGCCAGCTTGGCGATCAGGAAAACAGCCTGCGCCGGAACGCAATTCAACATCTGCGCGCCGCCGTCGCCGCGACGCGGGCGGAGAAAAGCGCGGGTGGCCGACTGGACGAAGGTGTGGACGAAACGCCTTATCGCTCGGATCTGGCGCAGGTCGTGCGGCCCCGCCGCCCCAGCGTGGACAGCGCAGGCACCCCGAATGCGACCGAGCGCCCCAGCGAACAGCGGCCCGCACCACTCAAGCTGGTGGCGGAACAGCGTGTCGACCGCGAACGCAGCCCGGTACGGCCAAGACGCGTCGTGGCCAGCCCGGAGACGGCGCCGCAAGCCGCCGGTTCAGGGTCAGAGGGCGGTTTCCCTGCGTTCGCGGCAAACCTTGGCGCGTCCGACCTGCCCGATCTGCTGGAGGCGGCGGCGGCCTATATGTCGGATGTCGAGGGTCATCCGGAATTCTCTCGGCCCATGCTCATGAGCAAGTTGAAGGAGGCCGTGCCGGGGGATTTCACCCGCGAAGACGGGCTGCGCTCCTTTGGCCAGCTATTGCGCAACGGCAAGCTGCGCAAGATCAAGGCCGGGCGTTTCGCCGTGACCGACCACACCGAATTCCGCGAAGAGGCCCGCAACGCGGGCTGAACGACCGGCCCGGCTGTTATGCCCCACCGGCAAAGGCGTGTTGCCGGATCTCGGCGGGCAGTTGCCCGTATTTGCGGTGAAACCAACGCTTCATCAGCGTGACATTGGAAAAGCCGCAGGCGACGGAGACCTCGCCCAGCGGCATCGCCGTTTGTGCAAGCAACCGGTGCGCCCGGTCCAGCCGCAGATCGCGGTACACCTTGAGCGGCGAGCGCCCAAGGCGGTCGGAAAATCCGCGTTCCAGCTTGCGCGGGGACACGCCAAGGATATCCGCGATCTGCGCCACGCTCAGCGTGTCTTCCAGATGCTCTTCCATGATCCTGAGCGCCGTGACGATCACCTCGTCACCCTGTGCCATGCGCTGAAAGCGCCAGTGTTCGCCGGTACCGCAGGCCTCTTCGGGTTCCGACAGGCCAAGGTCGCGCGCCAGCGTGGTGCTGGTGAAATCACCATCGCGCGCGCCCACCAGTTCGACCATCATGCGCATTGCGGCAGCCGGGCCGGTGGCGCTGCTGATGGCGTTGTGGTGGCAGGTGGCACCGGGATGCAGCTCGACCGCGCCCCCGACCTCGGAGACACCGGGCTGAAAGGCGGGATGCACAGACAACCGCTTGGCGCTAAGCACACCGGCGGCGAGCGGTACGAACACGGCAGCCCCCACCACACAGACCCGCCGCGCGCTGCGGATAGCCGTACGCAGTACGCGCAACTGTGTGCCCCGTGGCAGCCACGCCCGATCCGTGCCACCGATAAGAACAAGTGTCTGGTCCGGTCCGCAAAGCGGCCCGTCCGCGTGATCCAGATCCGCCGCGCGCAGATGCGTCCACCCATAGCTGTCACGCTCAAGCAGGCGGTTGGCGCTGCGCAGCACGTGGATACAGGCATCGGCGATGAAACCGACGCCGTCATCCTGGCTGATGATCAGAAAATCCCCCGAAAGAGTGCGCCGTGCCTGCAAAGGTGCGGCAAGGGCGACCCGCGCGGGGTCGAAGCTGTCAAGATACATGTCTTGGCGTCCTTTCCCTGTGAGCCGGATCCCTGAATCCGAGGTGGTTGGTGTCTAAAGCGTTTCTCGAAGAACCTGCCGCGCAGATCTTTGCGGAACGCTTCAGGTGACGTTCTCGATCGAGGTCTCGACCGCGTGAAGAAACGAGTCTGCCGAGGAC
This sequence comes from Paracoccaceae bacterium, assembly GCA_024742835.1. Lineage (GTDB taxonomy): Bacteria > Pseudomonadota > Alphaproteobacteria > Rhodobacterales > Rhodobacteraceae > Roseovarius. The sequence continues at coordinate 80,487 of JANSXS010000004.1, read as the reverse complement.
GCGCCCGACAAAAGCAGATAGGTGTCCGTATCTGTTCGGAGGATGACTGTGCCCAGGTGCTCCATGATCGTGCGCGCGCCGTCATGGAGTGCAAACGCATCCGGGTGCAGATCCACCGGGCAGATGCGCTCCAGCGCGGGGCGCGCCATCGGGCCGCGCAGCTCCAGCGCGCACCAGACATCCGTCTGGTCGGTAAGATAGGCCGTGCCCTTCAGCTTGGCGGCGACGATATCCACGGCATCCGCCCCCGCATGGGTGAAGATGACAAAGGCCAGGTCCGGGGCCAGCCGCAACAGGCGCGCGTCGCCCTTGGCAGTAACCACGGATTTGCCCGGCACCGGCAGGTCGCCGCCATAGGCGGACTTTATTGCGGATTTGGCCGCGGTTTCCCCGCCAAGCGGCAGCGCGATCGATACGATGGCCAAATTCGCCGGCGCGTGCAGGCGGGTATCGCCGAACTTGCGATCATGGCCCGCAAGCGGCGGCGTCGAGGTAAGGGTGTAATCAGCCACGCAAACGCTCTCCTTCGGGGTCGACGAAATGGGGCGAGACGATCTCGACCTCCATGTCGGTGCCGTGAATGGGGCTGACGGCGCGCACGATCTCGCCCATGCGGTCCTGCCCCTGTTTGATGAAACCAAGCCCGATGGAATAGCCAAGGTTCGGGGAATAGGCGACAGAGGTCATCCAGCCCTGATCATTGGCCATGTTGGCCGCGTCGCCCTTGGTGATGAAATGCGACCCGGCAATCAGCTTGCGGCTACGGTCCACGGGGCGGAACCCGACAAGGCGCACCGCGTCGTCGCGGATCATCTCGGGGCGTTGCGACAGCACATTGCCGATGCAGGCTTTCTTCTGGCTGACCATCTTGCCAAGGCCGATATTGTGCGCCGTGGTCTGACCGGTCAGTTCGTTGCCGGTGCAATGCCCCTTTTCGATCCGCATCACGCCCAGTGCCTCGGTGCCGTAGGGGGTCGCGTCGAACTCTTTGCCCGCCTCGTTCAGCACGGCCATCATCGCATTGCCATAGCGCGCGGGCACGGCCAGCTCAAACGCCATCTCGCCGGAAAAGGAAATCCGGAACAGCCGCGCGGGCGTGCCGCCGCAGACCGTGACGGGACCGCAGGACATGAATGGGAACGCCTCGTTCGAGATATCATGCTCGGCATCTATGACCTTGCGCAGCAGATCGCGCGATTTGGGGCCTGCCACGGCGAACTGCGCCCAGCCATCAGTGATGGAGATCAGGTGCACATCCATGTCGGGGCACAGGCATTGCCGCACGAATTCCATCCGGCGGAAGACCACGACCGCGTTGGCGGTTGTCGTGGTCGTCACATAGTGGTTTTCGCCCATCCGCGCGGTGGTGCCGTCATCGTAACAGATGCCATCCTCGCGCAGCATCAGGCCGTAGCGCACGCGGCCCACCTTTAGGGTCGAGAAGGTGTTGGCATAGACCATGTCCAGAAACGCGCCCGCATCCTTGCCCTGAATGTCGATTTTACCCAGCGTGGTCACGTCGCAGATGCCCACGGTTGTGCGCGTCTGGCTTGCTTCGCGGTCCACGCTGTCGCGCCAGCCCTTTTCGCCGGGCCGCGTGTACCATTCCGCGCGCAGCCAGTTGCCCACGGTGACAAAACTCGCGCCGTTTTCCTCGGCCCATTTGTGGGAAGGCGTCAGACGGTAGGGGCGGAAATCCGTGCCGCGTGCGCGTCCCGCCAGCGCGCCAAGCGGCACGGGCGTGTAGGGCGGGCGAAAGATCGTCGTGCCGACCTCGGGGATGGTCTTGCCCGCCTGTTCGGCCAGAATGGCCAGACCGGCGATGTTCGAGGTCTTGCCCTGATCGGTGGCCATGCCCATCGTTGTGTAACGCTTGAGCAGCTCGACAGAGCGGAAACCCTCTGTATTGGCGAGCTTCACGTCCTTGACGGTGACATCGTTCTGCAAATCGACCCAGGCGCGTTTCTTGGACGCTTTCACATGCCAGAAGGCGGATGTTTCGCGCGGCTCGTCCTCGGCCTGCGGCATGTCCCCGCCCTTGGGGGTGATGCCAAGATCCTGAATCTGTGCGCTGGCCTTGACGGCCCCCTCGGACAGGGCAGCGGCCAGCGTCATCGCGCCATTGGCGGCCCCCGCCACGACCATGCCGGGGGGCAGGTCGCCACCGGGAACAAAGGCGCAGAGGTCTTCGCGCCATTCGGGTCGCCCGCGCTGATGGCAGGTCAGATGCACATTGGGGTTCCACCCGCCCGATACCGCCAGACCATCGCAGGGGATGACCTTGCCATCTGTCAACGTGATCGACTTGATGCCCTTGCGGCCAACGGTATCCATCACCGCCTGCCCGCCGTAATGGCGCGCGCCGGGGATATCCAGAAGCGCAGGCCCGTCGCGGCTATCGACGATAGCGGTGATCTCGACGCCCTTGGCGTAAAGATCGGCGGCGGTGCGCCAGCCGTCGTCGTTATTGGTAAAGACAGCGACCTGCTTGCCCGGTGCCACGGCATAGCGGTTTGCATAGGTGCGCATGGCCCCCGCCAGCAGGATGCCGGGCCGGTCATTGTTGCCAAAGGCGATGGGGCGTTCGGTGGCCCCGGCAGCCAGCACGGCACGCTTGGAATAGATCCGCCACAGCACCTGACGCGGCTTGCCATCGGACTGCGCAAGGTGATCGGTGCAGCGTTCCAGCGCGCCGTAGACGCCGTGATCATAGGCACCGTAAACCGTGGTGCGCGCCATCAGCCGCACATTGCCCATCGCGGACAGTTCCGCGACCGCCTGCGCTGCCCAGTGGTGCCCGGCCATGCCATCCAGTTCCAGCGTTTCGGCATTGAGCCGCCCGCCGGGGCGGAAATCCTCGTCCGCAAGGATCACCCGAGCGCCCGAGCGCCCGGCGGTGAGCGCCGCGGCAAGCCCGGCAGGCCCGGCGCCGATGACCAGAAGGTCGCAGTGCAAAAAGCCCTTGTCGTAGCTGTCGGGGTCTTCTTGCATCGACAGGCGGCCAAGACCGGCGGCAGATCGGATGATCGGCTCGTACAGCTTTTCCCAGAACGCCTTGGGCCACATGAAGGTCTTGTAGTAGAACCCCGCCGACAGGAAGGGCGCAAAGAGGTCGTTCACCGCCAACAGATCGTGTTCAAGCGAACCGCGATGGTTCTGGCTGGTGGCGTAAAGCCCCTCGAACAGCTCTACCACGGTGGCGCGGGTGTTGGGTTCCTGAGCGGCGCGGCGGCGCAACTGCACCAGCGCGTTGGGTTCTTCCGAACCGGCGGTGAACACGCCGCGCGGGCGGTGATACTTGAACGAGCGGCCCACCAGAAGCTGGCCATTGGCCATCAGGGCAGAGGCCAGCGTATCGCCGGGATAACCGCGCATCCACTTGTCGTTGAACTGAAATTTCACTTCTTCCGTGCGGTCGATCAGACCACCGGGCAGACGATTGATCTGGTTCATTTGCTGCGCCCCCGGGCGCGGGCCACATCACGGGCCAGTTCCACTTTCGAGATTTCATGCGTGACCGTGTCACGGGTGACCACCAGCCAGGAGCGGTCGCCCTGTTCGTGGTACCAAAGTTCGCGGTGCGCGCCCGCCGGGTTGTCGCGCAGGTAGCCATAGGCGTGGAATTGCGCCTGCGCGTCGGGCGCCTGCCAATCGGGGCGGTCGATCAGCGCGGCGTCGCCCAGATAGACAAACTCTGCGACATCGCGGGGGCCAAGCAGGGGGTGGTTGATGATCATGCTCTGCGGCTCCTCAATGCAGGTTGGGCTGGTTGCCCATGCCTTTTTCGTCGATCATGTTGCCGGTGATGAAGCGGTCGAGGCGCAGTTCCGTAGCCGTCGGGTGCGGTTCGTCCTTCGCCAGCAGATGCGCATAGCAAAAACCGCTTGCCGGCGTGGCCTTGAAACCGCCATAGCACCAGCCGCCGTTGAAATAGAGCCCGTCGATATGGGTCTTGTCGATAAAGGGCGAGCCATCCATCGACATGTCCATGATGCCGCCCCAACTCCGCAGCAGGCGGGCGCGCCCGATCATCGGCATGATCGCCATGCCACCTTCGCAAACATCCTCGACCACCGGCAGGTTGCCGCGTTGGGCGTAGGAATTGTAACCGTCGATATCGCCGCCAAAGACAAGCCCGCCCTTGTCGGACTGGCTGACATAGAAATGCCCCGCGCCGAATGTCACGACGCCCGGCAGAACCGGCTTCAGCCCTTCGGTAACAAAGGCCTGCAACACGTGGCTTTCGATGGGCAGGCGCATCCCGGCCATCGCCGCCACCCGGCCCGAGGAACCGGCGACGCACATCGCCACCTTCTTGGCCCGGATCGGCCCGCGCGAGGTTTCGACGCCAGTACATGTGCCGTTTTCGATCTGAAAACCCGTCACCTCGCAGTTCTGGATGATGTCCACGCCCCGGCTGTCGGCGGCGCGCGCATAGCCCCAGGCCACCGCGTCGTGACGCACCGTGCCGCCACGCCGCTGAAAAAGCCCGCCCTTGATCGGAAAGCGCGCGTTGTCGAAATCGAGAAACGGCAGTTCCTGCCGCAGTTGCGCGGCATCGGCCAGCTCTGCGTCGGCCCCGGCCAGCAGCATCGCGTTGGCCCGCCGCACAAAGGCGTCGCGTTGCCCGTCGGTATGAAACAGGTTCAGGATGGACCGCTGCGACACCATCGCGTTGTAATTCGTTTCCTGCTCAAGGTTTTCCCACAGTTTCAACGAGAATTCATAGAACGGCTCGTTGCCCGGCAGCATGTAGTTGGACCGGATGATCGTGGTGTTCCGGCCGATATTGCCAGACCCCAACCAGCCCTTTTCCAGCACCGCGACATTGGTCAGGCCGAATTCCTTGGCAAGATAGAACGCAGTCGCCAGACCATGCCCGCCACCGCCGATGATGACGATATCGTATTCCGGTTTTGGATCCGGTTCACGCCAGGCCTTGCCCCAGCCCTTGTTGCCGGTCAGACCCTCCTTGAGGACGCGAAAGCCACTATAGCGCATTGGCACCTACTCCATGTATTGGTGTCAGTGTGACTGTTCCGGTGTGACTGGACTTTCCTGTGATGGACAGTAACGTGCATAAAATGGACATGATTGGTTCAAATCCCACACGCAGTCGCAGAATCGGCATTCTGCCTTTGCCCGGCTTCGCGCTGATGTCCTATGCCGCGCTGACCGAACCGATGCGCGCTGCTAATCTTCTGGCGCGGCACGATCTGTATCAGATGATCAATATCGGCACGATATCCGGGCCGGTGGCCAGTTCCGGCGCGGGGCAGGTTGCGACGCAGGCGCGTATCGGGCATGTGGCCGATCTGGATTACCTGTTCGTTATCGCGGGCGGCGATCCTACGGGCTATGCCAACCGGGCCGTCATCAACTGGCTTGCCGCGATGGCGCGCAAGGGCGTCACGCTGGGGGGCGTGTCGGGCGGGCCGATCGTGCTGGCCCATGCCGGGCTGATGACCGGGCGGCGGATGACGGTGCATTGGGAACATGCGGCGGCACTGGCCGAAATCTCGCCTCATATGGTGATCGAGCGATCGCTTTACGTCATCGACCGCGACCGTGTGACATGCGCGGGCGGCACCGCGCCGATGGACCTGATGCACGCGCTTATTACCCAGCATCACGGCGCGGTCTTTGCTCGGCTGGTCAGCGACTGGTTCATGCATACCGAGGTGCGCCCCTCTGCCGGGCCGCAGCGCGCTGGGCTGGTTGAACGGGTGGGCACCACCGTGCCCGCCATTCTGGACGTGGTCGAGGCAATGGAGGCGCATGTCGCCGAACCGCTGGACCTGAGCCGTCTTGCAACGGTCGCGGGCCTGTCATCGCGACAGCTTAACCGGCTGTTCCGGGACAAGCTGGGGCGATCGACCATGACCTATTACCGCGAGCTTCGGCTGGAAAAGGCGCAAAGCCTGTTGCGCAACTCGCCGCTGTCCCTGACCGCGATCGCGCTTGCGACGGGGTTTGCCAGTTCCTCGCATTTCTCGCGGGCCTATGCGGCGCAGTTCGGGCAGCCGCCCTCGGCTTACCGCTGATTTGCGTCAGGAAGCCGCGCGTTTGCGCAGCCCGCTTGCCATATGCGCCCCCTGCGATAGGCTTGCCCGGAACGGTGAGGAGACCGCCCATGCATATTCTGGTTCTGCAACATGAACGTGTCGAACATCCCGGCATCTTTCGTCAGTTCCTGCGCGAAGACGGCCACACATGGGATGCCGTGGAGTTGGACGAGGGCGAGGCGCTGCCCGATATCGCAAACTATGACGCGCTTTGGGTGATGGGCGGGCCGATGGATGTCTGGCAAGAGGACGCGCATCCATGGCTGAAGGACGAGAAGGCGTTCATCAAGGACGCGGTCGAGGGGCGCGGCGTGCCTTTCCTTGGCCTGTGCCTTGGGCATCAATTGCTGGCCGAGGCGTTGGGCGGCAAGGTGGACAAGGCCAAGACCCCGGAAATCGGCGTGCTGGATGTGCATCTGACAGAGGCGGGCGCGTCGGGCGTGTTGTTCGACGGGTTGCCCGAAAGCTTCAAATGCCTGCAATGGCACGGGGCGGAAGTGACGGAATTGCCGCTTGGCGCGCAGGTGCTCGCCACCTCGCCAGCCTGCCCTGTGCAGGCCATGAAATGGGGCACGCGCGCCTATTCCATGCAGTTCCACATGGAGGTCGAGCCGGATACCGTGCAGGTCTGGAACACGATCCCGGAATATGGCGGCGCGCTGGAGCGGGTGATCGGCAAGGGGGCCGTTGACGATCTGGACAAGGCTTGCGCGGCACATATGCAAGAGTTCAACGAGATGGCCGAACGCGTCTACATGAACTGGCTTCAGGCCACCGCGCGCGCCTGATCACGCCTGCTGAAAGGCAAAGCTCGCGTGTTCCGGGGCAAGCTGTGGCTTGCCCGCGATGTAATCGGCGGCGCGCGCCGCGATCATCTGTGTGGGCGCGTTCAGGTTTCCGCTGACAACGCGCGGTATGACCGAGGCATCGACGACACGCAAACCTTCGATCCCGTGGACCCGAAACCTGTCATCGACCACCGCATCCGCGCCCGGCCCCATCCGGCAGGTGCCGCAGGGGTGGAAATCGGTTTCCAAATGCGCACGAATCCATGCGCCGATCTCGGCATCGGTGCGCACGTCCGGTCCCGGATCAATCTCGGCCCCGCGCAACCCGTCAAAGGCGGATTGCGAGAAAAGATCGCGCAGCCGATGCACACCTTCGACCAACTGGCGCAGATCGCCCAGCGCGGACAGGTAATTGAAATTCAGCACCGGCTTCGCCTGCGGATCAGCGGAAGCCAGCCGCACCCGCCCGCGGCTTTCGGGGCGCAGCAAGTCGATATGACAGGCGAAAGCCTGCAAGATCGTGATCCTGTTGTCGGTATATTCAAAGCCGACCGGCCCGAAATGATATTGCAGGTTGGGATAGGCGACATCGGCATTGCCACGCACCAGACCGCCGGCCTCCCATATGTTGGACGCCGCCACCCCATCGCGGGTAAACACCCAGTAGGCCCCCGCGCGCAGCTTGTTCAAAGGGCGGTCGATACGGTGGATGGGATAGGATTTGAGGCTGCGGCATTGCAGGATGATGCTGGCATGATCCTGAAGATTGCCGCCCACGCCGGGCAGGTCCGTGACCACGTCGATGCCATGGGCGCGTAAATGCTCCGCCGGGCCGATGCCAGACAGCATCAGCAGATGCGGCGAATTGAGCGCGCCGCCCGACAGGATCACCTCGCCCGCCATCACGCGGTGATCCGCGCCACGATGGGCAAAGACCACACCCGCCGCGCGGTTGCCCTCTACGATCACCCGCCGCACCATCGCGCCGGTCAGCAAGGTCACGTTGCCCCGTGCCAGCGCGGGCCGCAGATGCGCCACCGCCGCCGAGCATCGTTTGCCGTCCCGCTTGGTCGCGTCGAACCGCGCCACGCCTTCGGGGTTATAGCCGTTCAGATCCTCTGACCGGCCCTGCCCGGCCTGCGCGCCCGCCTCAAGAAAGGCATCGTAAAGCGGATTATCGTAACTGCCGCGCGTGGTTCCCAACGGGCCACTGTCGCCGCGCCAGCGATCACCCCCGCGCGAATGGGTTTCGCCCGCGCGAAAATAGGGCAGGCAATCGGCATAGCGCCAGTCGGGCAGCCCGCAGTCATCCGCCCAGGCATCATAATCCAGCGGGTGCCCGCGCATATAGACCATGGCGTTGATCGAAGACGAGCCGCCCACCACCTTGCCACGCGGCATGTAGACCTCGCGCCCGTCGCAGCCGGGTTCCGGCGCTGTGTCATAATTCCAATTCAGCCTTGGGTCGCACCAGGTCTTGTAGACGCCGGCGGGCATGTGGATCATCAGGCTTCGGTCCATCGGCCCAGCTTCGAGAACAAGGATGGATTTGGACGTGTCCGCGCCTAGCTTGTTGGCCAGCGTGCAGCCCGCCGACCCGGCGCCCACGATCACGTAATCATATGCCTGTGCAGATTTCATTCCTTGCCCCATCCCTCGGACTGCATTTCACGCAACCGGCTGGCGGTGCGTTCAAACTCGAAACTGCCTTCGCCCTCGATATACAGATATTCAGGCGGTGCCGCCGCCGAACAGATCAGCCGGACCTTTGCCTCGTACAGCGCGTCGATCAGTGTGACGAAACGCTTTGCCTCGTTGAAGTTAGAGCGGCCCAGTTGCGGGATATCTTCCAGCACCAGCACCCGCGCGGCCTGTGCCAGCGCAAGGTAATCCGCCGGGCCAAGCGGACGCCCGCAAAGATCATAGAACCTGGCCCGCGCAACCCCGTTGTGAAAGGCCCGGATTTCCACCTCGCGCTTGTTGACCACAAGCTTCAGCGGGGCTGCCTTGCCGCCTGTCAGATCCTGCCAGACGCGCTCGATCCGGGCGCGCGCGTCGGCATTGGCGGGGGTGAAATAGCTGGGGCTGCCTTGCAGCCGGCCCTGCCGGTAATCGGTGGCGCTGGCCATTTCACGCACGACCATGCGTTCCTTCAACAACGCGATGAAGGGCAGGAAAAGTTGCCGGTTCAGGCCGTCCTTGTAAAGATCATCCGGCACCCGGTTGGACGTGGTGACGACGGCAACGCCCGCCTCGAACATCGCCTCGAACAGGCGGCCCACTATCATCGCGTCGGTGATGTCGGTGATCTGCATCTCGTCCAGCGCAAGACAGCGCAGACCCTCTGACATGTCCCTGGCCACGGGCAGGATCGCATCCGCCGCCCCACTGGCCCGCGCCTTGTGCAGCGCCGCGTGGACCTCTTGCATGAAGGCGTGAAAATGTACCCGACGGTTGGGCACGGTCAGCGTGTCCACGAACAGATCCATCAACATGGATTTGCCGCGCCCGACCCCGCCCCAAAGATAGAGCCCGGTGACAGGTTCCGGTGTCCTGCGAAACCACCCCTTCTTGACAGGCTTTGCCAGATCGGCGCGCACCCGCTCGAAATCGGGCAGCACCGCCTCTTGCGCGGAATCGCGCGTCAGTGCCCCCTCGGCCACCAGCCGGTCATATCGCTCGATTAGCGTCTCCATGCCCCACTGGATAACGAAGCTACGCGCGCGAGGAAAGCGTCAAGGCCTGCATCACGGCACGGCATTGTCCTGCACACAATTGCTGAATTGACATGCTTCGCAGCGCGGATAGGTTGGCTGAACCTTTTGGAAAGGCCCAGCATGAAGCCCTCCACGCCGATTTTCACCCCCGTTCTGATCGTCGGCGCGCTGATCCTGATGGTGTCCTTCGCCATCCGCTCCACCTTTGGCGTGTTCCAGATTCCCATCGCCGAGGAATTCGGCTGGCTGCGCGCCGAATTCAGCCTTGCCATTGCCGTGCAGAACCTGGCTTGGGGCGTGGGCCAACCGCTGTTCGCCGCGCTGGCCGAAAGGATCGGCGACCGCAAGGCTATCATCCTTGGCGCGCTTACCTATGCCGCAGGACTGGTGCTGTCGTCCTTCGCCTTAACACCAGAGGCGCATCAGCTTTACGAAATCCTCGTGGGGTTCGGCATCGCGGGCACCGGGTTCGGCGTGATCCTTGCCGTGGTGGGCCGGGCCAGCAGTGACGAAAACCGCTCCATGAGCCTTGCCATGGCCACCGCTGCCGGGTCGTCGGGGCAAATCTTCGGCCCGCCGGTGGCCGAGCTTTTGCTGGGCATGATGAGCTGGCAGATGGTGTTCCTTTGCTTCGCGGGAATCATCCTGTCGGTACTGGTGCTTTTGCCGCTGATGCGCTCGCCCACGCCCGCATCGACCGCACAACGTGAGCAAAGCCTTGGCGAGGCGCTGACCGCAGCGTTTCGCGATCCGAGCTATACCCTCATCTTCGTCGGCTTCTTCTCTTGCGGCTATCAGCTTGGCTTCATCACCGCGCATTTCCCCGCCTTCGTGACAGAGATGTGCGGTCCGATCGCCCCCGGCAGCATGCTGCATGGCATGGGCATCACCACGACGTCGGCCCTGGGCGCTGCGGCCATCGCGCTTATCGGTCTGGCCAATATCGCCGGCACGCTCTCGGCGGGCTGGCTGGGCAAGCGGTTTTCCAAGAAATACCTGCTGGCAGGCGTCTATGCCGCTCGCACGATCATCGCCGCCGCTTTCATCATGACGCCGATCACGCCCGGCACGGTGCTGCTGTTCTCGGCTGGCATGGGGGCGTTGTGGCTGGCCACGGTACCGCTCACCTCTGGCCTGATCGCGCATATCTATGGGCTGCGCTACATGGGTACGCTTTACAGCATCGTCTTCTTTTCGCACCAGTTGGGCAGTTTCCTTGGCGTCTGGCTGGGTGGGCGGCTTTATGACCAGCACGGTGATTACACGCTGGTCTGGTGGGTCGGAGTGGGTGTCGGCGCGTTTTCGGCCCTCGTGCATCTGCCGGTGCGCGAACGGGTGTTGCCGCCGACGATCCGCGCGGCTTAGGCGCGGCGCAGGTTTTCTAGCGTCGCGGCCACCTCGTCGACATGGGTATAGGCCAGCGCGTGACCGGCCTGCTCGATCACCTCCTGGCGGGCGTCGCGGTTCCATTCGGCCAGCTTGCCAAGGCCGGAAATGGGAATGACCTCGTCTTGTCGCCCCCAGATCGCCAGCACAGGCAACTCCGCCTCGGCAATCGCCGTGTGGGCGGGTGCCAGATCCTCTGACATGATTCCGCGCAAAGAGGACAGGACAGCCGGCGCAAAGCCGCGCCAGCGGGTTTCAAGGATCTGACGGTCCACCATGTCGGGGATGGCAGAGGGCAGCGCGCGATCCGCTTGGGTCGCGCGGCGCAGCGCCTGTGGGTAGAACCCCAGCGCCAGCCACTTGCCCAGCTTGTCGTGATTGGCGGCCAGATCAGCCACAGGGCCAAGATCATGGCCAAGCCCGGCAGGCGCGATCAGCACAAGTTCGCGGATGCGGCCCGGATGCCGCGCGGCATAGGCCGTGGCGATCGCCCCGCCCATGGAATAGCCAAGCAGGGTGAAAGGCACGTCGATGTGCAACTCGTCCAACAGCGCATCCAGTTGATCACAGAAGAACGCCGCATCCTGCGCGCCCTTGGGTCTGTCCGAATATCCGCGCCCGTAAAGATCATAGACGAGAACGCGAAAGCCCATGTCGCCCAGCTTTTCGGCAACGGGTTCCCAGACGAAGGAGGGCGTGGTCAGGCCATGAACGCAAACCGCCAACGGGCCGTTCGGCGCGCCGAGAAAGCGATAATGCGTGACGCCCCGGGGCAGGTCGGCGAACTCTCCCGGTGCAAGGGCGCGTTCCCTATCACGCATACGGGGGCGTATGGCCTCGGTCAGGAAGGGCCAGACGACGATTGCAATTGCGGCGGCCAGAAAGCCCCATCCGATCATGCCGCGCCAGTCCAGGCATCAAGGATGAAGCGGCTTGTCATCAGATCCAGATGCGCGCCGCCACCATTCTTGAACAGGGTGATTTCCTCGTCGTTCCTGCGCAGGAACGCCTCGGGCTGATAGTAATCGGCAACCAGATCCGCGCGGCGGATCGTGCCGGCCTCCAGCGGGATCTTGATCTCGCCGATATGGCCCACTGTCGTGTCGTAGCTGTCCACGAAAACGCGGGCGCGCCGCAGCGCGGTATCATCCGCCTCGCGCATGTCGGGGCGGTAAGCGCCGATCAGGTCGATATGCTGACCGGGCTGAAACCAGTCACCTTTGAGCACAGGCTCTGTCGACATGGTGGCGCAGGTCACGATATCCGCCTCCCGTACCGCCGTTTCCAGATCATCTGCCACGATCAGGCCCGGACAATCGGCGACCATCGCCTCGGCATTGGCGCGGGTGCGGTTCCAGACGGTGAATTGCGCGTCGGGAAAGGCCGCGCCGTAGGCTTGGTATAGCGAGCGCCCCACCGTGCCCGCCCCCACGATCAGGATGCGGCGGCTGTCGGGGCGGGCAAGCCGCGTGGCGGCGTAAAGGCTGTCTCCGGCGGTTTTCCACTTGGTGACAAGGTGGAAATCCACCACCGCCTCCAGCGTGCCGGTCTGGTCGGAAAAGACGCAGACCGCGCCGTTGATCATCGGATCGCCGTTGCCGGGATTGCCGGGAAAGATGGTGGCGGATTTCACGGCCAGCCCCATTCCGTCGATCCATGCGGAGCGGCTAAGCAGCGTATCGGGATCGCGGTACAGGAAGGTATCGCCGATCTCGGCCCTGGGCAGTTTGTGCCCGGCCTCGAACGCCGCGCAAAGCTGCATCCAGTCCAGATGCGCCTCGCCCTCTGCGAAGGGAATGATCGAAATGCTCATGTGAAGGCTCCTGATCTTTGGGCCAAGCTATGCGGCCTTCCCGGCCAAGGTCAAACGCTTGGCATCAAAGATGCGTCGGCTCGTCGCTGGCCACCACCTGATCCTTTCGCGACTCCCGCCAAATCAGGTAAAGACCCGATACAACGATCAGCGCGATCCCGATCCACGCGGTACGGTCGGGCCACGTGCCGAACACCGTCACCCCCCACATGATCGCCATTGGCATCGCCACATATTCGAACGGCGCGGCAAAGGCGGCTTCGGACATGCGGTAGGCCTGAGAAATGAAGAAGCCACCCAACACGCCGCTGACGCCCAAGAGGCCCAGCAGCCACCAGTCGCCCACAGCCACAGGCCCCCACGCCCGGAACAGGAAGCTGAGCGACGGGTGATCCTGAGCCGCGAACTTGCCATCGCCAATAGAAAGGCCGATCACGCTACAGGCGATCAGAAAGGTGATCTGGATATACGCCGCCATCGTCGCCGCCGATTCCGTGCCGCCCACCTTGCGGGCGACCATATGAATCACGGCGTAAAGCACCGCCGCCGCCATCGGCAGCAGCGCGGCCACCTGAAAGGCCGAAGTTCCGGGTTTCACGATCACCAGCACACCGACAAAGCCCACCGCGATCGACGCCCAGCGCCGCGCGCCAACCGTTTCGCCCAGAAAGAGCACCGAGAAGATGGTGATCACCAAGGGCGAGATGAAGAACACGGCGATAGCATCGGCGATGGGCATCGCGGCCAGCCCCAGAAACAGGCAGGTATTGGCCCCCACCACACAGACCCCGCGCAACAGATGCGCGCCGGGCCTGCGCGTGCGAAAAACGCCAAGGCCGTGAAACGGCAGAAAGATCGCCGCGAAGGTCAAAAGACCGATGGCCGAACGGATGAACACGATCTGATGCAGCGCATAATCACCCGACAGGAATTTTATCCCGACATCGTTGATCGAAAAGCACACGACAGCCAAAAGCGCGCAGCCCGCCCCGACAAGGTTGGAGCGCGAAACGCTCACGCCTGAGCCGCCTTGCGCATGGCGCGTTCGAGCGCATCGAGAAAACGAGAGCGGTCCGCCTTGGTAAAGCCCTTGCCGCCGCCCTGGCGGAACGGATCGGCCGCGCGCAGATCGGTCATCAGGTCGCGGGTGGCCAGCGCATTGCCCACATTCGCCGCCGTCAGGGCCTCGCCATCATGCTTGAGCACCTGCGCCCCCGCCGCCACGCATTTCGCGGCCAAAGGAATATCCCCGGTGATCACCACATCGCCCGGCCCGGCGCGGTCAGCAATCCACATGTCGGCCACGTCCGGACCATCGGGGACGATCACGGTTTCGACCAGCGGGTTCTGCGACGGGCGTAGCCCGCCGTTGGAGACGACAAAGATCTGAACCCTGTGGCGGGTGCCCACGGTCTCGACCTCGGATTTGACCGGGCAGGCATCGGCATCGACATAGATCGCCATGGGCTATTCCGCCGCCCGGCTGTCGCGCGTGACCTTGTAGGGCTCGGGAATGGGCATTCGGTTGAACGCATCCAGCCCGGCGATCTTGTAGGCTTCGGCCAGCGTGGGATAGTTGAAGGTGTTCTGCACGAAGTAATCCACCGTGCCTTTCAGGTTCAGCACGGCCTGTGCGATGTGGATCAGCTCTGTCGCGCCCTCGCCCACGATCTGCACACCCAGTACGCGGCGGGTTTTCAGCGACACCAGCATTTTCAGCATCCCGTGCTCCAGCCCCATGATGTTCCCACGCGAAGTTTCGCGGAAGCGCGCGACGCCGACCTCGTAGGGGATGGCGCGTTCCTGCATCTCTTCTTCGGACATGCCGCAAGTGGAAATTTCGGGCACGGAATAGATGCCATAGGGAAACCACGGGCTTTCGGGCAGCGTTGGCGTGTCCAGCGCGTGACAGGCGGCGATGCGCCCCTGTTGCAAAGAGGTGGAGGCCAGCGACGGATGCCCGATCACGTCACCGGCGGCATAGATATGCGGCACAGATGTCTGGTAGCTTTTGCGATCCACCTCCAGCCGACCCCGGTGGTCGGTGTCCAGCCCCGCCCTGTCGAGGTTCAGGCGATCCGTCGCGCCCATGCGCCCGGCGGCGAACAGCAGCATCTCGGAGCGGACATGCCGCCCGTTGGCCAGCGTGGTTTCCACATGCTCGCCCGCGTCCTCTATTTTCTCGATGGCCGAGCCGAGGCGCAGATCGACGCCGTTTTCTCGGATCTGGTGGGTGAAATCCTGGATCAGCGCCGTGTCGATGAAATCAAGGAAACTGTTGCGCGGCTCGATCAGGGTAACGCGCACATCGAGTGCCGAAAACATGGTGGCATATTCCACCCCGATCACGCCCGCGCCCACCACCGCAAGGCTGCGCGGGATCTGTCCCAGCTCCAGAAATTCGTCACTGTCCACGATGGTCTTGCCGTTGAAGGGCACATAATCGGGCCGGTAGGTTTTGGTGCCCGTGGCAATCAGAAATCGGTCGGCGGTCAGCGATGTCACCTCGCCCGCCTCTGTCGCCACGTCGAGGGCGTTCGGGCCGGTGAAACTGGCAAAGCCGTTCAGCGTTTCGACATGGTTGCGGTTGAACTGGTGTTCCAGCACGTCGACCTCGTAATCGAGCGTCTTGTGCAAGCGCATCTTGAGATCCTGCGCGCCGATATCGTCCTTGACCCGGTAGGAGCGGCCATAAAAGCTGCGCTCGCGCCAGCCTGACAGGTTGAGCACGGTTTCGCGCAGCGTCTTGGACGGGATCGTGCCGGTATGAACCGACACACCGCCCAGCCTGTCCTTGCGGTCCACGACCAGCACGCGGCGCTTGAGCTTGCCCGCCTGAATCGCGGCGGACCGTCCCGCAGGGCCGGAGCCGATGATGATAAGGTCGTAATGCTGCTTTGACGGGTCCGCCATGCGTGTCTCCTCGTTCCGGGATGAAAGAGAGCCTTGCCTGGCGCGACCCTAGAGTGTTTCGCGATGAACCTGAAACAGAGATTTACCCGAAACGCGGCGCGTAGATCCGCCCCCGCCGCGTTTCAGGATTTGACGCTTAGCCGTACAGCGCTTCGGCGTGGAAAGCGACGTGATCTTCCATGAAGGTGGTCACGAAGAAATAGCTGTGGTCATAGCCCGGCTGCATCCGCAGCGTCGCTTCCTGCCGGCGCAGCGCGCAGGCGGCGGCAAAGCTTTCGGGCATCAGCAGGTCGATGAACTGGTCCTTGGTGCCCGTATCGGTCAGGATCGGGCCGTCAAAGCCGCTTTCCTTCATCAGAAGGGTCGCGTCATGCTTGGCCCATGTCGCCTCGTCCTCGCCCAGATAGGCGTTGAACTGCTTGCGGCCCCAATCGCTTTGCGTGGGGTTCACGATGGGCGAAAACGCGGAAACAGAGCGGAACCGCCCCGGCAGGCCCATCGCCAGCGTCAGCGCGCCGTGCCCGCCCATGGAGTGGCCGGTGATCGCCTGCCGCTCGCCGTCGATGGCGAAATTCGCGGTGATGAGTTCGGGCAGTTCCTCGGCCACGTAGCGCCACATCTGGAAATGCGGCTTCCACGGATCCTGCGTGGCATTCACATAAAATCCCGCGCCCTGCCCCAGATCATAGGCGTCGTCATTGGCCACACCCTCGCCGCGCGGGCTGGTGTCGGGGAAACACAGTGCAATGCCCTGTTCAGCCGCCCAAAGCTGTGCGCCCGCCTTGACCATCGCGTTCTCATGCGTGCAGGTCAGGCCCGACAGGTACCACAGCACCGGCACCGGACCGCTTTTGGCCTCTTCGGGCAGGAACAGGCCGAATGTCATGTCACAATCACAGGCCTCGGATGCGTGGGTGTAGACGCCCTGCGTGCCACCGAAACAGGCATTTTCAGATACGGTTTCCATGATCTTTCTGTGTCCTTCTGATCTGCGCCGCGTCGCGCGGCCTGTTCAAGAACGGGGACGCACCCCGGCTTGCGCGCACTTTACAGAAAGCACCCGTCGGAACCCAGCGCCGATTGCCCGCAAGCGGCCTCATACTTTGGTCGGCGTCTAGCGGTAAAGCGCGCCCACCCAGCCGATCACCAGCGAGACAGTGACAACCGCCAGCGCCGTCGAGATCAGGATCGACGCCGACACGCGCTGCGGCGCGACGCGGTAATGTTCAGCCAGGATATACACGTTGCCCGCCACCGGCAGCGAGGCCGCCGCGATCATCACCGCCGCCGCATAAAGCTCGACCGGAAACAGCACCAGCGCGGAAAACGCCACCATCGCGGGGTGCAGCACCAGCTTGTTGAAGCTAAGCCAGCCCGCAATCGCAGGGCGTTCCGCCCGCTTGTTGGCCAATGACGCGCCAATGGCGAACAGCGCGCCGGGTGTGGCGGCGGCCCCCAGCAATGTCAGGAATTCATTCATCGGGCCGGGGATCGGCAGGCTGAGCGCGGACCACGCGAATCCAAGCGAGATCGACACGATCATCGGATTCTTGAGCAGGCCAAGCCCCACCGTGCGCAGGATGCCAAGGCTCATCCGGCCATCGCGGCTTCCGGTGACGATGATCACGATCAGCGAACTGAACACGATCATATCCACGGCCAGCACCAGCATCACCGGGCCGATGGCCTGCGGCCCCATCAGCAGCGTCAGCATCGGCACGCCCATGAACCCGGTATTGCCGATAACGCCGCATTGCGCCTCGAACGCCGCTTCCTCTGCCGGCAGGCGGCGGATCAACGCGACAAGCGTGACCAGCCCATACACAAAGGCCGTGCCCCACAGATAGGCCATGACAAAGCGCCAATCGAGGATCTCGGCCATGCTCAGATTGGCGGAAAAGCGGAACAGCATCGCCGAAAGCGCGAAGTAAAAGACGAATTTCGTCAGATAGGCCGTTGCCTCATCGGTAAAGAACCCGGTGCGCCCGGCCCCAAAGCCAAGCCCGATAATCAGAAAGAAAGGCAGCGTTTGCAGAAATATGGCAAGCATTGAAACGTGTTAGCAGCTTGGGGCCGCGCGTCAATCCGCATAGCGCGCGAGCGCCCTACCCGCTGCCGATCAGCACCCCCGCCGCGAAAACCAGCGCGCCGCCCAGCACCACCTGAAAGGCGGCACGAAAGAACGGCGTTTCCATATACTTGTTCTGGATCCAGGCAATCGCCCACAATTCGATGAATACCACGATGATCGCGATCACCGTCGCCGTCCAGAAATCGGAGATCAGATAGGGCAACGCGTGGCCAAGCCCGCCTACCGTAGTCATCACGCCCGACGCGAGGCCCCGCTTGAACGGGCTGCCCCGGCCAGACAATTCACCATCATCGCTGGCGGCTTCGGTAAAGCCCATCGAGATACCCGCGCCCACCGACGCGGCCAGCCCCACCAGAAACGTGGTCCATGTGTCCTGCGTGGCAAAGGCGGTGGCGAATATCGGTGCCAGCGTGGAAACAGAGCCGTCCATCAGCCCGGCAAGCCCCGGCTGCACCCATGTCAGGATGAATTTCCGCTTGGCGGTCCGATCTTCGGTGTCCAGCGCATCGGCGTCCAGATGCGCCTTGGCAAGGTCGCCCGCGCGGTCCTGGTGGCCCGCCTCGGCGGCGGCCAGATCCCCCAACAGCTTGCGCGTGCCCGCATCACTGGTGCGCTGCGCCGCCTTGAGGTAGAATGCCTCGGCGTCATACTCCATCATCTCGGCCTCGGCCCGGATGCGCTCGATCCCAAGGTTTTCCATCAACCAGACCGGCCGCCGCGCATAGAACCCGGCCACATGTTCGCGCCGGATCAGCGGAATGACCTCGCCGAACCGTTCCTGATGCAGCGCGATCAGGCGTTGACGGTGGCCGTCCTCTTCGGCGGCCATGCCTTCGAATATCCTGGCGGTATCGGGATAATCGTCGCGCAGCATGTCTGCGTAGCTGCGGTAGATGCGCCCGTCATCTTCTTCGGACGAGATCGCCAGGGCCAGGATCTCTTGCTCGCTGAGATCCGAAAATCGCCGCCGGGACATGACACCGGGAATCATGGGGGCCTCCATAACTTAGAATAATTCTAAATTAAGCCTGTCTCGCCCGGTTGCAAGCCCTTTGACCGACGTGACGCGAAATCGGTCGCCGATCGGATGGCAGGGCGCGCCCCGCTCGTAACCCTGCATCACCCCGTGTCAGGGTTGCAGACAGGGGGACCGGGCGTCTAAGGTTGTGCGGGGCAGGGAGGCATGACCATGACCGGCGCGGCGGCCGAGATAAAGAAGGGTCGAAAATTCGATCAGGTGCTGTCCGGCGCGCGCGACGTGTTCATGCGCGATGGTTTCGAGGGCGCCAGCGTAGATGACATTGCACGCGCCGCGGGCGTGTCCAAGGCCACGCTTTACAGTTATTTCCCCGACAAACGCCTGCTGTTCTCCGAGGTCGCCCGGCTGGAATGCAACCGGCAAGGCGATGCCGCCCTTCAGGAGATCAGCACCGATGCACCGGTCGAAAACGCGCTGCGCGAGGCGGCCAGCCGGATCGTGCGGTTCTTTCTGTCGGATTTCGGACAGCAGGTGTTTCGCATCTGCGTGGCGGAATCCTATCGCTTTCCCGAACTGGGCCGGCGGTTCTACGAGTCCGGTCCAGAACTGATGCGCGAGCGGCTGACAACCGTTCTGACCCCGTATGTCGAACGTGGCGAATTGCGGATCGACGACATGGACCTGGCCTGCAACCAGTTCGGAGAGCTGTGCAAAAGCGATCTGTTCGTGCGCTGTCTTTGTGGCATGGCCTGCAATACCGACGAGACAGCCATCGACCGGGTCGTGACCGGCACGGTCGAGATGTTTCTGGCCCGGTATCGCGCCTGAGCCGTGCTCAATCGACAGCAAAGGTCAGCGACGCCCAGAAACTTTCCCAATGCACCGGCCCCCCGGCATCGAGCGGAAACATGTGCACGGCATTTAGCAGGTACCGGCCCGCAGCGGGCAACGGCACGCGGGCCTGGCCTTTTGCATCCGTGACAACGTAGGGCGGCGGGCCTTCGGCACCCTTGGTAAAGATATTGATCCGCTGCCCCGTCAGCGGTTCGCCCTGCCACAACAGCAACACCGGCAGGCTGTCGCCCTTGTCCAGATCCGCGGGATGCGCCTGTGCAATCAACTCGACAGGCAAACCAAGCGCCCGATCACCATCGCCTGGCCGCACCTTGCCCACCTGCACCAGTGCCTTGGCGTTGCGAGTATATCTTTCCTTGAACCCGGTTTCGGGCAGTCCAGCCGCGCGATGTGCCTCAAGCGCCCAGTGATTGCCTTCATACGCGATATAGCTGACGAACTTCTCCATGGTGGAAAAGGTCAGCGTGCTGGCGTTTGAATGATAGGCAAGGACGTGAAGCCCTTCGGTATCGGTACGGATCTGCGCCGCCGGCCTGTCGCCGGGCGTGCCCGAAACATCCTGCGTGCCTTGCGGCCCGGTAAGCGTGAAACTTTCGAACCTGCCGTCGAGATAAGGCAATTCCGAACCCTTGAAGTCCTGCCCGACGCGCAAAGCGGCGCGAATGCTGTCCTTTGGCGCGACGCGATGCGCCTCGGGGTCGATCCAGAATTCATGTGCGGTGGCACCGGAAACGGTGACAAGGCACAAAACCGTGATGACGGTGCGCATGATATATCCCATGGTTGCCATCAGGACAGTACCGAGGAAGGGGAATCAACCCATGACCGATCATTTACTGGGCCGCGCCGCGCTTGTCTTTTGCGTCGTGCTTTTGCTTATCGCGGCCCTTTGGCCGGGCCGCGCGTCCGCGCATGAGCTTAGCCCGGCCATCGCGGAACTGAGCCTCGCCGGGAACGGAGAGGCGAAGCTGCGCATCGACCTCAACCTTGAAGCGATGCTTGCCGGGATCGGGCCAGAGCATGACGATAGCGCAAGCGCGCCGCAGGCCGCCAGCTATGACGCGCTGCGCGCGTTACCTCCCGAAGAGCTTGCGGCGCGGTTCAAGGCGTTCCAGAACAGGGGCCTACATGACCTCACCCTGCTGGCGGATGGCGCGATCGTCGATCTGGGCCCGCCCAGTGCCGGGATCCCCCAGACCGGCGACACCGGGATCGCGCGTGTCTCGACCCTGCGCTGGTCCTTTGTGCTGCCCGCCGACACGGGCCGGATCACCTGGCGCTTTCCCCAACAGGTCGGTGCAAGTGTGTTGCGCGCCACGCGCGAGGGCGCAGAGCAGCCGTTCTTTGCCGGCTTCGTCGCGGCGGGTGACACGGTGACGGTACCGCTTGATGCGGATGTCCCGAACACCTCACAAGGCACGCCCTTCATGACTTATGTGAAGATCGGCTTCGACCACATCCTGCCCAAGGGGCTGGACCATGTGCTGTTCGTGATCGGGCTTTTCCTGCTCAACACGCATCTACGCCCGTTGCTTATCCAGATCACGATGTTCACGCTCGCGCATACGATCACGCTGGCGCTTGGCATGACCGGCGTTGTCAGCCTGCCCGCCCATATCGTGGAGCCGCTGATCGCTCTGTCCATTGCCTATGTGGCGATCGAGAACATCTTCACCCAGAAGTTGCATCGATGGCGCACCGTCATCGTCTTTGTCTTCGGCCTTTTGCATGGGCTGGGCTTTGCCTCGGTTTTCCGCGACTATGCCGCCACGGGTGGCGAGTTCGTCAAAAGCCTGATCGGCTTCAACATCGGGGTGGAACTGGGCCAGTTGACCGTGATCGCACTTTGCTATCTGGCGGTCGGGTTCTGGTTCGGGGACAAGCCGTGGTACCGTCGGGCGGTGGTGATCCCGGCGTCGCTCGCTATCGCGCTGATCTCAAGCTACTGGGTACTCGACCGGGTCGGGCTTCTGGCCTGAGGGCGTAGGGTGGGCGCTCAGGCGCCCACCGCCACGATTGCCTTGGCAAGGATCGGCACCGTGGTCTGGTTGAGACCGGCGATATTGATGCGGCTGTCACCCACCATGTAGATCGCGTGATCGCGGCGCAGCGCCTCCACATGGTCGGGCGTCAGACCAAGCCGAGAGAACATGCCCCGATGCTGTCCGACAAAGCCGAAACGGTCAGAACCGCTCAGCCGCTGCAACTCGGCCGCCAGTTGCTTGCGCAGATCCAACATGCCCAAGCGCACGTCTTCAAGCTCGGCCTCCCAATCGGCGCGCAGGTCGGGCGTGGTCAGCACCAGGCTGACCAGACGCGCGCCGTGATCGGGCGGAAAGGAAAAGTTCTGACGGTTGAGATAGGCAAGATTGCCCTGCGTGACCTTGTGCTTGCCCGTGTCATGGCTGACCGCCATCAAAAGCCCGGTGCGTTCGCGGTAGATGCCGAAATTCTTTGAACAGCTTGCCGCGATCAGCACCTCTGGGCAGCCCGCAACCACGGCGCGCGTGCCCGCCGCGTCCGCCTCCAGCCCGTCGCCAAAGCCCTGATAGGCAATGTCGATCATCGGCACCGCGCCGGTCTCGTTGATCAGCTTGATCACCGCGTCCCATTCCGGCCCGGTCAGGTTGGCACCCGTGGGGTTGTGACAGCAGCCATGCAGCAGCACGATATCGCCGGGCGTCACCGCGCCCAGATCGGCCATCATGCCATCGAAATCCACGCCGCCCGATGCCTCGTCGAAATACCGGTAGGATACGGTTTCCATCTCCAGATGCTTGAGAATGCTCAGGTGGTTCGGCCATGTCGGATCAGACACGAAGACGCGCGCCCCGCTATTGGCCATCTTGACCAGCTCAAACGCCTGCCGCACCGCGCCGGTGCCGCCCGGCGTGGCCACGGCGGCGACCTGATCGCGGTGCGCGCTATCGCCCAGCACCAGCCCGATCAGCGCATCGGCAAAGGCCGGATCGCCCGCCAGCCCGGTATAGGCCTTGGTTTCCTCGGTTTCCCACCAACGCTTTTCGGCGGCCTTGATCGCGCGCATGATCGGCGTCACGCCCTCGGCGTTCTTGTAGACACCAACGCCAAGGTCGATCTTGGTCTCGCGCGGGTCGTCCTTGTATGCCTGCATCAGGGCCAGGATCTTGTCGGCGGGAAGCTCTTTGAGGTGGTCAAACATTCAGTCGTCTCCGGTGGCGACGGGCACGGTCGGAAAGGCACCCCATTCCGTCCAGGACCCGTCATATAGCGCGTGGTCGGTCTTGCCGATCCGTTCCAGCGCAAGATTGATTATTGCGGCGGTCACGCCCGAGCCGCAGGTTGTGATCGCGGGCTTGCCCAGATCAACACTCGCCTCCGCCAGCACGGCGCGCAGGCCGTCCGGGTCTTTCATCGTGCCATCGTCGCGCAAAAGGCTGCGGTAATGCACGTTTTTCGATCCGGGGATGTGCCCCGCGCGCAGACCGGCACGCGGCTCGGCCTCTTCACCACGG
The DNA here is from genome assembly GCA_024742835.1 of Paracoccaceae bacterium. Classification (GTDB taxonomy): domain Bacteria; phylum Pseudomonadota; class Alphaproteobacteria; order Rhodobacterales; family Rhodobacteraceae; genus Roseovarius. The sequence goes on along the minus strand of JANSXS010000004.1, from coordinate 57,385 downwards.
AAGCGACCGGGCGAACGTGCGTCAAGAATCTCGTGGTCGCCCAGCTTCGACGCGGCGGATACCTGCGTCACGTCGCGCACCATGTGCGCGCGGCGGCGCACGGTCATGTGCCGGTCACGCACGACCGGCGGCATGTCCTCTACAGCGCGCCCCTCGGCAACCCATTTCGGCAGGCCACCATCCAGCACCGCAACATTGTCTTGTCCCATCAGGCGAAACAGCCACCAGACCCGCGCCGCCGAAAACAGCCCCCGCGCGTCATAGACAACCACCTGATGCCCGTCGCCCACACCCATGGCGCGCAACCGCGACATGAACTTTTCCACCGGCGGCGCCATATGCGGCAGTTCCGAGCGGTGATCGGACACGTCGTCGATATCGAAAAAGCGGGCACCGGGAATATGTTGCTGCGCATATTCGGCCTTGCCGTCCCGGCCCTCGTTCGGCAGGTACATCGTCGCATCAAGGATCCGCAGGTCCGGATCGCTCAGGTGCGCGGCAAGCCAGTCGGTGGAAACAAGCGTCTTAGGGTCTTCGGGTGCCATGACAGATCGCCTCGTCTGGGATGTTGACTGCCTACAACCTGACCGGACCAAGAGCAAGAGACACCGCGCGAGCCTTGTCGGCGGCGTCCCGCCAGCACGGAAACCACCTGCAAAAACGCCTCACCCAGCGCGGAAAACCGGCGCGCAGTTCAGTGGTTCTGTTTCAAAAGGCGCTGTTTCTGGCGGTTCCAGTCGCGTTTGGCTTCTGTGGCGCGCTTGTCCGTGTTCTTCTTGCCCTTGGCGATGCCGATCTTCAGCTTGGCAATGCCCTTGTGATTGAAATACAGCACCAGCGGCACCAGCGTCATGCCCTTGCGCTGCGTGTCATTCCATAGCCGCGCCATTTCCTTGCGGTTGACCAGAAGTTTGCGCCGCCGCCGTTCATCATGGCCAAAGGTCTTGGCCTGCTCGTAGGGCGCGATGTAGGAATTCACCAGCCACAGCTCACCATTCTCGACCGCGGCATAGCTTTCGGCGATATTGGCGTTCTTGTGACGCAGCGATTTTACCTCGGACCCTTCAAGCATCATGCCGCATTCAAGATCATCCTCGATGGCATAATCGTGCCGCGCCTTCCGGTTCTCGGCGATCACCTTGTAATTCGGATTGTCCTTCGGCTTGGCCATGTAGCATCCTGTCTGCGCGTTGAAGGACGCAAGATAGCCTTGAAACAGCGCCTTTCCAAGGGGATCCGCCGCGCACCGTGTATTGTACCAAAGCCGCTCTGGCCAAATCGGCGGAAGTCGCGTTCAATATGCGTAAAACAGGTGCCTGCACCACGGGGCAAACGAGCGATGACACCAAGGATTCTGATCCATCCGGGATTCCACAAGACCGGAACCAGCAGCCTGCAACGCGCCACCAGCGCGCAGGCGCGTCTGCTTGCGCCGCGTCTGCGCGTGCTTCTGACCGACGATATCCGCCCGGCGATTCATGTTGCCCGTCGCCATTCCGTGCGCCCTGACCCCCGGCGGCTGGATACGTTCACCAGCAATTTCGCGGACTGTCTGAGCGGGGTGGATACGCATGACCCCCGCCCGCTGTTGATCAGTGCAGAGGCGCTGTCGGGCCAGATACCCGGACGCAAGGGGATCACCGGCTATGACACCGCGCCCGACCTGCTGGAGCGCGCCGTCACCGTGCTGCATCAGACCTTTGGGGACGGCGCGGATATCGACCTGTGGTTCACCACCCGCGACCCGGAGGTATGGAAACGCAGTGCCTATTACCAGAACCTGCGCTCGACCCGGCTGACCGAGGGGTTCGGCACCTATGGCCCCAAGCTGGACCGTGCAGCCCGGCTGGATCAGGTGGTGGAGGCGGTGCGTGACAGGCTGGCAGGCCGGGCCAGGGTGACCGCCACCCGGATCGAGACCTGCGCCGACCTGCCCCTTGGGGCACTGGATATCGCGCTTGACCGGCTGGGTGTCGACAAGACCGGGCTCAGGCCGGAGCCGCCCCATAATACACAGCCCCCCGATGCGGCCGAGGCGTTGCTGCGGCTGAACCGTTCGTCCCTGAGCGACGAGGCACTCTCGACCGCGAAGCGAGAGCTGTTGCGGAGGTATCGCCATATGGCCGAGAATCGAGGCGACCCGACAGAGGATGTCATCGACTGACCCGCTCGCACCATACGGACCGAAAGGCATGGACAGGCTTTAGTCCTACTTGGCGGTTTGACGGGCTTGGGTTACGCTTTGCCCATTCAGGGAGGAGAACGCCGATGGAAATGAGCGGAGAACGCACGATCAAGGCTGACAGGGCAACAGTTTGGGCCGCGCTGATCAACCCGGAGGTGCTGAAGGAATGCGTGCCCGGCGCGCAAGAGGTCACAGGCAGCCCCGAAGACGGGTTCGAGGCCACAGTGACCCAAAAGGTCGGCCCGGTGAAAGCCACGTTCAAAGGCGCGGTTACGCTGTCCGAGATGGACGAGCCCAACACCTTGCGCCTTGATGGCGAGGGCAAGGGCGGTGCGGCGGGCTTTGCCAAGGGCGGCGCGACCGTGACCCTGACCGAGGTCGAGGAGGGCACGCAGCTTAACTATGATGTGCAGGCCAAGGTCGGCGGCAAGCTGGCGCAGCTTGGCAGCCGCATCGTCGACGGTTTCGCCAAGAAAATGGCCGACAGTTTCTTTGCCAATCTTGAAACCGTGATCGAAGGTCCGAAAGAAGACGACGCGCCCGAGGAGGCCGAAAAGAAAGGCTGGCTCAAGCGGATGATCAAAAGCTAAAGCGTTTGGCGGAAACCCTGAATCACGGATTTTCGAGAAACGCAGTGTTCTGTTTAGTCGTAGCACGCGTTCCGCCCTGCGCTGATGTCTCAGGTGAAAGGCGGAACGCTTTCAGTTTCATCGGCTTGCGTCAGGGTGCGATCCGGTCGACGATCCTTGCCGCGATGGCGTCGCTGCCCTTGGCCGATGGGTGTACCAGATCCATCCCGTGATAGCTGCGGTCGCCATGTGGCACCAGTCCGTCCAGCGACAGGAAATGCACCCCGCGATCCAACGCAGCCAGCCGCGCCAGCCGCGCATCCATCTCGCGGCCTTCATCCACGCAATGCTCGATCGGCGAGGTGACGCCGGGTGTTCGCATGTAGCCCACGAACAGCACCTGCGCGCCGTCGCGGCGCAGCCGCGATACAAAGCCCGGAATGGCCCCCTTGCGCCCATCCTTTGAAATAAGCCGGTCGACCCGCTGCGCGCAGGGTCCACACCCGCAGCCGAACAGGATGTCGTTGCCGCCCCCGTTCAGCACGACCCAATCCCAATCGCCGTTGCGGTATTGCTTGGGGATGTTCAGCCCGGCCGCACCCGAAACCGGCAGCCGGTACAAAAACCGCGCCCCGATGACGGATCGGTCTATCACCGGCTGTTGTAACCGGCGCTCCATCGCATCCGATACCGACGCGCCGGTCATCCCGTGAACCGCCATCATCGAATCGCCCATCAGCAGGATGCGCGCATTTTCGTGGCGCGACACAGGCTCGGCGCAGCCCGAAAGGGCTGTCAGTGCAAACGCGACAATCCATAGAATTCGACGTTGCATGTCATGCTCCGACCCGCGGATTCCCCGCGGTCAACGCCCCCGCGCCAAGCATTCCGGCTAACGGCCCGGCGATCAATCAACAAAAGTGAAACGCTGTGTTTCCAAAACGTTTCATTGCGCCGTCTATCCGCGCACCACGTAGACAGAGCAATGCGCATGGGTCACAACGTGGCTGGCCGTCGTGCCCAGCAGGTAATCCTTTACCTTGGGATTGGCCGCGTCCATCACGATCATGTCGACCTTGCGCTCTTCGGCAAGCCGGAGGATCTGACGGTGGACCGCGCCCTTGCGCACGACGGTTTCACAGACGACGCCCTCGGCAGGGTGCGCCGTGATAAAGGCCCGAAGCTGTTCGCCCCAATAGGCCTCTGAATCGTAGATGTTCAGGTTACGCTCTATTTCCGGGGCGACGGTGGCCACGATCAGCTTGGCGGATCGGCGCCGGGCCATTGCGACGGCCTCGTCATAGGCGCGACGCTCCGCCTTGGCGTGACGCAGGTTTACGGGGCAGAGAATCAGATGTGTGCTATCGGTCATGGCTATCTTTCCAAAGAAATTCATGCCTCCGCCCTTAACGCGTTTCGTGAAAAACCTGAATCACGGATTTGCGCGAAACGCGGTGTTCCGCTCAATCGTTGCAGGCGTTCCGTCTTTCCGCCGATCTCTCAAGTCAAAGGCAGACCTGGTTAATTTCCCGCAAGACGTGTTGCAACCGCCAACCACACGCGGCCAACAGAAACGCACAGCCCGCCCTGCCGCTCTGGCAGATTGCCGCGCCGCACGGGCGGGTTAGTTTGCCAGCTGAAAGCAAGGAGGGCCGGGAATGACGCCAATCGTGGATATTCAGGGGTTGAGCAAAGTCTATGACGACGGTTTCGTGGCGCTGAAATCCGTTGATCTGACCATCGACGAGGGCGAGATCCTTGCACTTCTAGGCCCGAACGGCGCGGGCAAGACCACGCTGATTTCCGCGCTTTGTGGTATCACCGTGCCCACGGGTGGCATGGCCCGCGTCGGTGGTCACGACATCCAGACCGAGTTTCGCGCGGCGCGTGCCATGATCGGGCTGGTCCCGCAGGAGGTTGCCCTCGAACCGTTCGAGAAGGTGATCAAGACCGTCCGATTTTCGCGCGGGCTGTTCGGCAAGTCGCGCGACGATGCTTTTATCGAAACGACTCTGCGGCAACTGTCCCTGTGGGACAAGCGCAACAACCAGATACAGGAACTGTCGGGCGGCATGAAACGCCGGGTGCTGATCGCCAAGGCGCTGTGCCACGAACCCCGCGTGCTGTTCCTCGATGAGCCCACCGCCGGGGTCGATGTGGAACTGCGCCGCGACATGTGGGAAATCGTCGAGGGTCTGCGCCAAAGCGGCGTCACCATCATCCTGACCACGCATTACATCGAAGAGGCCGAGGCCATCGCTGACCGTATCGCCGTCATCAACAAGGGCGAGATCCTTTTGGTCGAGGAGAAAGCCGCGCTGATGGCGCGCATGGGTCGCAAGACGCTGCGCATCGAACTGGCAGAGCCGGTGGCGCACGTCCCCGATGCGCTGGCGGAATACGGGCTCGACCTGACCCCGGACGGCCTCGTGTTGGTGTACACCTATGAGACCTCCGCCGCGCGCACCGGGATCACCCGGCTTTTGACCAACCTGTCACAAGCCGGGCTGGTGATGCGCGACCTGCAAACCACGCAATCCAGCCTCGAAGAAATCTTCGTCGGACTGGTCAAGGAGGACGCGGCATGAACCTGACCGCCATAAAGGCCATCTACGTGTTCGAGATGTCGCGCTTTTTCCGCACGCTTTTGCAAAGTTTCATCTCACCGGTGATTTCCACCGTGCTTTATTTCGTCGTCTTCGGCGCGGCCATCGGCAGCCGCATAGATCAGGTCGACGGTATCGACTATGGCGCGTTTATCGTGCCGGGGCTGATCATGCTCTCGGTGATGACGCAGGCCATCGCGGCGGCGTCTTTCGGGATCTATTTTCCGAAATTCATCGGCACCATATTCGAGTTGCTGTCCGCGCCGGTGAACTTTCTGGAGATCGTGGTCGGCTATGTGGGTGCGGCGGCCACAAAGGCGCTGTTCATCGGGGTCGTGATCCTTGGCACGGCGGGCTTTTTCGTCGACCTGCACATCCAGCACCCTGTTGCGATGGTGGCATTCCTTCTGCTCACCTGCATCTCATTTTCGCTGTTCGGATTCATCATCGGCATCTGGGCGCGGAATTTCGAACAGCTCCAACTTGTGCCACTGTTGATCGTGACGCCGCTCGTCTTTCTGGGCGGGTCGTTCTACTCGATCTCGATGTTGCCGCCGATATGGCAGACAATTTCGTTCTTGAACCCGGTCGTCTATTTGATTTCAGGCTTTCGGTGGTCGTTCTTTGGGCAGGCGGATGTGCCCATCGGGCTGAGCCTTTTGGCGATCGCGGGCTTCACCGCGCTTTGCCTTGCTGTCGTCTGGTGGATCTTTCGTACCGGTTGGCGGCTTCGGACCTGACCGGGCAAGGGCCGCGAACGTGACTATTTTGCCCGGTCCGCCCGCTTTATTTCGGCCCGTTGGAAATGTATGCGCCGGGCAACCTTGTTTGTGGGCCTTCGACAATCTACATCCGCGTTCATGATAAAGCGTTTTCCTTTTCTCGCCCGTGGGCCCGTCGTGTCTGTTCTGCGTCTGTCGGGGGCCATCGGCACCTCTGGTCGCATGTCGCTGAATGATGAAACCCTCGCCTCGACCATCGAAAAGGCGTTCTCGAAGGGCAAGCCCAAGGCGGTTGCGCTGATCATCAATTCCCCCGGCGGCTCGCCGGTGCAATCGGCGCTGATCGCGGCGCGCGTCCGTCGGTTGGCAGAGGAGAAAGACATTCCCGTTCATGCCTTTGTAGAGGATGTGGCGGCGTCGGGCGGGTATTGGCTGGCGTCGGCCGCCGATGACATATGGGCCGACGAGAATTCGATCCTCGGCTCCATCGGCGTGATATCGGCCGGGTTCGGCGCGCATATCTTTCTTGCGCGTCAGGGCATTGAACGCCGCGTGTACACGGCGGGAAAATCCAAATCCACGCTTGATCCGTTCCAGCCCGAAAAGGCGGAGGACGTCGCCCGGCTCAAGACCCTGCTGGAGGAGATGCACGGCTCTTTCATCAAGCAGATCAAGGCGCGGCGCGGTGACAAGCTGAGCGATGAGGTGGATCTGTTTACCGGCGAATTCTGGCTTGGCGCGCGGGCGGTGGAGCTGGGCCTTGCCGACGGGGTTGCCCATGCGGTGCCCAAGCTCAAAGAGCTTTACGGCGACAAGGTGCGGATCGTGCCCTATGGCCGGAAAAAGGGCTTTCTGTCGCGGTTCGGCATGAATTTCGCCGAGGATGCGCTGGCCGGGATCGAGGAACGTGCCGCTTTCGCGCGTTTTGGCCTCTGACGTGATCGTAAAGATCGTCATACTTTTCCTTGTTGGAATGGGCGTGCTGGCCATGTTCGGCAAGCTGCGGTTTCCAGGACAACAGAAACTTGCCTCTGCCAAATGCGCCAAATGCGGGCGCTTTCGCATCGGCAAAGGCCCTTGCAGCTGTCAGAAAGGCCGCCGAAAATGATGCCATGGGTCCTGTCCGGTCTGGGATTGCTTATCTTGCTGCTGGCCGGCGACGCGCTGGTGAAAGGCGCTGTGAACCTGAGTTTGCGGGTCGGTATCCCCGCGCTTATCGTCAGCCTGACCATTGTCGCCTTTGGCACCTCTGCACCGGAACTGTTGATTTCGGTGAATGCCGTTCTTGACGACAAGCCAGGGTTGGCGCTGGGCAATGTCATCGGCTCCAACACCGCGAATATCCTGCTTGTGCTGGGCATACCCGCGCTTTTGTCGGTGCTGCACACATCGCATTTCGAAACCCGCAAAACCTATAATTTCATGATCGCGGGCAGCGTTCTTTTCATCGCACTGGCGTTTCGCGGGACCTTTGACTGGATCGCCGGGCTGATCTTGCTGGCGGCGCTGTTTTACGTGCTGTTCGATGCCTTCCGCGATGCCCATGCCCACCGCAAGGCCGCCAATGGCGCTGCCATGGCGCTGGCCGCAGAAAGCGAAGAGGATGTCGAAGGCGCAGATCCCGACATGCCCTGGTGGCAGATCATCGTCTTTCTGGTGATGGGTCTTGTCGGGCTGCCGCTGGGCGCGGACCTGCTTGTCGACAACGCCTCGATTATCGCGACGCGTTACGGCATCTCCGAAAGCGTGATCGGCCTGACGCTTGTGGCATTGGGCACGTCCCTGCCGGAACTTGCAACCACGGTCATGGCCGCACTGCGAAAGCAGGCGGATGTCGCGCTTGGCAATGTCATCGGGTCGAACATGTTCAACCTGCTGGCCATCATCGGGATCACGACGCTGGTGGGTGAGATCCCGGTGGACCCCGGATTCCTGATCTTCGATCTGTGGGTGATGCTGGCCGCGTCTTTGCTGATCATTCCCTTCGTCTATTTCAAGCAGGATATCACCCGGATCTGGGGTATCAGCTTGACCGCGCTTTATCTGGTCTACGTCTTCACCGTGCTCAGCTAAAGCGAAAGGGAATATGGCGTGACCAAGACCGATGGAAAACGCGCGCTAGTCACCGGCGCGGGCAAGCGGCTTGGCCGCGCAATGGCGCTGGAATTGGCGCGTCAGGGCTGCGACGTGGCGGTGCATTATGCCACCTCCCAAAGCGCCGCAGAGGACGTGGCCAAGGAAATCCGCGCCATGGGGCGCGACGCCTGCACGGTGCAGGCCGATCTGCTGGTCGAGGACGCCACCCAAAGCCTGTTGCCGCGCGCGGCAACGGCGCTTGGCGGGCCAATCCATGTTCTGGTGAACAACGCCTCGATCTTCGAGCATGACAGCTATGCTAACGCCACGCGCGCAAGCTGGGACAGGCATATGGAGTCGAACCTGCGCGCGCCCTTCGTGCTGACACAGGCGCTTGCCGCGCAAATCCCCGATCCGGTGACGGACGAGAATGGCGAGCCCGTCGCGCAGGGCCTCGTCGTGAACATGATCGACCAGCGCGTGCGCAAACTGACCCCCGATTTCGCCAGCTACACGATCGCCAAGATGGGGCTGTGGGCAATGACACAGACCGCCGCACAGGCGCTGGCCCCGCGCGTGCGCGTGAACGCCATCGGCCCCGGTCCGACCCTGCAAAGCATCGCCCAGACCGGCGATAAATTCGCCGCACAGCGCGCCCGCACGATTCTGAAACGCGGGGCGAACACGGGCGACATCACCGGGGCGCTGATCTATTTCCTGAACGCACCGGCGATCACCGGGCAGCTTATCTGCGTGGATGGCGGGCAGCATCTGGCATGGGAAACCCCCGATGTGGTCGGGGTCGATCTGTGATCCGGCCGCCACGCCGGGATTGCCCTGGACGGGGCCAGGCCAGGGAACTTGTACACGGGCAGCAGAACAGGTCGCGAAATCGTTACAAAAAGATGAATGGTTTCATGCACCTAGGCGAGCGATTAAATAATGGTATATAATTCAGTATCTTAATATCTTGCCTAAATATTAGGCGATGCCATGAAGCCTGCCGAAAACAACAATAAATTCTCCCTGACGCAAACTTGTCCGCAGACTTATCCACATCTTTGGTGGATTTGTTTCCTCTTGTCCGACCGGGCATAAGATTGCAGCCCGCATCGAGAATCATATCTGAAAGAACATGTCCGACAAAGACCCCGACACAGAGCCAGACACTGCGCCCGTCACCGGCCACGGCGTGATCCAGTCCTACCTGAAAACGCTGGACGGCTCGCCCGGCGTTTACCGGATGCTGGGCGCGCAAAGCCAGGTGCTGTATGTCGGCAAGGCGCGCAGTCTCAAGGCGCGGGTGTCGAGCTATGCGCGGCCCACCGGGCACACGCCGCGCATAGCGCGGATGATATCCGAGACTGCATCAATGATGTTCCTCACCACCTCGACCGAGACCGAGGCGCTGTTGCTGGAACAGAACCTGATCAAGCAGCTCAAACCGCGCTACAACGTGTTGTTGCGCGACGACAAGTCGTTTCCGAACATCCTTGTGACCGCGCATGACTTTCCCATGATCAAAAAGCACCGCGGCGCGCGCAAGGAAAAGGGCCGCTATTATGGCCCCTTTGCATCCGCCGGCGCGGTCAACCGGACGCTGGGGCAATTGCAGCGCGTCTTTCAGCTGCGAAACTGCACCGACCAACAGTTCGAGACGCGAACGCGGCCCTGCCTGCAATACCAGATCAAGCGCTGCACCGCGCCCTGCGTCGGCTATATCTCAAAACAGGATTACGCCGCGCAGGTGTCGGACGCGCAGCGCTACCTGTCCGGCAAATCGACCGAGATTCAGGAAAAGCTGGCCAGCGACATGCAAGAGGCCTCCGAAGCGATGGAATTCGAGCGTGCCGCCGCCCTGCGCGACCGCATCAAGGCACTGACACAGGTGCAAACAGCGCAAGGCATCAACCCGCGCACCGTCACCGAGGCCGATCTGATCGCGCTGCACCTGGAAAAGGGGCAGGCCTGCGTGCAGGTCTTCTTCATCCGGGCGAACCAGAACTGGGGCAACAAGGATTATTACCCCCGTGTCGGCGCGGATGTGGACGCGCCCGAGGTGCTGGAGGCGTTCATGGGACAGTTCTACGACACCAAGGAACCCGCCCGGCAGATCATCCTGAGCCACGAGCTGGAAAACCCCGACCTTATGGCAGAGGCGCTGACCGGGAAGCTGAGCCGCAAGGTGGAAATCCTGGTGCCGCAACGGGGCGAGAAGGCGGAACTGGTCGAGGCCGCAATGCGCAACGCGCGCGAAAGCCTGGCCCGAAAGATGAGCGAATCCGCCACGCAGGCCAAACTGCTGAACGGTGTGGCAGAGGCGTTCAATCTGCCAAAGCCACCCGCCCGGATCGAGGTCTACGACAACAGCCACATCCAGGGTGCCCATGCCGTGGGTGCGATGATCGTGGCCGGGGCGGACGGATTTCTGAAAAACCAGTATCGCAAATTCAACATCAAGGGCGATGACCTGACCCCCGGCGATGATTTCGGGATGATGAAAGAAGTGCTCAAGCGGCGCTTTACCCGGCTGAAAAAGGACGATCCCGACCGGCAGAAAGGGCTTTGGCCCGACCTGCTGTTGATCGACGGCGGTGCCGGTCAGGTGTCGGCGGTGCGCACGATCATGCGTGACATGGACGTGGAGGATATCGCGATGGTGGGTGTGGCAAAGGGCCTTGACCGCGACGCGGGCAAGGAGGAGTTTCACCGCACCGGCAAGAGGCCCATGGCGCTGCGCCATAATGACCCGGTACTTTATTTCATCCAGCGTCTGCGCGACGAGGCGCACAGGTTTGTCATCGGCACGCATCGCGCGAAACGCTCCAAGGCAGTGTCGGCCTCCCCCCTCGATGACATCTCGGGTGTCGGTGCGGCGCGCAAGCGCGCGCTTTTGGCGCATTTTGGCTCTGCCAAGGCGGTGAGCCGCGCCAATCTTGCGGATCTGAAGGCGGTCGAGGGCGTGTCGGCGGCGCTGGCGCAGAAGGTATATGACCATTTTCATGAAAAGGGATGATGCGAAATCCGGTGTTCATGTTTTCACCGAAACCTTCTAGAAAACCTGCATGACATGGAACATACCCAACGTGCTGACTTTGTTGCGCCTGCTGGCCGCGCCAGCGGTGGCCGTGATGTTCCTGTATTTCACCCGGCCATGGGCCGACTGGTTCGCGTTGACGCTGTTTGTCAGCGCCGCAATCACGGATTGGTTCGACGGGTATCTTGCGCGGCTCTGGAAGCAAACAACCCGGCTGGGCGCCATGCTGGATCCCATCGCCGACAAGGCCATGGTGGTGATCGCGCTGGCGGTAATCCTGGGCTATTCGTCCATGTCGCCCTGGCTGGTCCTGCCGGCGACGGTGATTCTGTTCCGCGAGGTGTTCGTCTCGGGCCTGCGTGAATTCCTGGGCGATACCGCCGGGACACTGAAGGTGACCCGGCTGGCGAAATGGAAGACGACCCTGCAAATGATCGCGATCGCCGTGCTGTTCGCGCAGGGCGTGTTCGAGCATTATGTAGGCATGTTCGCCTATGGCATGGACGCCGCGCTGGTCAAGGATATCCTCGCCGGGCGCGAGGAGGATCTGCACGGGCTGCGTTGGAAAATGCAGGGCATGGTGATCACGGGCCATGCCGGGATCTGGCTGCTCTGGCTGGCGGCGGCTTTGACATTGGTGACGGGGGTTGATTACTTCCGCAAATCGCTGCCTTATCTGAAGGACTGACAGGATGGATGTTCTCTATTTTGCCTGGGTGCGTGAACGTATCGGGCACCCCAAGGACAAGATCGACACGCAAGCCGCGACCGTGCGGGAGCTAGTCGAGGAACTGCGCGGGCGCGAAGAACGATACGCGGCGGCCTTTGCCGATCTGGAGGCGCTGCGCGTGGCGGTGGATCAGGAACTGACCGATTTCGATGCCCCGCTTGCATCGGCGCGCGAAGTCGCCTTTTTCCCGCCGATGACCGGGGGATAGGGGCATGGATATCCGTGTGCAGGAAGCCCCGTTCGACCTTGGGGCAGAGGCCAACATCTTTGCCGGGCGACAGGCCGGCATGGGCGCGGTCGTCACCTTTACCGGCATCGTGCGCGATCTGGAGGCCGGGTTGAACATGATGGAGATCGAGCATTATCCGGGCATGACGGAACGGGCGATCACCGAGATCGCGTCAGAGGCGATGACGCGGTGGTCGCTGGGCGATGCGCTGGTCATCCACCGGCATGGGCGGCTTGGCCCGGACGAGGTGATCATGATGGTTGCCACGGCAGCGCGCCACCGGGTCGATGCTTTCGAGGCGGCGCAATACCTGATGGATTATCTGAAATCGCGTGCGCCTTTCTGGAAGAAAGAAATCACGCGCGAAGGGGGCCAATGGGTCGCTGCGCGAGACGAGGATGAGCAGGCGCTTGACCGCTGGTGAGGCGGCCACGCGGTGAATTGCAAAACGTCTTCCCTGACAGGTAAAGTGTTAGCTATCTTGGGGATGAGCTAAATCGGTCCCATGCCTCTTGCATGGCTTTGGACATGTTGTCCCAGGCCCGGTCCGCGCCCTTCTTGACATCTTCCCAGGCAGACTCGTTGGCCTCCTGCAATTCCTCAAGCTTGCGCTCCATCTCGTCGCGCTTGACGCGCAATTCCTGGATCTGTTCTTCGTATTCGATCTTCCCGTCGGCCTGGGCCCTTTCGGCCTGAGCCTTCATCTTGTCAATATTGGCCTGCCATTCGTCCAGCTTTGCGTTCAGTTTCTGGGCATAGGCGCTTTGATCGGTCATCGCGGCCTCCTTGGTTAGGGTCGATTGCAGTGTCTTCGCAAGCAAACGCCGCAGGTTGGGATTGGTTCCCCCGAGCAGCGCCACAGCAGCCGCCAAAACCTGACAGATTTACTGCGGTTAACGGTCGCAAGGATCTGAGAATGCGCGCGCCGGTCCCTATGTTCTTGCTGAAGCGAACAAAAATCCCGGCATAGAAAGAAAGGTGTCATGGACACGCTCCTGTTTTCGCGCATCCAGTTCGGTGCGAATATCTCGTTCCACATTCTCTTCCCGACGATCACCATCGCCTTGGGGTGGATGCTTTTGTATTTCAAACTGCGCTTCGCCCGTAGCGGCGCGGAAAGATGGATGCAGGCCTATCGGTTCTGGGTAAAGATCTTTGCGCTCAGCTTTGCGATGGGCGTGGTGTCTGGCATCACCATGTCGTTCCAGTTCGGCACCAACTGGCCGGGCTTCATGGAAACGGTGGGCAATATCGCCGGGCCGCTTCTGGCCTACGAGGTGCTGACCGCCTTTTTCCTCGAAGCGGTGTTCCTTGGGATCATGTTGTTCGGTTTTTCGCGCGTGCCGGGCTGGCTGCATACGCTGGCCACCTTTCTCGTGGCGTTCGGCACGACCATGTCGGCCTTCTGGATCCTTGTGCTGTCAAGCTGGATGCACACGCCCGCTGGATACGAGATGCGCGACGGCGTTGCCCATGCCACCGACTGGTTTGCGATCATCTTCAACCCGTCGATGCCATATCGTCTGGCACATATGCTGTTGGCCAGCGGGCTGACGGTCGCGTTCCTGCTGGCGGGGCTGTCGGCCTATCGCTGGCTGCGCGACAACCGGTCGGACGAGGTGCGCCTGTCGCTGGTCACCGGGCTTGGGCTGGGCGCGATCCTGATGCCGGTGCAGATCCTGATGGGGGATCTTCATGGGCTGAACACGCTGGAACACCAGCCCGCCAAGGTCGCGGCCATGGAAGGCAACTGGGACACCGGGGGCAACGTGCCGCTGCTGCTGTTCGCGCTGCCGGATGAGGCGGCGCGCGAGAACCGCGCCGCGATCGCCATTCCCAATGGCGCGTCGCTGATCCTGACGCACAAGGCGGAGGGCGTTGTACCGGGGTTGAATGATTTTATCACCGAGGAGGGCGAGGTGCTGCACCCGCCGGTGGCCCCTGTTTTCTATGCGTTCCGGGTCATGGTGGGCACCGGCGTAGCCATGCTTGCGCTGAGCTGGGTGGCGATCGGGCTGATGACGTGGCGACGCCGCGGGGCAGACGCGCTGCCGCGCCCGATACTGTTGGCGCTGGTGCCGATGACCTTTTCTGGCTGGGTCGCCACGCTGGCGGGCTGGTACACGACAGAGATCGGTCGCCAGCCGTGGCTGGTGACCGGGCTGATGACAACCGAACAGGCCGTGGCCGATGTGCCCGCGCCGATGGTGGCCACAACGCTGGCGATGTATCTTGCGGTCTACGCGGTGCTGCTGGCGGCCTATATCGGGGTGCTGTTCCATCTTGCCCGTAAATCCGGCAGCGCCACACCGCGTCCAGACCCGCGCCGCACGGGTCTCAACCCCATCCCGGCGGAATAGAGCGATGGATCTTTTCGGCCCCCCCGAGCTTTGGCTGCCCGTCGCTTTCGCTGCGCTGATGGGCGTGTCGATCCTCGTCTATGTCTGCCTTGATGGCTACGATCTGGGCGTGGGCGCGCTGTTTCCCTTTGCCGACGAGCAGGAGAAAGACCGCATGATCGCCTCGATCGGGCCTTTCTGGGACGCCAACGAGACATGGCTGGTGCTGGCCATCGGCATCCTGCTGGTCGCGTTCCCGGCGGCGCATGGGATGATCCTGACGGCGCTTTACCTGCCGGTGGCGATCATGCTGATCGGGCTGATCCTGCGCGGCGTGGCGTTCGATTTCCGCGCCAAGGCGCGCCCGGCGCACAAGCCCGGCTGGGACCGCGCGTTCTGCGCGGGCAGCCTGATGGCCTCCCTGTCGCAGGGTTTCATGCTGGGGATGTATATCATGGGGCTGGAGATGACGCTGTTCACGCTGGCCTTCGCGTCGCTCACCGCATTGGCGCTGACGGTGGCGTATTCGTTCATCGGGGCGGGATGGCTGATCTTCAAGACAGAGGGCGCGTTGCAGGCCAAAGCGATCCGGCAGGCGCGGCGCGGATTGTGGGGCGTGGTTGTGGGTCTGGGCGCGGTGTCGGTCGCCTCACCGATTGTCAGCCCGCGTATCATGGACAAGTGGATTTCGGTGCCGGAGATCTTCCTGCTGGCCCCGCTGCCCCTGATGTCGGGCCTGCTGATCGTCGCGCTGTGGCTGTTGCTGCGCAACATGCCGCTTGTCGGGGACCGGCTGTCATGGTTGCCCTTTGCGTTGACGGTGGCGCTGTTCACGCTTGGCTATCTGGGGATGGCCTATTCGTTTTATCCCTATGTGGTCCCCGAGCGGCTGACGATCTATGACGCGGCCAGCGCCCCGGAAAGCCTGTTCATCATCCTGATCGGCACGGTCTTCGTGCTGCCGGTGATCGCCGGGTACACGGTGCTGTCCTATGTCATCTTTCGCGGCAAGGCGACCGAGCTTCGGTACGACTGAGGCCGGTCATCCAGCGGCGTGGCTGCGCCACACATGATTTTTCAAAGGGGCGCTGCCCCTTGCCCCGAGGTATTTGGTGCCAGATGAAGACAGGGACCAATTCGGCATTGTCGAGGGCGCGTGCGGCGGGCTATGCAAGGCGCGCACAAGCAAAAGGGGAAGCGCATGTCGGATCTGCCGGGTATCGTGGTCACGGGCGCATCGGGGCGCATGGGGCGTATGCTGATCGAGACGGTGCGCGCCTCGGGCAAGGCGCGGTTGATCGGGGCAGTGGAACGCGCCGGGCATGACTGGATCGGGCAGGATCTGGGCGTTGCGATGGGCGGTGCCGGGATCGGTGTAACCGTGACGGATGACGCGCTGGCGGCAATTGCACCAGCACATGCGGTGCTTGACTTTACCTCTCCCGCCGCGACGGTGGCATTTGCCGGGCTGGCCGCGCAGGCGCGCTGTGTGCATGTGATCGGGACCACCGGCATGACCGAGGACGATCTGGCCGCCATCGCCGCCGCCGCGCGCCATGCCACGATCGTTCGGGCTGGCAACATGAGCCTTGGGGTCAACCTTCTGGTTCAACTGACGCAGAAGGTTGCGCGCGCGCTGGACGAGGATTTCGATATCGAGGTGATCGAGGCGCATCACAACCAGAAGGTCGACGCGCCTTCGGGCACCGCGCTGATGCTGGGCGAGGCCGCCGCCCGCGGGCGCGGTGTGGCACTTGATGCGGTAAGCGACCGGGGCCGCGACGGCATGACCGGCAAGCGCACCCGTGGCGATATCGGATTTCACGCCATTCGCGGCGGCGACATCGTGGGCGAACATGACGTGCTGTTCGCCGCCACCGGAGAGCGCATCACCCTGCGCCATGTCGCCACCGATCGCGCGGTATTCGCGCGCGGCGCGCTGAAGGCGGCGCTTTGGGGGCAGGGGCGCAAACCGGGCGAATATTCCATGCTGGATGTTCTGGGACTGAGCGAAAACTGAACCGGACGGTGCGGTTCTGCGTAATCCTAGAATAGTTCAGAAGGAGACGCAGCAATGCGCTTTGCATGTTTCGTATGCGCCACGGTTTTGGCGGCTTCGCCCATCCTGGCCGACGGGTTCGACCCGGTTGAAAGCCGGGATCGTTTCGTAGCCCTGATTTCTGACAAGACACTCACGCGGCTGGGGATCAACCTTGTGGTCACACCGTCGGGGAAGATCGCCGGCCGCGCCTTTGGCCGAAATGTGACCGGCGCATGGCAATGGAATGGCGGCTATTTTTGCAGGGATCTTTTCTGGGGTGAGCGCGATCTGGGGGCCAACTGCCAGGCCGTTCAGATTGACGGGCGCACGATACGCTTTGTATCCGACCGGGGAACGGGACAATACGCCGATCTGGTCCTGCGGTGATCGCGCGCACATGCGACATCGCGGCATTGCCGCGCAGGGTCAGAAATCTATCGCAATCCCCTTTTTCTCCCAATCGCCGTAGCGCACCGGCTCCAGCCCTTCGCTCCGGCCGCCAAGCTCTTTGGGCAGGTCAGGCTCCTGCGCCTTCTTGCGGCGCTCTTCGGCTTCGGCCAAGGCCCTGACAGCTGCGGCGGGCAGGTCTTTGCGGTCATCCGTCATCTGTGATCTGATCCTCTGGTCTTGGTCACCTGCCCCTGATATATGCCTGCGTTGAGCAAAAACCAAGAAAGCCTGTCATGCCCGCCTCGCCCACTTCTTCCGCGCGCCGCGCCGCGGTGCTTTTGCTTGACAAGGTTCTGGGCGAAGGGCGGCTTCTGGGCGACCTGCACGGGCAGCTTGAACCGCTGGCCCCACATGACCGGGCGCGCGCGTTGCGGCTGGCCCTGGACACGCTGCGGGGGCTTGACCGGGCGGACCGGCTTTTGTCGCGGCAGCTGCGGAAATCCCCGCAGCTTCACGTGATGAATATTCTGCGGCTTGGCACGGTGGAGCTGGCCATGGGCGGCGACGCGCATGGGATTGTCAGCGAATGCGTGGGGCTTGTCGCGACGCATCCACATTACAAGCGGCTCAAGGGGATGGTCAACGCTGTGTTGCGCCAGATGGCGGATGGGGGCGCGCGCCCCTGGCACGATCTGCGCGTGCCGCGCCTGCCACAATGGTTGCGCGACCCGCTGGTCGCGGCCTGGGGCAGCGGGGCGGTGACGGCGATGGAAAAGGCCCATTTTGCCGGTGCACCACTGGACCTGACGGCGAAATCCGATGCCGGGGCCGTGGCGCAGGCCACAGGCGGCACGTTGTTGCCCACAGGATCAGTACGACTGGAAAAGGCAGGGCAGGTTTCCGCCCTGCCCGGCTTTGACAGGGGTGACTGGTGGGTGCAGGACGCCGCCGCGGCGTTGCCGGTGCGGGGGCTGGCCCTAAAGCCGGGCGAACGCGTGCTTGATCTTTGTGCGGCACCGGGCGGCAAGACGATGCAGATCGCCGCCGCCGGGGCCGAGGTGACGGCGCTGGACATCAGCGAAAAGCGCATGGCGCGGGTTGCCGAGAACCTGGCCCGCGCAGGGCTGAACGCCGATTGCCGCGTGATGGATGTCTTCGATTTCAGCGAGGGCGGCCATGACGCCATTTTGCTTGATGCGCCCTGCTCGGCCACCGGCACGATCCGGCGGCACCCCGATCTGCCACATGCCCGCGACGGAGCAGGGATATCAGAGCTGATCACGTTGCAAGCCGCCATGCTGGACCACGCGCTTGGACTGCTGGCACCGGGGGGGCGGCTGGTGTTTTGCACGTGCTCTTTGTTGCCGGACGAGGGCGAGGTCCAGATCGAAGAGGCGTTGGCCCGGCATCCCGGCCTGCGATCCGATCCGGCGGCCTTCGACCTGCCGGGCCTTTCGGAGAGCTGGCTGACCCAAGAGGGCGGCTTGCGGCTACGGCCCGATTACTGGGCCCAAAGCGGCGGCATGGACGGGTTTTACATGGCCTGCCTGCGCAAGAACGCCTGAGAGCCGCATTCCGTCGGTGACTTGACGGGCGCGGCACGCTACACTGACGCGCAAAACGCCGGAAAGAGCGTGTTGAGGTCGGGAACGATGCCCAGAAAAGATGAGTTTTCCGCGCGGGTAACGCGCCTTGTCAATCGCTTTGCCGCGCGGCGCGCGGCCCTGTCGCCTCCCGCGACAGCGTTTGTGTCGCATCCAGAGCCGCGCACCATCGGCAGCTTTGCGCGCGGGCGGCAGTTATGCGCCGGGAATTTCCAGTTCAATGGCAGCCTGATCCGGCAGCCCGACGCGTCGCTTTGGGATTTGCCTGCGCCGGACCCGACCTTTGCCGCGGAACTGCACGGGTTCGGTTGGCTTGACGATCTGGCCGCGGCCGGTGATCGCCCGGCACGTCAGATGGCACAGGTATGGCTTTGGGAGTGGATCGCGCGCTTTGGTGGCGGCAAGGGGCCAGGCTGGACCCCCGATCTGGCCGGGCGGCGGATGATCCGCTGGATCAACCACGCGATTTTCCTGCTGGCCGGGCAGGACCGCGCCCAAAGCGATGTTTTCTACCGGGCGCTGGCGCAGCAGACGGTGTTTCTGTCGCGGCGTTGGCATGCCACTGCGCCGGGATTGGCCCGGTTCGAGGCGCTGACCGGGCTGGTCTATGCCGGGCTGTCGCTGGAAGGCATGTCGCACCATGTGACACCCGCCGCGACCGCTTTGGCGCGTGAATGCAGTCATCAGATCGACGCGCAGGGCGGTATCCCGACGCGAAATCCCGAAGACCTTCTGGAGGTGTTCACGCTGCTGACATGGGCCGCCGTGGCGCTTTCGGAAAGCGGGCAAAGCCCCAAGGAGGCGCATTGGGCGGCGATTGAACGGATCGGCCCGACCCTGCGCGCGCTGCGCCATGCGGATGGCGGGCTGGCACGGTTTCACGGCGGCGGGCGCGGTCTGGAGGGCCGGCTTGACGCCGCACTTGCCGCCAGCGGCATGAAGGCCCGCAAATCGGACGGGCTTGCGATGGGCTTTGCCCGGCTGGGCGGGGGGCGCAGCTCTGTGATCGTTGACGCCTCATCGCCCCCTTCGGGTGACGCCTCGGGAAGCGCACATGCCTCGACACTGGCGTTCGAGCTGACATCCGGGCGCAGGCCGCTTATCGTGAATTGCGGGGGGGGCAAGAGTTTCGGGGCCGACTGGCGCCGCGCCGGGCGGGCGACGCCGTCCCATTCCACCCTGACACTCTGCGGTCAGTCAAGCAGCCGTCTGGGGGCCGCCGCCCGCGATCGCGACCGGCTCATGGCGACCCCCGGCGCGGTGCCCATCCGCCTGAGCAGCACGCCCGACGCACATGCCTTCGAGGGTGGGCATGATGGCTATGTCTCGGGCTTCGGGCTGACCCATGTGCGCAAACTGGAGCTGACGACGGATGGGCGCGGGCTGGCCGGCGAGGACATGCTGCTGGCGCTTGATGACGCGGCCAAGGCGCGGTTCGATCAGGCGCTGGACCGGGTGACGCTGAAGGGGCTAGACTTTGACATCCGCTTTCATCTGCATCCGGATGTGGATGCCGCGCTTGATCTGGGGGGCAGCGCGGTTTCGCTGGCGCTCAAATCCGGGGAGATCTGGATCTTTCGGGCGGATCGCTTTGCCCGGCTGAGCATCGAGCCCAGTGTCTATCTTGAAAAAAACCGTCTCAAGCCCCGTGCGACCAAACAAATCGTTCTCTCCGGGCGCGCGATGGAGTATGCGACGCGCACAAGATGGTCACTGGCCAAGCCCGCCGAAACGCCCATCGGCGTGCGCGACATGGCCGAGGACGGGCGCAGCCCGGTGACCGCGACCTGAAACGACCATTCGCCAGACCAAGGACAGCTGCCCCATGACCGATCTCGCCCCCGTGCGCCGCGCGCTTCTTTCCGTATCCGACAAGACCGGGCTGACCGATCTGGGCCGGGCCCTTGCCGAGCGGGGGATCGAGCTTTTGTCGACGGGCGGCACCGCCCGCGCGCTGCGCGAAGCCGGGCTGACGGTGCGTGACGTGGCCGAGATCACGCAATTCCCGGAAATGATGGACGGGCGCGTGAAGACGCTGCACCCGATGGTCCATGGCGGACTGCTGGCGCTGCGCGACAAGGACGACCACCTGTCCGCCATGCAAGAGCACGGCATCGGCCCGATCGACCTTCTGGTGGTGAACCTTTACCCGTTCGAGGAAACGGTTGCCAAGGGCGGCGATTATGACGCCTGCATCGAGAATATCGACATCGGCGGACCAGCCATGATCCGCGCCGCGGCCAAGAACCACGCCTTTGTCAGCGTTGTCGTGGATGTGGAGGATTACGAGCCCTTGCTGGCCGAAATGGAAGCCAATCACGGCCAGACCACCTATGCGTTTCGCCAGAAACTGGCGCTGACGGCCTATGCCCGCACCGGGGCCTATGATGCCGCCGTGTCCACATGGATGGCGGGCGCGTTGGGTGACGCGGCCCCGCGCCGCCGCGCCGTGGCGGGGCATCTGGCGCAAACCCTGCGCTATGGCGAGAACCCGCACCAGGCCGCCGCGTTCTACACCGATGGGTCGGCGCGCCCAGGCGTTGCCACTGCGCGGCAGGTGCAGGGCAAGGAACTGAGCTACAACAACATAAACGACACCGACGCGGCCTTTGAGCTGGTCAGCGAATTCGACCCCGAAGACGGCCCCGCCTGCGCCATCATCAAGCACGCCAATCCCTGCGGCGTGGCGCGTGGCGCGCGCCTTACCGAGGCCTACAAGGCTGCCTATGATTGCGACCGGACCTCGGCCTTTGGCGGGATTGTTGCACTCAACCAACCGCTCGACGGCGAGACGGCAGAAGAGATCGCCGCGATTTTCACCGAAGTGGTGATCGCGCCCGGAGCCGACGAGGCCGCCTTGAGTATCTTTGCCAGGAAGAAGAACCTGCGTCTGCTTTTGACCGACGGGCTGGCCGATCCGGTGGAGGCGGCGCTGACGCTGCGGCAGGTCTCTGGCGGGTATCTGGTGCAGGACAAGGATAGCGGGCGGGTCTGGCCCGACGATCTGAAAGTGGTGACCAGGCGCGCGCCGACAGACAGGGAACTGGCCGACATGCTGTTCGCGTGGAAGGTCGCCAAGCACGTCAAGTCGAACGCCATCGTCTATGTCAGGGACGGTGCGACGGTGGGCGTGGGCGCGGGCCAGATGAGCCGGGTGGACAGTTGCCGCATCGCCGCGCGCAAGGCGCAGGACATGGCCGCGGAATTGGGGCTGGAGACGCCGCTGACGCAAGGCAGCGTCGTGGCATCGGATGCGTTCTTTCCCTTTGCCGATGGCCTGCTGACCGCCGCCGAGGCCGGGGCGACAGCGGTGATCCAGCCCGGCGGGTCGATGCGCGACGAGGACGTGATCCGCGCCGCCGACGAAGCCGGTCTGGCCATGGTCTTGACCGGGATGCGCCATTTCCGGCACTGAGATTCCGCAAACAGGATAACAAGGCCGACACGACCGGCCGGACAGGAGAGCAGGATGCGTATCGTCTTCTGGGTCGCCACGATCATCTTCGTGATCGACCAGGTCACCAAATATTGGGTTGTTCACGTGATGAACCTGGCTCAGGTGCTCGCAATTGATGTCTGGCCGCCGTTCCTGAACCTGCGCATGGCGTGGAACACGGGCATCAATTTCGGGGCTCTGGCCTCTGGCAACCCGATGATGCGGTGGGTCTGGATCGGCGTGGCCGTGGTGATCGTCGGTGCGGTGATCTGGTGGGTCTGGACGGACCCTCAGGGCCGTTGGCAGAAAATCGCCGCCGGACTTTTGATCGGCGGCGCGCTTGGCAACGTGATCGACCGTATCGTCTATGGAGCGGTGGCGGATTTCATCAACATGTCATGTTGCGGTTTCACCAACCCGACCTCGTTCAACGTCGCCGATATTTCGATTTTCGTCGGCGCGTTCGGTCTGGTAATCTTCACCTCGGATAAAAAGCCTGCGTGACCTCGCCCGGCTTATGGGGTAGGTCGGGCTGTATCGGATTGCGAAAGCGAGCATGGTAATGAAGTTGCCCGGGACACCCCTTCTTTTGATCGCTGCGCTGGCCCTTTCGGCCTGCGGGTCGCGCGGTGACGACGTGACCTTGACACGGTTCAAGAATACCGGCGATGGCCCGGACGAATTCGCGATCGTGCCCGGCAAGCCCCTGACGCAACCCGAAAGCTATAGCGCCCTGCCCGCGCCCAATCCGGGCGGGGCTAATCGCACCGACCAGGCACCGTTGAGCGACGGAGTCGCGGCGCTTGGCGGCAATCCTGCGGCGCTGATCGTGGCGGGCGTTTCGGCCTCGGAGGGTGCCTTGCTGAACCATGCACGCCGTTACGGAGTGACAGACGGCATCCGGCAGGTACTGGCCCAAGAGGATGCAGAAACGCGGCGCAGACATGGCCGGGTAAATATCCTGAATATCGGCCCGAATGATGACTACACCGATGCCTACAGGCGGCAATGGCTGGATTCCGACCAAGAAGCAAAGCGCCTGCGTGGTCTTGGTATCTCGACCCCCTCTGCCCCGCCACCCGAGCCAGGGCGCGCCCGGCGCTAAAGCGTTCGCGCAAGGCTCTGGTACAGGCTTTTCGCGCAAGGCTCCGGCATATCACCAAACCGTCAGCAGCGCTTGAAATCGGACAAGCGCACCGTATCTTGCCATGGATGCCCCAAGGCTTGGAGAGTACCAATGCGCCGACTTCTGAAGCGTTCCGCCGTTAAACCCAGACATCAGACAACGGCGGAAGGCGTGCGACGATTGATCGGAGCATTGCGTTTCCCGAAAATCTGTACGGCAGGTTTTTCAGGAAACGCTTTGATTGGTCTGACACTTGTCATCGGCGCTGCGCTGCCCGCGCGGGCAAGCGACCAGGTGACTGCTTTCACGCTCGGCAATGACATGGATGTGGTGGTGATCGAAGATCATCGCGCTCCGGTGGTTGTTCACATGGTGTGGTATCGCGCGGGTTCCGCCGATGAAAACCCCGGCGTATCGGGTGTGGCGCATTTTCTGGAACATCTTTTGTTCAAGGGCACGGAAAACATGGAGCCGGGTGAATTTTCCGCGACCGTCGCACGCAATGGCGGCTCTGACAACGCATTCACCAGCTATGATTACACCGCCTATTTCCAACGCGTCGCCGCCGACAGGCTGGAATTGATGATGCGCATGGAATCCGACCGCATGGTCAATTTGCAAATCGGCGAGGATGACATCGCAACCGAGCGCGACGTGATCATCGAAGAGCGCAACCAACGGGTGGAAAACAACCCGTCGGCGCTGTTTCGCGAACAGGCGAACGCCGCGCAATATCTCAACCACCGGTACGGCGTGCCGATCATCGGCTGGCAGCACGAGATGAAGGATCTCGGGCTGCAAGATGCGCTGGAATATTACGAGACCTATTACGCGCCCAACAATGCAATTCTTGTGGTGGCCGGTGACGTGCAGCCAGACGAAGTTCGCGCGCTGGCCGAGGAATATTACGGCACCATCCCGGCCAATCCCGACCTGTCCGAGCGTATCCGCGCGCAGGAGCCGCGCCAGATGGCCGAGCGCCGGTTGCATTTCGAGGATGCGCGCGTCGCGCAGCCCTACATGGCCCGCTCCTATCTGGCACCCGAGCGCGACAGCGGTGCACAGCAAAAGGCGGCTGCGCTTACAATGCTGGCAGAAATCCTCGGGGGCGGCACGACATCGATTCTGGCCGAAAAACTACAGTTCGACACGCAAAAAGCCGTCTATACGGGCGCGTGGTATGGCGGCATGTCGCTGGATGACACCACGTTCAACATCACCGTCGTACCCGCGGCCGGCACCACCCTGCCCGAAGTGGAAGCCGCGCTTGACGATGTGTTGACCGGCTTTCTGGAAACGGGTGTGGACCAGGAACAGCTTGACCGGATCAAGATGCAGGTCCGCGCGTCGGAAATCTATGTGCGCGACGATGTCAGCCAGCTTGCCAACCGCTATGGCAGGGCCCTGACCCAGGGCCTGACCGTCGAGGACGTGAAAGCGTGGCCTGATATCCTGGAGGCCGTGACCCCAGAGGATATCATGCAGGCAGCTCAAGATGTCTTTGCAGCGAACAATTCTGTCACGGGCTATGTGACCGCTCCGGAGGTGACCCAATGATCCGCGCCGTTTTCGCCCTTGTTCTGTTGATCGCAGCGCTGCCGGCCCGCGCCGATGTCGATATTCACGAGGTGACCACCCCCGGTGGGCTGAACGCCTGGCTGGTCGAAGACCATTCGATCCCCTTCGTCGCGCTGGAATTACGGTTTCGCGGCGGTGCCTCCCTTGATGATGAAGGCAAGCGTGGCGCGATCAACCTGATGACCGGTCTGCTGGAAGAGGGGGCCGGCGATCTGGATGCGCGCGCCTTCACCCGCCAGACCGAAGCGCTTGCGGCGTCGTTTTCCTATAATGCGGGCCCGGATGCGATCTCTGTCTCGGCGCGGTTCCTCAGCGAAAACCGCGATGAGGCGTTGGAGCTCTTGCGCAAAAGCCTGATCGAGCCGCGCTTTGACCCCGAGGATATCGAACGGGTGCGCGCACAGGTGCTGTCGATCATCCAGTCTAATGCAAAGGATCCATCCGAAATCGCCGGTCAGGCTTTCAACCGCCTCGTCTATGGCGATCATCCCTATGGCAGTGCCATAGACGGCAGCGTCGAGAGCGTCACGGAACTGACCCGCGAGGATCTGGTTGCCGCACATGCGGCCACGCTGGCGCGCGACCGGCTGTACATAAGTGCCGTGGGCGACGTGACCGAAGATGAACTTGGCACGCTTCTGGACAATCTGTTGGGGGCGTTGCCCGAAACCGGGGCGCCACTGCCGCCGGAAGCAGACCCGAACCTGCCGGGCGGTGTTGAACTCGTGGATTACGCAACGCCGCAATCCATCGTGAATTTCGCCCAACCCGGCATTGACCGCGACCATCCGGATTTCTTTGCCGCATATCTTCTGAACCATGTCCTCGGCGGTGGCGGTTTCGAAAGCCGTTTGATGGAGGAGGTGCGCGAAAAACGTGGCCTGACCTACGGGGTCTATTCCTATCTTGTTGATCGTGACCGGGCCCAACTATGGATGGGGCGGGTCGCCTCTGCCAATGACCGGGTCGCTGAAGCCATTGCCGTGATCAAGGACGAATGGAACCGTCTGCGCGAGAACGGCGTGTCGGAGACGGAACTGTCGGATGCGAAGACCTATCTGACCGGAGCCTATCCGCTGCGTTTCGATGGCAATGGCCCGATTGCGAATATCGCCGTGGGTATGCAGATGGAGGGGCTTGACCCCGATTACATCGCCAACCGCAATGCCATGGTGGAGGCGGTGACACTGGAGCAGATCAACCGTGTCGCACGGGATCTGATGGATCCATCCTTGCTCACATTCGTGGTGGTCGGACAGCCCGAGGGGTTGGTGGACAGCGTCAACTGAGGCGGTCTTGCGTTGGCAGAGGTTCGGACCGCCATGGCGATCCGACCGGGGCGAGGGGCGCTGCCCCTCGCGCTCCCCGAGGTATTTTCAGCCAGATGAAGCAACGGAAAATGGCTTAAAACGTTCCGCCTTTAACCTGAGACATCAGCGAAAGGCGGAACGCGTGCAACGACTGAACGGAGTACTGCGTTTCGCGAAAATCCGTGATTCAGGTTTTTCGCGAAACGCTTTAACAGATCAGCCGCCCGATTGTTGCCGCACGTAATCGGCAAATTCACCGTCCTGCTGCATCAGCGCGTCATAGGTGCCGCTTTCAGCGATGCCGCCATCCTTGAGGAACAGGATCAGGTTGGCTTTGCGCACAGTGCTCAGCCGGTGGGCCACGACGATACGAGTCGCGCCCAACGCCTCGATATTGCGCGACACCTCGGCCTGAAGCGCGTTGTCGAGCGCGCTTGTCGCCTCATCCAGAAGCAGGATCTTGGGGCGGCCCAGGATCGCGCGGGCCAGAAGGATACGCTGGACCTGTCCACCCGAGAAGGCGGTGTCGCCTTCGGTGACCACGGTTTGCAGGCCCATCGGCATGGCGCGAATCTCATCCGCGATGGCAGCCAGTTCTGCGGCTTTCCAGACCGCGCGCTCGTCCGCCTTGTGCGCGCCGAGGATATTTTCCATCAGCGTGCCCGCAAACATGCGTCCAGCCTGCCGCACAAAGCCGATCTGGCGGCGCACCTCGGACAGATCCAGCCCGCCGAGATCCTTGTCATCGAACAGCACCGTCCCGCCGGTGGGGCGGTCGAACCCGACCATCAAACTGAGCAGGGTGGACTTGCCGCTGCCCGATGGCCCGACAAGCGCCACGAAAGACCCCGGATTGACCCGGAACGAGACCGACCGCAAAACCTGGCGTTGGTCATCGTGCTGGAACGTCACGTTGGACACCTCGACCGCGCCGCTCAACTCGCCGGGGTCCTTGGTATGGGGCGGCGTTTCGGGCGCGTTGTCGAGCAGCGGCTTGGCGCGCTTGAGCTGCGGGCGCACCATCACCAGCTGGTTGGCACTGCGCGCGAGCATCACCGACGCCATCAGAAAGCCCTGAAAGGTCGTCACGAAGATGATGAACCCGCCTGTCGACAGGTCCGCCTCGGGGCCGAGCGACAATCCGATGATGGCAAAAACAGCGGCCACCGCGAAGATCTGGAACCCCGCAAGGAACGCCTCGAAGACGTTGCCAATCTGCCGACACCGGAACATGCGCGCGCGCATCTCGGCCGAGCTGGACGCCCAGCGCGCAAAGGCGCGGCGCTCTGCCCCGGCCGCCCGCAGGCTGGAAATATTGGCGATCATCTCTTGCGTGAAGGAGATCACGTTGGCGTTCATCTTTTCGCCCTCGTAGATCGCCTTTTCCTGGCGCAGGCCCGTCAGGATGCCCGCACCCACCGCCAGCAGCATCATGCCAAGCGCCACGGCCCCCGCGAAGGGGCTGTACCACAGCAGGAGGGCAATTCCGGCAAGCCCCGCCGCGCCGGATATCACGAAATCGAGGATCGCGCCCATGATCGTGCGGCGGATCATATCGACAGAGGCGACGCGCAACGCCAGATCAGGCGCGCTCATCGACCGGGTCAGCGCCATGGGCAGTCGCATCATCCGGTCCATCATGCCCCCGTTCAGGCGTTCGGCCACCCGCCCGTCCATGCGCAACCGCAAAAGGCCCGACGCAGAGGTCATCAGCGTCGCCGCGATCTGGGCCACGACCAGCCCGATGCCGATCAGGATGGCCGGCCCCTGCGCACCCGCCGGAATATAGGTCGAGACAAGCACGCCCGTGGCCAGCGGCACAAGCAGGGCCAGCAGCGCCGCAGCAAAGGAGGCCACGACCAGCGTGGAAAGATCAATCGTACACATGGCAAAGGCGGTAACCATGATGTCGCGCACCTTGAGGGGCCGGTTGGCAAGGGGCAGCGACACGATCCGCGCCTCTGACGCCAGCGTCGCGGCAACATGCGCGGTGATGCGCCGCGTCCGCGCGCCGCGCAGATGCAGGCGGTAGCGGCCCAGCGCGTCGGTCCTGACCAGGCCAAGCCGCCCGCTGTCGCGCAGCGTCACAACCATCGGCCCGGTATCCTGCCGCCACCAGTCCGGCCTCAGGGTGATGGAGCGCGTTCGCGCGTCATGCAGGTCGCAGAACCTGTCGAAATCCGCGATATCGCGCTTGAGCACCTGTGGATCGGGCTTGTCGCGGGCGATCATCTGCCAGACGAAGCCGCAATCGCTGGCCTGTTGCGGCAGGCTGACATTATCGGTCAGGATGCGTTGAAAGCGTTCCACCCCAAGGGACAGATCGGCGGCGACCTTGTCTTCCCTCTGGGCGATCCTGTCGGCGGCGGCGGCGTCCTCTCGGTCGATGAACCGCGCCACGGTGTCAAGAACGAGCGAGGTGAAGGCCTGCGGCAGGTCCAGCCAGGCGAAACCACCGACGGGGGCATGTGCCAGCACGTCCTGCGTGGTCATCGGCGTCACGGACTGATCCGCATCAAGGGAAATCCATGTGCGGTGCGTGACGGGCAGGAACCCGCGCGCGGCCAGCGGACGGATATCGAGAAAGGAAAGCCCGGCAAGACCGGCGGTCGCCACCCAGACCATGCCATGCGCCGCCGTGAGCGACAGGCCCGGCTCCACCGTAACCGCATTGCCCGGATGCATCGGTGCCAGCGCGGGGCGCTGATGCGCAAGCCGCGCAAGGCCAGTAGACAGCGCGGCGCACCATGCCTCGATCGCGTCGATCCAGTCTTGTGGGCGCACCGCCTCGGCCAGCGTAATCCGGCGCAGCACGGCCTCTTGCCGTGCGACAAGGGCGATCTGGCCCAGCGCCGGCGCGGGTGCCAACACAAGCGACCCCGCCTCGATCTGGTGCAAGAAGATCCGCCGCCCGCCGATCACGGCATAGACATCGCATGTGCCGCTTTCGAGGATCGCGGCGGTCTTTTCCCCACGCGGCAGGTACTGATCGCCCCGCATGACAACCTTAAGCCCGGTCTGACGTACCGTCTGGTTCATCTCAGCTCCTCATCATCGCGGCATAGACGCCGCCACGCCGCAGCAGCATCCGGTGGTTGCCGCTTTCCACAATCCGGCCTTCGCTCATGACATGGATCACGTCGCAGTTGACCACGCTTGCCAGCCGGTGAGAGATCATCACCGTGGCACAGCCGCGTCGGCGCAGCGCGTCGAGAACCTGCAACTCTGTGGTCGGATCAAGCGCGCTTGTGGCTTCGTCCAGCACAAGGATGCGCGGATTGCCCACAAGCGCACGGGCAATGCCGAGACGTTGACGTTCGCCGCCGCTCAGATTGCCACCATCTTCGGACAGCCGCGCCAGATAGCCACCGGCGCGGGCGGTGATGACATCGTGGATGCAGGCATCCTGCGCCGCCGCGATCACCTGTTCTTCGGGCATCGTGTCGTCCCAGAGGGTAATATTGTCCTGCACCGTGTCACCGAACAGATCCACCGTCTGGCCCACATAGGCCACCTGCCCATCCCGCCGCGCCGATCCGTCCGCTGCAAGTGGCCGACCGTAAATGTCGATCCGCCCGCTGTCCGGCGTGGCCAGCCCGACCAGCAGCCGCCCAAGGCTGGACTTGCCGCTGCCGCTGCCGCCGACCAGCGCGATCCGCTGGCTTTCACCAAGGCTCAGCGACACATCGTCAACCGCCGCCGGGCTGCTTGCGCCATAGCGGAAGGTGACATTTGTGGCGCGTAAGGGCGGCACCGGGCCGTCGGTGTCGGGCGTGTCCTCCGCCATGTCGGGCTTTGCGACAACAGGCACGGGGGCGGTGTTTGCCGAATGGTTCATCGCGTCCGCCAGCCGTTCTGTCACGCCGCGCACCGATTGCATCTGCGTACCCGCATCGACAAGGCCCACAACAGGCCCCGAAAAGTTCGCCATCAGCGCCCGCGCCGAGATCAGCAACCCGATGGACAGCGCCCCTTCCATGATCCGCAAGCCACCGACCACCAGCACGCCGATACCCGCCAGCGCAAGGATGAGGGCCGCCACCTCGCTGACCCAGAGGTTCGCGCGCCCGGTGGTCTGTTCGCCCACTAGCACCCGTGCCTGCGCGCCCTGCCAGCGTGTATGAAAAAGCCCCTCGCTGCCCGAGGCGCGGAAATCGTCGCGCATGGACAATCCCTGAAGCGTCAGACCCTGCAAGCGGGCCTCGTCATTCTGGGCGCGGCGGTTGGCGTCCTGAAGCAGCCGGGAAGCTACGATCAGCAGCAGCACTGACAGGGCGGCCCCACCAAAGGTGATGGATGCCAGAACCGGGTCGATCATCATAAGCGCGACCCCGTAGCCAAGGATTGGCACGATCCCCACCAGCGCCACGGCAAGGCCGCTGGACACTACACTCGACATCTGGTCGGCCTGGGTGATGCGGTTGGTGATATCGCCGGAATAGCGTTGCGCAAAAAACTCCAGCGGCAGGCTCATCACCGTCCAGAGATAGCGCAGCGACATGGAGGCCGCGAGCGACGTTTCCATCCGCGCCAGCACGTTCTTTTGCGCAAATGTCAGCAGCGCTGTCAGGCACCCGGCGGCCACCAGCCCGATCAGAAGAGGCATCAGCCAGCGCGTTTCGCCACCGATCAGGATGTCGTCGGTAAAGATTCGGTAACTGCCCATCACGGCAAGGCCCGGCACCAGCAGCGCCACGCCCGCGATCACGGCATAGATCAGCCCGCTGCGCGCCTCGCCCAACATGCGCAGCACGATGGCCACAAGGCTGGGCCGCTGGCCGCCCCGGCGAAACTCTGGGCCGGGGCGCAGCGACAGCGCCACGCCGGTGTAGCATCGGTCGAACTCTGCCAAGTCCACCCGGCGCGGGCCGGTGGCCGGGTCGTTGATCCGCGCGCCCTTGCAGCTGATCTGTTCCAGCACAACGAAATGGTTGAAGTTCCAGAACAGGATCAGCGGCAGCCCGGCGGTGGGAAGATCGGCGATATCGGTCTTGAGGCCCTTCGCCTCCAGCCCATAACCGCGCGCGGCGCTAAGGATATTGGCGGAATTGGTGCCATCGCGGCTTACCTGACAGCGGTCGCGCAGTTCTTCCAGGCTGACCCAGCGTCCGAAACGGGCCAGCACCATCGCCAGACAGGCCGCGCCGCATTCCGCGGTTTCCTGCTGCATGACGGTCGGCACACGGGCGCGCGCCCCCTGCCGGGGTAGCGCGGCGGTAAACTCTGCAACGCTCATGACGTGAAATCGCTGAACAGGCGGCGCAGCGCAGGCATGACAAGGGAAATCAGCCGCTGTTCCTTGGTGATGATTTCAGCCTGCGCCATGCTGCCCGGCCCGATTGTCTGGTCCGGCCCGTCCGAGGACGACCAGCGATAGCCCGAGATCGTCTCGGACGACACCTCAAGCTGTGCTGTCGCGGCAAAAGGCGCGCCCTGGGCCGACAGATCTTGCACCAGCTGGCGGTTTTTGAGATTGCGCATCATGCCCTCTTCGGTCGAGGCCACGGTGGCGACATCGGTGATGGTGCCGTGAATGAACCCGTAAACCTCGCGCTTGACGGTCGAGGGCACGATCTGCACCGCCATGCCAGGCTGCACCTTCTTGCCTTCGGAAGACGAGATATAGAGCGTCGCAACAAGTGGGATATTGGCCTGCTTGCCCGCCACCTCCTTTTGCGACACGCCCGGCAGGATCGACAGCACCGACATACCAGGGTCCACCAGTTCGCCGACATTCAGCTTTTGCTCGACCACGACGCCATCATAGGCGCTTTCCAGATAGGCCATGCGCTGACGGCGTTCGCGCAGCGCCGATACCTCGCGGCGGGCCTCTTCGATGGCAACATCCAGCGACAGGATCTCGCGCTCCTGCTCGATCTGGCGGGTGTTGCTTTCATAGCCCAGCGACGCCAGCGCGTTGGTGTCGCGCAACAGGGCCTCTTCGGCTTCGTTGAGACGCACGCGGGCGTCCATCAGCTTCATCTTGGAGGTCAGACCTTGTTCCGACAGCCGCTCGTACCCTTCAAGGTTCGTGCGCAGCCATTCCACGTGCTGTTTGTCGTATTCGATCATGTTTTCGAGCTCGGCCCGGCGCTGAGCGGTCATGCCCTCGTAATCGGACCGGGTGCGATCGTGGAAACCGACGATCCGCTTGTGACGATTGCGCAGGTTGGCCATCTTGTCCTGTGCCTGTTCCAGCGCCTGATCCAGATCGGGCTGTTCTATCTGGGCCACCTTTTGCCCCCGCATGACAAAATCGCCCGGTGCAACGAATACTGCGGCAACGCGCCCGGCGGCTGCGGATTCGATATCCTTGAGACCCTGCGCAGTGATCAGGATGCCCTGCGCCGCGACCTTGGACGGCACGGGCAGATGAAGGCTGAGCCCCACCGCCGCCAAGGCCACGGCACAGGCAGCGGCCAGCATGAGCCATTGCGGCGCTCGAACGACATGGACGCCCAGATCGACATTTTCGATTGCGGCCGCGCCCGCCTTGTCCAGAGCCGACTTTCGGAAAAGCCCTTTCGGGCCATCGGTCTCACTCGTCACGCTCATGGAACACACCCTTCTTGCGGTTTCGCCTTCGGAAACAATATCCGCAGGAAATGTGGATTATTGTGGGCAGAGCGGGGGTGATTTTACGCAAAACGGCGGCCCCAAAGGGCCGCCGCTGCGCAGGGATATCTTGTTGGCGCAAAACCTACCAAAGGGAATTCCAGGCGTCCTCCGCCGCATTGCCAACGGCATTGGCCGCAGAGGTGACACCCCCGGCCACGGCATTGGCCGCGCGCTCTGTGGCGCGGGCCGTTTCTTCGGCAGCGCTGACAACGGCATTTCCTGCATCCGTCGCGGCGCTGCCGATGGCCTCGATGCTGGCATCCCCGGCGCGGGCCATATCTGTCACGCCTTCGCCCAGCGTGGCGGTGGCAACGTTGAAATACTCTTGCGCGTAGCTCAGCGCGCCGCGCTCTTTCAGCTCGATGGCGGTCAAAAGCGACAATTGCGCCTTAAGAACCTCGGCGGTTTCCCCGAACTCGGCGGATTTCTCAGCCAGTTTGTCACCGTCGTCTTCGGTGATGTCCGCAAACCGGTGAACCAGATCAAACACGCCCATGCGCGCCTCCATCTCTGCACGTTCAAGTTCGGTCATGCGCACATCCTGATACTGGGCGGCGAAGGCTTCCGCACCAGCGGTGGCATTTTCCAACATGCTCGCAGCAAGGGCTTCGGTTGCGGCCATGGATTTTTCGGGATGGATCGCGGCGGCCTGTGCATAGGCGGCTTCCTGATCCACCATCGCCTGCGCCATAGACACCTTGGCCTGTTCAAAGACACCCTGCGCGTCCGACAGCGCCTTGGCATCCTCTGGCGACACGGAAACATGGCCGCGGATCCCGACAGTGGGGCTGTTGTCGACCTCGGCTTGGGCGGCGGCAAGCCGCTCCTGCGCCGTTGCCAGATCCTTTGCGACATCCGCAACGTTGGCATCCGCCATCGCAACCATACGATCCGCTGTCCCGACAGCCGCCGCATAGGACGTGTCCTTGACAATGTCGTACCGCTCTTCGAGGCTGGTGGCCAGCGTATCGGCCATCTCTGACTGCATCTGCAACCCTTCGATCCTGGTCAATTCCACGGCTTTGAACTCGGCGATCTGCTCGGATTGCATGTAGCCTTGGAACACGGCCTTGTCGAAACCGAGTGTCGCTTCCGTGGCCTCAATCCCTGCCGCATCCACGACATAGGCTTTCAGGGCTTCGTAAAGCTGCGGATCGGACCGGTCCAGACCCGCCATGCGATGACCGATTTCGTCGGTCATTTCGCCGGAAACACCGGGGCGTTCGAAATTCTGATGGGCTTGCCGCTCGAATTCATCCGGCCTGATGTGGGACGCTTCGCTGATGTCCCGAAGCTCGGGCATCGGCTCGCCTTTCAGGCCGGACTCGATTTCCCGCCAGACCGATGACGCCTCTGCCACGCGCATGTCGGACACGGCCTGCTGGAAGGTCGCCGCATCCCCGAAACGCGCCTGAAGCTCCGCTTCGCGACCTTGCAACTCGGCACGTTCTTCGCTCAGCGCAGCCTCTCGCAGGGCCAGACCATCGACGGCGGACCCGACGGCGGTATCGAACGCGACGAGGGTCTGTGTATGCTCTTCCAGCTTCGTTTCAAGATCTTCGGCAAGGCCGCGCATTTGATAGGCGTCGCGCTGAAGGTCATTGTGCCAGGTCTCGGTCATCGTGCGGATGTAATCGCCTTCGCTGTCAAAGTGCTGAAGCTGTGCTTGCACAGCCGCGATATCCGCAGCCGACCCGACGGTGCCGTACTTGTCCTCGAACTGCACGCTGACCGACCCGCCAAGACCAGCCCCGGCCAGCACCGCGTCCACATCGCCGCTGATCCCGACCGTCAGCGCGCCATCCTTGTAGCTGGCCTCCTGCGAGAAGGACGCGCCGATACTGCCCGCCGAGGAAATCGAGGCTTCGCCCGTGGCCGCGACCTGCGACGCGTCGATACTGCCTTTCGTTTCCGCCGTGTAGCTGGCACCCGCTTCGAGGTCGAAGCCGTACTTGCCGCCTTCTTCGCCGACATAGGCGTCGCCCTGCCCCTTGGCCCCCATGAAGCCTTCGACCTTGGCCGAATTATCCACCGTGACCCCGTTGCCCAGATCCGTCTCGCGGGTGACTTCCCACGCGACCTTCACCGAGATCTCGCCTGCCACCTCGGCCCCGAGGCCGTTGTCATACATGATCTGCGCGCCCGCGCTGATCGCGCTTTCGGTGGTGTTGGTCAGCACGGCTCCGCCGCCAAGGTTCATCTCGGTCATGATGCTGGCGCGAAGCTCGCCACCGATGGCGGCCCCCGAGGAATCACCACGCAACACGCCTTCGATCCCGGCGGAATAGGTCGATGTGATATCATCGGCCTCGGCGGTGTAGGACGTGGACAGATCGAATTCGGGCTTCTGTTCTTCCTGCTTGTCGAGCGGATTGTCGTAGGTCGGTTCCTCGGTCGGAAGCGAGGGCGAGACAGTGGCTGCCGCCTGCGCTTCGGGCGCGACGGGCGCGGGGCTGTGCCCTTCGACCGGTGTAGGATCTTCGACCACCGCTTCGGCGGCCGCTTCACTGGCCTGATTGCGGTCCCTTGTCGAATAGCCGCGCCCGCGACCTCCGACGACCTGTTCGAGAAGATGCTCCTCGATGGTGTTGTCAATAGCGGGTTTGGCGGTGGACTTGTCGATCTTGGTCTGTCTGGTCATTGGGACGCTCCTGGGAACCCTGAAAAAGCCGTGCAAAAGAAATTGGCAGGTTTTTCATCCCAGCAAATTGCGGCGCAAGCAGGGGCAAATTGGGAAATTAATGGGATCGAAAGGATCGAAAGCCAACCATAAAGGGTGCCGCAGGCCATGCCCGCGCCTCTGTGGCAGACGCCATTGCGCCACCTGCCCGCCTTTCGCCCTCGGCTGCGCTTTGCGCGATCAGCGGAAAGGCGGCGCGTACATCAGGCCGCCCTCGGTCCACAGCGCGTTCAGCCCGCGCTTGATGCCGATCGGCGAGTCGTCTCCAAGATTGCGGGCGAATATCTCTTCGTAATTGCCGACCTGCGCGATCACCTGCGTCGGCCACCCGGCATCCAGCCCAAGCGTGCCATCGTCGCTTTCGGCACCGTTCAGCAAAAGTTGCACGGCCGGATCGGTGCTGGAGCTCATCTCGGCAACGTTGTCGCTGGTGACTCCCAGCTCCTCGGCGTTGATCATCGCGAAAAGCGTCCATTCCACGATATTCATCCATTCCGGATCATCCTGACGCACTGACGGCCCCAAAGGTTCCTTCGAGATCAGCAGCGGCATCACATAGGCCGAGTCCGGCTCTGCCAAGGCGGTGCGGATCCCGAAAAGTTCGGACTGGTCCGAGGTCAATGCATCGCAGCGGCGGTTCTGGAACATGAGGATCGCAAGGTCCGTCTCGTCCATCGGCATGGGATCAAAAGACAGATTGCGCGATGTGAAGATCGCGTCGAGGTTCAGTTCGTGCGTCGTGGCGGTCTTGAAGCAGATGCGCTTGCCGTCCAGATCCTCGATGGTGCGGATGCCCGCGTCGGCATGAACCAAGAACCCCTGACCGTCGAAATAAGTGATCCCTGTAAAGGCCAGATCCAGCGTCGTGTCGCGGGTGTAGGTCCAGGTGGTGTTACGGATCAGAACATCCACCTCGCCATAGCGCAGGGCGTCGAACCGGTCGATATTGGACAGCTCGACGAATTCGACCGCGTCCGCATCGCCAAAGACAGCCGCCGCGATGGCGCGGCACATGTCCACATCCAGCCCAATGCGCGTGCCATCGGGGCGCATCTCAGAAAATCCGATGGCCTTGCCCGAAACGCCGCAGGCCACTTCCCCGCGCAAGCGCACGGAGTCAAGCGTGTCACCTGCTGCAGCCGCGACGGGTGCAAGAAACAGCGTTATAACGGACACTAAAGCGTTTCGCGAAAAACCTGGATCACAGATTTTCACAAAACGCAGTGCTCCACTCAATCGTTGCACGCGTTCCGCTTTTAACCGATGTCTCGGGTTAAAGGCGGAACGCTTTATTGACGTAAAACGAAACCACGACACACGTCTTCTCCCAGCCAGCGGCAAAGCGTGAACCATTCACACTACGAAACTAAAGTTTGCCCGTGTATCCAGATGGAAATCAAGCGCCGGAACGCCAAACACCCGCGCCGTGTCGGAACCGACACAACCAAAGCGCTCGTCTTGTCGTCCACTGTCAGGGGTCACTCCGCCACGGCAAGGATGCGCGGGATCGCGGGTATCTCAGCCGACGGGTTCGTCAGCCGTTTTTCCCGGCGCCTGACGATATACCAGCGGGGCGTCATCGCGGGTGGCGTGTTCATCCGCCTTGGACTGAAGCGCGCCGTGATGGGGCGACTTGATGCAAACAGGGTCCGTGGCCGCCGCATCGCCAACCACGGCCATGGCCTGACAGCGGCATCCGCCAAAGTCGATTTCCTTGCGCTCGCAACTGCGGCAGGGTTCCTGCATCCAGTCGGTGCCACGATAGGCGTTGAACGCGCTGCCATTGTGCCAGATTTCCGAAAGCGATTTGGATTTGACGTTGTCGAAGGTCAGATGCGGGATACTTTGCGCGGCATGGCAGGGCAACACCTGGCCATCGGGCGCAACATTAAGACCCGTGGTGCCCCATCCGCCCATGCAGCGTTTGGGATAATCGTCATGGTAATCGGCCGGCACGTAGTCGATCACCAGCTTGCCCTTGAGCGCCGCACGCGCCTCGGCCACGATCCGGGTCGCCTCGCGGGCCTGATCACGGGTCGGCATCAGCGCATCCAGATTTTTCAGCGCCCAACCATGGAATTGCACCGTCGCCACCTCGATCCGGCGCGCGCCCATTTCCTGCGCCATTTCTATCGCGCGGGGCAGTTGGTGCAGGTTGCGCCGATGCAGGACCGCGTTGAGCGTGAGCGGGAAACCGATCTGCCCGATAAGCTCGGCAATCTGCATCTTGCGCTTGAAGCCACCGTTATAGCCGCCGATCTCGTCGGCCATTTCGGGATTGGTGCCTTGCAGGGACAGTTGCACATGGTCCAGCCCGGCCTCGTCGAGTTCGGCAAGACGGCGTTCGTTAAGCCCGATCCCCGAGGTGATCAGGTTCGTGTAAAGCCCGGCGTCACGAGCGCCGCGCACCAGCGGCACCAGATCCCGGCGCGAGGCCGGTTCGCCACCCGAAAGATGCAGCTGCAAGACACCAAGGCTGGCCGCCTCCTGAAAGACCCGGACCCAGTGCTCGGTCAAAAGTTCCTGATCCTGCCGGGCCATTTCCACCGGGTTGGAGCAATAAGGACAGGACAGCGGACAGCGATGTGTCAGCTCTGCCAGCATGGCAATCGGCGGCTTGACTGTTGTCATGGGGTCACATCCAAAAAGCGGCGGTCCCGCAAAGCCCCGAGAAAACCCGCGCTGTCCTTGGCGATCTCTTCGGCGGGGGCGTTGTATTTTGCCGCCAGCGTCGCGGCGATTTCACCAAAGCTGCGGGTGCCATCGACTTCGTTCAGGATCGCATGGCCGACCTCGTCCAGCGTGACGGCACGTTCGGGGGCCAAAAGCACCCATGTGGACCGAACCTTGTCATAATGCAGCCGAACGCCGCGCGGCAGCAAGGGGATGTCCCGTGCCTGCATCATGACGCCTTCTTCATCAACAGGCCCTCACCCGGAAGCCATGCCCCCGGCGGAATGCGCGCGGGTTCGACATAAGCGCCCCATAGCGCATCAAGCTGCGACCAGAGCACGTCTGTCTTGAATTTCAGGGCATTGGCCGCCGCATCCTGCTTTTCGGCGGTATCGGCGTGATCCAGCACCCAGCCCAGGCCAAAGGCCACGTCCTTGGGTGCCTCTTTCAACCTGTTCTTGAAATAGGACAGAGAGCTGTCATCGGCGAAATCGTAATTCTTAAGCAGGCCCTGAATGCGATTGGCGTGGATCTTGGGCGCGAACAATTCCGTGAGCGAGGACGCGACGGCCTCAAGCAATGTTTTCTCGCGCACAAAGCGCACATATGCATCGCAGGCGAACTTCGTGGTGGGCAGCACCCCCTCGCGAGAGGCGACGTAATCGGGGTCCAGCCCCACCGCCTCGGCCAGACGCAGCCAGCGACGGATACCACCCTCGTTATCCTCTGTGCCGTCGTGATCCTCGATCCGTGAACGCCATTCGCGGCGCAGGCGGGGATCTTCGACCCGGCTCATGAAGGCGGCATCCTTCATCGGGATCGTATGCTGATAGTAATAGCGGTTGATCACCCAGGCGCGCACCTGATCAGGGGTGCAGCCGCCGCCATGCAGCAGATCGTGGAACGGGTGCAGATCGTGATAGCGTTCGGCACCGATCTGGCGCAGGCGGGCTTCGAATTCTTCGCGGGTCTGGGTCATAGCGAAATCTCCATTCCGTCCTGTCCGATGGTCCAGCCAGCGGCCTCTGCCCGCGCCTTTTCAGACGAATCCGGGCGAAGGACGGGGTTCGTGTTGTTCATATGGACATAGACCTTTTGGCCAATCTCCAAGCCGGAAAACGCGGCAATCGAGCCATCCTCGCCGCTCATGGACATGTGCCCCATGCGCTTGCCCGTCTTCTGGCTAAGCCCGGCGCGCACCATTTCGTCATCCTGCCACAGTGTGCCGTCGAAAAACAACAGATCGGCCCCTTGCAGACGCGACGCAAGGGCATCGTTCAAAAGCGCGCAGCCAGGAATATAGTGGACCACCTTGTCGGCCGTACGCAGTTCCACCCCGACTGTCTGATCCCCCATGAGATCGGTCTGCACCTCGTCGCCTTCAAGATACAAGGGCACCTTGCCCGGCACGGCGTACAAGGTTGCGGTCAGGCCTGGAACCAGCTCAAAAGGAGTATCAAGCGCGATGGATGTGCGGGTCACCACAGAAGCGTTGAGCGCGTCGAACATCGGGTTCTGCGCAAGCACCTCGTGAATGCCGGTTGTTGCATAAAGAGTGAAGGGCTGCATTTCGCGCAGCGTAAGCAGGCCCGCGACATGGTCAATGTCGCCATTCGTTACCAACACCGCTTCCAGCGGCAGGCTGCGCAGATCGGACGGGTGCAGTGGGGAGGCATCGGCAAATTGCTGGCGTATGTCCGGGGACGCGTTCAGCACCGCCCAGGAAGTCCCGTTCGCCGTGATGGCCAAGGATGATTGTGTTTGTGATGGAATTTTGCCGGCGCGAGCCAAGTTGCAGTTTTCGCAACCGCAGTTCCACTGTGGAAGGCCACCACCGGCGGCAGCCCCTAATATATGCGCGCGGAATGTCATTTACCCTCCGCGCGCAGATTTTTAGAACAGTACGCCGTGATCGTCTTCCGACTCTGGGCCGTACATGTTGATTTCCATACCGCACTCGATCTCGCGGATTTTCGGCTTATTCCATGCCATTTGGTCTCTCCTCCAAAATTTGAGCCTTTGCTCGTGTGACAGAATGAGATTGGCAAAACAGCTCCCCTTT
This sequence comes from Paracoccaceae bacterium, assembly GCA_024742835.1. Classification (GTDB taxonomy): domain Bacteria; phylum Pseudomonadota; class Alphaproteobacteria; order Rhodobacterales; family Rhodobacteraceae; genus Roseovarius. The sequence continues at coordinate 17,374 of JANSXS010000004.1, read as the reverse complement.
GGCGACTCTTATTTTTTAAGGAGTGATGCGACTTTCGTCGGTATCACGTAGCATCCCGGCGAGGCACCGCCCCGTCAAGACAAAAGCCCTTGTTACGTATCGTCCTGATTTCAAATCCAAAATCCCGCTCACTCAACTTTTTCCGCAGGTAGCCAATATAGACATCGACCACGTTTTCGTTGCCCGAACCCTCGGCTGCCCACAGGCAATCAAAGATGTCTCCGCGGGACAAAGGCGTGCCCGGATCGCGCAAAAGCAGATCCAAGAGCGAAAATTCACGCTCTGTCAGGGCAACCTGACCCGTCTCGCAACTCAGGATGCGTGTGCCTTGGTCAAGCATCGCAGGCATCGGGCGCTGCTGTCCGGCGCGTCGCTCTTGCACCCTGAGCCGCGCGACCAGTTCGTCAAACGAGAACGGCTTGACCACGTAATCATCCGCGCCGGCCTCAAGCCCGGCGGCGCGATGCTCTACATCCGACAAGGCAGACAGCATGAGGATCGGCAGGTTGATCCCCTGCGACCGCGCGCTTCGCACCAGATCAAGCCCGCTATCGGCACCAAGCATCACATCGATCACCGCGCCGGAAAAGCTGTCTTTCTGCAAACGCAGCAAGGCGCGGTCGGCACGATTTTCGGTCTGAGCCTCATAGCCATGCAGCGCCAGACCACGGGCAAGCGCCGAGGTGATTTCCGGATCATCGTCAACAATCAAAAGTCGGGTTTTCATAGGATATACCTAGTCCGCCACACGCGGCATGCGAACCACTATTTTGGTACCGGGTTCCGCGCCAAGCGACTCTTGTTCAGGGACCGGGCTGATCAGCTCTGTTTCGCCATCCTGCGCCTCGGTCACCCATTTGGCAAGCGCCAGACCAAGGCCGAATCCCTGTGCATTCGGCTGCCCCCCCTGACTGAAACGGTCAAAGATCCTTGCGTGATATTCAGGCGCGATTCCCGGCCCGTTGTCGCTTATGGCAAGCCCGGCATGATCGGCGCTGATGTCGGGCGCAAGCCTTAAGCGGCCGCCCCCGCGCGCATGGCGCACCGAATTGCGCACCAGTCCGACAACGACCTGCCGCAGCCAGTTAGCATCACAAAGGATCTTGATATCCGGCACCTCGCCCATCTCAAGCTGCATCCCGGCATTGTCCAGTTCCGCCTGTATTTCCTCGACCACGTCGCAGGCCACGGCGGCAAGGGAGGTGGGCGCAGGTTCAAGACTGAGTTGGCCTGAATCGGAACGTGCCACCCGCAAAAGATCGTCAATCCTACGATTCAGCCGCTGTGCCCGCGCCGCGATCGTGGCAAAGGCACCATCGCCATCCGCCGCGCCCTGCTGACCCAATTGCGCCTCCATCAGGATGACGGTCAGGGGTGTGCGCAACTCGTGGCTGATATCTGCAAAAAACCTGCGGCGGTTTTCGTCAATCTCTTCCAGTGTGGCGTTGGCGGCCCGCAGTTCCTGGGTGCGTTGTTCGATCGTGTCGTTCAAACGTGCCCATTCCGCCTGCACCCCGCGCTGGCGTTCCGACAGCGCCGCGGCCATGCGGTTGGTCTCTTGGTAAAGCTGCCCGATCTCGTCCTGACGGCCCGTTGGCAGTGCCACGGCGAAATTCTCGTTCCCGATTTCACGCGCCGCCTGTCTGAGGCGGTCTAGCCGCAGGAATTGCGGGCGGATCAACACCACGTAAAAGATCAACACCATCAAAACAGTCAGACCAGCGATCACGATGGCCGTCAGCGACAGGGACCGGCGCAGATCCTCTATCCCGGCAAGGATGTTGTTGCGAAACAAGACCTCTGTATTGACAGCCTCATTGAGCAGCGGATCGACGCTGGTGGCATAACCATCGATATAGGCACGCAGGCGTGGCTGCTCCGCATCCGGCACCGCCAAGCCGCGCATCGTGTTGTTGAGCATCGCCTCCATCCGCGCGAGGCCCAGCGATTGGGTGCCATGGCGCGATTGTTCGTCAATGCCGATTTCGCGCGCCTGCTCGACTGCATCCTTGAGGTCGGCGTGCAATAAAGTGAAGGTCTCCTTGATCTTGGTGGCCGCAGGCGTGATCCGGTCCATGCGAATCTCGGGGGATTGTCCGGTCTGGATCGTTTCGGTAGCGATCACCAGAAAGGTCGAGGTCTGTGTCGACAAGACGGAATAGCGCGCCATCCGCTGTTCAGACGCAAGCGCCGCATCCAGCCTTTTCGCGACCTCTGTCATGCCGATGTAAAGAATGCCCGCTGTCAGAATGGACCCGACCCCAAGCAGGGCCGCGCCAATCCCCAGCCGCGCCTTGAGAGAGTCGAGAAGTTTTCGCGGCATCGCATCCTCGCATGTCTGCTGGCAGGTATCTTTCGCGGAACGGCGGGTTCAGGCAGTCACCCACCCTTGCGCTTCATCAATCCGCGCGACGGATCGTAGGCCCAGATCGCCAGCCAGCCAAGCACCAGCGTGCAAAGCGTCACCCAGCCGATCGCTGCAAGGTTCACCTGAAGATAAAGCGAAAACCGGATCAGTTCGACCGCGTAGGTAAACGGGTTGAGCGCGCAGATATCGCGCAACAGCTCCGAACTTTCAGCCATTTTCCACAAGGGATAAAGAGCCGACGACATGAAGAACATCGGGAAGATGACGAAATTCATGACCCCGGCAAAGTTTTCAAGCTGCTTGATGAAACTCGACAGCACAAGCCCCAATGCGCCCAGCATGAACCCGGCCAGGAACAGCGCCGGCAGCACGGTGATATATCCCATGGCCGGCATCGTGATCCCAACGAGCGCGGCGATGCCCAGAAACGTGTACACTTGTACAACCGATATCGTCGTCGATCCCAACAGTCGGCAAAACAACAGCCACCCGCGCGGGAACGGGCTTGTCAGCAAAAGCCGCATCGACCCCATCTCGCGGTCGTAGACAAGGCTCAGGGAGCTTTGCATCCCGTTGAACAAAAGCACCATGCCACACAGGCCCGGCACGATATAAGTCTGGTAGGTTATATATGTCTGGTAGGGCGGGATGATCGACAGGCCAAGTGCCGCGCGGAACCCCGCGGCGAAGATGATCAGCCACACGAGCGGGCGCACCAGTGCCGCGATGAAGCGTTCCCGCTGATGTACGAAACGCAGAAATTCGCGCCCGACGATGGCGCGCATAACCAGAAACCAGCCGCTCATGCCGTCACCTCGGTTTGTGACAGGAACCAGTCCGGCAGCGGCTGATTGCCCCGCACGTCGCGGGTGGTGCCATTTGCAAGCAGACGCCCCTGATGCAGCACCAGAAGATGATCGGTGTCGCGCACCTCGTCGGTCAGGTGTGTTGTCCAGATCACGCAAAGATCGCCCTCGGCCAGATCGTGAACATGCTCCACGATGGAATGCCGCGCAGCCGCATCGAGGCCCACGGTCGGCTCGTCCAGCAACAGCACCTTGGGTTCGTGCAAAAGCGCCCGCGCCAGTTCCATCCGCCGCCGGTGCCCGCCATTGAGCGCGCGCACCTTCTCCTCGGACCGTTCCAGCATGTTGAGCCGGTCAAGCGCCGCGTCGATCTTCTCTCGCTGACCCTTGAGCGGCATACCGTGCAGCGCGGCGAAATAGGCCATGTTCTGCCTCACGCTCAGTTCCAGATCGAGCGTGGGTTGCTGGAACACCACGCCCAGATCCGCCATCGCCTTGCGCGGGGCGCGGCGCAGATCGTGCCCCGCGATCTCGATCTCGCCCTTGGGCGACACAAGCAGACGGGTGAGCAATGACACCAGCGTCGATTTGCCTGCGCCATTCGGACCAAGCAACGCGCAGAATTGCCCGCGTGGCAGGCTGAAGGACACATCCTTCAGCGCCTGCTTGGGGCCGTAATTGAAGCTCAGTTCGCGCACGGTCAAGCCGTCGGACATGGGGCTAACTCTCCGCTTTCAGGGTCGCCGGGTCACCTTGCAGCCTCAGCACCCGGTCGGCAAGGCGATTGGCCTCGGCCTCGGCATGGGTCACCAGCAAGGTCGCGGGCCGCGCCTCTGCAATCAGGTCTTCGGTCAGGGTCATCATCGTATCGGCCATGTGCGGATCAAGCGACACGAAAGGCTCGTCAAGGATCAGCATACCGGGCCGCCCGGCAAAGGCGCGCGCCAGCGACAGGCGGCGTTGCTGACCCAGCGACAGTTGACCGGGAAATTCCTTGTCCTTGCCCGCAAGACCTACACGGTCAAGCGCGTGCAGGGCCGCGTCAGGCTTTAGGCCCGGACAGGTCAAAAGCAGGTTGTCCAGCGCCGATCGCCACGGGAGCAACGTGGGTTCCTGAAACACGATCGCCGCCGCGTCGGGGCGCTCGACCTGCCCTTCGAATGCGCCGTCTATGCCCGCGACGATCCGCAGAATGGTGGATTTGCCAATGCCCGACGGGCCGACAAGCGCCACGGTTTCTCCCGCTTGCACGGCGAATTCCACACGGCCCAGAACCTGCGTGTCGCCATAGCTTTTCGACAGGATCGCTACCTTGATCATGCGCTGCGCCAGCGTCTGACACGCCGTTCCCACGGTTGCAGGATGGCCCATTCGACCAACAGCATCACGAATATGAAGGACAGCGCATAGACCAGCACCATCGCCACATCGAAAAGCTGGAAATAAAGGTGGATCTGAAACCCGATGCCCGAGGACCGTCCAAGGAATTCCACCACCAGCACGATTTTCCAGATCACCGCGACGCCGCCCCGCGCGGCGGCGGCGATGTAGGGCGCCAATTGCGGCAGAACCACATGCCGCAACCGGGCCAGCCATGACATACGGTAAACCTTGGCCATGGCATCAAGATCCGGGCTAAGCGCGCGCGCACCCTCGCGCACGACCGTGGCCACGTTCGGGATCTTGTTGAAGGTCACGGCAAGGATCGCCGCGATTTCCGTCAGACCGATCCACAGATAACACAGTACGATCAGCACCAGCGCGGGCAAGTTGAGAAAGATCACCAGCCACGGGTCGAGCCAACGATTGACCCGCTCGGAACGTCCCATGACGATCCCGAGTGCCACGCCGAACCCCATCGCCAGCGTGAAGGCCCACATCACCCGGATCAGGGTCGCACCCAGATGATGGACCAGTTCGCCAGAGGCCAGTTCCCGCTGGAAAAGCGGGATAAGCTGCCACGGGGTTGGCAGGGTCTGGGGATCATCTGTCAACAGCGCCGCGACAACCCAGAGTGTCAACAGCCCCAATATCGACAGGAACGGTGTAGCGCGGTTATCGGGCATCAGGACGGGAATGGTTCATTCAACCCGGGCGAACAGGCCCGCTGGCAGGTCCGTCGCCTTCCCCACCAGGTCCGCACCGCCAAGTTCGGCCAGCAAGGACAGCATTGCGGCGGCGTCCTGCGCCTTGACCGGGCCGCGCGCGGGCACACCGGCGCGCCAATCCGCGCGCAGAGTCTGGAATTCCGCCTCGCTTTCGGCGCGCATGGCCGGGCGCAAGTCCTCCCACGCGGCATCGGATGTCAGCAGGATATCCTTGGCGTCCCGCGTCGCGGCATAGAATGCCTGCGCAAGGGCCGGGTTTTCGTCGAAAAAGGCACCCTTGCCAAAATATCCCAAAAGCGGCGTGTCGGGGTCAAGGCCGAGGGCTGTTGTGGCCTGTTCCACATTGACCAGCTCCCTCATGCCCTCGGCCTTCATCTTGGCGAGGAAATGCCAGTAGTTGATCGCGCCCTCATAGCCGTCGCCGAGGGCGGATTTGAAAATAAGCGGCGGGGCACCATACACCTGTTCGGTGCCGCCCTTTAGGTCAAACCCGTATTCGCGGTCGGCATAGGCGCGCAGAATCAACCAAGATTTGTCCAGCGGCCCGCCCGCGATGCCCAGTTTGCCACCGTCAAGATCGGCCAGCGTCTGCGCCGGGCTGTCATCGGGGACAACCACGCCGCCCACAGCCTTGGAATAGGGGATGAAAACGTAATCCTTGCCAGCCGCGCGTTGCCGCGCGACCCAGATCCAGTCGGCGACAGCCATATCGGCCTGATCGCCCGCCACCGCGATCCGGGTGGCACCGTTGTCGGCAAAGGGCTGAACGTCAAGCTGGAAGCCGTACTTCTCATCCAGATTATTCCGGATGATCGTATCAAGCTCCCAGTTGACCGTGCCGATCTGGAGAACCGCAAGCCGCAGGATCGGCATCTCCTCTGACTGCGCAGGCAGGGAGAGACACAGAAGGATGGCGATGAAACTGCGCAGGAGGCGCATGCGGTTCTCCTTTTCGGGCGTTTACTCGGCGCGGCGGCCGACCTCGTTCAGGTCCTTGTCCAGTTTTATGTCGAACTGGTTGCCACCCTTGCAGATGACGTCGTCAAGGTCATAGCCATCATCCTCGACCTCGATATCCGCCGGGTCCATCTGACATTCCATTTCTGTCAGCATGGCCATGATCTTCTGCGTGGTCTCTTCGTCGATCCCGTGGGCGCCGGCAAAGGCCGGTGCGGCCAATGTGGCCGCGGCAATAAAGGCAAATACGTGTTTCATGGTCTATTATCCTCTTTACTGGATGGAGAAGGTCACGCTTTGTGCGTCACCCGTTGAACCTGGAATGCGCAGCGTGTGGCTGCCCGGCTTGATCGCGATGAAGGACAGCTCGGCGACACCCGCCTTGTCGAACTCAAGGCTGTCGATGGCCATCGGGCGGATCTCGATCTGGTTGATGACGATCTCGTTCATCCAGATCGCGCGGAAGAAATCAGACCCGGTAATGGCCAGTTCGGCAGAGCCGTCTGCCGTGATCTGAAGCTTGTAATACGCCCCCGATTGCAGCACCTGATCCTCGCCAAGAGGAACACCGGAGGCAAGCGTTAGCTCGATCGTCTCACCCCGGTTGCACGCGGCCAGAAGGCCGGCGAAGCCAAGATTGTCACAGAGCGGCGCAGCCATTGCGGGGCCAGAGAGCACAGCGGCGGAAAACACGGCAGCAAGAAATTTTTTCATCGGTCTTGTTCCTTTCAGTCCTTGATCGTCACAACGCCCCAGGGCTGTTGCCCCACCTGGACGGATTTGATGGCTTCTTCCTTTTCGACGTCGATCACCGTGATGTCGTTGGAATTGCCATTCGTCGAAATCAGGTATTTTTCATCTGCCGTGAAATCGAGCTGCCAGACGCGCTGGCCGACAAGGATGTAATCCAGCACTTCGAGCGTTTCGCCATCCACGACCGCAACACGGTTCGCGGGGCCAAGCGCGACGAAGACGCGGCTTCCATCGCTGGTCACCTTCACGCCGACGGGCTGAAGCCACTCGGGCAGAACGCCGGGCACCTCGAAGGTCAGCTTGCCCACCACGGTCGGCGCGCCATCCTCGGCGATATCCATGACCGTCACGGTGCCACCGATCTCGGACGAGACATAAAGCCGGGTACCATCCGCCGTATATTGCGCATAGCGCGGGCGCTGATCGACCAGCACGTTGTGCTTGATCGAGTAATCCTCGGTCGAGATGAAATGCGCCATGTTGGTGGTCTCGGACGTGTTGACCACCCATTTCGCATCCGGGCTCATGCCCATGCCCTCGGGTTCCACACCCACCGGCACCTCGGCCAGAACCTGACGGGTGTTGGTATTCGTCACGGTGACGAGATTGTCGTCCTCGTTGGCGATATAAAGCCGTTCGCCAGAGGGCTCGATGATGAACAGCTCCGGGTCCGGCCCGGACGGCAGGCTCGGCAGCTCTTCGTAGGTCGTGGTATCGAAAACACGCACGATATTGTCATCCGAGGCACAAACATAAAGCTTGGTGCCATCGGGGCTGACGGTGATGCCGCGCGGTCGGTTGCCGCCGAAGAATTCGGTTTCGACCTCCCATGTTTCGGTATTCACGACCGTAATGGTATTGCCGCGCTCGTTCGACACGAATGCTTTCCCGGCAAAGACCGGTGACGCAAACGCGACAAGGGCGGTGGCGAGAACAAATGGTCTCATGTTGGCTCCTCAGTTGAAGGCGGTGCAGTTGGATTCAGGGCGATCGAGCCCCATCGTATCGAGCGGGGATGTCTGGTGCAGAAAGCCTTCCTGCGGGCTGACGCTGACCGTAAGCATCCCGTCGTAAAGCAGAACCGGCTGACGGATCTGGCCATTCCAATTCCGGAAGGTGACCTTCTGCCCCTTGAATGCGGCCAGTTCGAAAGCGTCAGACATGGCATAATCAAGCACGCCCATGGGATCGGCGGTATTTGCCCGCGTCACCGCTTCGCCCACCACGCGCAAGGCAAGCCAGACGTTGAAATCCTCGGATCGGACATAGCGCCGGGTCAACTCATCGAACCGGGTCTGGAACTGGGTCGCGCCATAGGCTTCGTGTGCGCCGTGGAAATTGACCGGAACCAGACCACCGGACCCCATCACGGGCCTCGGTGTCCACAGGTGGTACGGCAGGAACCCTGCAAAGTAATTTGTGGCATCCGCCGCGATCACCGCGTCATGGTCCTTGGCCCCCTGCATGAAGACGGGAAGCTGTTTTTGCACCATGACATGACCGGAATCGGTGCGGCGGCTGCCCCCCGTATCCTCGAATTCGCGTTCTTCGACGATCCGCGCACCGAACTTGTTCGCAGCATTGCGAAACGCGTCCGCCATGGCCACATCGGCAGGGTTGGAGCCATGCACCAAAAGCCAGTCTGTCCACTTTTTCCAGATTGCGAATTGCGCAACCGCATCTGCTTTCATCCCGTAGGACAGGCTGGTATGCAGCAAGCCTGCGCGGCAGTCGGTGTCACGCAGCGCCATGTCCGGGGCCTGCGCGTTGAACACCAGCGCGCCTTGTTCGGCGGCGCGATCGGTCAGCCGAAGAAGATCTTCGGCACGCGCCAAAACGACGATCAGGCGAATGCCGTCCGCGAGGATCGCATCAAGCGCCGCGTCGGCGTCATCCGGTGTGGTGCTGACTTGGACGGTTTCATAATTGTGGCCCATGAAAGACCCGGTCGTGTTGTTGTCCTGATCGGCAAGCGCCGCGCCGGCAAAGCCCAGATCGTCGGGCCGTACATCGTAGCGTGAAAGCGGCAACAGCGTTTGGTAATCGACCCGCAAAACGGCCGCGCGCACATCAATGGCGAAGGCAGGGCTTGCGCCGACAAAAAACAGGACCGACGCCAACAGCGTCAGAGCGAATTTCATCAATTTTTCCTCCCAAAGTCCGAATTCCAATCGGATCAGAACCGTGGTCATATCGCGGTGGCTTGGAAACCAATACCATCGGCCCGGTTGCTGTTGGAAACGTATCAGGGTCCGCTGTGGACAGAAGTCTTAATTTATAAGAAAGCCCATGAGACAGCTTATTACCGCCCTCTTCATGCTGACCGCAAGCACCGCGCAAGCCGCTGACAAGGTTGCGTTTTTTGGCATGTTTAAACTTGACGACTCGCTTCAGACAAAAGAGCTTGGCGAAAGTGAGGAAGAGGTCGCGCGACTGGCCATGATCGAGTATATCATCGTCGCGCGCTTTGCCGAAGAAGGGTATGACTTTGTCGATATCGCCCCCGAGCAAGAGGCGATAGAGCGTCATGTGAACCTAGCCAAATGCTATGGCTGCGACACGCGAATCGCGGCCCGTCTCGGAGCCGATTTCGCGCTTGTGGGAGAGGTGCAAAAAGTCTCGAATCTGATACTCGCCATCAACCTGCAACTGCGTGACGCCAAGACCGGCGACCTTGTGAAGGGTGGTGTGGTCGACATAAGATCCAATACCGATGAAGGTTGGGAACGCGGGATTCGGTATATCCTGAAAAACAGAATCTTTCGTAGGGAGGAATGATGAGAAGACGTCTGTTTCTAGCGGCAAGTATCGCGGCCCTTGTGCCGTCCCTTGCCATGGCCCACGGGCCGACCCGTCAGAAGGTAACGCTGACAACCGAGGTCGCCGCAGAGCCAGCCGAGGTTTGGGAAGCGGTTGGTAATTTCCAGGATATGTCGTGGCACCCTGCCGTGCACGGCACGACGGGCGAGGGTGGCAATGACATCGACGCAACCCGTGTGTTGACCCTCGGAGAGGAAGGGGGGCCGACAATCTCGGAAATCCTGTACAAGTACAGCGACGAAAAGATGAGCTATTCCTACCGGATCACCGATGTCCTGGTCGAGGTTTTGCCGGTCACGAACTACTCGTCTCACCTGACGGTGAAGCCTCGTGACGGGGGTGGCTCCATCGTGGAATGGCGTGGCGCGTTCTACCGGGGCTACCCGAACAACGATCCGCCCCCGGAACTGAACGACGAGGCGGCCATCAACGCGGTGTCGGCGGTCTATCAGTCGGGCCTAGATGCCCTGGCGGAAAAGTTTGGTGCGGCGGGGTCTTAAAGGACTTGTCCTGTTGTGTCTCGCCGCCGGTAGCCCGGTGGCGGGGCAAACGGCGTTTGTCACTTGCCAAAGCGGTGAGGTGGTCAGCGTCATCGACCTGAAGACCGGCCAGGAAACAGCCCGCTGGGCCGTCCCCGGCAAACCCGCCGGTATTTCGGTTGCTATCGACGGGTCGGTCTTCACAGTGTCCCCTGAAAGCAAGACGGTTCGTCGCTTTGCGCCAACAGGCAAAGAGGCGGCACAAACGCGGCTCGATGGCGGCCCCATCGGCGTTGCCCATGATGCGGCCCGCGGCAGGCTATTCATTTCGGATTGGTACAATAGCCGGATCTGGGTTCTGGACGACCAGACGCTTGATACGCGCGGCGAGTTGACCACGGGGGCGGCCCCGGCGGGTTTGGCGATTTCCGATGATGGGCGTTTTCTGGCGTCAGCGGACCGGGACGCCGATCAGGTGTCCGTTTTCAATGCCGAAACGCTCAGCCTTGTTGCGCGTCTGGATGTCGGGTCGCGGCCTTTTGGGTTGCGTTATGCGCCAGATGGGCGGCTTTTTGTCGGCAATGTCGGGACGAACGATGTCAGCGTGATCGACGCGCAGGGCAGCAGAATCACCGCGACAATCCCTGTCGGGGCCCGCCCTTATGGTGTTGCCTTCGCGCAGGGGCGTGCCTTTGTCAGCAATCAATATGAGGACAGCGTCAGCGTCATCAACCTGGACACGCTGCGCCATGAAACGAAGATTTCCGTCGGGGAATATCCCGAAGGCGTGGATAATACCGCCGATGATTCGCGGATTGTGGTGGCCAACTGGTTCGAGAATACGATCAGCGTAATCGACGCAAAGACCCTGACTGTGGTAGATGTGATAGAAACTGGCGATGGGCCGCGTGCCTTTGGCGAGTTTCTTCTGGGAGGTGAGAGATGAAACATCGGATCTTCAGCACGGCCCTCGCCTGTATTTTGGCCCTACCGGCGATTGCGAGTGATGCGTGGGACAGCGTCAAATCAGAGCTTTACGGCGACCGGGTTGTTCATGACGGATCGCACCTGATCGCAATCGACGCGCCCTATCGCACGAGGAACGATTCGCGCACGCAGATTGCCGCGCAGATCGTTGCGCCAAGGGGGCTGCGGGTGGGCAAGGTGACGGTCATTCTGGATGACAACCCGATGCCGGTATCCGCCGTCTTTGCGCTTGATGATCCGCAAGCGAGCTTTTATTTCGACGTGACAATGCGAGTGAATGGCCCCACGCCGCTGCATGTTGTGGCCGAGACCACGGACGGGCAGCTTTTCGTCGCCGAGACTTTCGTGAAAACCTCTGGTCAGGGGGCCTGCGCCGCGCCTCCCGGATCAGATCCCGTCGCCGCCTTGGCCACGCTTGGCAACATGACGCTGGAGGTGGGCGGTACGGTTCCCGTGATGTCCGCCGATGCGCTGGCCAATCTGGAAGCGCGGCTTCGGAAACTGGATGTCGACATTCAGCACCCTTCGCATTCAGGGATGCAGATGGATCAAATTTCGCTTTTGTTCATACCGCTGCGCTATGTGGAAACTGTCGAGATTGATCTCGACGGTGGCGGCTATGTGGATGTGACCGGGTCCATCTCGGTGTCGGAAAACCCACGCATCAGCCTGTCAGTGCCGGGCTCCGCACAATCAGTGGATGTCACGATGACCGACACCGACGGCACCGTGAGTCACGCGCATAAACGCATCGCAGGGTTCTGAGCGGCGGCGCATGGCTCAGTCATCCTGCGGTTTGGTCGGCAGGACCGATTCCAGCGGGTAGGACAACGCGGCCCAACCATCGGTGCCCTCGGGCATCCAGTAAACCTCGGAATACCCCCACTCAATCGCGCGCTTTGCCGCGTTCCAGCTCATCCAGCAATCGGCAAGACAGAACATGACAACTGGATAGTTTCGGTCGCCATTCGTGGCGTTTTGCAGACCCTCGCGGAAATAGGTCTGTGTCACATTGGCAATAGCCCCGTAGCCGACATTAGCCAGCCATATGGCACCGGGAATCGACTCTCTGGGTTTCTCGCGCCAGATGGTGCCCTCGGGCAAATTCTGCGGTTTGGGTGCCTGCGGCATGACATCAATAAATGCCGCGCCGCCATCCTGCCACAGGGCATAGGCGGCTTTGGGACCAACGACAGTGCCCCCCGCGATGCTGGCGGGCACCGGCGCACGGTACGTATCCATTCGGTATTCGGTGGGTTCGGGGATGGTTTCGGCCAGACAGACGACAGGCAGCAGCGCGAAAAGCGTTGCTGCCCGTGTCAGTCTCAATTCTCGATCTCCATCAACGCGTCGCCCATGTCCTGGATCAAAGGTACACCGGCCTCTAGCATGACTTGATTGATCTCGTCCTGGTGGCGGCGGATCAGCGAGTTTAGTTCGCGTTGCCACACTTTTTCGCCTTGCCGAACACCCATGGTAATGCGGAAGAAAAGCCGCGGTGGCATATCCTCATTGATCAGCGGCGTGACCTGAAACTCGGGGTAGCCTTGCTTAACCAAAGGACCGCCAATTGGCCCCCACAACACAGCAGCGTCAAGCTCACCCGCCTTGAGATCGCGGAGCATGTTTTCAGCAGGGCTGTCCACGCGGCGGTCCACAAACAGGTTGTAGGGCCGGGCTTTGGCCATCAGGCCGTGCCGTGCCATATGTGCTGACGGCGGCGTCCCTGCAACCACGCCAATAGCCTGATCCTTAAGGCGCGGGTCGTTCAGGCGGGCCACATCCGCCAATGGACTGTCCTTTGGCGTCACCAGCGTGTAAACGGAGGTCATGTAATGGTTGGTGTTGAGCACAAGTTCGTGACCCTGCGCATATCCCATGACCACATCACAGCGTTTCGCCATCAGGGTTTGCCGGATGAACCCCGTCGCCATGGGAAACCACGTGTATTGCACGGGAAGATCTAGTTTTGACGCAATCAGGTCTGCAAGCTTGTTTTCATATCCGCTCAGATCCTCGGACGATGCCGGGGTATTCGCGGGGTCGGCACAGACCCGGAGTGCCGTATTGGACACAAGGTCCGAGGTCTGCGCTTTTCCGGGTTCCGCCCACACCACAAAAAGGAGTGCAAGCAGCCCCGGAAGCGCAACAAAGCGTTTAGCCCATGCAGGCATTTTCAGCCTCTGCGATCATGTCGGACTTCGGCTCTTTCTTGGCTGGGCGACCGCGCGGGACCGCTTCCATACCACGCGCCTTGAGATAGACATAGATGTCGTCAAGGTAGCACATCACGTTCGGGTTGTCGCCAAAATGGGGCATGATAGAATTGCCATCGCCGCGGCCATTCACGACAACGCCGACGAAGTCATAGTAGCCCATGTGGATAGCGGAATTCTTTACTTTCGGCGCATAGGTCGAGCCTTCGCCGTCAGGTCCGTGGCAAACGTGGCATTCCGCGTGATACCGGCGGAAACCCGAGAAGGTCATCCAGTCCACAGTACCATCCTCGGCAATGTTATAGGTGGGGATATCATCTTCGGTGAAGTAGCGGCCGCCCTCTTCGTAGGCGACGGGCACTTCTGGTTGCTCGGCGGAGGGGTCGACCTTCTGGTCGCTCCAGTTGGCAGCACCGGCACCTGATGCAAGCGTGACTGCAAACGTCGCGGCGATGAAGGAGAAAATTGCGGGACGCATTTAGAGAGCCTTTCGGTTTCGGGTACGAATTTGAAAAAAGGGGCCGGCACCCCGGTCTGGCGTGCCGGCCCCTCTGTTTCTGTCAGCTTAGTCAGGCAGTGCGAACACGGTCAGCTGACCACCCAGAGCAGTGTAATCGCTCAGGGATGCGTAGCCGCCCACGGCGCCCAGGCCGTCGTTCGGGTTGGTCAGACCAGCCGCGAGGCCGATGCCAGCCCAGCCACCGACACCCGACAGCACGGCAATGTACTGCTTGCCATCGGATTCGTAGGTCATCACGTTGCCGATGATACCCGACGGAGTCTTGAACTGATACAGCTGCTCGCCGGTTTCAGCATCGACAGCTTTCAGGTGACCTTCGAGCGTGCCGTAGAACACGACGTCGCCCGCGGTTGCCAGAGCACCCGACCACACCGAGAACTGCTCAGGGATCGACCACTTGATTTCACCCTTGATGTTGTCCCAGGCGATGAAGTTACCCATGCCGCCATGGCTATCCGGTGCGGGATACATCGACAGGGTCGCGCCGACATAGGGCTGACCTGCGGTGTAGGACACACGGAACGGCTCATAGTCCATGCAGACGTGGTTGGTGGGAACGTAGAAAGTCTGCGTTCTGGGCGAGTAGGACGCAGGCTGCTGGTCCTTGGTACCAAGAGCCGCCGGGCAGATGCCGGTCGAGTTCACGTCTTCGCCGTTCTGCAATGTCGAGTACTGTGCCACGACCTGCGGACGACCATAGGTTTCGGAATCAGGATCCATGTCCACGCCAGTGGTCCAGTTGACAACCGGGTCGAACTTTTCAGCGACCAGAAGCTCGCCCGAGACCCGATCCATCGTGTAGGCCAGGCCGTTACGGTCGAAGCGGGTCAGAAGCTTGCGCATCTCGCCGTCGATTTCCTGGTCGGTGAGGATGTTCTCGTTGACACCATCGTAGTCCCACTCGTCATGGGGTGTCATCTGGTAGAACCACTTGGCCATGCCGGTGTCGATGTCGCGGGCCATGACAGTCATGGTCCAGCGGTTGTCGCCGGGGCGCTGTGCGGGGTTCCACGTAGACGGGTTACCCGTACCGTAGTACATCAGGTTCTCTTCCATGTCGGCCGAGAACCAGCCCCATGTGGTGCCGCCACCGATTTTCCACTGGTCGCCTTCCCAGCTGTTAAGGCTGGAGTTTTCGCCGACAGGCTTGCCCAAATGGGTGGTCTTTTCGGGGTCGACGAGCATTTCATCGTCCGGACCGACCGAATAGGCGCGCCAGACTTGCTCACCGGAGTTCAGATCGTAGGCGGTGACGTGACCACGGACACCGAATTCGCCGCCCGAAATGCCAACGATGACCTTGTCCTTGACCGGCAGAACGGTCGCGGTGTTGGTTTCACCGATGCTGGGATCGCCATTGACGGCTTCCCATTCGACTTCACCGGTTTCCGCGTCAAGCGCCACAACGGTAGTGTCGGCCTGGTGCAGAATGATCTTGCCATCGGCATAGGCCACACCGCGGTTGACCGTGTCACAGCACATGACCGGGATCACGTTGGGATCCTGCTTGGGCTCGTATTTCCAGATGATCTTGCCTTCCTGGGACAGGTCAAGCGCATAGACCGTGTTCGGGAAGGGCGTGTGAACGTACATCACGTCGCCGATCACAAGCGGGCCGCCTTCATGACCACGCAGAACGCCGGTCGAAAAGGTCCACGCGACCTGAAGATCGCCCACGTTTTCGGCAGTGATCTCGTCAAGTTCGGAATACCGCTGGTTTTCGTAGTCACCGGTCTGGATCGCCCACTGTTTGGGGTCGTCCATCTGGGTCATGAGATCATCGTTTGCAAGTGCCATCGAGGCACAGCAAAGCGCGATCCCGGAAGTGAAAAGCTGGAGCTTTTTCATGTTAGTCCTCCCTGGGGCGCGGCAAAACAGCCGCAATAAATGACAACGGATCCACCATAGGTCGTTGCCGCTTACTGCCTTCGGGCCAAGGCTCTCCTCCTGGCCCGAAAGCGATCTTTCATCTCACCCGTAACGTCACTCGAACGTGGCGAGATATGCGATGACGTCCTTGCGATCCTCTTCCTTGCGCAGACCGGCAAACGACATCTTGGTGCCCTTGGCATAATCACGCGGCTTCTCAAGGAAGGCGTCGAGTTCCTCGGGCGTCCATTCTTTTCCATCCGCACCCATCTCAGCGAGCACTTTGGAATACTTGAAATCTTCATTTCTGGCGATTGGGGCACCAACCACACCGTTAAGCTGCGGGCCGACCTTGTTCTTGGCACCCTCGCCAACCGCATGGCAGGCCATGCATTTACGGTATACTTTTTCACCGGCTTCCGCGTCACCGTCCTGGGCGACCGCACCAAGCGGCATCAGGGCAAGACAGGTGGCTCCGACAAGTTTCTTCAGCATCTTTTACCTTCCTTGGGATCAGATATCAGTTCAGACGTTCAGCATGCCAGGCAACGTGATCTCCGGCGAAGGAATTCACGAAGAAGTAGGAATGGTCATACCCCTGCTGCATACGCACCTGTCCAGCCTGCCGACGTTTTGCCATCATTCCCGCAAGTGCCTCGGGTTTCAACAACTCAAGAAACTGATCCTCCGCACCTTGGTCAACCAATAGCTCGCTTTTCCAGCCGTACTCTTCCAGAAGAAGGGTCGAGTCATGATCAGACCAGGCGCTTTCGTCATCACCCAGATAGGCGCTTAACTGTTTTCTGCCCCAGTCAGACTGAGTCGGATGCGCGATTGGCGCGAAGGCCGACAGCGATTCGAAAAGATCGGAATTCCGTATCGCCAGCGTTATCGCGCCGTGGCCACCCATCGAATGGCCGGTGATCCCATGCTTGTCCTGCAAGGGAAGCGCATCCATCACGACAGAGCGCAACTCGCTCACGATGTAGTCATACATCCGGTAATGCGGCCGCCACGGATCACGTGTTGCGTTAAGGTAGAACCCGGCCCCCTGCCCCAGGTCGTAAGACGCGTCATCCGAAACCGATTGGCCCCGCGGGGATGTGTCGGGAAAGATCACCGCCAACCCGTGTTTGGCCGCATGTTCCTGAAAGCCACCCTTGGTCATGGCGTTCTCATGCGTGCAAGTCAGCCCTGACAGGTACCAAAGCACCGGCACCGGGCCTTTTTCGGCCTGCGGCGGCAGGTAGGCCGCAAAGGTCATCTCGCAACCACAGGTATTGGAGCTGTGCCGATAGACCGACTGGATGCCGCCGAAACTGCGGTTTTCTGTGACGATATCGAGGCTCACTTAAAACTCCACCACGGCTCTGATGGACTTTCCCTCATGCATGAGGTGGAAGCCCTCGTTGATCTCGTCGAGGCTCAGCTTGTGGGTGATCATCGGGTCGATCTCGATCTTGCCGTCCATGTACCAATCCACGATCTTCG